>JAFZZK010000022.1 GCA_017615795.1 Bacteroidales bacterium
GGGCTTGGTGAAGTTGAACACCAGGGAGACCACCGGGATGATGTTCTTCCCGTCGCGGTCGTAGTACTGCTCGCGGAAGTTGGTCATCCAGGCGCCGCTCCGCTTGGAGGCACGCGGGAAGAAGTCCATATACACCACGGCAATCACCTCGTTGTTGTCGATGACCTCATACACCTTCACATCCTTCTGATAGACGGGAATCTCCTCGTTCTCGCGGAAGGTCAGGCCATACAGTTTGTTGCAGACCATAAAGAGGCCCTTGCGGGCGGTGTCGAGCGAGAAGTAGGGGCGGATTTCCTCTTCGTCGAGGTCGTATTTCTCCTTTCTGAGTTTCTCACAATAGTAGCGCCAGTCATAAGGCTCAAGTTTGAAGCCACCGCGCTCCTTGTCAATCATCTTCTGGTAGAGGGCAGCCTCCTCCTTGGCCTTGGCCAGTGCAGGGGTCCACACATGGTTGAGCAACTGATAGACATTGTCGGCGTTCTTGGCCATACAATCCTCCAGTACGAAGTTGGCATAGCTGTCATAACCCATGATGTTGGCGCGTTCCAGACGCAGGTTCACAATCTCGTTGATAAGGCTCTCGTTGTCGAACTCGCCCCCGAGGCAGCGGGTGGAATAGGCGGTCCATATCTCCTTGCGGAGCTCGCGGTCCTTGCAGTTCATCAGGAAGGGCTCCAGCGTGGGCATATCAAGGGTGAACACGTACTTGCCCTTGGTGTCGGCATCGGCGTCAGCGGCTTCCTTGGCGGCCACCAGCTGTTGTTCGGTGAGACCGTCCAGTTTGTTCACATCGTCCACAACCAGCTTATAGCTGTTGGTGGCTTTGAGCACATTATTGCCGAATTTCTGGGTCAGTGTAGCCAGTTTGGTGTTGATTTCGCGGAAACGTTCCTGCTTGTCTGCCGGCACGTTGGCACCCCCGCGCACGAAACCCTTGTAGGTCTCCTCCAACAGGCGCAACTGCTCGTCATTGAGCTGCTCCTTATCCTTGTTCTCATACACCTTCTTGATGCGCTCGAACAATTTGGCATTAAGCATAATGTCATCGCTATGCTGCGTATAGAGCGGCATGATGGTGTCGGCCAGCTTCTCCATCTCCTCGTCGTTGCAGCATTCCAGCAGATTGAAAAACACGGAGGCCACCTTGTTGAGCAGTTCGTCGCTGTATTCCAACGGGATGATTGTATTGCCAAAAGTCGCCTCCTCTTTATTGGAGACGATGGCATCTATAGCCTCCTTTTGCTGCCTCATGCCCTCCTCGAAGGCAGGCAGGTAGTGTTCAGTCTTGATTTTGTCGAATGGCGGCACGCCGTACGGGGTGTTCCACTCTTCCATAAAAGGATTGTCGAGAAGCACTTGATTGTCGTTTTTCTTTTTGCAGCCGCCAAGCAGTACAGCGGCGGTAACTATCAGCGTCATAATGCAAATATTGTGTTTCATATTGTAATGGATTAAAATTTCTTTCAGGCTGCAAATATACAAAAAAGGGGGCTTTTTGCACAATCCACCGGCTATGCAAAAGAAGAAAAAACAAGAGTCCTCGTCTGTTGGCAAAGGGATTTATAAAATGAAATAGCCCCACGGACGCAGGGCTATTATTATTCTACAGGAAAGTGACCTCGGGAACACATCACATCGGCAACGGAGGCAAGGTAGCCGCGGCGGTCACCGCGCGTTCCGCAGCCCAGCCCAAGGAAATCAGGAGCTTGTCTTGCAACACATAGAAACCGGCACCGGCCAGATAGCCGAGGAGGGCGTAGGGCGTAATCTTTTTCAAATACCAGATGAAGTCTATTTTCTCCATTCCCATCACGGCGACGCCAGCGGCGGAACCGATGATCAGGAGGCTGCCGCCCGTGCCCGCGCAATAGGCCAGGAAAACCCAGAAGACGTGGTCAATCGGGAAAGAGTACATACCCATAGCACCTGCCACCAAAGGCACATTGTCGATGATGGACGAAAGAACGCCGATCACGGTATCTATCAGATAGTAATTGCCGTTGAAAACATTATCAAGGCCTCCGGCAAGCATCGCAAGATGACCTGCGCACTGCAGTCCGGCCACGGCCAGCAGGATGCCCAGGAAGAAGAGGATGCTGGGCAGGTCAATGCGGGTGAGCACATTGGAAATGGTCAGTCTGCGCTTGTCCTCGGCATTCGACTTGTGCAGGACCTCAGTGGTCACCCAAAGGACGGAAAGGCCGAGCATAATGCCCATATAGGGTTTGAGGTGCGTCAGGATTTTGAAAATCGGGACGAACACCAGAGCGCCCACACCCATAAAGAAGATGAGGTTACGCTGCCAAAGGGGCACCACAGACACGCCATTTTCCTGAGGACGCTGCGACGGATCAATCTCACCCCGCTCGACAAAGGAGACTACAATCAGCGGGATAATCATAGAGATCAAACTCGGGAGAAGACATTCGAGGATCACTCTTCCCGTGGAGACATTGCCGGCAATCCAGAGCATAATGGTAGTGACATCCCCGATAGGACTCCAGGCACCGCCCGCATTGGCGGCCAGAATCACCATACCTCCGAAAAACCAGCGGTCGTGCTGTTCAGGCAAGAGCTTGCGCAACAGGGCCACCATCACGATAGCTGTGGTCAGGTTGTCAAGGATGGCGGAGAAAAAGAACGTGATAAAGCTCAGTATCCAAAGCAGTTTCACCTTGTTGGTGGTCTTGATATGGTCGGTGATGATGCTGAATCCTCCGTAGGTGTCAATCAACTCAACCACGGTCATCGCCCCCATCAGGTAGAAAAGGATCTCTGCGATGTCGCCCAGATGTTCAATCAGTTGGTTTTTTGTGATAAAGTCGGCAAAGGTTGCATCCGGATGGGCCTGGAGATAGGCCTGCCAGGAGGCGCCGTGGCCCGAAACCTCGAAGATGCCCGGACCTGTCAGAATGAGGACCATCCACATCAAGACGCCCAGCATCAAGGCAAAAGCGGTCTTGTTGATTTTCAACGGATGTTCTAATGCGATACACGCATATCCTATCACAAATAGGATGATCATAAAATAGAAAGCCGACATAACGCTAGGATTTTAAAAGATACTCAAAGAAATGCCCACTGACATCGGGCGTATTTTGGGGCCTTTGCTTTCCGTGAACATCGGGGTCGCCTGGAAAGAGTAGTACACATCCACAAATTTCCAGCCAATACGGGCATACACGTCAACGCAATATTTCATTTTGTTCTCGATGCGGAGATTCTTGATTCTCAAAGTATCCGACGGATTGAGGGGGTTGTCGCCCTTGTATTTCTGCGAGACACCACAGACCAGACCCGCGCGCGCGCCGATAGTGAACTTGAAACCGTTTTGCGCACGATAACGGAACTCCAACGGAATGTTCACATGGAAATAATTCATCTTCAGCCGATTGAAATTCACCCCTTCAGGCAACAAGTTATAGCGCATCACTTGGTCCGTCTCGTCGTACAGAAGCAAGGCATCGCTATACTGGGAATAATAGGAAATGCCCACACCCAAACCGATGGCGACGGGTTTCTGCTTGATCTTGAAATCCCAGATGGCGGACACGTTGAAACCCGGGTCGAATTTCATGTGATTGACCTCCTTGGGCATGCCCATCCAAAAGGTGTGGTAAATGTCCATAATCAAGCGGTCACGAAAAACGACGGGCTTTTTATCCTTGTCTTTTTCCTTTTCGTTCTCTTTACCAGTATATGGGGTCTGCTGTGTCTGCGCAAAAACCTGTGTCATGCAGAAACACAACAACAGCGAAAATGCCAAAAGTTTCCTTGCCATGTGCTTATTGTTTTAAGCGGCAAAAATACAAAAAAATCCTATTCTCCACCCATTCCCTCAAACTCGTCGTCATCCGACATTTTCATAGGACGATTGCGGTAGTTGTTGAGTTTGTAAGTCAGGTTGACAGAGATGTTAAAGCCTTGATTTTCACGGACACTATAGGAGTAATAGCCGCTTTGCGCATCGACATTCGGCTCATACATCTCATCATACACGGCGCAATTCTGCCAAGATGCGATTTGCGTCTGACGGACTGCGGGGATGAAATAGAGCAGATTGCGGATATTCACGCTCAGCACCAGAGAGTTGTCCAGGAAACCCTTCTTCACGCCCAAGTTGAGGCGGTAGTTGGCGGAACGTCTTCCCTGCCCCACTCCACGCAAGCCCCAGCCCATGCTGCCGGCCGTCAACTGCGAGGAACGATAGCGGAAGTCAAGCTGGATGTCGAAATTCTTGCCCACCGTGAAGGTCTGGTTCACGCCGGCATTCCAGGCCCAGTCGCGGGTCAGGTTCTCGTCCAGCAAGCCGGACTTGTCGATGACATTGCGGTAGAAACTACCCGTGACACTGACCTTGTAAACCTTTTTCACGCGCTGGCTGAAGTAGAACTCCAGACCGAAATTCTGGCTTTTGTTGAGATTGGCGTAAGAAGTCAGCGTGTAGACATGATCGTCCAGCGTATCCTGCAGTATTTCCGTATAGCGGGTAATCAGGTTGGTGCGGCGACGGTAGAACGCCGTCAGCGTGAGGGAGGTCTGCTTGTGGGTGAACATATAACCCAGCTCCAACGAGTTGGCGAATTCCGGCTCCAGGGCAGGATTGCCCTGCTGCAGGTTCTCGCGGTCGGAATAGTCGATGAAGGGGTTGAGCTGATGGATGCGCGGGCGCTGCACACGGCGCGAGAAACTGGCCTGCAAGGAGTGCTCCGGCGTGATCATATACTTCAAATGCACCGTCGGGAAGAAGAAGTTCTTGGCAAAATGGTTGTAGTTCACATACGTATAGACCAAATCGGAAGACTTCAGGTCGGAGATGGTATAGGAGACCTCGCCGCGCAGGCCCAACTGCATCTGCAACTTCTTCCAGAAAGTGTTGGAATAAATGAAATACAACGCATTGATAAGCTCCGTGTATTGGAAATTATTGCGTTGCAGGGAGTCTTCCACCATGTTTTCCTCAGTAGTGCCGGAGAAAAGGGAGTAGTCCTGCCCCACCCCGCGATACGAGAACTTGTAGCCCGTCTCGATACGGCCCCCGTTGCCCACAGGGGTCACAAAGTCCACTTGCGCCGAAGCGTCACGGTTGAGTTCCAGCGTTTGCGTGTGCTGGTAAAGGTCGTCCATCCCCTCGTGGTGGTTCTGCGTCAGCATGTCGCTGTGGTCACCGTTACGCTGGGTGAAATATATGTCGGCTGTCAGCTCGCGGCCCGGTGTGAGGAAAGTCTTCTTGTAGTTCACCGACGCATCGTAGCTGTTGAACTTATTGCCATTGCTGCCAATCTGGTCATAGCTCACCAACGTGTCACCCTCATGGGAGGTCAGCGACCACATATTGCTCGACCAATTCATGCGCCCGAAATGTCCGCCAAGATTGAAAGTGATGGTATTGTATTTGTTGATGTAATAGTCGAATGCCAAGGAGGCGTTGTGGAAACCATTGCGGGATCCGCCGTAGTTCTCCTGCTCCATGCGGGTAATCTCGCGGTCGTCACCGATGCCGAACCAAGATTCGCGCCACAAATTGCCGGCATTGCGCCAGCTGCCGCCACGATAGCCGTAACTCACGAAGAGATTGATCTTGTTGTAACGGAAGTTGAAACTCAAATTGCCGTTGTAGCCGCTCAAATAGAAATGGTGTTTCCCGTCATAGTGCAGCAAAGCCGTGCTGGCACCGATCGAGGCCATGCCGTTGAAGCTGGACTCGCGTCTCTTTTTCAGCACCACGTTGAGAATACCGGCCATGCCGTCCGGCTCAAGACGCGCCGAAGGGTTGGTGATGACCTCGATGCTCTCGATCATGTCGGCGGGGATCTGGTCCAGCGTCAGGTTCGTGGCGTGCCCGTCCACCAAAATGGTGACGTTTTCGCTGCCACGCAGACTCACGTTCCCGTCCACGTCAACAGACACCGAAGGAATCTCCTCCAGAACCTCCACCGCAGTCTGGCCCGTGGCGTTGATGCTGGATTCGACGTTGAAGACAGTCTTGTCGAGGTTGGTCTGCAGCATATCCTTCTGTGCGCGAATCACCACCTCGTTCAACTCGGAGTTCTTGTCGGTCATCTTATACTTGGAAATCCTGAAAACGGCATTTTCCTTTGAAATCGTAAAGGGCTGCGAAGTGGATTTCTGATAGCCCACATACTGGATTTCGACATAATACTGCCCAAAGGGTATGCCGTCGAGTGTAAACTTGCCGTCCGCGTCGGTGATGCCGTACTGCACCGTGGTGGAGTCGGAGACCTTTTTCACATTGACGGAGGCATATTGCAGGGGCACACCTGCCGCATCCACGATGCTGCCCGTGACGACACCGCTGTTATAATTCTGGGATTGTGGACGCTGGATCTCGGGCTGAGTCTTAGCGACGCCCCACGCGAAAACGAGAAAAAAGAGTAGCGCGAGCGATTTCAGGATTGGTTTTCCCATTTTTTTCAAATTAAAAAAAAGCGTGGACTAAACTTTTCGGAAGAGGTTTAATCCACGCTGAAATTATTGATTTAAAAATTATTTCTGATAGAAACGGCCTCTGTTGTCCAGAACCTTGGCTTGAGAGATCAAGTAGTTGATGATGGACATCTCGTTGCGCTCGCGGCCCATGAGGCTGTTGCGCAGAAGGCTCTTCTCCATGGCATAACCCGGGGTGGCGGTAGCATTGTTGGTTTGGTTGACATTCACCACATACACCATGTTCTGGCCGTTGACGGCAGTCGGTTTGTTGGTGGGCAGAGCGAAAATCTTGCCGATAGCCATGCCGTCCACATTGCGGTTTTGGTAAATATCGCCGGCAAAGGAGAGATAGACGCTGTCCATCACCTGCGTGCCATATTGCTGGGCCAGAGCCTGCATGTTGGAGGATGCGAGAGCTTTGTTGACCTGCTCACACACCATCTCGGCTTTCTTCTGGCCTTCAAGCATGCTTTTCACGTCGTCTTTGACATCCTTGAGCTTCTGGACGCCGTTGTCGCGCAAGTTGCGAACGGTGGCGACTGCCAAGAACATGCGTTCCACATTGAAGACATCGGAGATATCGTCCTTCTTCACGTCATCGGAAAATGCCCAGCTGACGATGTCGCGGCAGTTGGGAAGCTGGTTGATGACAGAAGCCATGGAGGTGACATTGTTGCCCTGCACGACCTGGATACCCTTCTTGGCAGCAGTGCTGGAGAGTTCCTTGGCATTGTTGACGGAAGCGGCAAACGCATTGGCCTCGGACTTGAGGTTAGCAAGCGTGGCTTCGGAAGCGGCAATGGGATAGTCGTAAAGGACGAACTGACGCTTCTCGATCGGGGCGGTGCGGGTGAGAGCCTGGAAGACAATATAACCCGTGGTGGCCTTGTAGACATAAATGCCTCCGTTCGGAGTGTTCACGAGACCATTGTAGAGCTCCGAAATGGTACCGCGCTCGGGCAACCAGAAAGTGGTGTCACCGCTGGTATTGGCAGAGAAATTACGACGAAGTTCGAAGATGGTGGCCTGGTTGCTCAACAAGACATTCTTAAGGCTGTCGGCCAACAAGCGAGCTTCTTTCTTGGAATACTTGGCACCCGTGTTCTGGGCGGTCTTGAACGGGAGTTCAACGGCGGCAACAAACACGGAGTCGGGACGCACAGCGCCACCGTACACCTTGCCAAAATACCATTGCTGGTTCTCATACACGAACGGTTGGATCAAAGAACCGACTGGAACGTTGAAAATCAGGTTCTTGAGAGTATCAAGGGTGATGTCGTCGGATTTGTAGTAGGTGCTGTCCACAGAGCCGTTGCCCTTTTCAGAACTGTAGGCAAGCAGATCGCTGGTGGAGAAATGCTGGAAATCGGCACGCACACTGTCCTCGATGGCCTGCAAGTCTTTCGGAGTCGGATTGATCGGGAAGATAGCCACGTCGATATCGCGATTGGGCGTATAAATCGTGAAGAGGTCTTTCTTGTGCTTGTTGTAGAAATCCTTGACCTCGCTGTCTTTCACCTCGGCGGTGACGTTGTTGAAAGACGGGGATTGCGGGTTGACGAACATCAGGGAGACCATCGCAGACTTGTTGTCCTCAGACAACTTCTTGGCCAGGGGGTCGGAGAAGTAGAGTGAGTTCTGCACCAAGGCGGAGTAGCGGTTTGCCTTCTCAGCGGAGACGGCGAAACGCACGATGGCCTGGTATGCGTTGTAGAGGTCGCGGGTTTGGTCATTGTTGGCATATTCTTCAATGTTGGAGAGCACGGCCATGGCGTTCTCCGGGCCAACCTGCTGTGCCAACGCCTGGGCAAACTGCATCAGATATTGGTTGGGACGCTGCGAGTTGAGGGAAGCCAACATGTCAGCCTTGAAATCCTCAATCATCTGTTCGTCGTATCCAAGACCCAATTTGGCGAGTTGTTGGTCGAGCACTTGTTCTTGTAGAATCTGGTTCCACGTCATATCGTGGATTTGGTAGGTTTCGTTCTCGTCGAAGGAGGACTTGTTCTGGATGAGTCTCATCAACGCGGTGTTTTCCTCATATTGCTTGCTATAGATATTGTCCAACTTGGTGTTGCCGATACGGGCCAACGTATTCTTGTTGGAGAATGTGCGGGTCACTTGGGAAAGGTCACCCAAGATGAATGCCAGCATAGCAAGGCCGATGATGATCATCAGAGCCACACCATGTTTGCGAATTGAGCCAATTGCTGCCATAATCGTATGTGTTTTACGTTAATTACAAATTAATGCAGGACTATGCCTCAGCCTGAGCCTCTTCACCCTCAGCGGCTTCATCAGCCACAACATTACGGGTCGGCATGACGGCCACGACCACCTTGCTGGGATTGTCAACAATGGTAAGGTTGTCAACCTTGATGTCGCCGATCTTCATCATGTCGTTGATGTCCATACCGGAGATGTCGGCAATAATGCTCTCGGGCACATTTTCGAGCAGGCCGCGCACTTTGAGCTTGCGGACTCTCTTCTTGAGGGAACCGCCCTTCAACACACCGGGAGAGGTGCCCGTCAGCTTGAACGGGATGTCGATGGTGATGGGCTTGCCGTCAACCACTTCGAGGAAGTCGACGTGCAGCAGTCTGTCGGTAATCGGGTGGAATTGGGTCTCTTGGACTATGGCCTTCACCACAGAGCCGTCGATGTCCAAATCAACGGACTGGACCTCCGGAGTGTAGAGCAATTTTTGGAACTGTTTCTCCTCGACCACGAAGAGTTTCTGCTCTTTTCCGCCGTAAAGTGCGCAAGGAACCATGCCTTGTGCGCGCTGGGCCTTTGCATCTTTTTTCCCTACGTTCTCTCTGAGAGAACCGCTAATAGATACTGATTTCATTCTTTTTTTAGTTTTTGATTATGAATAAATAAGGTTATTTTTTTGCGGCGGCAAAAGTACAAAATTTATGGCATAATTTCAAGTGGGAAAAGATTTTGTTTTGCAATTATAAGCCTGATGTCTCAAATCGGTTCTTCCGCATCCTTTTTTTTTATTTGGGCGTGCCGGCGCGGCGGCGGGAATGTGGTTGCCGCCGCGCCGTCGGGCTTTCCGCTCCAATGGCCGGCAAGCCAGCCATTTCCGCTGCAATCCCTCACGCATGCTCGTCGGACCTCGCACCCGTTTCGCGGCGAACACCGTGCTTCCTCGTCTCCACATCCTCCCGCGCCGCGATTTTTCCCCGCGCACATCGCCCCCCCAGGGGTTGCAGCGCTCGTTCCTCACGCCTTAACCCCTGGCTACCGAGCTTTGGCCCCAGACGGGGCTGCTTAAGGAAAAAGCGTTAAGACACGACCTTGTTATGCTGACATTGCGCCACACATGTATATAACTACCTTAATATTTTGCTGTATACTAAGCAAAATAATATCAGAAGGCTGTTAATGCGACTTTTTAACCCCTCCTAAGTCTTGTCCAGAGTTGTCAGTCGGATCAACAACTGCACCTTTAACAACATTGCCTTCTTCATTAAAAAAGAGTAAGCAGTCATTGTCTGTCCTAAAACGTCTCCTGTGCGTTTCCCATCTTTCACAATATAGATGTTCCTATCCTTGTTTAATGTACCGCCAACCACCGTGTATGATCCATCATCATTAGCAGTCACCTCTATCTCTTCCCCATTCGGATCCACCAACTTCACCGGGTTATCCGCACAGTAAACATAAGGGCTTAGCGACGGATATTTCGAGGCCATCGGATCGACGCTCAACCAGATGCTCAAATCGCTGCTGTAATATCGTGCGCCAAACCGACGAATGAGCGAATGCAAAGACAAACTTGTTTGGCCTTTGCTGAGCGAAGAGGAGGAAACCGAGCGCAGCGAGGTAACTGTTAGACCGGTTTCGGAGTCCTTCTCTTTTGCGGAGAAGGTGTAACTTGCTGAAAACGAATTGCTACCAAGGTTATATGTCGTTACTGTTGGTTCCATTTCGCCGCAAAATTACAAAATAATCACGAATGATGCCACCTCCTTGCCGTTGATGTAGATGGTTGGCCTGTGGGTGCTGTTCTTTGCCATAGACTGTGTAAACATCCCCCTTTTGTTTTGGCAAAGATGGCTTAAATGCCCGTCACGGTATGGAACGGCATAAGAAAACAGTAGTCGTGCTGTTTGATTGTGGTTTTCTTTGTTCTATTACCGCGACAACGATAGAAGTGGTTACGAGCAACTTGTTGCGAAGTTTGAACGGATAGCGTGCCCGATCGCTCAGTAAAAAGCATCTTTCGTCTTCAGAACAAGTTAGAAGAAAGAAAAAATGTACGAAAACAAAGCAGAAGCAATATTTTATCAGTAAGATAAAATAATACTATCATTTTGGAACAAAAGTTGCTGCCATATCGGAAAACTCGTGAAATGAAACGAACTCAATGTACTTTTCTTAACGGAAACAAGAATCTCTGTTTTTTTTCAAGGGATTGAATTGTTGTAAACCAAAGCATAATCTTTCAGATGTTTTGTATTGGATGCACTCACAACCAAATTTTGACGACACAGTTTTTAGCAGAGTTGATAATTATTATCTATATTATTCTGGTATTTCTGTGGATATATCAGGTGCATTCTGCGAGTGTTCTGAACAAATAGGTCAATCTGGCAAAAGGTATAAAAAACCCGATCAGATCAAATTGCGAAATTTTAAGAAAACTATATGGTAAATTTATATAACTGGTTGATATATGCAACTGACACTTCTTGTATAATGCAAAACAATCTTGTCTTTGCATTCGCATTTTTTAGTACTTTTGCAATCTCAAAGAAAACAAAACGACTATGACCCATAAAATACTGATAGCGACAGGCGGAGGCGACTGCCCCGGGCTGAACGCCGTGATACGCGGCCTTGTCAAACGCGCCCACCTCGACAACGAAGAGTGGAAAATCTACGGCTGCATCGAATCTTTCAACGGCATCCTCAAGGACGAAATCGAGATTGTGGAACTTACCGAAGAGACGGTCTCCGGCCTGCACGTTCGCGGCGGCACCATCATCAAAACCACCAACAAGGGCGGTCCTTTCCACTTTCCCGTGCGCCAGCCCGACGGCTCGTGGGTCATGGAAGACCGCTCACAGTTGATGAAAGAACGCATGGAGCAACTCGGCATCGAGGCCATCGTCAACATCGGCGGCGATGGTTCCCAACGCATCTCCATGCAACTCATCAATCTGGGCTTCAATGTCGTGGGCGTGCCCAAGACCATCGACAACGACCTCTCCTCCACCGACTTCACTTTCGGTTTCCAGACGGCCGTTCAGATTGCCACGGAGGCCTTCGACAAGTTAGTGACTACTGCCGAGAGCCACAACCGTGTCTTCATCATGGAGGTCATGGGACGCGACGCGGGCTGGATCGCGCTCCACACCGCCATCGCCGGCGGTGCCGAGGTCTGCGTCATCCCCGAAATCCCATACGACCCCAAGGTCATCGCCCGCAAGATTGAAACCCGCTACAAGAACGGCATGGGCTTCTGCAACATCGTCATCGCCGAAGGCGCCAAGAAGACCGACGGCAAGGTGACCGGCAGCGCCCCCACAGCAGCCGGCGACCACCACATCAAACTCGGCGGCGTGGGCGACGTGCTCAAACAAGAGCTCATCGACTGCGGCGTGGAACACGACATCCGCGTCACCGTACTCGGGCACCTCCAACGCGGCGGCACACCCGTGGCCTACGACCGCATCCTCGCCACCCAGTTCGGCGTCAAGGCCTTCGAGCTGCTCAAGGCCCAAAAATATGGCAACCTCGTCGTCTATCGCAACGCCGACATCTCCTACGTGCCCATCGAAGAGGCACTCCGCGAACCGCACCTCGTGCGCCCCGACAAAGACTACCTCGTCCAGGCCGCCAAAGGCGTGGGCATGTGCTTCGGAGATAATTAAGGAGAGACGCACGGCCGTGCGTCTCAACATGCGTCTCAACAATAATAAATAAGAATAATATGAAGAAAAAACTTGTCGTCCTTTCGGGCGCCGGCATCAGCGCCGAGAGTGGCATCAGCACCTTCCGCGACAGCGACGGACTTTGGGAAAACTATAACGTCGAGGACGTGGCCAGCATTGACGGCTGGTACCGCAACCCCGACCTGATGACCGACTTCTACAACGAACGCCGCGCCCAGTTGGAGAAAGCGCAACCCAACGAGGCACACAAGCTCGTGGCCGCCCTCGAACAATACTATGACGTCACCGTGGTGACCCAAAACATCGACGATCTCCACGAGCGGGGTGGTTCCCACCACATCATCCACCTCCACGGCGAGGCCACCAAGGTGTGCAGCGAGAACAGCAAGCGTCACGTGCAGGACATCGGCTACCGCGCCGTCGGCCATGACGAGCGCACCCCCGACGGGGCCCGGATGCGCCCCTTCATCGTCTGGTTCGGCGAGGCCGTCCCCATGATGGACGAGGCCGTCAAAGCCGTCGAGAAGGCCGACATCCTTATCATCATCGGCACTTCCCTCAACGTCTATCCCGCCGCCGGGCTGCTCTACTACGCCCCCACCAACACGCCCATCTACGTCATCGACCCCAAAGACGTGCAGCCCATCAGCAGGCACGTCCACTTCATCAAGGACGTCGCCACCTCCGGCATGCGCACACTGTTCCAGGAACTCACCGCTGGCAAATAACGAACCTCTAATATCATCATGACTATGAAACGCAACCTCATCATAGCCCTTTTCTTCGGGCTGACCGCCATGGCCGCTACCTCCTGCTACGAGGAGGGCGGGGCGCGCGGCGGCAATATCAACGAACCCGAATACCGCATCGTAAACTCCTGGCAAATCACCCACACCTACCTCAACGGCAAGGAAATCACGGAAACCGACTATTTTGCCAACAAGCCCACTACCTTTTATTATATATACGCCGACTGCAATCTGAGCGTCATGACCACGTTCAACGAGCAAATCCGTGAGTCGACGGCTGGGCACTGGATCCTGCGCGACCACAACAAGTATTTAGAAATGGAATTCACCTTGTTGGGCTACCACTATTTCTATCAGGCGGAAATTAAAAAGCTCACCAAGCGCGAACTGATTTACGAATACGACGACCCCGAGGGCAACCACTGGCGCCTGCAGCTGAACGCACGGTCAGCATACTAAATCCCTCACGCATGCTCGTCGGACGACACGTCCCCATAAAGAAAGCGGGTGCCGATATCCATCAGCACCCGCTTTTTGTAATATATGTCATGACGCATCCATGGCGCGTCGCTGGGAAGACTACAGCAAGTGAATCGCCACGGTCAAACCGGCCATCACGATGGAGACCATGCTCATCAACTTGATGAGGATGTTCAGGGACGGGCCAGAGGTATCCTTGAAAGGATCGCCCACGGTGTCGCCCACAACAGTAGCCTTGTGGTTGTCGGAGCCCTTGCCGCCGAAGTTGCCTTCCTCGACATACTTCTTGGCGTTGTCCCAAGCACCCCCGGCGTTGGCCATAAAGATAGCCAGCACGAAACCAGCGCCAAGACCGCCCACGAGCAGGCCAAGCACGCCGGCCACGCCAAGGATCAGACCCGTGACGATGGGGGCCAAGATAGCCAGGATGGAGGGCAGCAACATTTCGCGTTGAGCGCCTTTGGTGGAGATAGCCACACAACGGGCGTAGTCAGGCGTACCCTCACCCGTGAGGATGCCCTTGATTTCGCGGAACTGGCGACGAACCTCTTCCACCATCTTCTGAGCAGCACGACCCACGGCATTCATCGTGAGGCCGCAGAACAGGAAGGCCATCATAGAACCGATGAAGACACCCACAAGCACCTTCGGATTCATCAAAGAGACGTTGTAATACTCCATGAAGTCGATGAGGGAAGCTTGTGCTGTATCGACGACACGGTTGCCGAGGTCAAGCGTGTCAGTGCCAATACGCACGAGGGCAATTTTGATCTCCTCCACGTAAGAAGCGAGCAGGGCGAGGGCGGTCAGAGCGGCAGAACCGATGGCGAAGCCCTTACCCGTAGCAGCGGTAGTGTTGCCGAGAGCGTCGAGAGCGTCGGTACGTTTACGAACCTCAGGTTCGAGACCGCTCATTTCAGCGTTACCACCAGCATTGTCGGCGATAGGACCATAAGCATCGGTAGCAAGGGTGATACCCAGTGTGGAAAGCATACCCACAGCAGCGATACCGATACCATAAAGACCTTTGGACAAGTTCACAGCGTTGAACTCAATCTGGAAGCCGTTAGCACAGAGGAAAGCGAGGATGATAGCGACACCGATGGTGAGCACCGGAATCACGGTGGAGATCATACCCAAACCGATACCGGAAATAATCACGGTAGCAGGACCCGTTTGTGAGGACTCAGCCACCTTCTGGGTCGGTTTGTAAGATTGAGAGGTGTAGTATTCCGTTGATTTACCAATAATCACGCCGGCGAGCAGACCCACCACCACAGAGAGGGAAACCTGCCACCACACGATGTCGGTAGAATCTTTGAAGAGCACATACATGATGCAGAACGTGGCCACAGCAATCAGGACTGCGGCGGTGTTGGTACCGCGACTCAGAGCCTTAAGCAGCTCAGTCATGCTGGCGTCCTCTTTCGTGCGAACCATGAAGATACCAATCACAGAGAGAAGCACGCCCACAGCAGCAATCATCATAGGAGCCAAGATGGAGCGCATCTGCATTTCAGCACCGAGGGTTGCGAAAGCAGCAGCACCGAGAGCCATCGTTGAAAGGATGGAACCAGCGTAAGATTCGTAAAGGTCAGCGCCCATACCTGCGACATCACCCACATTGTCGCCCACGTTATCAGCGATGGTAGCGGGGTTACGCGGGTCGTCTTCAGGGATGTTGTACTCAGTCTTACCCACGAGGTCAGCACCTACGTCAGCAGCTTTGGTGTAAATACCACCACCGACACGGGCGAACAACGCCTGAGTGGAAGCACCCATACCGAAGGTCAGCATCGTGGTGGTAATGATCACGAGGTGGTGTTCCTCCGGAATGAAGTGATCGAGGATAAAGAACCACAAAGAGACGTCGAGCAGAGCCAAACCGACGACGGTGAGCCCCATGACGGCACCGCTGCGGAAGGCGATCTGCAGACCTTTGTTGAGGCTCTGGCGTGCGCCGTTAGCGGTACGGGCAGAAGCGTAGGTGGCGGTCTTCATACCGAGGAAGCCGGCCAAACCGGAGAAGAAACCACCGGTCAGGAAGGCGAACCACACCCATCCGTTCTGTAAATCAAACAATGACATGACGAAGAACAGCACAGCGAGGACGATGAACACGATGCCCACCACCTTGTACTGCTGTTTCAAATAGGCCATGGCGCCCTTGCGGACGTGCGAGGCGATTTCACGCATTGTCGGAGTACCCTCGTCTTCCTTCAGCATTTTGCGATAGAAGAAGAAGGCAAATCCTAATGCCACGATGGATGCGCAAAACACAATCCATACATACTTCACAAGATTTTCCATAAATTAAATTGATTTTAAGTTATTGATTGATAAATATTTATGATAAATTCCAATAGAATCGGAACAAGGGTGCAAAGATACATAAATTATCGCAACCCCTACCCTGCTATTTTTCAAGCAACTGCTTGACAGCCTGCTCCAGAGCGGCGCCACGCAGATCCTTGGCCACAATACGCCCATCGCGATCCAGGAGGAACATGCTGGGAATGGAGCGCACACCATAGATGGCCGCAGCCTCAGAGGACCAGTATTTCAAGTCGCTGACATGGTTGGGCCAAACCAGCTGGTCATCCTTGATAGCCTTCTTCCAGTTGTTGGCGTCGCGGTCGAGGGAAACGCTGAACACTTCGAAGCCCTTGTCGTGATACTTGGCATAGACATTGCGCACATTGGGGCTTTCGCGGCGGCATGGACCGCACCAGGAGGCCCAGAAGTCGATCAGGACAACCTTGCCGCGCAGGTCGGAGAGTTTGCGAATATTACCATCGGGGTCCGGGAATGCCAAATCGGGGGCGATGGCGCCGATGGAGGTCTTGCCCGCCGGAGAGTTGAGGATGTTCCAACGTTCCTTCACGATAGGATGTTCGGGGTTGGTGACATGCAGGGCGCGCACAACTTCCTCATGCAGGGCGGCATTCTGCTCACGCGGGAACATGTCCACAAACATGAGCACGGCGATGTCATCCTTGTGTTGCTTGATGAGATCGATGAGCCGGCCGTTCACATAGTCGTCCACCGCGTTGTATTGAACTTGATAGCCGTTGACAATCTCACGGAGGATTTGCTGAGCATCGTTCACCAAGCGAGCGCCGGCAGCTTTGGAACCAGCCATCGGCTGTTGATATTCAGCAGACTTGGATGTTGTCGGTGCAATATGCGTGTTGGCAAGCGCAATAACGCGTTCCGCCCAGGCATTCGCATTCTTTTTCTGCCCCATCAGGTCGTTAAAAACCAAACTGTCGCGATCTGCGATAAGCTGGCGCACCTCTCCCATGTACGAGCCAACAGAAGTCAGGGCCAGTTGGTGGCGGGCGTTCACATCATTGATGTATTTGTCCAATTTTTCATAAAATTCCGAATTATTGGGCTGGCGACCAGCGGAAAAATCATAATAGTTGCCCACATTCTCCAAGTAATTTGCAAATGGGCGGTAGTTGTTGTCGAGGTTCTTGAGCAGTTTGTTGGCGGAAGAGATGAACAGATCCATCTCGGAGCCCTTCACCTTGTTGGAGGGGGCCATCGTCTTGCAAAGTCTCAGCAAGGAATCAGCTGAATAATAAGAAGATAGAATATAATCGTCAACATCGTTATTGGTCTGGGAATACATATTGAAGTTCTGGGTCAGATTGCTCCAATATTTCTGTCTGGGGTCGGCTTGCAGCGCATTATTGAGGCTGTCGAGCACCGTTTTCTTGCGGGAGGTTAAACTCGTGGCCTCTTTCACAAAATCCATAGACGGGGATCCCATAACGGACGGAATAGAATGCAAGTCATCGGCATCCAGGGTTAACTGGATATTTTCGCCAGGTTTCACAACCACGAGGAAATAGTTTTCTTCGCCGAAATCGAAGCGATAGATGTCGTTGTCAAGTTTGAGATTCATCGAGAACTGGTCATCGACGATATCGGAAGAGGCAAAGACATTCCTGTTGTTGCCGTATGAATTAATCAAATCGACATGTTTAAACTTGTTGTTTTGCAAAGTCACATGCACCGTGGAGGGTGTTTGGGCAGCGATGGATCCGACTATTGCCGTAAATGTGAACAAGATAGCGCACAGTTTAATATATTTCATCGTCTTAATTTTTTTGAGGCGGCAAAGATACAAATTTATTATCTTTGCAGCTCAAAATTATTAGTATAATGCATAATTATAATATTGTAGGAATTCAGCAGGTCGGCATAGGCACGGAGAACATGGTGGAGTCGTGGAAATGGTATGCCGACATGTTCCAGATGAACGTCCGCATTTTGGAGGACGACACGGTGGCCGAGTTGATGTTGCCGTACACCGGGAACCAACCGCAGCGCCGGCACGCCGCCATCGCCGCCAACTTGCAAGGCGGCGGCGGTTTCGAGATTTGGCAGTATTCGGAGCGCAAGCCACAGCCCGTCGCTTTTGACATCCAGATTGGCGACCTTGGTGTCTTCATCGCCAAGATCAAGAGCCACAACATTGCGGCCTACCACGAGGAGCTGACGCAGAAATATCGCGACATCACCCCCATTTTCACGGATCCGAGGGGTCTGCCCACCTTCTACATCCACGATCCCGCCGGCAACTGTTTCCAAGTGGTGGAGGACAACTACATCTTCATTGACGAGAAGAACCTCTCGGGCGGCATCGTTGGCGCGATGATTGGCGTCACCGACATCGACCGTTCCCTGACCGTCTATCGCGACATCTTCGGCTACGACAAAGTATTGTATGACAAAAACGGCACTTTCAGCGACTGGCGCACATTGCGCGGCGGCGAAGAACATTACCGCCGGGTACTGCTGGGACGCTCCACGCCCCACAAAGGGCCTTTCGCCCCCCTGTACGGCACCGGCACCATCGAATTGGTGCAAGCCCTCGACCGCACCCCGCGCAAGATCTTCGAAGGACGCTACTGGGGCGACCCTGGCTTCATCCAGATATGCTTCGATGTGGTCAACATGCGCGAATTAGAAAAACAGTGCAACGAACTCGGATTCCAATTCACCGTGGACAGCTGCGCCGACCAGTCACAATTTGACATGGGCAAGGCCGCCGGACATTTCACCTACATCGAGGACCCCGACGGCACCCTGATTGAGATGGTTGAAACACACAAGGTTCCCATCATCGACAAGCTCAACATCGCACTCAACTTCATGAAACTCGACCGCAACAAGTCGCTACCCAAATTTTTCTTCCAGCTCATGAAACTTAACCGAGTAAAATTCAAGAACAATGGGTAATCTTGTAAATCTTATCAAACAGGACGTCCGTTACCAGGAGGCCCTGAAAGCCTGCATGAACTGCGGCATGTGCACGGCAGTCTGCCCGGCGGCGGAGTTCTACGACTACGACCCGCGGCGCATCTGCGACACCGTGCAACGTGGCGACGAGGCCTCCATCGAGAAGCTGCTCCGCACCGACACCATCTGGTATTGCGGCCAGTGCATGTCGTGCAAGCCGCGATGCCCCCGCGGCAATGCGCCCGGCGAGATCATCAACGTGCTGCGTAAACTGTCGCAACAATTCGGCTATTTCAAGGATAGCGAAATGGGAAGGCAACAGATACAGCTGATGCGCGAAATCGAAGGCAACATCCTCGAAATAGGATACTGCGTGCACCCCGACAAGGTCATCCCCGCAAAACATGTGGAACAGGGGCCCGTCTGGGAATGGTACATCAAGAACATCAAGGAAGTCGCCCCAAAATTAGGTGCCAACTATCATGGACAGGGAGCGGGTGCACTGCGCGACATCCCGCATGAGGACATGGCCGAGGTGCGCAAGATCTTTGAAGTCACCGGCGGCATGGAACTGCGCAAACAGGTGATCGGCGAAGAATAAGCCTTTACGTGAACCCTTCAACGACAAATCAATTCGAACCAATATTCAGACTCTGAAAACAATAATACGACATGGCAGATTTTGGATTTTCCCTCAAGAAAGCACGAACAGTATATCTTTCGAAAACCGACATGCGCAAGGCGGAACAACTCATCGCCGCCGTTCCCTCCTACAAGCTCTGCATCGGTTGCGGCGGATGTACGGCATCGTGTTCCGCCCGTCAATTCACGGATTTTAACATTCGCAAGGCCCACAACCACTTCCGTCGCGGCCAATACGACAAATTAGAGGAAGAGTTGCAAAAGTGCATGCTCTGCGGGAAATGCACCCTCGTGTGTCCCAGAGGCGTGAACCTCCGTTCCCTCATCATCAACATGCGCCAGATTCTGTCAAACACCACTGAAATCTTAGCCTAATGGAGAATTTTCATCCTTTTGTACTGCCGTTTGTGTTAGGAGCCTACCTCCTGCTCATTCTCTGCATCTACAAGTACGTCAGATGGGTGCGGCAGTTCGACCGTTTCCAACGCACTGTAATCTGGAAGAACATCTTTTCGGGCAAATTGCTGCCTGCCATTTGGGAGATGTTCAAGGAATGCCTGCTCCACCTGCGCATCACCAAAAAGAACTGGCGCCTGGGCTACATGCACCGCAGCATCGCCTTCGGCTGGTTCCTGCTCATCGTGGTCGGCGCCATCGAGAGCCGATTGGGCACGCCCAAACATTTCCACTTCTGGGTAGCCATCTTCTATCGATATTTCCACCAAGCTCCGCCCACAACACAATCCGCCGTGGTTTTCACCCACATCATGGACGCATTGCTGCTGTATGTGCTCTCCGGCATCACCTTGGCCTTTGTCAAGAAGATCCACTCCCGCATCCTTGGCATGCGTCGCGCCACCAAGCACACCGTGATGGACAACACCATCCGCATAGCTCTCTGGTGCATCTTCCCCCTGCGCCTGCTGAGCGAATCCCTCTCGGCATGCCTCTACCACAACGGCGGTTTCCTCACGCAAACCATCGGCGACCTCTTTAGCCCTACGGTGGCGCAAGTTCTCGAACTTCCCAGCTGGACATTGTACTCCATCGCACTGTGCATCTTCTTCATATTGCTGCCCTTCTCCCGCTACATGCACATCTTCACGGAAATCTTCCTTATCTATTTCCGCAAGCTGGGCGTGAAAGAACGTGTCAAGATGACCGGCTACACCAAGTTCGAGCTCAGCGCCTGCTCGCGCTGCGGCATGTGCATCGACCGCTGCCCGCTTTACAAGGATCTCGGCATCCTGGACGTGCAGTCCGTATACCTGCTGCGTAATCTCCGCAATCTGGAACACCACAAGGACATCGTGGAAGCGGGTAAGAACTGTCTCCTCTGCAGCCAATGCGCGGAAGACTGTCCCGTGGACATCGACCTGATGTCCATCCGCCGCATCTCGCGCGACAAAGGCGAGCTCGACACTGACGGCAACTACAAGTATCTCCACAAGGTCAAGGCCTTCAACTCCATCGGGCGCGTGGCCTACTTCGGCGGATGCATGTCGCAACTCACGCCCGCCGTGGGTGCCTCCATGGAGAGAATCTTCCAGGCCGCAGGACAGAAATATTGGTACATGGACAAAGAACGCACCATCTGCTGCGGACGCCCGCTGGCCCAACAAGGCTTCAACAAGCAGGCCGCCGAGCTGCGCCGCAAGAACACCGAACTCATCCACAGCTCCGGCGCCACCGCACTGATCACCTCCTGCCCCATTTGCTACAACGCCTTCAAGAACGAATACCAACTGCACATCCCCGTCTATCACCACACCGAATACATCGACCAACTCATCCGATGCGGCAAGCTCCAAGTCGACAAGGGCGACCTGAAAGTCACCTACCACGACCCGTGCGAACTGGGACGTGGATGCAACATCTACGACGAACCACGCCATGTGCTGCAAGCTGTCGCAACGCTGCTCGATACCGAAAACGACCGCGAGAACAGCCTATGCTGCGGCATGAACCTCGGCAACACCGTCATCACCCTTGACCAACAAACCACCATCCGCAACACGGCCCTGAATAACCTCACCGCCCCCAACCCCGATATGGTGGTGACCGCCTGCCCCATGTGCAAACGCGCCTTCCAGCACGGCGGCACCGATGTGGAAATCAAGGATATCGCTGAAATAGTGGCCAATCGGGTCAAAAGTTGACATTCCGGATTTACAGTCAAATTCTCACCACAGCATCGTTAATATGGCTCAATCGCAGAGACAAGAACAAAAGCTCGCCCAACGACAGGTCGCAACGCAACAGACCATCCGGCTCATGCAGCTGGTTGAGCTGCCCTACACTTCGCTGGAACAAGAGATATGGAAAGAGGTGGACGAAAATCCCGCTCTGGAGGCCTACACGGACGACGATGCAAGCCAACCCGAGACGGAAACCCCTGTCAACGATTCGGAATTTGACGAGAACGGCGACCCCATAGAACTCTCCGACCAAGCTCCCGAAGACGAGATTTTCCGCGAGGATTATTATCGGGACGACGACCTTGACGACTACCCTACCGAACTTGAAATCGACAGGGAGATCATGCGACTGAATGCTCCCGATGAATCGCGCCATGAGCGGCAAAACGTCTATGCACAATCCCTGCAGGAGCTATGGCAAGCACAGCTTGGCGAGATGGACATGACCGACAAACAACGACAAATCGCGGAATACATCGTCGGCAACTTGGACGATGCCGGATACTTGAAATCGGACCTGCAATCCATCGCCAACGAGCTGCTCTTTCTGAACAACATTTACACGGACACTTCCGAGGTCGAGACGGTGCTGACACACTTCATCCAAGAGCTCGACCCGCCGGGCACGGGCGCACGCGACCTGCGGGAATGTTTAGCCCTGCAACTGCTCAAGCGCATCCCACAAGACGAGACGACCGTCAATGCATCCCGCATTGTGAATGAATGCTTTGACATGTTCGTAAAAAAGCACTACGATAAGATTTGCACTTCGCTGTCGCTGTCCGAACAAGAGATGAAAGATGCCGTTGCCGTCATCAAAAAACTGTCGCCACGCCCCGCTGATGCAGGCTCTCCCCTGCAAAAGTCCGCCGACATCATCCACCCGGATTTCACCATCACGAACCATGATGGCAAACTACTCCTTACACTCAACAACCAGTTTGTCCCCAAGGTCCGGATCAACAAAGAGTTCGACAACGAATATCGTTTCCTGACCAAAGAGGCATCTGCCAAAAAACGGGAAGAAGCCGAGCGGTTTATGAGAGAATACGTTGACAAGGCCAACCAATTCATCGGAATCCTGTCCACGCGCGAGATGATTCTTTACAACACCATGTACGCCATCATGAACCACCAGCGCGACTATTTCCTGACCGGCGACGACACTGAGCTAAAGCCGATGATCCTGAAAACCATCGCGCAAGAGGTTCATCTGGACATCTCCACTGTCTCGCGCGTCTCAAACAGCAAATACGTGCAGACAGACTTCGGCATCATCCCCTTAAAGCATCTTTTCTCGGAGGCCGTAAACGACGACATCTCCTCTAAAGCCATCAAGAGTCTGTTGAGTGAATTAATCAATCAAGAGGACAAGGGCAAGCCCCTGACCGACGACAAGTTATGCGATATGCTAAAGGAGAAGGGCTTCAACGTGGCGCGCCGCACTGTGGCCAAATACCGCGAACAACTGGGCATACCCATAGCCCGAATGAGGACGATGATTTAAAAGCCGACGGCAACAAACAACAAAAAAGGAGGAAGCAAGCTTCCTCCTTTTTCATATTAAAACTCAGCGTTTTGTGGTGTTCTTGGGAATGGGATGACATCCCGGATATTGGTCATGCCCGTAACGAAGAGCAGCAGGCGCTCAAAGCCGAGGCCGAAGCCCGAGTGAGGCGCGGAGCCGAACTTGCGGGTCTCGAAGTACCACCAGTATTGCTGTTCCGTCATATTGAGTTCATGCACACGGTTGAGCAGTTTCTGATAGTCTGCCTCGCGCTCGGAACCGCCAATGATCTCACCGATGGTGGGGAACAGGACATCCATGGCTCGCACGGTCTTGCCGTCATCGTTCTGTTTCATGTAGAAAGCCTTGATTTCCTTCGGGTAGTCCGTCAGAATGACCGGGCAGTTAAAGTGGTTTTCGACAAGGTAGCGCTCGTGCTCCGACTGGAGGTCGATGCCCCAAGAGACCGGATAGTCAAACTTCTTGTCGGCCTTGAGTAGAATGTCGATGGCTTCCGTATATCCCAAGCGGACAAAGTCTTGTTTGAGCACAGACTCCAAGCGGGCGATGAGTTCTTTGTCGAACATATCGTTGAGGAAGCGCAGGTCGTCCATGTTGTTTTCGAGGGCGTAGCGCACCAGATACTTGATAAACTCTTCCGCGAGGTCCATGTTGTCGGTGATGTCATAGAAAGCCATTTCTGGTTCAATCATCCAGAATTCGGCCAGATGGCGCGGTGTGTTGCTGTTTTCAGCGCGGAACGTAGGTCCGAAAGTGTAGATGTTGCCCAAGGCCAGCGCGCCAAGTTCACCTTCCAATTGTCCGGAAACGGTAAGGTTGGTGTGCTTGCCGAAGAAGTCCTTCTTGAAGTCCACTTTGCCATCTTCGGTGCGGGGCACGTTGTTCAGGTCAAAGGTGGTGACATTGAACATCTCGCCGGCGCCCTCAGCGTCAGAAGCGGTGATGAGCGGGGTGTGGAGATAGAAGAAGCCCTTGTCGTTGAAAAACTTGTGGATGGCGAAAGCCATGGCGTGGCGCAGGCGCAACACGCAACCGAAGTAGTTGGTGCGCGGACGCAGGTGCGCGATTTCACGAAGGAACTCCATGGAATGCCCCTTCTTCTGCAAAGGATAGCTCACAGGGTCGGCAGTGCCGTAAACCTCGATGAGGTCGGCTTGCACCTCAACAGTCTGCCCCTTGCCCGCGGATTCCACCAGCGTGCCCTCCACATGGAGGCATGAGCCCGTCGTGATGACCTTCATCACCTCGTCACCGAATTTCGCGGGTTCGGCTACAATCTGCAAGTTGGTGACGATAGAGCCGTCGTTGAGGGCAATGAAGGCAACGTTGCTGTTGCCGCGTTTGGTGCGCACCCAACCCTTCACGCATACCCGGTTGCCAATGCCAATCTCTTCGGGGCGCTTTATGATATCAATAATTCTGGATCTCTTCATATAAGTAGATTTTATAAGTACGATTAAGGTTATTTCAGATAATTTTGGAGAACACGGCATTTGGCGTCGTGGCGCAGGTGAGTGATGGCTTTCTCCTTGATTTGGCGGACACGCTCACGGGTAAGTTCAAACTTCTCCCCTATCTCATCAAGGGTCATGGGGTGTTTACGTCCCAATCCATAGTAAAGTTTGAGCACATCGGCCTCGCGAGAGGGCAGCAAATCAATCACGCGTCCCAGCTCCTGTTGCAGGGACTCGTACAGCAGCATTTCATCCGGCGATGAAGCCTGTTCGCTATGGATGACATCATAGAGGTTGGTGTCGTCATCCCTGGTCAAGGAGGCGTCCATCGAGAGGTGGCGCGGCGAGTTGCGCAGGGAATCCTTCACTTCACTTTCAGGTATGTCAAGTTTTTCGGCGATTTCGGAGATGCGGGGCTCGCGACGCAGTTTCTGCTCCAACGCGGCCACAGTCTTGGATATCTTGCTGATGGCAACCACCTTGTTCATGGGCAGACGCACAATACGCGACTGCTCGGCGATGGCTTGCAGGATAGCCTGGCGTATCCACCACACCGCGAAGGAGATGAACTTGAAGCCTCGGGTCTCATCAAAACGATGAGCCGCCTTCATCAAGCCCAGGTTCCCTTCATTGATCAGGTCGGAAAGCGTGACACCCTGATTTTGATATTGCTTGGCCACGGAGACCACAAAACGAAGGTTGGCCTTGGTCAGGCGATCAAGGGCATCCTCATCTCCACATTTAATGCGACGTGCCAATTCAGCCTCTTCATCGGCTGTCAAAAGCGGCACACGCGCTATTTCATGCAAGTACTTGTCCAACGACGCGGTCTCACCACGGTTGGTGACTTGCTTGGTAATATGTAACTGTCTCATTCTATAACTCCGATATTTAAATAAACAGCGTTTTTTACGAAAACAAGAGACATTGTGTTACACTAAAAACTATAGCCAATGCCGAGTCCAATTACCTCTTTAAATTGCACACGAGGACAGGGATGACCTTCTGAACCTGCCACACCGTCCCATTCGGGTTTGGCAATTTTCACCTGGTCATAATACTTCAAAGAGGTCATCAAACTAACACTGAACACTTTAAGAAAGTTATAGGTGATAGCCACATCCCAATCCACATCGAAGTTGCCAAACGGCTGGCCATTTTCCTTATCATGTAGTTTGGCTGTATAAGGCGTGAACAAGGTAATCGTGGAGATAATCTTCAAGTTTTTCACCATTGTATAATTGATGCCGCCATTGATACGGAGACCCATGTTCACCCCCACACTCTTGTAGGTGCCGTCTTCACGCTTGGGAAGACCATAGTTGGCACGGAGGTCTTTCTCCAAGCAAGTCGTCATACGACCAGCCAAAGGAAAAACACCGATGGTGAAGATATCATTCGGACGATATTCGACACCAAGTGCCAAATCCGTATAGGATGGGGAGAGCCATTTCGAAATCAAAGAACGATACACGCGCTCACCATTTGCATCCACGACACAATTCGCATCCGCATCCCAAATACCGTCATCTATTTTCTTGTAGTCCCAACCCGGCGCATACTGCGACCGGAAGCTGCCCAGCAAGGTGAGGTACCATTGCGGATGCATCTGGAAACCGACCTTGGTCGTCAGATTGATTTTGTCGTTGGCTTTTCTCCAACGATATCCCTTTTTGTAGTCGTTCGAGAACATTTCGCCCAATTCGGTATCAAAATTGGTGTCCCACGTCCACTTGTCTTTCTTGTATGACAATGTCAAATTAGCAAATACGAAGCCTGTCACGTTGTTGTTACCGCCGGCGGCCCAGTTAATGAGTGCTGTCTGTGCTGCATTAAGGCCGCACACACCTGTGAATTTCCAAAATTTGGCACTGTCCACCTCTGCCGACTTCACCTTCGTGTTTACGGCTTCCGTTGCCGCAGTTTTTTCATCAACTTGCGCACTAACCCATGAACCGGTTAATGCCAAAAGCATCAAGAGTAAAAATCCTTTTCTCATAGTTATTGGTTTTTTATGATTAATATTTATCAATTCAATCTGACAATTCTAATGATTTAACTTATTATAGGCTTTCCACCATCTGTCCGAGACCTTATCGTCACAGGCCAAATCGTAATCCCGCTTGGAACATGGGAGATAATACTTCTGCACCATGTCCTTGTCTTTGGAGATGATGGGGACAATGACCCACCAGCGCCCTGTCTTTCGGCTACAATAGAAGACCAACTCATCCAACGCACCCGACACGGCGATACTGTATTGCTTGTAATCCTGTCGATTTCTGAACTGGTTGTCTTGCTGACGATGCAGGTAGCCTTCTACAAAATACCATAGAATATGGCCTATGAGTTGAGATGTCTGGTTGCTATAGTCCAACGTGGGGTCATATTCATAAACACCAAAGGAGCTCAGTTTGTCGCTCACACCGGCATATTTGGAGATTTGGCATATTTCCTCTCCATAAAATCCGTTAGACGAAGCGTGCGGGCAACCCGGTGCATCTGGACGGCGCACCGCGGATATGTCTATTGACAACATGTCTGCATTGCGTACGATAGGTTCGACCTCTTCCAAGTTGTGACGCATGGTGCCCACACGGTACGTCTCAAAGAAAAGATCATCCATCAACTTGATGCTTTCCTGGCTGTTCATATAGCTTTGGTAGCCAATATTGGCATAATTAAGCAAAAAATTAGGTTGTTGGAGCACCATTTTGTTCAAGTACGCATCGGAACGAATGGGCTGGTTCTCAGCCCCAAGATCGAAACGGGAATCCACCGCGACCACGTTGACCACTTTCTCGATTTTTTCGTATGCACGATAATTCGCATACACCAAATCATTGCCGCCACCCAATATGACGGGGATGACTTTCTTCTCCAACATGTCGGCAATAATATCGGACAGCAGCTCATACGTATCTTCCGGCGTTTTGCCAACTATAAGATTGCCCATGTCGATGATGCGAACTTTATCCTGCCAGCCATAAAGCTGGTAGAATTGCCGGCGAATTTCGTCCGGAGCCAACGAGCATGAACCGTTTTGGTAGCTATTGCGGGACTCTGGCACGCCCACAATGGCAATTTGTGCCTCTTGGATGTCCACAGGGACTTCCGGGTTGTAGAAAAGCACCGTATTAGCCAACGACTGAGGATACAGCGCATCTTCAGGCAGGTCCAACGACTCTATGGTCACAGGGGTGAAAAGCAGGGAATAATCCATGATCACGATTTTTTACGGGTTACACGTTTGCGAGTGGTCGGGGCTGTATTCTGGATAATTTGGAGACACTCCTCATAGGTGAGGTTCTCGGCGACCACGCCCTTGGCAATCTTGAAATTGTCTGTGCCGTTGGTTAAGTACGGGCCGTAGCGGCCATTCATCACCTTGATATTATCGTCTTCGGGGAATGAGCGCAAGACATTCTTGGTTTGTGCGTTCTGCAAGAACTCGACAGCTTCTTCCTCCGTCAACTTACTGACATCGACGCCCTTGCCGAGGGTGACGTTCTTGCCGTCATATTTGAGATATGGACCATAACGTCCGGCGGCGGCAAAGATTTCCTTGCCATCGAGATGGCCAACCAAGCGCGGGGCACGGTCGGCCTCCTTTTTTTGTTTTTCCTTGATAAGTTCGATGCAACGTTCGAAGGAAATATCCAACGGATCCTCATCTTTCGGGATGGAGACGAACGATTCCTTATAGCGCACATACGGCCCGAAGCGTCCGGCTCCAACCGTCACTTCGCCGCCTTCCCATTCGCCCATGTGGCGGGGCAATTTGAAGAGCTCCAACGCCTCATCGAGCGTGATGGTCTCGATGAACTGGTTGGGACGCAAGCGCGCGTAACGGGGTTTCTCATCCGCATAGTTCTCGCCGATCTGTACCATCGGGCCATATTTCCCCAACTTGGCGATCACCTTGGCGTTGGTGACGGGGTCGTACCCCAGCAGACGCTCGCCGCTGGCCTTGGCTGAATAATTCAGCGCATGGTCCACAGAGTCGTGGAAATCACCGTAGAAGTCGCCCAACATCGCTTGCCACTGCTCTTTGCCTTCGGCTATGTCGTCGAAACGTTTCTCGACATCAGCTGTGAAACCGTAGTCCATAATCTCCTCAAAGTTCTGTTGGAGATAGTCGTTCACGACAATACCGACATCTGTGGGGAAAATCTTGTCCTTCTCATATCCGACCTTTTCGGTCTTTGTCTCTTCCTTGATTTGGCCGTCTTTCAAGATGAGGCACTCGTAGGGGCGTTCCTTGCCCGGGCGCGACTGCTTGAGCACATAGCCACGCTTCTGGATGGTGGTGATGGTCGGAGCGTATGTGGAGGGACGTCCAATGCCCAGTTCTTCCAATTTCTTCACCAAGGAAGCCTCCGTATAGCGGGCAGGCGGCTGTGCATAGCGTTGTGTGGCGCTTGCCGAGCGCATCAGCAGTTTTTCACCTTGCTGCATGGCCGGCAACATGCCCTTGATGTCTTCGCTTTCATCATCACGGGATTCCGTGTAAACCTTCAGGAAACCCGGGAAAAGAATCACTTCACCAGAGGCGATGAATTTCTCCTTGCGGTTAGAAACAGGAATCGTGATGTTGGTCTTCTCCGTCTTGGCATCGCTCATCT
This sequence comes from Bacteroidales bacterium, assembly GCA_017615795.1. Classification (GTDB taxonomy): domain Bacteria; phylum Bacteroidota; class Bacteroidia; order Bacteroidales; family WCHB1-69; genus F23-D06. The sequence continues at coordinate 29,292 of JAFZZK010000022.1, forward strand.
GGGAGGCAATCGTACGTTTCCAGATCAGCTCGTAAAGATGCTTGACGAAAGTGTCGCCCGGCACGGTTTGCCGCGACATGTCGGTGGGGCGAATGGCTTCGTGCGCCTCTTGCGCGCCCTTGGACTTGGTCACATATTTGTGGAGATGGGCATATTCGGCACCATAGAGTTCCGTGATCACCTCCTTGGCCGTAGCCAATGCCAATGTGGAAAGGTTTACGGAGTCAGTACGCATATATGTGATGTAACCGGACTCGTAGAGCTGTTGCGCCACCACCATGGTTTTGCTCACCGAGAAGCCGAGCTTACGAGCAGCCTCCTGCTGCAGCGTCGAAGTGGTGAATGGCGGCGCCGGACTTTTCTTGCCTGGGGTCTTCTCTATGGCTGCAACCTCAAACTCGGCACTCTTGCAGGCCTCCAAGAAGTTCATGGCATCGTCCTTCGAATTGAATCGCTTGTTCAACTCTGCATTGAGATGGGTCTTTTCGTCTCTGACAGGGACAAAGTCGCCCTCAACACGGTAGGAGAAGGAGCTGTTGAATTTCTCAATTTCATGTTCGCGTTCCACAATAAGTTTCACGGCCACAGACTGCACACGCCCGGCGGAGAGCTGGGGCTTCACCTTGCGCCATAGCACGGGCGATAGCTCAAAGCCCACCAAGCGGTCCAGCACGCGACGAGCCTGCTGGGCATCCACCAAGTTAACGTCTAACTCGCGGGGATTGGCCAGGGCCGCTTCAATAGCGCTCTTCGTGATCTCATGGAACACAATGCGACGCACCTTGGAGGGGTCCATCTTGGCGACCTGCATCAGATGCCACGAAATGGCCTCACCCTCGCGGTCATCATCCGTTGCCAACCAGACCACGTCGGCCTCCTCCGCCTTCTTCTTGATGTCATTGATCAAAGCCCGCTTGTCATCGAGGACAATGTATTTGGGCTCAAAACTCTTGGAAACATCAATGCCCAAGTCCTTTTGGGGAAGATCACGCACATGACCCTTACTGGAAATGACGGTGAAGTCTTTCCCGATGAATTTCTGAATGGTCTTTGCCTTTGCAGGAGACTCGACGATGATTAGATTCTTACTCATATTGTATGTTTTTTTCTTGGATGAATGACTGACACATCCATTCGTCCTTCATTCCTATTGATTTCTATTGATTTTATAAGGATAGCCCAGCAATTCTGAGGCCAACGCCTCATCATTGTTCTTAATGGCATTTCTGATATTGGAAGAGTGTACGCCAATTTCACGAAATGTCAGTTCCGGAATTTCCAGCACTTCCACCTGATGTTTTTCGAACACCTGCCGGATCCGTTCATGGTTCCCGGCACGGTCATGCCCCAAAGCGTGGTTGGGACCCATCACCAAGGCGCTGGCATGCAGCCGCCCAATCAAATATTCCTCCACGAACTCCGCATACGTGAGACGTGAGAAATCCAGCGTGAAAGGCTCGATGACAGCCACATCCACGCCCTCCGCGGCAATCAGCTCCAAATTGCGATGCAATGGGTTTATGGTGAAGAAATCCGAACCGGGGCGCAAAACCTGCTGCGGATGCGGGTCAAACGTAACCACGACACTCTGGACGCCGCGCTCACGTGCGCAGAAGACTAAACGTTGCAATATCTGACGATGCCCTAAATGGACGCCGTCGAAAGAGCCGACCGCGACAACGGGACGACCCACGGGAATGCCACTATCTAATCCTCTATAAACCTGCATCGTGTCCAATTTGAAGGATTCCGACAATTCCGTTAGCGCAAAATCGCACCGACTTCACGCTCGTATGCGGCAACCAACTTGTTCATCACCTTGTTGATTTCCTCGTCCGTCAGCGTTTTGTCCGCGTGCTGCAAAACAAAGTTCAAAGCGTATGACTTCTTTCCCGGGAGGATTTTGCCCCCTTCGTACACATCGAACAGGGAGATATTCTTCACCAACTTGGAGCCATACTTGTAGCCAATTTTCTCCAACGTGTCGTATGAAACACTTTGGTCGACCACCAGCGCCAAGTCGCGGCGCACAAACGGATACACGGCAATAGGTGTATAACGAACCTCGCGGCCCGTCACAACACCCACAACAGTCTCGGCTTTGACCTCCGCATAGTACACTGGCTTCTTCAAGCCGAAAGTCTTGAGCACCAACGGACTTACTTGACCGACAACAGCCACGGGAACGTCGTCCTTGCAATACGTGAGATGATCGATGAACATCGCTTGCGTATCATCGGTAATGACACTCAACTCATTCACGGGGAAGTTCACGCGCACAAGCAGATTCTCCACCATGTTGCGAAGATAGAAGAAATCCAGGTCTTGAGCCGTGTGATTCCAAGAGTCCTCACCATCCTTGCCCGTAACCACCAGGGCCAGCTCCTGGCGTTCCTGATAGCGTTGCACCACATCGTCGCCGCGCTGCGTGGCAGTGTTCAAATGATAGGTCTTGCCAAACTCAAAGAGACGCAAGTTGGCATTCTTGTTGTTAACATTGCGTTCCACGCATTCCAGACAGGAGAACAGAAGCGTCTGGCGCAACACATTGAGTTCATTGCTCAGAGGGTTGAGCAACTTGACGGTTTCGTTTTCATTGATAAAGTCAAACTGCTGGGCATAGTCAAACTTGGTGAGCGAATTGTTCATCACCTCATAAAAACCATTGTCAGCCAAATAGAGCGATATTTTCTGCTGCATCTGGTGGAATTCGTCAACTCCCACCCTATTGTCGAGTTTATAGGTCAGCACATCGGGAACTTCAATATTGTTGTAACCATAGATGCGGAGAATCTCTTCAATAAGGTCTATGGGGCGTGTCACGTCTGCCTTGCTGAGGGGCACTTTAACCGAAAGTTGCTCCTCACTCAAGGAATGGACCTCCATGCCGAGCATGAGCAATATCTTGGATACAGCCTGTTTCTCTATCTCCTTGCCAGCCACCTCGTTGACATGGCGGTAGTCGAGGGTGATCTGCACAGGCTCAATCTTGACAGGATAATAATCCATGATTTCGGAGATCACGGAAGCACCCGCCAACTCCGCGATGAGTTCGGCGGCACGCTTGATGGCGTAAACCGTGATGTCGGGGTCACAGCCACGCTCATAGCGGAAAGAGGCGTCCGTCTTGAGGCCGTGACGCTTGGCCGTTTTTCGTATGGAAACAGGGTTGAAATAGGCACTCTCAAGGAACAGGCGCGTCGTGTATTGCGTAACGCCCGACTTGAGGCCTCCGTAAACGCCGGCAATGCACATGCCCTCCTCCTCGTTGCAAATCATCAGATCCTCGGCGCTGAGCTTGACCTCATTGCCGTCAAGCGTAACAAATGGCGTGCCTTCCGGCAGATTCTTGACAATCACATGGTTGCCCTTGATCTGGTCCGCATCGAAGGCATGCATGGGCTGCCCGACTTCAAGCATGATGTATTGCGTCACGTCCACCACATTGTTAATGGGACGGATACCGACAGAGCGCAACTTGGTTTGCAGCCATTCCGGAGAGTCAGCAACCTTGACGTTATCAAGCAGCAAACCCGTATAGCGAGGACATGCCTGACGGTTCTCGACCGTGACGCTGACACGCAACTTTGGATTGGCAACAGGCTTGAGTTCCGATGCCGTAGGCAGGATAAGCGGAGAACAGGATATGCCATTCTGGTTGAGGGCGGCATAGAGGTCGCGAGCCACACCCACATGGGAAATAGCATCACAACGGTTGGGGGTCAGGCCAATTTCGAAAATGGTATCCGACTCCACGTGGAAATACTCGCTGGCGGGAGTGCCCGGCACAGCCTCCGGGGCAAGAACCATGATGCCGTCGTGCGAGGAGCCCAAGCCAATCTCGTCCTCGGCACAGATCATACCTTCGGAGGGCTCGCCGCGCAACTTGGATTTCTTGATGGTAAAGGATTCATCACCAGAGTAAAGTGTAGTGCCGATAGTGGCCACCACAACTTTCTGGCCTGCTGCCACGTTGGGGGCACCGCAGACAATGTGCAAGGGTTCCTCGCCACCCACATTCACGGTAGTGACGTGCAGATGGTCGGAGTTCGGATGTGCCTCGCAGGTGAGCACCTCACCAATGACCAAGCCCTTCAAGCCACCACGCACAGTCTCAAAAGTCTCCATGCCCTCGACCTCCAAGCCGCAGTTGGTCAAATACACACTCGTCTCTTGGGCCGACAAGTTGAACGTCAGCAGTTCCTTCAGCCATTTATAAGAAATCTTCATATCGGTTAATTATTGAATATTAGTTAGTTATAACAAAAATACGCCCGATTTTTCGAGCGTGCAAATATAATATATATAATAATATGGTGGGAAATTGGATTTTGAAATTTTTCAAGGCACCGGATCGTAACCGCTGCCACCCCAGGGGTTGCAAGACAATATGCGCTTGAGGGTCAGCCAACTGCCCTTGAATGGCCCATATTTGCGGATGGCTTCCAAGCCATAGTTGGAGCATGTGGGCGTATAACGGCAGGAGCGCCCGATCAAGGGGGAAAGCGTCACTTGATAGAGCTTGATCATGCCGATCAAAATGGTTGACAATGCTTTACAAAACAAATCCCAGACTTTTTTCATGACTGCGCCCGAGTTTGTTGCTGCGACACCTGCTGGAAAATGCGCCCGCCAGCCTTGTATACAGACTGATAGTCAGGAAGTTCTTGTCCCACATAAATCCAACACATCTGCAAGGTGTTTTGCCCGTCGGCGGGAAAAAGGTGTTTCTGCAGGCGGAAAGACTCCCGCATCAGGCGCTTGACCCGATTGCGGTCAACAGCATGTTTGAAACGACGTTTGGAAACGACAAACGCCACTTGTACAGAGGCTTCGTTTTTGGGCACGAAACGATAATAGCATTTGATAGGGAATGCACTACAAGAGCGACGTTCCTCAAGGATTTCCTGGATTGTCGAGGAGGATTTGATGCGTTCCGTCCGATAAAAGCGGAAATTAGCGGCGGCGGATGGCATACTCTTTGAGGAAGGCATCAATGGCATGGGTGATGGAGGGGAACTCCTTGGTGGGAGCCACCACATGGGCTTTCCAGCCTGCTGCCTCGATGGCTTTGACGGAAGTGGTGCCCAACGCGCCGAACGCAACCTCACCCTGCTGGAAATCCGGGTAATTCACTTGCAACGACTTCACCCCGTTGGGACTGAAAATGATGATCATATCATATTTGGTGATGTCGATATTATTCTTCAAATCCGCGGGCGATGTGACAAAAACCATGGCAGGGTCATATTTTATCCCCTTCTCGTCCAAGAAATTAATCAGTTGCGGATTGACGCCGTCCTGACCGCAAGGGATAAGCATGTTGAGGTCTTTGTTCTTCAGAAGAAGTTCATGCAAACTCTCGGGCATGCTGTCCTTGGCTGCGAAAATCTTGCGCTTACGGTATTGGATGTATTTCTGCAAATAGAAAGCCACAGCCTCCGTCGTGCAGAAATACTTCATAGATTCCGGCATGTTGAGGCGCATCGACGTACACAAGTTGAAGAAATGGTCAATCGTGGTCTTACTTGAAAAGATGATGGCCTGATGGTCAAGGATATTCACTTTGCTCTTCCTGAACTCAATGGCAGTGACACTCTCAATCTTGAAAAACTTGTAGAAATCGATGTTGATGCTGTACTTGCGTTTCAACTCGGCGTATGGCGATTTTTCGAAATCCGCAGGCTCGTTTTGGGATATCAGGATGTTTTTTATCTTCATTTCTGCACTTTTTTAAGAGAAGGACAAGTCCTCGTATATATCTGTTTTCTAAATCATTACCGTCAATTTTGCCAACAAAAGGTACGGTAAAATTTCGAGGGTGCAAAAATAGATAAAAAAATTGAACAAATTTATCTTTCCCGGATTTATTTTCATCAATTTATATAGAAAGATAACAAAAAGTATCAGAAAAACAGAAATATAGACGTAAAAAAAAGCGAAAATATCCGTAAAAAGAACGATGACAAGAAATGGAAACATCAAGACAGCGGCATCAGTTATAAAGATAAACTTGTACAAGTTCATCGGATAGAGTTCCTTGGGATGTTCGAAAAGGGTGACATAAATATAGTTTCCGAGGAATTTGAGCCAATAGAGCACCATAATGCCGCCGAACAGGATCGCAAAAAGCAGAGGTACGGAACATTTCATGGCGAATGCATTGTGATAATGCCGAGCCACTACCATAATACCGAGGGCAAACACCATGACATCGAACAGCAGTGTGAAGAGGAAGAATCTCTCCTGCAGGATCTTGCCTTCACGCAATATCAACGAGAAATGTCGTGCTGAGTACAGCGATCTGAAGAGCAGGAATATTTTACGACGAAAATGGACGACAATGAGCGTAAACAAGAGCAGCGAGGCACAAAGCAATATAGTTGGCCACGGCTCAAGCGGGGGCACTTTATCTACATTGAACCCACCTGCTGCCAATTGATGTTGAGTGAAGATTTCCAGCAAGATGCACCTATTTAACCACGAGTTTCTTGGTCAGCAGCATTCTGCCACTCTTGTCCTCCACGCCATAGAAATAGACGCCGTTGCGGAAGGATGTGAGATCAACATACATCTTACCGTTGTCGGAAAGGGGCTGGCTATAGACGGTGGCACCCGTAAGATTCTTGATAACCAGATTATTACCTTTGGCAAGGGAAGCATCGAATTCGACATTCACGCCGGAAGTGGCCGGGTTCGGGTATGCGCGCATAGACTCAAAATTGGCGGCATCGTCAATGCCCGTTGAGTTAGAATACTGCACATAAAAAACTTGCTGATCAGATGGATTGTTATCGTTGGTAAAGGCAAAACCCACCGTGGTAACACCCAACGCATTGGGCGTGAACGTGAAATGCAACACGCGTTCGTCAGAAATATCCACAGACTCGTTCGCCGCCAAAGAGATGGCAATTGGCGTGGCAAGGTCGCTTACGCACGTTCCAAACACGCAAAACAGCAGGCTGTGACCGGCTGCAATATCCTGACTAATTGCTTGCACATGACCACTATAAGGATCTGACGACTCATTGGCATAAGTAATGACCGGACGCAGAATGTCCCTTCCGAAGTCATCGCTCGTATAGGCATACAGAATCGTATCCCCATTCCCAATGGCTTCACCCTGGTAATAAAGGTGCAATTGCTGTGCAGAAGCGGCCATGGATGCCAATATCAAAATGAGCGTAAAAAGTCTTTTCATAATCGTGCGTTTTAATGCTGCAAAAATACTAAAAAAAAGAACACTCTTATGGATTCCGGAAAAAAATAAAAGTTTAATCGAAACAAGTTTTTTTCAGCCAAAAAATCAGGTGATTGCAGGACACTATCCGTCACAGGAGATTGTCACCTTGCAAAATCTTCTCAAACAAAGGATTGAAAGGCGGTGCCTCCACGTCCACAATGATGTGGGAGACCGGATGCTCGAACCGCAACCGGCGGGCGTGCAGGCATATCGAGCCGTCTTCGTTGGACCGCCTAGCCCCGTATTTGAGGTCGCCCTTGATAGGGCATCCGATATGCGAAAGCTGCGCCCGGATCTGATGATGACGACCAGTCAACAGCTTAACTTCCAGCAAGCTATATCTCTCTGTCTTAACCAACACTTTATATTCGAGTTCAGCCCTTTGCGTGCCTTCCTTCTCCTCATCATAGACAAAGGTCCGGTTCTTGGCCTCATTCTTGACAAGCCAGTTCACCAGCCTGTTTTCAATCTGTTCAGGACATCCCTCCACGATAGCCCAGTATATCTTGTCGATATTGCGTTGCTTGACCACCTCTATCATCCGGGAGAGAGCCTTGGAGGTCTTGGTGAGGATAACGGCACCGCTGACGGGTCGGTCAATGCGATGCACCAACCCGCAGAAAACGTTGCCCGTCTTCTGTTTCTTCACCCGGATGTAGTCGCGCGCCATGTCCTGCAACGACTTGTCCCCCGTAACATCGTATTGCACAGGTTCCTTGGCCTGTTTGTTGACGATGAGGAGATGGTTGTCCTCGTACAGGACGCGGTCCTCCGTGAGGATGGGGCCATCAATATTGTTCGGATTCATTGGGGAAATCGCAGTTTTTGACGTCATCAATATAATGCTCGATGGCACCCACAATCTCCTCGCTGAGATTCAGATAGCGGCGCAGGAAGCGTGGTGAGAACTGCTGGGTGATGCCCATCATGTCGTGGAACACCAGCACTTGTCCGCTGGTGGCGCCGCCGGCACCGATACCGATGGTGGGAATATGCAGCGTCTCCGTCACTTTCGCGGCCAGTGTCGCGGGAATCTTCTCCAGCACAAGGGAGAAGCAACCGTGTTCTTCCAACAGTTTGGCGTTTTCCAGCAGCTGACTCGCCTCCTCCTCAGTGGTGGCGCGCACCGCGTAGGTGCCAAACTTGTTGATGGACTGCGGAGTAAGGCCAAGGTGCCCCATCACGGGAATGCCCGCGCTGAGGATGCGGTCAACGGACTCGATGATCTCCTCGCCGCCTTCCAGCTTGATGGCATCCGCACCCGACTCCTTCATGATGCGGATGGCGGAGCTGAGGGCCATCTTGGAGTTGCCCTGGTAGGTGCCGAAAGGCATATCCACCACGACGAGCGCGCGCTTGACGGCACGCACCACCGAAGATGCGTGGTATATCATCTCATCGAGTGTGATCGGCAGCGTAGTCTTGTAACCCGCCATCACATTGGCAGCGGAGTCTCCCACCAGCACCACATCGATTTTGGCCATATCCAGCAACGTGGCAATGGAATAGTCATACGCCGTGAGCATCGCGATACGCTCGCCCTCATTGCGCATACGTTGTAACGTATTGGTAGTTATTTTGTTAACATTACTTGACAAATATTGTGACATAGTTATGTTTTTAGGCCGCAAAAGTAGAAAAAAAACATTTTATTCGCCGATATGACATTATTTTTATAGAAGCATCAGCACCATCCTGTAACTCACCCAACCTGTATAGGCCAAAAACAACAAAGCCCACAGAAAGGCGGGCAGATGCGTCAGCTTGGCCAGGTTGGTGGCATCGCCGGCCTTGTTGCCGTCGCGCAAAGCCAGCACCACAATGGTAATCGACGAGGTGACAGACTCGGCCAGGATAACGGCAGCATAGAACAGGGCAGCATACTGCAAGTGCGAAGCGTTACCATAGTACAGCAACACGCCGTTGACCGCACAGAAAAGCAACACCCACAGCACCCCGTACCAGTTGCGTATCCAGAAGAGCAACATCAGTACAAAGAGCACCGACAAGCCAATCACCAGCCCCTTCTCCGCGCCCTGGCCGATCAGATAGAAGGCCAGCCACGCCACCGATGCAGCAAACGGATAGCCCGCTATGGAAACCAGAAACGCGCCGACCTTCGAGTCCGACTTGGTGGTGGTTGAGCCCGACGTGTCGTTAAACAGTTCTATTCTTTCCACACTGCCGCCCGTCAGCAATGCCATCAATGCATGCCCGAACTCATGCAGGGCCGTGTTGATAATGTTGAAGAACTTACCCACCACAGGTATGCGCGGCAACAGAAAACCCAATGCGAAAAAGAGCATCAACAGCCAGTTGGACTTGACGAAATCCAACACCATCGTTGTGTCAATATGGGATACAAGAAGAGAACTCATTCCTGTGACAAAAGCCTATCAGCTTCTCCTGAACTTGTGGATGTCGGAGGAGTCCCACGACTGATGCATCAGAATCTGCTGTATTTCATTGATGATCAGCACGAACAATTTCAAATCCTTTTCGGCAAACCATTTCATTGCCGGCACGTTCTTGCGACAGGCCGCCGCAAACATCAGCAAGAAATCGCAATGATACTTCTGCAGCCACTCTATCGCCTCGGGCTCGTCGTCGATGGCATTGCTGAGCACAGCAAACTCGGGATAACCGTTATCCAACAGCCACTGCATGGCAGCCACATTGGAGTGAATCCCCTGCGCCAAGGCCTCCAATTCCGGAAAGCCGTTCTGCATCAGGAACTCGCTGAATTTCTTGTCGCCTTTCAGGCTCATATAGAAAGCCAGCAAAATTTTGGTATCGTAGTCGGTGAGGCAATGCATAGGGAGGAGGTAAGAAGTTAAGAAACTAAGAAGTTAACTTGGAGTGCAATTAATTTGTTAAGCTACAGATGGGAAGGACATCGCCAACAGCCAACAGCCATAGTTCATAGCTCATAGTTCAAAAGCAATAGCCCAAAGACCAACACCCAACAGCCAATAGCCAATAGCCACTACTGCTTCAAACTCACAGTCTTATTGAACACCAATTTTCCCTCTGTGGAGTCGGGGTCGGCGTAGAAATAGCCGAGGCGCTCGAACTGGAAGTGCTTGATGGCCATTGCCTTCTCCAAGGTCAGGGCAGGTTCCACCCAAGCCTCGGTCACCACGAGGGAGTTGGGGTTGAGGTTGTCGAGGAAAGTCTTGCCTTCGTCGCAGTTGTCCGGATCCTCCACATTGAAGAGACGGTCGAACAGGCGCACCTCAGCTTTCTTGGAGTGAGCCACTGAAGCCCAGTGTATGGTGGCCTTCACCTTGCGGTTGCTGTCGGGCATACCGCTCTTGGTGTTGGGGTCGTAAGTGCAGTGAATCTCGGTGATGTTGCCGTCGTCGTCCTTGACAATGTGGGTACATTTGATGATATAAGCATACTTGAGGCGCACCTCACGGTCGATAGAGAGGCGGTAGAACTTCTTGTCGGCGTTCTCGCGGAAGTCGGCGCGCTCAATCCAGAGTTCCTTGGAGAAGGGCACAGTGCGGGTGCCGGCCTCGGGATCTTCCGGATTGTTGATGGCGGTCATCTCTTCCACTTGGCCGTCGGGATAGTTGTCGATGATGAGCTTGACGGGATCCAGCACAGCCATCGTGCGAATGGCGGTCTTGTTGAGGTCCTCGCGGGCACAGAACTCGAGCAGGGAGACGTCGATGATATTGTCGCGCTTGGCCACGCCGACGGTCTCGGCGAAATTGCGGATAGAGGCGGGCGTGTAGCCACGGCGGCGCAGACCGCAGATGGTCGGCATACGGGGGTCATCCCAGCCGTTGACATAGTGTTCCTTCACCAGTTGCAGCAGTTTGCGCTTGCTCATGATGGTATAAGTCATATTAAGGCGGGCGAACTCGATCTGTTGCGGGTGATGGATGCGCAGCGCTTCGCAGAACCAGTCATAGAGTGGGCGGTGCACCTCGAACTCGAGGGTGCAGATGGAGTGGGTGATGCCCTCTATGGAGTCGCTTTGGCCGTGGGCAAAGTCATACATCGGGTAGATGCACCACTTGTCGCCGGTGCGGTGGTGCGAGGCGTGCAGGATGCGGTACATGATGGGGTCGCGGAAATGCATGTTGGGCGAAGCCATATCGATTTTGGCACGCAGCACGCGGCTGCCGTCGGGAAACTCGCCGGCGCGCATCCGGCGGAAGAGGTCGAGATTCTCCTCCACGGAGCGGTTGCGATAGGGGCTCTCGACACCGGGTGCCGTGGGCACTCCCCTACCCTTGCTGATTTCCTCCTGGGTCTGGTCGTCCACGTATGCCAACCCCTCATTGATGAGCTGTTCAGCCCAGAGGTACAGTTGATCGAAATAGTCGGAAGCATAGAACTCGGCAGCCCATTGGAAACCCAACCAATGGATGTCCTCGCGGATGGAATCGACGTACTCGGTGTCCTCCTTTACAGGATTGGTGTCGTCAAAACGCAGGTTGCAGAGGCCGTGGTATTTCTCCGCCATCCCGAAGTTGATGCAGATGGACTTGGCGTGTCCGATATGGAGATAGCCGTTGGGCTCGGGCGGGAATCGCGTCTGGACCTTCGCACCGTTTTTACCATTTTGAATATCTTCTTCAATAATTTGTTCAATGAAATTCATACCTTCTTTTTTTACCGTTTAAAACAAGCCGCAAAAATACAAAAAAGCGGTTTACGATGACAAAGGTCCGCGCAAACCGCCATATTTTTTTTATCGGCACCGACTATCGCAACACATCCACAGTGCTTCTTACGCCTCCATAGGGCCAATCGGCCACGTGATTGTGGAAGCTGAGGCGCACCTTCCTGTGCTGCACATCGCCATCAGGGAGGAACTGTGCCTGCACAGTCTGTTCCTGGAGAAGGTCGCCGTCGCGTCCCCTTCCACCGTTCACCACTATGTTCAGTTTGCCGTCGTTCCAGACATCCCACCCATCGCAGAACAGAGGCTCTTCCACCTGGAAAAACATCGTCACAAACTGCGATTCCGTGGAGTACTCATCATAGTATTCGTTTTTCTGGAAATCGATGCAGCCTCTGCCCTCCACATAATATCCGCCATCCCGCAGGTCACGCAACACCGACTGGTCTGGCGTATAGAGGGTTAGGGCAAGATACCTGGGGGAACCGAGATAGCCCTCCTCCACCGGATCCACATCCACCCTCCAGCGGCCAGGGGCGGTGCAGGCCACAATGGCCGGAGTCACAGGGCTGTCGAACGAGGTGTGGCCGATATATGAAACGCCGTCCACCATAGTGTTGCCTGGCTCATAGCCTTGCAAAAACGACCGCATCGTCCATTCTGCACCGGGTTCCGACAGGAGACGGTTGTTCGTGACGATCTCGTAAGCTTCCTGCCCGTTTCTCGATAACATCCACGTGCCATTGAGCTCGTCAGTGCATTGGAAAGTGTAATTGGGGAAGTAGAGGGAAGTCACTGCTAACCGTTCGTTCTCGGAGGCAGCAAGCCACACATTGAAATTGAACGCCACATTGGCGAATCGCATCTCGCCATAGCGGAGGCCATAACGCCAGTAGGAGAATATGTGGTAGGCCTCTTTTGTGGCCAGGGTCTCGTCATAATCCGTAGGTTCAACCACACAACTGTTGGCGAGGGGCAGCAACAGCAAGGCCGTTGCAATAATACTTATCCATCTTTTCATAGAGATCATATTTTGGGATTATTCATCTTTTTTAACATTGAAGCGGTATCCTATGCCCGCTTGTACAAAGCCCTTGTACCCGACACCTATTTCTGTGAAACCAAAAAAACGGTATCCTGCGGAGACGCCAAATGCAGTGAACTGGAAGGCGGGATGGAAATAGATATCCATGTTATCGGCCTCTTTCTCAAAGTTGAGCAGGAATCCGGTGGAGATTCCCGAATAGAGGGTCACGTACTTCTTGTTAAGGTAGGAGAACCGGACGGCAGGAAGGAAGGCTACCTGGGTCTCGGTGTGGTTGTAGAGATAATCCCCGTTACGGGCGTCGTACACCTTGCCGAAGACACCCATATAGGAGACCGAGCCCCCGAGCCAAAGGAAGTTGCGCAGTCGGAACATATAGCCAATTGAAATCGGGCAAGTGGCGACATAATCCGTATGGTAGGTCGTGGGCGCGAACCAGTCGTTCAATGATTCCTCCGGCCTCCAACAATCCCAAATAAACTTATCCCACACACCGTGTCTTTGGAAAGAAGCCATAGCCGGATCACCAACCCCGAGGCTAAACTCGTGACGTGGAAACAACTGTCGCCAATCCTGTCCATTCTCCTGCGCAAAACCTGAAACAGCCATCAAAAGAAGCAACACACCAACAAAGAGACTTTTTTTCATAGATGAGAGTTTTATAAAAACATTATGTCAACGCGGATTCTGAAAAAAAATTGTGAGCGTCTGTTTTTTTTGTGTGTTGTGCCGTTCTTTTTCGTATTTTTGCCGCCGTTTAAAACCGAATATCCATTCAAAAATTAAAATTATTACTATGAAAGAAACCGTTTACAGAGCGACACACGAGAAACTCGGTGCCAAAATGGAAGAGTTCGCGGGCTTCTATATGCCCATTCAATACGACAGCATCACGAACGAGCACCTTCAGGTGAGAAACAAGGTCGGCGTGTTCGACGTCTCCCACATGGGCGAGTTCACCGTGAAAGGCCCGAAAGCCCTGGCCCTTCTCCAGCACATCACCACCAACGATGTGGCGGCCCTCTATCCCGGCAAGGTGCAGTATTCCTGCTTCCCCAACGGCAAGGGCGGTATCGTGGATGACCTGCTGGTCTATAACCTCCACGACGAAGACTATCTCCTCGTCGTCAATGCCGCCAACATTGACAAAGACTGGGCATGGGTGGTTGAGCAAAACAAGAACTTCGGCGCCGAGATCGAGAACATCTCCGACAACGTCTCCCAGTTGGCCGTCCAGGGTCCTCTGGCTCTCAAGGCGATGCAAAAGCTCACCGACGCTTCCGTGATCGATATGGAATACTACACCAACAAGATCATCAAGTTCGCCGGTTTCGACAATATCCTCTTCTCCACCACGGGCTACACCGGCTCCGGCGGCTGCGAGATCTATTTCCCCAACGAGGTGGCTCTCCAGATGTGGGATGCCGTCTTTGAGGCTGGCGCCGAATTCGACATCAAGCCGATCGGTCTGGGCGCACGCGACACCCTCCGTCTCGAAATGGGCTTCTGCCTCTACGGCCACGAGATCGACGACACCATCTCCCCCATCGAGGCTGGTTTAGGCTGGATCACCAAGTTTGTGGATGGCAAGGACTTCATCGACCGTAAGTTCATGGAGGATCTGAAAGCGAACGGCGTGACCCGCAGAATCGCCGGTTTCGAACTGATCGACCGCGGCATTCCGAGAAACGGCTATGAAGTGTGCGACGCTGAGGGCAACGTCATCGGCGAAGTACGCTCCGGCACCTTCGGCCCGTCCGTCAACAAAGGCATCGGCACAGCCCTCATCAAGAAGGAATTCGCCAAAGCCGGCACGGAAATCTTCATCAAGGTGCGCAACCGCCTCCTGAAGGCCGTCACCGTGAAGATGCCGTTCTACAAACCCGAATAATCCGGAATTGTTTTATTATCAATATCAATGTAGAGACGTTTCGTGAAACGTCTCTACATTTTTTTAACCAAAAATGAATCTCACATCCTCTTCCGGCGAAATCACCTCCTCGTTCGAGAACATCTCGGATGTGTTCACGGCCTATTCGGAAATCCCGTCCGAAGGTTTCAACCGTCTATTCAAGGCACAGCGGTACGGCAAGTGGTATGTGCTCAAGGGGTTGAAGCCTGAACACCAGCACAAGCATCTCTATGACGAACTTCTGACACCTCCGTGAGGCCGCCCTTGTTGCCCACCACAAAAAGGATCGGCGGGTTGTGGCCGCGCACGAAGTTGTTGTTTTCTACTTTATTGTTTTTTACTGACTGATGGCTTCAGATTGTGCGGATTCCCATTTCCAAAATGGAAGCACATCTATCACACCCGTCTCCAAATGGAAATTGTCTTCTTGATTATCTGTGATGATTATTCCGCGTGTTACAGACAAGGCTCTCATTGCCTCCTCCAACCCGTTCATTTCGCGCCTCAGGTTGTCTGGATTAAGCTCTGAGCAGACTTGAAACAGCTGTACAGGGACGCCATTTTCAAGAACAACAAAATCGCATTCGCCTTCCCCTTCATAATAATGGATTTGCGAATGGCGTTTTCGCAACGCTAAATATACAAGATTTTCCAACAAGTGTCCTTCGTCAGTCATAGCGTGGGTTGAAAGTGAGTAGGCAAGTCCCGTGTCGGCAGCATACACCTTTTTAGGGCTGACTATTTGTGAACGAACTGAACAACTGTATTTCTCAACAAAAGAAAACAAATAACTGTTTTCCAGATAATTGCACCAATTCAAAATGGTGTTTGTCGCTTTTACCGAGATCGCCTGTTTGATTTTTGTTGCAGAAAATTTGTTACCCACATTTTGCATCAAGAA
>JAFZZK010000023.1 GCA_017615795.1 Bacteroidales bacterium
AAGGCCGACCTCATCATCGCCGTGGAGCCGATGGAGTCGCTGCGTTACCTCCCGTGGCTGTCGAAGGACGGCTGGGTCATCACCAACGACCAGCCCTTCATCAACATCCCCAACTACCCCGACGAGGCCGCACTGAAAGCCGAATTCGACAAGCTGCCCAACAAGGTGGTCATCAATGCCGACCAGATCGCGAAGGATTTGGGCAGTGCCCGCTCCGCCAATATGGTCATCCTTGGCGCCGCCGCTCCCTTCCTCAAGATGGAGTATGCCGAAATCGAGGACGCCGTCCGCACCATCTTCGCCCGCAAGGGTGACGCCGTGGTGAACACCAACCTCGCCTGCCTCAAGGCCGGCTACGAGTTTGCCCAAAAGAACCAATAGTTTTTCCCCAACATCATTATAAGCAAGAGGGAGTTCCTGAACAAGGGGCTCCCTCTTTTTCATTTTAGATTTGGGTTCGCTGGCGCGAACATTTTTTTGATTTTGCTCACTACGTTCGCATTCGGGTTCGCTGTACTCGGAGTTCGCTGACGCGAACATTTGGGCAGGCTGACGCCTGCATTCTGCCCGCGGCGTACCGTTCTCCCTATTGTAGAGACGTTTCATGAAACGTCTCTACAAACCACGTTTTCTGTCTCGGTTGATTTTTCTGCAAATTCAAACCCAAATTTTACAAACCAACCTGTGAGAATAAAACCTTCCGGCCTGCACCTGAATTACAAAAATTATGAGTACTTTTGCCGTCCGATAATACACCGATTCCATTAACCTTAATCATACCCAATGAGCAGTTACTCCGAAGAGTTCAACACCGTGCTGGAAAGCGCCAAGCAGATCGCCCTCCAGTACAATTTTCCGAAGATTCAGATCGAGCATATTTTCGACGCCATCCTCCGTTATCAGGGGGAGAGTTTCACCAAGCAGCTGCTGGCCAACTACGGCATCGACCTCGGCAAGATGCAGTTCGACCTTGAGTCTATGTTCGCCGATGCCGCCAACGACAACGATGACACGGTCACCACAGACATTCCATACGCCCAAGCCGTGCAGAACCTGTTGCGGGTGGCCGCCCTCCATGCCAAGAACCTCCTCAGTCCGCTGGTGGAGCCACAACACTTTGTACTGGTGCTGCTTAAGGACACCCCCAGCACCAACGACAACGTGGTGAAAAATATGCTCAACCGGATGGGCGTCACCTACGACTCGTTCCTCCGCAAGCTGAAGAACGACCGCCTTGAACCAGACCCGCGTTCCCGCTACTCCGGTTTCGACGAGGACGAGGAAGACGATGACGATGACCGCGACAGCCGCCGTTTCCAGTCGAAAGGTGCGGCCAAAGGCAAGAAGAGCGACACGCCCATCCTCGACAGCTTCGGCAAGGACCTCACCAAGTACGCCGAAGAGGGCCGTCTCGACCCCATCGTAGGAAGGGAGAAAGAGTTGGAGCGCATCGCCCAGATCCTGTCAAGGCGCAAGAAGAACAACCCTGTGCTCATCGGCGAACCGGGCGTGGGCAAGTCGGCACTGGCCGAAGGCCTCGCCATACGCATCAAGGAAGGGAAAGTGTCGCGCACGCTCCTCAACAAGCGCGTCGTCGCCCTCGACATGACCTCCGTGGTGGCCGGTACCAAGTTCCGCGGACAGTTTGAGGAACGGATGCAGAACATCATCAACGAGTTGGCTAAGAACCCCGATGTCATCCTGTTCATTGACGAGCTGCACACCATGGTGGGCGCCGGCTCCTCACCTGGCAGCCTCGATGCCTCCAACATGTTCAAACCCGCCCTCGCCCGCGGCGAGCTGCAGTGCATCGGCGCCACCACCCTCGACGAGTACCGCCAGTACATCGAAAAGGACGGCGCACTGGAACGCCGCTTCCAGAAAATCCTCCTCGAACCCACCACACCTGAGGAAACCATCGAAATCCTGAACAACATCAAGGACAAATACGAAGACCACCACAACGTCCGCTACTCCGACGAGGCCATCCATGCGTGCGTGGCTCTCTCCACCCGCTACATCACCGACCGCTGTCTGCCCGACAAGGCCATCGACGCGTTGGACGAGGCCGGCTCCCGCGTCCACATCCAAAACGTGCATATTCCGCCGGAATTCCTGGAGACAGAAAAGAAAATCAGTGATTTACAGGCCAAGAAAGAGTTGGCCCTCAAAGACCGGCTCTATACCGCAGCAGCGGAATACCGCGACCAAATCAAGGAAGCGGAGGCCGAATTAGAGAAAATCAAGGAGAACTGGGAAAGCACGGCCGAAGACGACCGCACCGAGGTAACGGAAGAGCATGTGGCCGAGGTGATTGCGATGATGACCGGCGTGCCCGTGCAGCGCGTGGCCAAGAGCGAAGGCGAGAAGCTGCTCCGTATGGCCGACGAGCTGAAAGGCAGTGTCATCGGGCAGGACGAAGCCATCGTCAAGATTGCCAAGTCCATCCGCCGCAACCGCGCCGGACTGAAGGACCCGAACAAGCCCATCGGCACCTTCATCTTCCTTGGACCCACCGGCGTGGGCAAGACGTACCTCGCCAAGGTGCTCGCCACCTACCTCTTCGACTCCCCCGACGCAATGGTGCGCGTGGACATGAGCGAATACATGGAGAAACACACCATCTCCCGCCTCATCGGCGCGCCTCCCGGCTACGTAGGCTACGAAGAGGGCGGCCAGCTGACCGAAAAAATCCGCCGAAAACCCTACTCCATCGTGCTTTTGGACGAAATCGAAAAGGCGCACAAGGATGTCTATAACGTTTTGTTACAGGTATTTGACGACGGCATCCTCACCGACGGCATGGGCCGCAAGGTCGATTTCAAGAACACCATCATCATCATGACCTCCAACGTCGGTTCGAGAGAGCTGAAGGACTTCGGTCAGGATGTGGGATTCAGCACCTCCGCCACTGCCGCCGGCAAGGACAAAAAGACGCAGAAAATCCTTGAAACCGCCCTCAAGAACCAGTTCCCGCCGGAATTTCTCAACCGCATCGACGACACCATCTTCTTCAACAACATCAATGAAGAGGATGTCAAGAAGATTATCCGTCTGGAACTGAAGAAGTTGCTGGAGCGTGTCGGCAGCATGGGACTGAACGTGAGCATCACCGACGAGGCCATCGACTTCCTCGCCCGCGAAGGTTGGGATGCCAACTACGG
>JAFZZK010000024.1 GCA_017615795.1 Bacteroidales bacterium
TCGGGGCCGAGGATGGTCTCGTAGCCATACTGCTTGTACATCTCCGGCGTGACGTTCATCGTGTAGATGAGCGCCGTCTTCATCTTCTTGTCGATGTACTTGCTCGCCGTGCCAGGTTGTTCGCCTTTGTCGTAGCGCAGGATGGGGAACAGCAGTCGCTCGATGACGTTGCGGAACATTCCTGTGGGATACGACCAGTAGATGGGAGACCCCATCACAAAAGCATCGGCAGCGAGAATCTTCTCCAGAACTGGGCGCAGGTCGTCCTTATAGGCACAAAGTCCGTTGCAGGTGTTGCCCGTGCGCTTGCAGGCGAAACAGCTCATGCAGCCCTTGAAGTTCAACGACACCAGGTCGATGTATTCCACTTCTGCACCAGCCACTTCCGCACCGTGCTGCACCTCTTTCAACAATATTGCCGTGTTGCGGTTCTTCCGCGGGCTGGTGTTCAGGATAATCATTTTCTTTGTCATATTTCAAAACATTAAATTTCTGTCAGTTAATCTCATTACAAAACTTTATTACTCCCTTTCGTGAGCGCAATAAACACCCAAACAATCAAACTGTTCGCTTTGCTCCTTTATCCATTTCAAGCAAAGCTTCATGTTATCGGCATTGTATAGCGGCCCGGGAAGGACACCTTTCCGCCAGGAATCCTTCATATAGCCGTTGTCGCCCACGATGAGGACGAAACCATCGGCACCGGAAATCCGGTAAATCACGCTGCCGGCGGAATGTGTGGGCGTGAGGTAGCCGACAATGCTACCATCGCCAAACAGATCGCACGATTGACCGAAAGGAGCATTTTCGTCCGGTTTGAAATCCAAGAACCGATATTCGCGTCCTTTGACCAATTTCCCGTAACGCAAACGCTCCATCGAGGCATAGTCGTATTCGGCTTTAGAGGTGTAAACAGCTATTCCGTCAAAGTCGTGCAACCCCGACACATGGTCGCAGTCGAGGTGCGTCATCAGGATGGCATCTATCGGTTGGCCAGCCAGTTGCTCTTTCGCGGATTCGCCCTGTTTCATCACCGGCTCGCTGGCGAACCAGAGGCCGAAACCCAGGTGCCGCATCGGGTGCTCCACCACCTCTTTGCTCCATCCCGTATCAATGAGCACCGAATGGCCACTCACCTTCACATAATAGCATTTCACGGGCACCTCGATCCGTTTGCATCTGCGTTGGAACAAGCCCGTGTAGGCGTATTTCCAGCAGTGCGTGCTACGATCGGGTGTCGCCGAAGAGACTAATGTGGAGCCGGTGGTGATGGTTTGGATTTTCATAAAATTATATCCAATTGAAATTCTCTTTCCCTGCTCCAACCTCAAAATGATACTTGGCGATGCCGAGGTCGAGTTTGGCATAGCCGATAAGGGAGAAGCGGGCTTGCGTCTCCACTTTGTTACCACCGTGGAGCAGGAATCTGAATTTCTGCTGGTTGACCGCCGTAGGGGCAAGGATGGCCGCTTCCAGACCCTGTCGGAACCATTCTGGCATCGGACCGTTTACTTCTGCAAATTCCGCGATGGGTTTCAGTTTGTGCTGCACCCCCTGGTTGGCACCATAGCCCAACGAGATGACGCAAAACAGCTTCTCGCCATCCAGCACTTGGTAGGCGTCGGGTTGTTTGCTGAACGACAGTCCCACCCAGCAGGTGTTGAGTCCGAGCATCTGGGCGCGAATGACCACCTTTTCGCCATAATATCCAACGTTGACATCGTCGCCTTTCTTCCCGACAACAGCGATGTAGTTGCTGATGCCGCTGAACTTTCCGTATTTGGCCATTCCGCTTGCAAAGGCTTTTGGTTCGTTGGTCACCAACTGGATGTGGATACCGCCTTCGCGGTTGCATTCCTCAATGAGGGCTTTCAGTTCCTCAATCTTTTCCGCCTCAATGGGCTTGTCGATGTACTGCCGCACCGAATGGCGTGCGACGATGGCTTCTTTTTCTGTCATAATATTGCTTTTTACAATGCTGCAAAAGTACAAAAAAATCCCGCAACCCAAGCCTTCGCCCGAGTTGCGGAATTTTCTTCCTTCGTGTCATTCAAATCTGCTTGCAAAATTTTGTGTCCTGTCCACGGACAATATGGACAGTTTGGACAATAATATCAAGAAATAAACTGATATTACTGGAAGAAAAATGGTACTGTCAAAATATCTTTCCCGACCGACATTCGCAAGGAGGGATCGGCATACGACCTGACGCTGGCCATTGCCATCTTGGCGGCTTCCCAGCAAATCAAGGGAGGTGAGCGGCTCAAGGACTATTACATTATGGGTGAGTTGTCGTTGGACGGCACCTTGCATCCCATCCGGGGCGCACTGCCCATTGCGTTGGAAGCCCGCAAGCGGGGCAAGAAGGCCCTGATTTTGCCAGAGCAGAATGCCCGCGAAGCCGCCATCGTGCAGGGCCTCGACATCCTTGGTGTCAATAACATCAAGCAGGTCATAGACTATTTCAACGAAGATGTTCCCATTGAGCCTACGACTGTTAACATTGAGAATGAGTTCCGCCGGAGTTTGAACAATTACGAGCACGATTTCAGCGATGTCAAGGGACAGGAGAACATCAAGAGAGCGTTGGAA
>JAFZZK010000025.1 GCA_017615795.1 Bacteroidales bacterium
ATCAGTTCCATTGCAGCGGTATTGTTCTTGGCTGTTCACATAGTTAGCAAGCTGCGTCCACTCCGAATCGGAAGGCACATGCCAACCTTGGGGACAAATGCCCCTGCGGTAGCCGCTGAAGGTGACAGAAACGCCACGATAAGAATCGTCAGGCACATAACCATTGTAAGATGTTTCTCCATAATTGGCGTTGAAAGTATCCATTGCCGCATTCCAATTGTAGCGCAGACCGAAGACAGGTGCGTTGGTAGAATCGCCATACACGTAATAGGCTTTCTTGAACACGTAAGAAACGGGCCAGTAGTAACCAATGTAGGTGTTCGTATCCAAAATCACATTACCTGTACTCGGAGAGGTTTTGCAACGCATATTTTCCTTTGTCCAGCACTGTGTGCCGATTTGCACGGTATTATAGATGTTGCCTTCGTGGTCGGTTACTGTTGGCGTGCCATTGCAAGGACGCGCATCGTTGGGATTGCGGCCTGTACCGTCCCACGGCTGAAGTTCCCACGCAGTGGTGAAGTTCACCATGCGGCCGTAACTCGTACCCGAACTGTTTATAATATAAGCCTTTACGCTGTATTCCGTGTTAGGGGTAAGGTTCCCGGCTGTAAAGACAAAATCTAACCCTGTCACTTGAACCGTATCGGTTATGACAGTTCCCACACCATACACAAAACCTCGCTCCGTTACCCCTGCATTGCCACTATTGGTAATAATTCCGTTGAAGGTGGCTGAGGTTGGGGAGACATTTGTGGGATTATCGGTAATCACAGCAGACATTTGTGCCGGGGTATCGCCGCCACTTCCCCCGTTTTCATTGCGCAGGCATCGGACAGATAGACCACAATCCTTATAATCTGCACCACTACTCATACCCAAGCTGTTGTTACCTATACTCCAACGATATGCCTGTGAGGCATCTTCTTCTTTTTCTGTAGAAGTCCAGAAAAGAGCGTTATATCGTTGACCGTCATAATTACCTGCACGTGTCAGGCTGCCTGCCGGAACAATGCTGAAACCGGTAGTGTTATTTGTATTTTGGTAGTTGCCCACGAGACATTCATAGCCGGAATAGCCCCTATCCCAACCTGTGGTGGATGCCAAGGTTTTCGCTATCTGTCCATCAATGCCACCACATCTGTTCTGCTCCTGGCTGTTCACATAGTTAATGAGTTGTGCCCACTCCCCGTCGGAAGGAATGTGCCAGCCCGTGGGGCAGACACCTTGTACACCGACAGAATTAGACGGCACTGAGGATGTGCTATGCATGGCGGCAGACCAGTTGTAAAGCATTCCCCGTTCTGCCAAGGTGAAGTCATTGGTAACAAAGTCATAATAATAGGGAGCTGCCGTGGACATCCCGCTGCTGAAAGGTATGGATGTACCATCGGCAAAATGCGTGGTGCGCAGGTTATTCCTCATCCAGCACTGGTTGCCAATCTGTACGGTACTATAACCATTGTTGTCAAAATCCACGAGAATTGGTGTACCTGGACAAGACTTTTCATCAATAGTACAGCCATATAGCACTGTCAGTTTCAGGGTATCCACCGTCTCGCAGCCATTCTCGTCATTATAAGTGTATGTGTAGGTGCCACTGGTAGTGTAAGTGGAATCATGCCAGATATAAGATTCACAGGCAATCTCCGTCTCCGTATGGTGGGTGACTGGATAGACTGTCAGCTTCAGCGTATCCACACTGGCACAACCGTACTCGTTGTTATAGGCGTAAGTATAAGTGCCACTGGTAGTGTAAGTTGTATTGTGCCAAGTATAGCTTTCGCAAGCCATCTCTGTCTCCATCTTATGAGTGTAATAAATGGTCAGCTTCAAGGTATCTACACTCTCACAGCCATATTCATTCGAGTATGCGTAGGTATAAACACCGCTTTCATGGTAGGTGACACCATGCCAAGTATAGCTGTCGCAAGCGGTTTCCGTTTCCACATTGTGCGTGCTATAATGGAGGGTCAAATGCAGAACCAGAAGACTGTCGCATCCATGTTGATTGGTTAGATTTGCGTAATAAACACCTGATTCTGTACAAGTTGTGCCATACCATGTATAGCGGTCACACGCCTCCACCTGCAGATGGGTAGTATCGGTATGGAAAATGGTCAAATTCAACGCCTCTATATTGTTAGAGCCATCCGTGTTGGTGTAGCCGTAAAGATAGGTTCCGCTTTCGGTATAGGTCTGCCCGTGCCACTCGTATGCGTTGCAGGCCGTTTCATTAACCACTATACTGTTCCATGGGGTAATGCTGGAGGTCTGTATGTTTACTATTTCCATCAGACTGTCTATCTGCTGCTGCAGTTGAGTTTGCTGTCGCTGCCATTGCTGCTGCATTTGCTCCATAGTGGCTCTGGCGGAATCCATCATCAGCGTAAGTGAGCGCAAGTTCACGGCGTCGTAGCTGTCGGTCGGGTCGGCCACATCCTTCAACTGGCGGTTGCCTGCGGAGTTGCCCAAGGCGGTAACATTGGCCAGGGTTTGGCTTTCCGTGAAGGAGGTGAGGTAGCCGACATCGTTATTAAAAACACTAATGTCATTAGGAACAGAGTCCATGGTAATATAACCTGCGTCATTGGCAAAGGCACTGACATTGGTCGGTACTGTCGGAATAACAGGCCTGTTGGTCAGGTCGTTGTAATTCTTGTCCCATGTGCTGAATACAGGGTCTGTCTCAGTGTACGACTGCAGGTAGCCTGCGTCATTGGAAAAAGCGCTCACATTAGTTGGGACCGTAGGAACCGGAGGAACCGAATCCATCGTGATATACCCTGCATCGTTGTTGAAATACGACACATTTGCGGGAATCGCCGGAACCGAATCCATCGTGATATAACCTGCGTCATTGGCAAAGGCACTGACATTGGGCGGTACTGTCGGAATAACAGGCCTGTTGGTCAGGTCGTTGTAATTCTTGTCCCATGTGCTGAATACAGGGTCTGTCTCGGTGTACGACTGCAAGTAGCCTGCGTCATTGGAAAAGGCGCTCACATTAGTAGGTACAGTGGGAACCGGAGGGACAGAATCCATCGTGATATACCCCGCATCGTTGTTGAAATACGACACATTTGCGGGAATCGGCGGGACCGAATCCATCGTGATATACCCCGCATCATTGTTAAAAGCACTAATACTGGTAGGAACATTGGGTATCACAGGAGTATTCGTCAGGTCATTGTAGTCTCCGCTGAAAGCGTTGCCTGCCTCGTTGGCGTACAGGGCATACGGCACGCTCAACAGCTGCTGGGTGGACCATATCGTGTAATCGGTGCCGCCGTTGGGGTCAACACCTATGTCTATAAAAAACACGCCACTTCTCCAATTGATTGTGTTGAAATTGCCGAACAGGACATTGCCTTCGCCGACGTTTAGTGTCACCAGACCGTTGGCATTGGTGGTTACAGTATGCTTCTCCGCATAGATAGGAGTGCCTTGTGCACCGGCACCGTCTTGCAAAATGGCCACCTGCACCCCTACCTGAGTGTTGGGCAAGAGCTGGTTATTGGCATTCCGCACCACCGCCTGATATGTAAACTTCTGCGGAGCTTGCGCAAACAACGCGGTCATACAGGACAAAACGATCGCAATCAAAGTAGCTATTCTTCTCATTTCTTGTGGTTTAATATTAGCACCTTTCTAATGTTTGATTAATTGCAAAAATCGTATTTAAAATCCAAACACGTTTTTCATTACATAAAAAAAAACTTGCAGAACATAAAAAATAGTATTTTTGCCGATATGTTTGGAATATCTTTTCACCTGCTGCTACTCTGTCTCGTTTCCGGCTTCACCCAATGCGCCCTGCTTGGCTGCGCGATGTTCATTTTCCGATATCACAAAACCTATCAGTTCCAAAAACTCTTTGCGGCTGTTTTAGTGTTGCACTCGTTTGGCTTCTTCAACAACTTCGTGGTCGCATCCTGCCAGCATCTGCATTTTTCAGAATTCCTGAACACGCTGCTCATCTTCTATGATTACATTATTGTAGGCGGTTATATGATGTTTGCCGTCTCGTTGGTGTTCCCCAACAAGTACACCATGTTCCAACTCCTTGTTATGGAGATCCCTTTCGCCTGCGCCCTGATCCTGTTTGCCATCACGAAAAGTCCACTTGTCTATCCAGCCACGCAAATATTCACCCTAACCGCATCCTTGGCTCTAATGGTCGGCCTGCTGCTTTCCATCAATAGGCATACCGCCATGCTACGCGACAACGTGGGCGACATAGAACACTTCGACCTCCGCTGGAGCGCAGGCTTGTGCATACTGCTTTTTGCAATTCAAGTGCTGTGGGCTTTTGAAAGCGTCTCACAACAGACCTGGTTCTCCTCGCAGCAAGTCAGCCGAAACCTGCTTTTCGACTCTTTGTATTGTCTTGTTTCCCTGTTTTTTGTCTTGCTTGTCACGTGGAAAATAGCCCGGCAAAAGGTGTTTGCCGTATCACCGGAGGAATCTGACACATTACCTTCCGACGACAAGAAAGAGACTGGGACAAGGACTTCCTGCACGACCCCTCGACCCACCTATTACGAAGCACTTTTAGACAAAAATGTTGAAATGCTCATCCAAGAAAGCAAATGCTATTTGGACAAATCTCTGACATTACAGAAATTGGCAGCGCTCTTGGGCACAAACCGACAATATTTAAGCAGTTACATCAATCAAGAGAAACAAAAGACTTTTTACGACTACATCAACGATTTCCGATTGGAAGAAGCCAAGAAGCTGCTGGACGACAGAACCAATGGGGCTTCTTATTCTATAGAAGAGATTTCAGACAGGTCAGGATTCAATTCGTATGCCACCTTTTTGCGCTCGTTTGCAAAAAAATATGGACAAACACCATCCAAATATCTGAAAAACAAGACATAGAAAAAACCGTTTCCTTCTCGTCCCCATCCTCATTTTTCCCTTCTTCAACCGACCCCATCTCTATTTTTTATATTTTTGCACGCCAAAACGAAAAAAGTGCAAAAAATGAAAAAACTAATGACCAAAGAAGTGATCCAGCGGGTGGCGACGGAGTTGTTCCGGAAGTTCGGTTTCGAGAAAACATCCATGGACGACATCGCGAGTCAGGCGCACAAAGCCAAGCGTTCCATCTACAATCACTTCAGCAACAAGGAGGAGTTGTTCTGCTCAACGGTCATCTCCGAAGTGGACCACATCCAGCAGTCTTTGGCGGCGGTGGTGGCAGACGACAGCCAGTTGGTATTGCCCCGTCTGCGGCAGTATCTGCTACAGCGGATGGAGCTCATCGCCCAGGCCGGCACACTGCGGGTGGCCATCAAGGACAAGTTGCTTGCTCCAGAAGACTACCGTTTCGAGCGGCTGCAGCAAACAATGGCCGAGTTCACCGAATGGGAGCACAGCTGTTTCAAAAAAGTGTGGTACGCCAAGCCGACGCAATGCAGTGCGGAGGTCATCGAGCAACAGGCCGTTGCCTTCGCCGACATGCTGCAAGTCACCCTCAACGGGTTGAGCCACACTTTCTTCGTCGAAGACAAATACGAGCAGTACAAAACCTCTTACAATATGCTTATCGAATTGATTATCAACAGCATTTTTACACAATTCGTTACCCATCCCGATGTTTTCGATCTCAACAAATCCTCTTCATCCCATCAGAAATAACACATCACAATTATGAAAAAGATACTTATAATATGCACTTTGGCCACCGCCATGCTCTTGTGCAACCTCTCTTGCCAGCGGGGAGTACGCTCTCTTCTGGGCGACTACAGCTACAAAATCTCCGGAGAGGTCACCCTTACCAATGAAGACGGGGAGGTTACCCATCTGATGGTCAACAAGCGCGGGCAGATGAACATTCTCCGCGACCGTTTGTCCGAGGGCCGCGTTACCATCACATTGAACGAAAGCACTGGCGGGGCATACTATTGTTCCGCTCTCGTCAAAGGAGACTCCCTCATTGTGGACCAATACACATTTTCCACCAACATTCTCACGAGCGACAACATCAATCCTCTTCAGGAGAACAGTTCCCTGGTGTTCAGCATCATTGCCTCCGGCAAAGGCATTCACAACGGGGACATCATCATGATAGAGGAGCAATGGAGCGGCATGCAAAGCAGCAACGACGCGCAACGGCTGGAAGGCCGCAAGATGCTTCTGCTGGCAGAGAAAAACGAATAAAACCATATAACAATGAAGGCGTTTAAAAGAGTCTTATTTATCATTATAGCGATAGGATTGGCGGCGGCGTGCAAGCACAAGGCCGTTGAAACCGAGCGGGCGCCGGTGCGTGTGGAGGTGATGGCCATCGACTCGATGGGCGGAGGTCTTACGCGCACGTACGTGGGCGAGGTTGAGGCCAAGGAGAGCATCGCGCTGAGCTTCGCCACGGGCGGCAAGGTGGAGCGCGTGCTGGTGCGTCCCGGCGACCGTGTGACTGCGGGGCAGAAGCTGGTCACCATCAGCAAGAGCACCGCCCAGAATGCCTACAACTCTGCCAAGGCGACACTCGACCAGGCCGAGGACGCCTACGCGCGCCTCAAGAAGGTCCACGACCAAGGCTCGTTGGCCGAGGTGAAGTGGGTGGAGATGCTCACGACTTTGGAGAAGGCGCGCTCAATGGAGCAGATCGCCCGCAAGCAGTTGGAGGACTGCGCCTTGGTGGCACCCTCCTCCGGAGTGGTCGGCGAGTGTCGTGCCACGGCGGGCGGCTCGCTGCTGCCCGGCGAGAGCGCCGTCACCCTGCTGAACGTGCAACAGGTCACCGTCAATTTCTCCGTGCCGGAAAGCGAGATTGCATCCGTGCATGAAGGGCAGGAGGTAAACCTTCTGGTGCCGGCCCTTGACGATCTGGCTCTGACCGGCAAGATTGCCGAGTGCGGCATGACCGCCAGCCGCGTGTCGCACAGCTATACCGTCAAGGTGGATTTGCCCAACCATGAACGGCGGCTGTTGCCCGGCATGATCTGCAAGGTCCACCTCGACGCACCGGACAGCCGCGGTATCGTCGTGCCTGCCAAGTGCGTGCAGACGCGTCCCAACGGGCAGAGCGTCTGGGTGATCCAACACGGCAAGGCCATGCGCCGCATGGTGCAAGCCACGGAGTTTGTGGCCAACGGCGTGCTCGTCGTTGACGGCCTGCAACATGGCGACACGCTTGTCACCGCCGGCATGGAGCACCTTTACCAAAACGCGCCTGTACAAGAATTATAAGCCCAAACAGGCATCGGCCACATTGAAGTCTGACTTTTGAATTTTATTACAAGTGTCCAAGAAAAAAGGCAACCACATATTATCCGCGATGCGCGCGCACGGCATCATCCACTTCATTGCCGGTGCGCTGGTGCTGTTCGGCATCTTTGCGCTGACACGGCTCAACAAGGATGAGTTCCCGCAGTTCACCATCCGCCAGGGCGTGGTGGCCGCCGTCTATCCCGGCGCCTCCGCCCAGGAAATCGAGGAACAGGTGACCAAGCCGCTGGAACGATTCCTTTTCACGTACCAGGAAATCGACAAGAAGAACACCTATTCCATCACGGAGAACGGCATCGTCTACATCTTCGCCGAGCTGCGTGTCACAGTGCGCGACAAAGACGAGGTTTGGTCCAAAATCCGCCACGGCCTGCAGCTTTTCAAAAAGACCTCGCTGCCTGCGGGCGTGCTGGAGGTAGTCGTGGTCGACGACTTCGGCAACACCAGTTCCATATTGCTCGCCGTGGAGTCGGCGGAGCGCACCCCGCGCGAATTGGAAAAGTATTCCGAGATTATCTGCGATCACCTGCGCACCATCCCGTCCATGGGCAACCTCAAGATTGTGGGGCAACAGCACGAGGAAATCGCCGTGCTCGTCGACCAGGAGCGTCTCGCCGCCTACGGCATCAGCCAACGTACCCTTTTGGCCGAGCTGGCCGTACAGGGATTGCGCACTGTCGGCGGCAGCATCAGCAATGAGGCCGGAGACGCACCCGTCCACATCGCCATCCCCTACCAGTCGGAATATGAAATCGGCGAGCAGATCATCTACACCGACCCCTCTGGAGACGTCGTCCGCCTCAAGGATATCGCCGACATCCGCCGGCGGTACAAGGAGCCCGACAATTTCATCAAATACAATGGCAAGGAAACCGTGCTCATTTCGATGGAGATGAGTCCCGGCAACAATATCGTCGACTTCGGCGAGAAGGTGGACGTGCAGATGGCCGAGGCCCAGAAGTTGCTGCCTCCCGACGTGAACATGCACAAGATCACCAACCAGCCGCAAGTGGTCAGCAAGTCTGTGTTCTCATTCCTGCGCGACTTAGTGTTCTCCATTCTCGTGGTCATCGCCGTCATGCTGCTGCTGTTCCCGCTGCGCACGGCGTTGGTGGCCGGCTCCTCCGTGCCTGTCTGCACCGCCATCACCTTAGGGTTGATGTACGTATTCGGCATCGAACTGAACACCGTCACCTTGGCCGCCCTCATTGTGGTCTTGGGCATGATCGTGGACGACTCCGTCATCATCACCGACGGCTACATGGACATGCTGCACGAGGGGCATTCACGCTGGTACTCGGCAGTGCACAGCACCCATGCACTCTTCGTGCCGATGTCGTTGGCCACCCTTGCCATTTCGGGCATGTTCTTCCCGATGACGCACATCATCACTGGACCGTTAGGCGACTTCGTGCAGCTATTTCCCTGGACGGTGGCCTTCGCGCTGGTCTGTTCCATTTTCTATTCCGTCTGGATCATTCCCTATTTGGCCACGCAGTTTATCCGCAATGGCAAACGAGAAATACCCGCCAATCGCTTCGAGGCCGGGCAGAACCGGTTCTTCAAATTATTGCAGGACGGCTACGAGAAGTTGCTGGGCTACTGCTTCAAAAATCCGACCCTCGTCATTGTGACGGCGATGCTGGCCATCACATTGGGCGGCTTTCTCTTCACACGCTTGAACATCCAGATGCTGCCCAAAGCCGACCGCAACTGCTTTGCGGTGGAAATACACCTTGCGCAGGGCAGCACGCTCGCCCAGACGGAAGCGGTGGCAGACAGCATCGAGCACATCCTGCGTGCCGACAACCGCGTCACGGGAGTCACCTCCTTCATCGGCTGCTCCTCGCCGCGCTTCCATGCCACCTACGCGCCCCAGATGGCGCACAAGAACTACGCCCAGTTTATCGTCAACACCAAGAGCGAGCTCGCCACGCTCAACATCCTCAAGGAGTACGCCCCAAAATACGAGTTCCTCTTCCCCAATGCCTACATCCGTTTCAAGCAGATGGACTACCAGGCCGTCAAGAACCCCGTGGAGGTCCGTATCACCGGGGATGATTTCGAGCAGACCAAAGCCATCGCCGAATCAGTCAAAGCATTCATGAACGGGCAACCCGAACTGACATGGGTACACTCCGACATGGACGAGACCTCGCAAAACATCAAGGTCGAGCTGAAGAGCGACGAAGCCACGCGCCTCGGCGTGACACAAAGCATGCTGTCGCTATACCTCTCCTCCGCACTCGGCGGACAGTCGCTGACCAACGTGTGGGAACACGATTACAAAGTGCCCGTGGCACTCTACACGCAGAAAGGCGACTCCTCCATGAGCTACCAGGATCTGGAGGATTACCAAATTCCGACCTCCATTCCGTCGGTCTGGGTGCCGCTGCGGCAGGTGGCCACCGTCTCCCCGGAGTGGGAAGACGCCACTATCAACCGTCGCAACAGCCTTAGACTCATAACGGTAGGAGCGGATTTGAAATACGGGTATAGCCAGCCTGGCGTCATGAAGCGCATCAACCAATACATTGAGAAGGAGATCAAGCCAACATTGCCCGACGGAATATCCATCACCGCCGGCGGCCTGACCAGTATAAACGGGCAAGTCATCCCTGAGATTGCATTGAGCTTCGTGGCAGCCATCCTCGTGCTGTTCGTCTTCCTGCTCTACCACTTCTCGCGCATCGACATCGTTTTCCTCACCCTGTCATCCTCGCTCATCTGCATCTTTGGAGCCTGTCTGGGACTATGGATTTTCCAGTTGGACTTCAGCATCACCGCTGTCTTGGGTGTGGTGAGCCTGATTGGCATTATTGTACGCAACGCCATCATCATGTTCGATTACGCGGAGTCTTTGCGCAAGGAGGGTCGGAAAGACGCCAAAGAGGCGGCGTTCGAGGCCGGCTGCCGACGCATGCGTCCCATCTTCCTGACTTCCGCCACCACCGCATTGGGCGTCTGCCCCATGATCATCGCACACACCGGCCTATGGATGCCCATGGGCGTGGTGATCTGCTTCGGCACACTCTTTTCCATGCCGTTGGTGGTCACGGTGCTGCCTGTGGCATATTGGAAAATTTTCGGCAGAGACCATGCACGCATTGGCCATTAAGAATTTGTAATCAGCTATTAAACAACAAGATGACACCTTTTAGATACATTCGCGCGATATTATTTTTGGTGGGGACGATGTGGCTTGTCTCCACGGGCCGGGGGCAATCACTTTCACTGGACTCCTGTCTAAAGGCAGCATTGGCACATAACGCCACGTTGGAAAACGCCCGTTTAGACGTGCTCGCAGCCGAGCAGGTCAAGCGGCAGGCCTTCACCAAGTACTTCCCGACGGTCAGCGCGACAGCTTTGGGCTATCATGCGCTGAACCCGTTGTTCGAATACGGCATCGGCGACATCGAGAACGCCCAAATACGGCAGGACCTCTACAACTTGTGGGCCGAATATGGCGGCGCGCTTGGCATTCCGTCCTCCATCTCGCTGGCCGAAAAGGGCACGGCATTGGCAGCCACAGCCCTGCAACCCCTTTACGCGGGCGGACGCATCGTCAACGGCAACCGCCTTGCCCAGCTGGGCGTGGAAGCCGCGCAGCTGCAACAGGATCTCTCTCAGGAGAAAGTGCTGCTGAGCGTGGAGGAGAACTACTGGCTCGTGGTGTCGCTCTACGAGAAACGCAACACCGTGCTGCAGGCGCTCGATTTCCTCGACACGCTGGGACGCGATGTCCTCACGGCGGAGGAGGCCGGCCTCGTCACACGCAACGACCGCCTCAAGGTCGCCCTCAAGCGCGACGAGATGCGCTCCAACCTGCTGAAGGTCGAGAACGGCATCCAATTGGCCACTATGGCATTGTGCCAGATGTCGGGCATCGACTACTCCCCCACCCTGCAGTTGACAGACACGGTGAACACTGAGCCAAGCGACATAGACGTGCGCATCGCAGAGGCCGTGGCGCGCCGCAAGGAGAGCCGCCTGTTAGCGCTCAACGTGCAGGCCGAGCAGCTGAAGAAAAAGATGATTGCCGGGGAGGCACTTCCCCAGTTAGCCATCGGCGTGGGCGCATCCTACGGCAACCTCATCGTGGACCGATACAGTGCCAACGGACTGGCCTTCGCCACGCTGCAAGTGCCCCTAACCGACTGGTGGGCCACGGCGCACAAAGCCAAGGAACAAGAGATCCGCATACAGCAGGCCGAAAACAGCAGACGCGACCTCACAGGCAAGATGGAGTTGGAGACGGAACAGGCCATCCACAACGTGCAGGAGGCGCAGGCGCAAGTAGCCTTGACGGAATCCACACTGCGCGATGCCAAGGAGAATCTGGAGAGCGTGCAGGTCAATTACGAAGCGGGCTTGGTGCCTGTGTCAGAGTTGTTGGAGGCACGCACGCTTTACAGCCAGGCGCAAGACCAGCTCACCGAGGCGCGCATTGACCTCCGCCTCAAGCACGCGAGACTGAAGCTCATTCAATAGCAGAAAAAAGGTAGAGATTATATACCTGTATGGTAGAAATCAGGGGCTCCTCATCATTTTGTTGGCGTGCCGGCGGAAACCACGGTCATAGTTAAGGAACTAAGAAACTAAGAAGTTAAGAAATGAAGATTCACTGTTCACTTTTCTCACTGCCCATTCTTAACCATTAACTATTAACTATCATCGAATCACCATCACATTTCCCTTCTCAACCCTCATCTCCTCCCGCGCGTTCCTGTAGCGGATCACCCAGACGTACAACCCTTCCGGCAGGTCGCCGCCGTCCCAGCCTGCGTCCATATCCTTGGTAAGGAAGACCATCGAACCCCAGCGGTCATTAATCATCATCTCGAAGCTCTCAATCTCGTCGGGGTGGCTGAATATGGGCACAAAGCGGTCGTTGAGGCCGTCGCCGTTCGGGGTGAAGGCGTTGGGCATCCACAGCTCCTGCGCACAAGGCTCGTAGGCGATGTCGATGTCGCCGCTGTGGGAGTGGCAGAAGTTGGCGGCGGTGACGGAATAACTGCCCGGCTGGCGCACCACGTAGCGCGGTTCGGTGCTGCCGTCCTGCCAGCGGTAGGTGCAGCAGGGCAAGCCGGCGGTAAGTACCAGCTCATCGCCTTCGCAGAGGATGGTGTCGGCGCCGAGGTTGACCTCGAAGTCCTGGAGGTAGTCCACATCGATGGTGTCGGAGGCGCCGAGGCAGTGGTCGGTGACCACCACCCAATAGTGGCCGTCATTGATGACGAGATAGGTGGTGTTGGTGGAGTGGTCCTGCCACTCGTAAGTGGCGGGGTGCGTTTGTGTGGCATCCAGAAGGAGAGTGGCCAGGTCACAGAGGATGGTGTCCCCGCCGAAGTTGACATGCGAGGGTTCGTAGAGATCCACGCGGAAGCTGTCGAGGTTGGCGGTGCAGCCGCGGTTGGCCACGGTAACCGAGTAGATGCCCGCGCTGTCAACGGTGATGGCAGGACTGGTCTCTCCCGTGGACCACGAATAGAGTATGGCGTCGGGGTTCTCCGCGGAGAGGATGGCACCCGCGCAAAGTATGGTGTCGGAGGAGAAGGGGATGACGGGCGGGAGCACCACGCGGACAAAAGTGGTGGTAGTGTCGGGACACGGGTAGTGGATGACGAGCTGCGCGGTGATGGTGTGCAGGTCGGTGATGGGAATGTCTAAAGTGCGGGTGTTGTAGTGGGTGACGCCATCCACAATCCAGTCGAACTCCAGGGAGTCGGGGTTGTACTCCACATCAAGGTGCAGGGTGTCGCCGAGGCAGCGATAGACGGTGTCTCCGTTGTATGGACTGAGGTTGGAGTGCTCCACGGGGGCGGTTTCGAAGTTCACGCCGGAGTTGTTGTCGTGCCAGTAACAGAGCCAGATGGAGTCAGTGTTTGGTCCTACGGGAGTGTACCCAAATTCGTCGAGATAGGCACTGAAACCGTTGGGGTTTTCCACACGGATGATTTCGGGAATGGAATCGTTGTAGTAGCCAAACTGTGCCACCCAGTACTCGCGGTTGGTGAAAGGTACGGTGTCAAAGACGGATGCGGGCAGCAGTTGGTCGTTCAAATAGGTTGAATGGAGCCCGTTTTCGTGGACGTAAATGTCAAGCTCAGCAAAAGTAGTGTCGTAGTTTCTGTTGACTACATTAACATTTCGTCGGGTGGTGGGTATCACCCATTTCTTCACCATAACATCATTGGGAATGCGGGGCTTTGAATTCCCAATGATAAAGGCTCCACCCCCAATGCCCATTGAAGCTCCTGAATTGAAAAAAGTAAAATTATAGCCAAGATTCCTTACCGATAGTGCTGGCATGTAGAATTGTATGAAATCAGAATAACGAAACCAAATATAAGAAACATCCCACAAATGTGGAAGTGTGTAGTGAGAACAGAAAGCACTGTGATATGCCCAAACCTCATAGGTGATAGCAGAGAAAATTATGTTGCTGTTATTTTCAAATGTATTGCAGTAATACCTTGCCGCAGTCACACCTGAATTAAATAATGCATCATAATAGTTGGCATAATCAAAGCCGTGATTCTTAGCAAAGCTGTTGTTGCCACTTTTCCTAGTGATGTAATCCTTACCAACAAATAAATATCTATTTCTGAAAATCGGGAAAAGCCAAGTGCCATAATGAGAAGTTTCATAAAGAGCCATTCTTTTACAATTCGAGTGAATATTGTTATGCCTTGGAACAAAGGCCACTTCGCCTTTGTTTAAGAATCGAATACCAGCCGATCCGCAATCAACAATAGTAGCATCCTCTAAGGCAACTATAAGAAGATCACACGGGAATCCGTATCTTGGATGGGAATACATCGTTGTTTCATTGATTGAATATTGACTGTTTAACAAAGAACTGGGGAGAATAGGACATTTGTTTGTATGGCAACCATTTACAAAATTTGGTATTGATGAAGTGAAATTGTACAGAAATGTATCCACCAAGCTATTCTGAAGGAAGACATAAACATCGCGTGTAGAGGAAATGTGGATACCTTTTATTTGCACCGGGGAGGAATCGTACTCATACTGTATTTCGGAACTCGGAATTTTGACAAGAGTGACTTGGTTGGAAGTAACGCTAAAAGTTTGATAATAGGATGTGCTCGGGTTTTCCACATATCCTGCACATACAGTGTCGCCCACAATGTACAACACAGTGCTGTCAGGAACTTCTATGAGCGGATTAACTGTTGAAGTCACCCAGAAATCTCGTCCTGCATAACTCTCCTGGGCCGCAACCCATAGCGGCAGGAGAATGGTCCATATCAGGAGCAAACGTTTCATGTTCAAAGGGGATTAGCGACTTACAATGACTTTAGTGGTGGCAACAAACTTTTGATTATCCATACAGCGGATAATATAGAGACCGGGATTATCGGTACAAATGGGTGTTGATTTATCATTGGAGGTCTTGCCTTTGCAAATCAACTTTCCCGTGGAGGTGAAGATTTCATAATGTATTATTCCGATGAATCCGTGACAAACAAAATGGCCTTCTTCAACATGGATGATCGCCATAGATTCTTGGGCAGAAACAGATTTTGTGCTGTCGTCGATAGTGCCGTTCATGTCTTTGTAACAGCTGATGTAATCATAACATTCCTTATTTGTTAAAGTATGATTCGAAGAAGGTGAATTAACAAGAAAGGCTGAATAGGTGGTGTTATGTTGGATAGGTGTGGAGATTGTATTGGATGTAGGAAAAGCAAGATTGTCCCAAACGGGCAAAAGGATGTCGCAGGACGACAAAGATATGTCGTATGTTTCCGTCAGATATGCAGTAAAACCGATACTGCTTCTGGCTACACCCGTGGAGATTACTGTCGAACAGGGGTTAAAGGGGTTGAGTGTTATATTGTTCAATTGTATAGAATTACCATTTATTTGTTGCATGTTCCAAGTATAGCAAGTGACGTTGACTGTCGGACTGGTTATCTGGCCGATGTTCAAATAAGACAAGCTGTAGGGGTCGGTCTGGGCAAGAAAGGTGGTCGTCGGGATGCAGTAGTCAAACAGTCCCAACAGGTTAAGACTATTGTTGAATTTGTTATACACCATCCCGTATGTCGACAATTTGTGCAAAGGAACAATGAAATATGTGGACTTCAAAATAACTGGTGGTGAAGAATAATAACCTTTCAACAAAGTAAGCCATATTATATCATTACTGTCTTCCCGCATATCCTGATACAACACCAAATGGTCGTCATCTATGATGGAAAAGAGGGCGCGACCTTCCGACCAGTTTGTGTAAGTGTTGTCGTCCACATCGTATTGACACCAAAAAGAAAATGTATGGGTCAGCACATCAAACTGGTAACAGACAATAAAGGGGCACAGCACTCCATAGGGATTGGGATGACTGCCGCTGGCTACAAAACAATTATGATAACTGTCCCACTGAACATCGGAAAAATATTCCATCTGTCCATTATATTGCATACCGTAAAAAACAGGAGGTGGTGTGGTTGATAATACATCAAGGGCATATATTTCGCCTTCGTTGAAAACGAACATATTGACAACACTCCCTGTGGGACTTAAGCCTGAGCATCCTTTTATAATCTCACCTGTCACAGAAGGCTCGCGACACGTCATAACAAGGGAGGTTGGATCAAATTCAGCCACATAACCATAATTATAACCCACACTGTCATAACAATATCCATATAAAACTATCTTCCCGTTTAAGTCTTCGAAGCCACCCCGCAAAATGATATATTGTTTGGAAGATGCGTAATTATAAGAGTCTGAAAACATATATGCCTGCATAGTGGTTGGGTCAATGATAGAAAGCCAGATAGTGTTGGTGCTGGATTGTGTCTGAGCCAAATACGCCTTTCCCGTAGAGGTGATTACAGTCACAGCACTGGAAACAGAGATGGTATTACTATTATTAATGCCGTAACTCCAGTGGCTGTTTTGTGCCATGGCAGCGGCTGCAATCATCATAAAAAGTGCCAAAAGGATAATGGTTTTTTTCATAATAAAGTGGTTTAAATAACATGGCTGCAAATATAAGAAAAATTTTACAATCTTATCCTTGTTTACTCTAACACATAACATCTTACAAATTACATCTATCGCGGCGCGGGAGAACGTTGAGACGAGGAAGCACGTTGTTCGCCGCGAAACGGGTGCGGTGTCCGACGAGCATGCGTGAGGGATGGTAGCGGTTATGGCCGGCCTCCTATGTGTTCGGATTCCCCTTGCCGCATCTTTAATGGGGGATGCCGCCGGATGCCACGGCTGGTGCCGGCCGGCCATTTGAGCGGACAGCCCGACGGCGCGGCGGCAACCATATTCCCGCCGCCGCGCCGGCACGCCCAAATAAAAAAATGGTAATGTTGCCAAAAATTACCCCACAAAAAGGTGTAGAATCAACTCTTGCGCATCGCGGCAATCGACAGGAACAATCCCAAGATAATGCTGCAGAAGGCCGCAAAGAGCACCTGGAAGTCTCCCGGCAGGCAGAACGTGAGTGTGTGCGCGGGAATCCAGAACAAAGGAATGGTTTTCTTGAAAACGAAGTCCCACTGCACATCCCAGTTCACTTCCTGGATGAGCTTGCGCATTTGGATGGGGCGCACCAGACTGATTGCCTTGCCGTCGTAGGAGGCGATGTGCATGTCGCAAATCTTGTGGAACGTCATAAAGACGGGCGCAAAGGAGGTGTTCATCATCACGCTGACAAAGAAGGCACCCACCAATTTCAGCCATGTGAAGCCGCCCTGCATAGCCTCGCTGACGCCACTGAAGCAGGCCGCCTTCTCCATAAAGGCCGGTATGCCGACCTTGAAGACACTCATGGCCAGTGCAATCCACATGCCGAGGAATCCCCACACAATGAATTTCGGGAAAAGACCGAATCCCTTGTGATAATATTGCCCCGTCTTCACACGCTGTCCCAGCATCTCGCCGAACGTGGCCAAGATGCCGAACTTCAGGAAGGCCATCCACAGCGGATAATTTCGCGTAAGCGTGCAAAATGTGTCATACACCGGTTTGCAGATAAAAAAAGGAAGCAATACCACAATCACTATGGCAAGCACAAGGAAATCGACTTTTTTCATTGGTAAGAATTTAGGCTGCAAAGATAATAAATTTAGCGACAAACCGAGAGACTTCAACCAAGAGTAACACTCAACGACAGCCAATGCCCATGGTGCCACACAAACGGCTATTTTTACTACTTTTGCAGCGCAAAAACACGACTCCATGAACTATTTCATCAGAAATTGCACAATTGTCAACGAGGGCGAGACTTACGTCGCCGACGTGCTCATCGAAAACGGGATCATCAAGCACATCTTCCGCGACGAGGGTTTCGACAAATTCGTCTCGGCCGTCACCATCGAGGCCTTGGGAAGGTATCTCATCCCCGGTGTCATCGACGAGCATGTCCACTTCCGCGAGCCAGGCTTAACCAACAAGGGCGACATTTTCTCTGAAAGCCGCGCGGCCGTGGCTGGCGGCGTGACCTCCTTCATGGAGATGCCCAACACCGTGCCGCAGACAACAACCCAAGAGCTGCTGCAGCAGAAGTTCGAGCTGGCTGCCGAGAAGTCCATCGCCAACTACTCGTTCTACATGGGGGCCACTAACGACAATCTCGATGAGGTGCTGAAGACCGACCCCGCAAAAGTGTGCGGCATCAAGGTCTTCATGGGCTCCAGCACCGGCAACATGCTGGTGAACGACGACGGTGTGCTGGCCCGCATCTTCAAGGAGTCGCCCTGCTTGGTGGCAGCACACTGCGAAGACGAGAGCATCATCCGTCAGAACACAGAGCTTTACAAGGAGCTGGTGGCGCAAGGCAAGGCCACGCCCGACGCAGCACTCCATCCCCTCATCCGAACGGCAGAGGCCTGCTACCGCTCCTCCGCAAAGGCTGTCGAGATTGCGGACAAGACTGGTGGCCGATTGCATGTGATGCATGTCTCCACCCAACGGGAACTCTCCCTGTTCCGCAACGACATCCCTCTGACAGAAAAGAGAATCACAGCGGAGACGTGTCCACATTATCTCCTATTCAACGAGCAACGCTACCAAGATCTGGGTTTCCGCATCAAGTGCAACCCCGCCATCAAGAGCGCGGAGGATGCCGCAGCACTGGTACGGGCTTTGACGGACAGCAGGCTCGACACCATCGGCTCCGACCACGCGCCCCACACGCGCGAGGAGAAGTTCGGATTCGACTACTTCAAGACCCCGTCGGGCATGCCTTCGGTGCAGCACACCTTGCGTGCCATGCTCGAACTTCGCCGCCGGGGACTCATCTCGCTGGAGGACATTGTGCAGCTGATGTGCCACAACCCCGCGCAGATTTACGGCATCCAGCGCCGCGGCTTCATCCGCGAAGGGTATCACGCCGACTTGGTAATGCTCGACCTTGACATGGAGGACCCCGTCAACGACGGGATTGTATTGTCCAAATGCGGCTGGACACCCTACGACGGCATGTCGCTGCCCGGCAGCGTGACGCACACCTTCGTAAACGGCAACCTTGTCTACGAAGAGGGTGTCATCCACGAAGGGACACAGGGTCAACGGCTGGAGTTCAGGCGTTAGCCGCCTTGGAACCAACCATTCTCAGTCATCCCCATAAATCAGAGTTCACCCATACAAAAAAGAGGCTCCTTGCGGAACTTCTTTTTTAGGTTATTACATGAAATTGGTTAGTATCCAAAAATCTCTTCCAACGACAGCGTCGTCACCTTGCCGTACTTTTCGAGGCCCTTCAGATCCACCTCATCCTTGTTTCCGAGCACCACCACTACCCTCTTCTGGCCTTTGATGTAGGTCTTGTTGAAGTTGGTGACATCGTTGATGGTCATCTTCTGGATGGCGTTGTAGTCGTTCTTGGCAGGGGAAGCCTTCAGTCCCAGCAACTCGCAGGAAAGGAACTGGCTAATCACACCGAACTTGCGCACACGGTTGGTGCGGTACTGTGCTATCAGCGACTCCTTGGCGAGGTTGAAGTTGAGTTCCGAGACAGGCATATTGTCCAGCAGGTCGGTGAAGGCCTCCAAAGCATCGATCAGCTTGTCGTTCTGCGTGCCGATGTGCGTCATATTGTAGTTGTAACGGCCC
>JAFZZK010000002.1 GCA_017615795.1 Bacteroidales bacterium
AAGGGCAACAGCAAGTGCCACAGAAACATACCGCCTGAAAGGGTAAGGGTGAAAACGCGAGGTAAGAGCTCACGCGTCGGGTGGTGACATTCCGATGAGGTAAACCTTATGGGCTGCAAGTCCAAGTATAGAGACAAGGCTTCTTCGGGAGCGAACGGGTTGCTCGTCCGTCGTCTCAGGGTAGGGCGCTTGAGCCTGCGGGTGACCGCAGGCCTAGAGAAATGACAGTCGCCTCGCAAGGGGAACAGAATCCCGCTTATTCGCCTGCATCGCGCTCTTACGAGAAGTCCCGCTCCAGCGGGACTCCTTCGTGAAGGGCCATATAAACGACGGTATGCCGTTCATTTTGGTAAGATTAGTTGTTATGAAGAAGATCATAGAGCCCGTAAGCAAGGAACTGCTCAAATCGCAACTGACCCGCGACAGGTTTCTCCGTACCACCAACCACGGTGGCAATGAGATTTATGTGGTAGATAACGCCAACGCTCCCGAGGTGGTGCGCGAGATAGGTCGCCTGCGCGAGGAATGTTTCCGCGCTGGAGGAGGAGGCACAGGCCGCGAGATCGACCTTGACAAGTTTGACACCGATGCTGCATACGGCTACAAACAGCTTGTGCTATGGGATCCTGAGGCCGAACGGATCATAGGAGGATACCGCTATGTGCTCTGCGATGACATCGTCTACGACAAATATGGTCAGCCTATACTCACCTCGTCGCATATGTTCCGGTTTTCAAAGAAATTCATCAAGAACTATTTGGAGCATACCATCGAGTTGGGTCGTTCGTTTGTGACTCTCGACTACCAAAGTTCGAAAGGCGGCGCCAAAAGCATCTTTGCCCTCGACAACCTGTTTGATGGTCTGGGGGCGCTAGTGGTTATGTACAAAGGCCGGATGAAGTATTTCTTCGGCAAGATGACAATCTATCCCCAGTATCCCACACCTGCCCGTGAGATGATTCAGGTGTTCCTCAACAAATGGTTCGGGGTAATACACTTGCGCTTGGTAAAATTAGACAAGCCCGTCAAGGTGAAAAAACCCTTGAAATATGTCAAGCAACTTAAGGGCGTGACTTTCAAGGAGGACTACCGACACCTCAAGGCTTTTGTGTCGGGTTATGGCGTCAGCATACCGCCTTTGGTCAACACCTATATGAACATGTCGGAACATATGATGTACTTTGGCACTGGCCTGAACGATGAGTTCGGCGACATTTACGACTCCGGCATCCTCATCCCCTTCAAGGATATGGCAGAGGACAAGGTGAACCGCCACGTAAAGACCGTCAATACCAAGATTTTGTATCGTTTACGCAACCTGCTTCACCGCAAAAAATAACCCATTGGGGTTAAGCGTAATCTACACCGTCAACAGCACCAAAAGCTGCGCCGTGAAGATACGCAGAAACATAGTCAGCGGATACACGGTGGCATAACCCATATTGGGCAACTTGCAGCCTTCGGGTGCCACGGTGTTGGCGAAGGCGAGGGTAGGAGGGTCGGTGTGCGAGCCGCCGATGAAGCCCATCAGCGTATAGTAGTTCATCTTCAAGACCAAACGTCCGAAAAGCCCAACCAAAATGGGCGGCACCATAGTGATGATGACTCCATAAACAACCCACATATAATGTTCCTGCACCGTGGACACAAACTGACCGCCTGCACTCAAACCGACACCTGCCAAAAAGAGCGCAATGCCCACTTCGCGCAAGGCATGGACACCTTGCCCTTCGGTAAACTCAGTGCTGAACCAGCTTTTCTTCACACCAAGCCAACCGCCAATGATGGCCACGACCAAGGGTCCGCCGGCCAAGCCCAATTTGATGGGAGCCTTCATACCCACGGGAATTGGGATGGAGCCGATGATGATACCTAAAGCGATGATGATGAAAACGGGTATCAAAAGGAAACCGCCTTTGCCTTTTTGGGCTGTCGCGGTAACCGTTGTTGTCTCTAAGCTGGAAGGCTCTTTCGCCAAGTCGATACGGCAAAGGGGCCGCAACAGGATGCAGGTTACGATCATACCCACCACGGCTAAGGGATAGGCCACGGCATAGCCCGCTGCCAAACGGTCGGAGGCACCTTCGATGCCCATATCGGTGACGGCTTGTTGTGCCGCGGAGAGACCTGGTGTGTTGGTGATGGCGCCTGTATAGACTCCTGCCATATCGGCAAGGTCTTGATGTGCGACTTTGGCAATCATAACCGTAATCAACACGCCTAATGCCACATTCACCAAAGCCATCAAGTTCATCGCCAGACCGCCTTTCTTGAACGAACGGAAAAAGCCTGGACCGACCTGCAAGCCCACACCCACCACGAATAGTATCAATCCAAATTCTTTGATGACGTGCAACATATCGTGGTTGAGGGAGATGCCGCAAGCGCTTAAAGCGATGCCCACAAAGAGCACCCAAGTGATGCCCAACGAGATTTTGGCGATTTTGATCTTGCCCAAAAGCAGCCCGATGAAGATGGACAAGGCTAAATATAGAATGGTGGGACCCACGCCCGAACCGGTGAAAAGACTCGACATAAAAGCAGTGTTTTGTTGGCGTTAAACCGCGGCAAAAGTAGTGCTTTTTTCCGTGTTGGCAGCCAAAATCCGATAATAAAACCAAGGGATTCCCGTTTTATAATGTCGTTCAAAACGAATTTTAAACTATTTTGCCGAACCAAAGAGAGAATTTTGTAATTTCGCCCAAATTTTAACTTATGAAATCACGATTGAGAATTGGTATGATAATAGGAATGGTGCTATTTTTAACCGTTTCATTATCAGCACAAAAGCATATTGAAAACTACGACCCCGAAGCCCTTTTCAATGAAGGTGTGCTGCTCTTCCAGAATCAGGAATATGGTGCCGCGCTTTCCGTTTTCAACCAATATCGCGCCCAAGCCGCCGATGCCAAGTCGCAGCGTTGCGTCGACGCACAGTATTACGAGGCGGTCAGCTCGCTCTATCTCGGTCAGGCCGATGGCCCAGCGAAGATTATGCAGTTCGTGAACGACAACCCGGGCAGCACTTGGGCCAAACACGCCAATTTCCTGTATGCCAACCATCTCTTCAAGGAAAAGAAATACAAGGAGGCCTTGGCTATCTATGAGAAGACCGACACCTTCACGCTTACCACCGATGAAGCGCAGCAGATGCAATTCAATATGGGTTATGCCTATTTCCAGTCGAATGAGTTGGATAAGGCAATGCCGCTCTTCCACGGCTTGATGATGAACGATGGAAAATACAAGGACTCAGCTCGTTACTATTATGCTCATATCCAATATGTGAAGGAGAAGTATACCGAGGCGTTGGACAATTTCCGCCGTCTGCGCACGCATAC
This sequence comes from Bacteroidales bacterium, assembly GCA_017615795.1. GTDB lineage: Bacteria > Bacteroidota > Bacteroidia > Bacteroidales > WCHB1-69 > F23-D06. The sequence continues at coordinate 3,342 of JAFZZK010000002.1, forward strand.
GGAATACGCCAAGGTGGTGCCCTCTTATATTATGCAGATTGCCTATCTCAAAGGCGATTACCAGTCGGTGATCGAAGAAGGACCTGATTATATCCGCCAGGCCGACAAGAAACGCAAGTCGGAGATGGCACAAATTGTCGCCGATGCCTATTTCCAACAAAAGGACTATGACAAGGCCTTGGAATACTACGACATCTATAAGAAGAACCTGACTCGGGGCATCACGCGTGAGGCCTATTATCAGATGGGTGTCAGCAAGATGATGAAAGGCAACTACACGGAAGCCATTCCTGACCTGCAAAAGGTGGCCGGCAGCAACGACATCCTTGCGCAATATGCTTCATATTATTTGGCTACAAGCTATGCCAAGACTGGTGAACTGAAATATGCCCGCAGTGCCTTCTTTACGGCTTATTCTGCTGGCATCGATACCGAACTTGCCGAAGAAGCCCTGTTTGACTATGCCCGACTGAGCCTCATCCCCGGCACTGACCCCTTCAACGAGGCTGTGGGCTTGCTCGACAATTTCATCGCCGAGCATCCGAATTCGGAGCGTAAGGCCGAAGCTGAGGAGATGACCATCTATCTGCTGCTTAACGCGAAGGAAAACGATGAAGCCCTTAGCCGCCTTGAGTCGATGAAGAGGAAAAGCGCGGAGTTGCAGCAGGTTTACAATGATTTGTTGTATGCCACTGGCGTGGACCATTTCCAGAAAGGCAGCTACGACAAGGCACAGGAGTATTTCTCCAAGATTATGAACACCACCCAGGACCTGACCAAAAAGGCTGAGGCCTGCTTCTGGATGGGCGAGTCGGCCTATCAGATGGGTGACTTCACCCAAGCGGGCAAATACCTGCTCCAGTTCAAGGGAATGAAAGCCGCCACGAGCCTGCCGGAATATAACCTTGCGGACTACGACTTGGGCTACATCTACTACCAAAAGCCTGAT
>JAFZZK010000026.1 GCA_017615795.1 Bacteroidales bacterium
GCGGCATTTGGTTGCGTGTGTGATTGTAGCGACGGGGCGTGCCCCGTCGCCACAAACGGGCGGGCGTGGCTTGCGCCGCCGCGCCGGCACGCCCAAATAAAAAAAATGCAAAAGGCCCTGATTTGTGCCATCAGGTATATATATTCCTGGAATAATCCTTTAAAAAACCAGTAAAAATTTTACCATATTTATCTGCGGAGCAGACAAGAAAAATCGTTATTTTTGCGCCAAATTATATTGTTCAATAAAATTTTAAAAAAATGAAAAAACTATTCATGTTTTTCGGTGCTATCTCTGTTTTGTTGGGTTTCTCCTCCTGCAAAAAGGATTGTGCTTGTACTGTAAGGTACGATGGTTACACGTATACTCTTGGTAGATTCGTTGATTACACGAAGAAAGAGTGTGACAAAAAGGAGAAAGAGTTTAAATATTACTTCATCGAATATCCTACTGCACAGGTAACTTGTACACGCGAGTAATTAGATTTAAACAAGATAGCAATAATTTTAAAGGAAACTGCCTGTCAGGGGTAGTTTCCTTGTTTTGTTTTAGTTATGGATTCCAAAAGCGAAACAAATAGATTTGTTTTCAGGCAGAGGTTGGCCGTGAATGCGGATATGCGGATCGAAAGGATGGGGCAGGCACCGTGTGTGTATTGGCTTACGGGGTTGCCAAGTTCGGGAAAGAGTACCGTTGCCAATGCGTTGGATTTGGCGCTGTACAACTTGGGATTACGCACGTATTTGCTTGACGGCGACAACCTGCGGATGGGGCTTAACCGCAACTTGGGCTTTGCTTTGGAGGATCGTCGCGAGAACGTGCGCAGGCTGGCGGAGGTGGCGAATCTTATGGTCGATGCCGGGCTGATAGTGATAGTGGCCGCGGTGTCGCCGTCTCGTGACCAGCGTGAAATGGCGCGCGCTATAGTGGGGGATGAACGGTTTGCGGAGGTTTTCATCAGCACGCCGGTGGAGGTGTGCGAGGAACGCGATGTGAAGGGGCTTTATAGACGGGCCCGAAAAGGTGAAATCACTGGTTTCACGGGGGTGGACAGCCCGTATGAGCCACCATTGGCGGCGGAGCTGGTGGTTGACACTGTGTGCGAAAGTGCGGAGGACGCTGCCGCGCGTCTGGCGCAATACTATGTGGAACGGTTTGGGGCTACTTTGTCCCGGTAAAGGCTTCCACAAGCGGTTTTACCGTGCTTTCGAATAGACTTTGGTATTGGGCTGCGATGTCGGCAGGTATTATCCGTGCACCTTCGCCAGTCTTTCCCTGTCGAATAAATTGGTTGTAAACGCGTTCGGCTAACTCTGGCTGGTTGCCGAATTTCTCCTCGTGTTGTTTCATATAGTCGAAACGCGTGCGTTCGTATGCGCGGGCTACAGCTTCCTCTGAAAACTCGATCTGCAGGAATTTGCTGATTTTGCCCACACACCCCTCGAAATCGTTCAAAAGGTCCTCGTAGCGGAGACAGAGCATGGGAAACTGATTTTTGTTGACAAGCCATTCCTGTGTAAACTCGAACCAATTGGGTTTTTCCTTGAGTTTGCGCTCCGCATAGTCGGCGATCGAGAGGGTGGTGGTGCGGTAGTTCAGCTCTTGATGCCAGTTCGACACGATGCAGTCCTGCGGGTTGCGGGTCACAAAGATGAAACGCCCTTTGGTGGAGGCGGAAATGTTTTGGTATGGAGTGTGGGTCTTGATGATGCGGGGCGACGGCAGCTCCACAGGCGGCACGCCGGTGAGGGCTGCGTTTCTTATCCATGGCGAGACATCGTAGATGTGGTTGAAATCCATGTTGCCGTCAGTGGTGAGCTGGTATAGCAGCATCTGCATGAGGGTGGTGCCGCTTTTGGGATAGGTGGCCACATAGATGTCGTCGTCTCGCTCGCCGAATTTGAATTTATAGTCGAGCCACCGCAAGTTTTCAAGAGCTTTTTTAGTCTTCTCCTGTCTGTTCTCAAGCCGGCGGATGGTGAATTTCACAAGGTTGTCTACAAATTTTGCCATAGTATATGTAAAGGTGTTGGATTAAAGGTAATGAAAAGCAGTTCCTACAAGTGTTCCAATATATACTTTGCTAATTTATTGTATAGGTACGTGCGGGTGTTGCCGCCCATGATGAAATGGTTCTTGTTGGGGAAGAAGAATTGGTCGTACTCGACGCCGGCTTCGTTCAAGGCCTTCACCAACTCCATGGCATTCTGGAAATGGACGTTGTCGTCAGCGGTGCCGTGGATGAGCAGGTAGCTGCCCTTGAGGTCTTTGGCGTAGGTGGTCGGTGAGTTGAGGTCGTAGCCGTCGGGGTTCTCCTGCGGGGTGCGCATGAACCGCTCGGTGTAGATGTTGTCGTAGTAGCGCCAGTTGGTGACCGGTGCCACGGAGATGGCCATCTTGAAGGCGCCGTCGCCGCGGAACAGCGACAATGCGGAGAGGTAGCCGCCGAAGCTCCAACCCCAGATGCCGATGCGGTCGCCATCCACGTAGGTCTGTTTTTTGAGCCAGTTGGCGGCGGCAATCTGGTCGATGGCCTCGTATTTGCCCATCTGCTGGTAGATGACTTTCTTGAAGGCATCGCCGCGCGTGGCAGTGCCGCGCCCGTCCACGCACACGCAGATGTAGCCGTGCTGCGCCAGCATTTGGTAGAAGGCGAGATCTTGCGCACTGCTGTAGGCGTTCATCACCTGCTGGCTGCCCGGGCCGCCGTAACAAGTCATCATCACAGGATAACGTTTGTTCTGGTTGAAGTTGGCGGGCTTCATCATCCAACCGTACAGCTCGGTGCCGTCATCGGTGGTGAAATGGATGATCTCGCGCTGCACGAACCCGTACTTGTCCATCGTCTCCTTGACGTGCTTGTTGTCGTTGAGCACCCGCAGTTCCTTGCCCTTGGCGTCGCGGATGGTGTAGACCGGCAGTGTGTTGAGGTTGGAGTACTGGTTTCGATAGAAATGGCCGTTGGGACTGAACGAGGGCTGGTTCCAGCCGTCGCCGCTGCTCAGCATCGTCTTCTTCTTGCCGTCAAAGGTGATGGAGTAGAGGTCGCGGTTTAGCACGCCACTTTCGTTGGAAAGGTAGTAGATGAGCTTCTTGTCCTCATTGACATATTGGATTTCATTGACTTCCCAGTTGCCGGAGGTCAACTGTTGCAGGCCTTCGCCGAGGGTGACCTTGTAGATGTGGTTGAAACCGTCGCGCTCGGAAGTCACGATCATGGTTTTGCCGTCCTTCAGGAAGTAATAGTTGTCAGTCACGTCCAGCCATTTGTCGTTACGGTCGGTATAGACGATGTCCTGTTGCTTCGTTACAGTGTTGAAGCGGATGAAATCCAGCTGGTCTTGGTGACGGTTGAGTTTCAGGATGATGGCATCGCGGCTGTTGGGCATCCAATAGACACGCGGGAAATAGCAGTTTGTGTTGTCACCGAGGTCTACCTTGGAGAGATTGCCGCTGGCAATGTCGTAGATATAGACGTCTACCAGGGAGTTGTCCTCGCCGGCCTTCGGGTACTTGTATTTGAAATCGGTGGGATAGAGCTCATCATAGAGGGCAAAATTGTACTCCTTGACACGGCTCTCATCGAAGCGCAGAAAGGCGATTTTGGTGCCGTCGGGCGACCAGGAAGCGGCTCTCGACATGTCAAGTTCCTCCTCGTAGACCCAGTCGGCGTAGCCGTTGAGGATGGCGTTGGGTTTGCCGTCGTGGGTGATTTGGGTGATCTTGCCGGTGGCCATGTCTTGGTAGAACAGGTCGCAGTCGCGGGCAAAGAGCACTTTGGTGCCATCTTCCGTGAGCACGGCGAAGTGCAGTTTGGTGTTGGTGTCGGCCACGAGGGTCAGCGTTTTTTGGGCAATGTCGTAAACGTAGTAGTAGGCGAGGGTGGAGCGGCGCCAGATGCTCTCCTCATCGATGGCGAATACTATCTTGGATTCGTCGGAGGTGAACATATAGCTGCTGACTTTGCCCATGTTGACGGCACCGCCGCTGAGGCTTTCCAGTTCTTCGTTGGAGACCAGCAAGTCAATTTTGTCGCCCGTTGCGAAGCTGTAGAGTTCGATGCCGCCGCGCTTCACCACGGTGTAGTAGTCGCTCTTGGGCATGGCGGTGTAGCCGGCCACGCCGCGCGGGTAGAAATAGTAATCGTCCCAGATTCTTTCAATCGTGATTTTCTTGTCCTGGCCGAAAGTGAGCACGACAACGGCCATCAAAAAGAGGGAAAGCAGAATTTTTTTCATATTGTGTGTTTTTTATCTTATGCGTTTGTTTGGGCGGCAAAGATACGATTTTATAGATGTGAATCATACAATCAATCCTTTAAACTTCAACCATAAGGGGAAGAACTGATCATATACAGAATAAACACCCCTGTCAACGGTGATGAAGTCTTTGTCTAACAACCCTTTTAGCGCGGAACTTACGCTGCTGGCGGAGTGGAGACCGTGCCGTTTGAGAAAAGTACCGCTGTTCACCTCCGTGGCTTTCCCTTCTCGCGCAATGGCCAGGAACAACAGGCGCTGTTTTTCCGGCATTTGATAGAAAAGCGATTCGTAAGTGTCGGAAGACAGACGGATAATGAAGTCAATGGCCTCGTCAACCATCGGCAAAGTGCAGGTCGCTCCCGTCTCTGTCTTGGAGAAAAGAACGTTCAAGATACGGTGCATATAGCTTGTGACAGCCTCAAAGCGTTCATATAGCAGGTGGACCACCTCTCTCTCCAGATGTTTGTTGGCCTCTTCGAATTTCCCTATGCAGAAATCAGTGTACACATCCAGGTCCAGCGGTTGGAGGTTGATAATGGTAACCGCTTGGTAGAAAGGCCGCGAGGGTGAAGTGAACATTCCATTCATCAGATGGCGCTGAGAACCGGAAAAAATGAAGTGGGCGTTCGTGCAACGTTGAACGTAGGTGCGGAGCGTTGCCTCCACGGAATCATTCTCGTAGCGGGTGATTTGCTGGAATTCATCAATGGCCACCAGACAGGGCTTGTCGGCATCATTGAGGTATGTGAATATTTCATCGAGCGTGATGGCAGGATTGTAAACCGCGCCAAGCCCCACACTCCAAACGGGCATACCGTTCATATCAAACGAGATTTCCGATCTTAAGGAGGAAACGGTGTTTACAAACCGTTCCCAGACTTTTTTGCCCTTGGGCCGCAACTCGTCTATCACCGCTTTGCCAAGCATATTGACAAACTCTGCAAGGTTTTTGGTGGCATAGATGTCCACGACGAAGCAGTGATATCCCCTGCGGATTTCCTCATCGTCAAAAACGTGCCAGATCAAGTCTGTTTTTCCCAACCTTCTTGGGGAAATCAGTGCGATGTTGTTTTCGTTTATCAGGAGACTTTTAATGGCAGCGGCCTCCTGAACGCGGTCGCAGAAATACTCAGATCCTGCATAACCGTTTGTAACAAAGGGATTTCTCATAATAAAATTTTTTATTGCAAGGCAAAAACTCCATTCCCATTAATTGATTATCATAAAATGATTATCATAAAATGAGAATACGTGGCAAAAATACACTTTTTTACGTACGTACGGAAAAATATTTTTAATGTATGAAAAAAATGTATGAGTAGCGTGCTATCTCCCCGCGGTGAAGAACTCCACGCCGATGAGCCTGTCGTAGCGGCTGCCCTCTTCGCGGAAGTATAGGTAAACTGTGTAATCGTTGTGCGTCTCGTAGTGGTTACCCTCGATATAGGAGGGGTCAATGATGTTGCTGCCGTGGGGAACGTGTACATATTGGTAGTTGTAAAGCCCCTGCTTGATAGGGAAGTCGGTTTCCCAGAACTGGTATTGCTCGTTGTAGTGGAGCTTGGCCTCGGGCAGGATGTTCCAGTCGGTCAGCTGGCCGAAGACGTAGACGTCCCCTTCGTTGAACGGGAAGGGGCTCTTGAGGGTGAAATGGGTGTAGACGTAGTCTTCGGAAAAAGGATTCTGCATGTCGATGTTGTTGTAGTAACAGCCGCCGTTGAGGGTGTTGCGGCTTTCGTAAGCACCGAAGGGGCGCGCATCGTCCTGCAGCACGTAGGCCTGGTTGCGGCGGTGGTCGAAGTTGATGCCGACAATGCGGTCGCCGTTGGAACGGAGGGTGCGGATGTCGAAGGTGCGGAACTCGGCGCCACCGGGGAAGGTGTTGCGCCCGTCATCGAAGTCGAAACTGTACTCGCCGGGGAAACCGGAGCGGTAGGTGAGTCCGAGGATGGCGTTGTCCCAGCGCCCGTTCTGCTGAATGGCGGCGTGCAGCGTCATGATCGGGTTGCGCACGACGTAAGGCCCGCTGTTCACCACGAAATCCACCTCTTGGTGGGTGAAGCGGTCGGAGACAATGGAGGAGGCATGCACGTTGCCGGTGATGCCGGCCTGTGTGTCTTCGCGTACCATGAGGCGGCGCGTGAGCAACGGATGCTCGGGTGTATCGTCGTATACAAACAATATATAGTTGCCCGATTTGGTCGGACGCATGTTTTCGTTGGGTATGGTCAAATGGTACTGCATGTAGCGCTCGATAGTGTTGAAGGAGTAATCGTAACTTGAGATTTCATCCTCCATGTAGCCGTCCAGATACTCGATTTGGTTCATGTCCGATAATTTCCAGTCATGGGTGCAGTGGATGAGCGTGTACTTGACATAGCGGGATGTCTCTACCAGATCGTCGAAGTCCAGGAACAGTTCACCGCTGCCCAGCGTGATGACAGGATGATCCTGTAGATGGCCGGTGGTGAGCGAGACACTTCGGATGCCCTCTGCGTAGATACGGTTGTCGAGCAGGATGTTGCTCACGTCGGGCTGCGCACGCAACAGAAGCGACGCTGTTAGAGTGCAGAAAAGTAGGAATGCCTTTTTCATCAATGTATTTATTTTTCTAACGCTGCAAAAATAGTAATTTTAGTGATTGGTTGTAGACTCCCGATTGTCGGCAAAGTTAATCATGGAGTGATTATGGAAGGTTGGCATTCGACTTGTCGGAGATGGGTGCTCCAGAAATATCCAGTTTTTTCCATTTTTTTCCAAATATCTGCGATTTTATTCCAAATGTGACAGGTGAAAGTGCGGTTATCAACACTGTTTTTTTATATCTTTTTAGTTAATTATCAGTGTATAAATAAGTTATATTTTTGTGCTAAAAATAGTATTATAACACTCGGTTTATCAATACTTTAATGTTTATAAAGTGTATGTTGTAAAAAAATCTCCAATTTTTTCCATATTGATAATCAATATTTTATATGAAAAAATCGAGTGTTAATAACTTTTTTATGTGAATTTATGGAAACAGATTGAAAAAATACTATTTTTGTCACGTTCAAAAACAGAGTGATGACATCGAATCTTGCATACGGCTATTGGGAAGTCTCCATCGAGAAGAGCGGGCGCGTGAAGTTGCCCACGGCTTTGCTGCGTGCATTGCCGGAGGATGAGCGCAAGGCTTTCTACGTGACGCACGGATTCGGTGAACATATTATGTTATGGTCGGAAAAGGCCTACAAGGAGCAGATGGATTATCTCAACTCCTTGGACCGCAATTTGATACAAGTGAAGCGTTATCGTAATGCCTTCATGCGCAACACGGCTTGCCTGGAGTGTGACGCGCAGGACCGCATTGTCATCCCCAAGCCCTTGATGGAACAGTATGCCATCCAGAAGGAGATCGTCCTGCTGCTTGACAACGGGCGCATCGAGATGTGGAACTGCCAGAAGTACCACGAGAAGTTTGACATGTCGCCCGAAGAGCTGGAGGCCTTGAACGAGCAAATCCACATGGGACGCTACCAACAGGAGAAGGAGGCTTCGGATGAGCTATCATGACCCTGTACTCCTGCATCTCTCCGTTGACAGCCTTGTAACAGACCCGTCCGGTGTCTATGTCGACGCGACCTTCGGTGGTGGCGGCCATTCGCGAGCCATCCTGGAAAAGCTTTCCGCCGACGGCAGGCTCATCGCATTCGACCAGGATGCCGAGAGCCAGGCCAACCTCATCGACGATCCCCGCTTCCAGTTCGTTCCCTCCAATTTCAAGAATCTGACCCGCTTTCTGCAATACTATAAAGCGTGGCCGGTAAATGGGATCTTGGCCGATCTGGGCATCTCCTCCCACCAAATCGACACTCCGGATCGCGGCTTCTCCTATAGCCATGACGGGCGCTTGGATATGCGGATGAACGGCGATGCCCCGCTTTCCGCTCACGAGGTGGTGAACCAGTACGACGAGAAGCAACTTTCCCAAGTTTTTTATATCTATGGCGAATTGCATGAAGGGAAGCAGCTGGCCCGCCAAATCGTGCGCGCCCGCACGGAAAGTCCCATAGACACCACTTTTCAGCTGGTGGATGCCCTCAAGCCAATCTTGCCCCGTGGTCGTGAGAACAAATACCTCTCCAAGGTCTTCCAGGCTTTGCGCATCGAGGTGAACCATGAGATGGAGGTGCTCGCATCCCTGTTGACGCAGGTCCAAGGCGCTCTCCAGGAGGGCGGTCGCCTTGTCATTATATCTTATCACTCCCTGGAAGACCGTATGGTCAAGAATTATATGCGTGCCGGAAACATTACCGGTGTGGTCGAAAAGGATTTCTACGGGAACCCGCTTGGCCCGTACAAGCTCGTCACGCGCAAGGCCATCACGCCCGATCAGGAGGAAATCATGTCCAATCCGCGCGCCCGCAGTGCCAAACTGCGTGTCGCTGAAAGAATAGTTGTAACTGCCCATGGACTCGACATCTGAAATAAAAGAGAAAAAGACCCGGAAGAGTGGCACAGGCTGGCTTCGCAAGGTGTTCGGCGGCGAATTTCTGCTCAGCCGGCAGATGCGCCCATGGTACCCGTATATCGTCTTTGTGCTGCTGCTGGCGGCTGGCCTCGTCATCAATGAACAGGCGGCCAACGAAAAAAGACAGGAGATCGGCAGGCTGGAAAACGAATACAAGGCGGAACTCAGTCGGCTGAAGGCCAACAACCAGTTCATCCCTTACGAAGAGAACCAGATCCTCATTCAGAAGATGAAAGAACGCGGATATGTGCAGGATGAGGAACATAACTTTACCATCCATATTGTCCGCCCCGTCAAGGAGAAAAAGCGCTTCTTCCTCTTTTGGAAAAAACACGAGCGCGATACGGTGGCGGCGAAACAAACCATAGAAGAAGAACTTGAAGAAAGGGAATAACCGATGACAACCTCAAGAGACAGAGAGAATCCCAAGACGGGAAAAGTTCCCGGCGCTCGCATGAACGCTGTGTTCTTGGCGCTGATGCTGCTCGGCATCCTTTGTGCCGTGCAGGTGATTCGTCTCTCTTTTTTTGAAAGAGGCATCGCTTCCGGCACGGGCGAGAATTGTGTGGACACCACCGACCCGTCGTGGAATCCAGACGACGACTCCACCTATCTTTGCTATGTGCGTGCCAACACGTTGCGCCCCACGCGCGGCGAGATCTACGATGACCACGGCAGACTCCTCGTGGGTAACTACAACGTTTTTGAGGTTGCCTTCGACGGCAAACAATTCGCCAAGGAGTATAGCGATTCCACCAAATACACCGCCACCGAGGTGGACGACATGCTCCACCACCTCGCCAAGGATTTCTATGAACAGTTCAAGGACCGCTTCCCCAACCGAACCGAACAGTTCTATTATAACTTGTTTGTCCGGAATTACAAGAACAGGCATTATGAGACCATCTTCCCCGTGAATGTCTGGAATGAACGGAGCTGGGTGTCCAGCATTGACACGGCGCGCATCAAGCACCTGCCTTACCTGCAGCGTAAAATCAAAGACAAAAAGACGGGTGCCATCCTGAGAACGGTTAAAAACACTCGTTTCCTGAACTTTGTGGTATTCCCCGTGCGAATCAATCCCTATGGGGAAATGGCTCGCAGGACTTTGGGAATCAGGTTGGAAGACCGTAAGTTCGGCATGGAAGACCAGATGAACGACATCCTGGCCGGCAAGGAGGGCAGCAAGAAATACCTGGAACTGAACCACGCCAAGGTGCCCCTCAACGACCGCCTTGACCCTGTTGACGGCAACAATATCCACACCACGCTCAATTTGGAAATACAGAACGCCGTCCACAATGAAATGTCCCGCAAGTTGCGGGAACTTAAGGCTGAGTGGGGGTGTGCCATCGTGATGGAGACCAAGACGGGCGAAATCAAGGCTATTACGAATCTGCAGCGACAGGACAAGGAGGGCACCGTCTATAGGGAAAGCATGGAGTATGCCCTTAATGCGAAGGTGGAGCCGGGTTCCACTTTCAAATTGGCCTCGTTGCTGGCATTCCTTGAAAAAATGCCCTCCGACACGGACCGAATCTACCCTATGTTTGTCCATACCTTTAGATACCCGCTCAAGTCCGGGAATTTCCGTTCCTATTACAAGGCTGACAGCAAGGTGCATGGCGAAACGTTGGGCACGCCCAATGAGATATTCCAACGCTCTTCCAATATTGGTATAGCCTCGATGATTTTCAAGGCTTACGACATCAGGGGCTTTGCCTCCTATCGGGCTCAGTTGGCCAAGTTCGGTTTTTTCGACACCATCCATACCCAGATGGGTGACCTGATGCCGGTGTCTATCCGCAATGACGGCCGTTTCGACAACTACTATGCTGTCTGTTTCGGTGCCGGTTTCCACATTCCGGTGCTCCGCACGCTGATGTACTACAACGCCATCGCCAACAACGGCAAGATGATGTTGCCGCTCTTCATCAAATATATCACTAACGATTACGATACCATACAAAGTTTCGAGCCGGAGGTGGTGATGGAAAAGATGGTTTCCGACCGCACACTCCGCAAGGCGCGCGCCTACCTCGACAGCGTGGTCTGGGGCAAGTATGGCACGGGCCGCCGTTACAAAGATCCCACCTGCCCGTTTGCGGGCAAGACGGGTACGCGCGACTTGTGGGACGAGAAGACGAAGAGCTGGATCTACGACCGCAATGCCGTCTCCTTCTGCGGATATTTCCCTAAGGACAATCCGAAATATACCATGATTGTCTACATTTATGATGTGCCGCAACACAGTGAAGTCGCAGTGGATGTGTTTGGCAAAATTGCCCGCAGCATCATGAACAGCAACAATTACAGTGCGATGCACAACATTGAGGAATACGATGTGCAGCCATTGTCCAAAAGCGGTCCGATTAATCGTCAGTATTTCAACCCGTTGTTTTCCATTATGGGGTTTGATACGACAAAATATGCGGACGCGAGCCTGTTTTGGTCCGCCCAGACCGACGAAGCCCAAAAATGTGTGCTGGCCCAGCCATGGCAGATGAACAAGAAGGACAATCTGCCCGATGTGCGGGGCATGATTGCATCCGATGCCGTGGCAGTGCTTGTGCGCGCCGGCTATCGATGCTCCGTGCATGGCCGGGGGGTCGTCCAGCAATACACCGTTGAACCCAACCGTCTTGTGCGTCTCCAATTAGCCTCCCGCCCATGACCTTCAACCTAACGATGACCATAACCCATTAACCTGTAAGATATCAAGATACAATGAAACCATTAACCCACTTGCTGAAAAGCCTCAGACGTTATGAACTGACGGGAGAAGCGAACCTCGATGTGACCGACATCGTGTTCGACTCTCGGCAGATCGCTTCCATTGTGGCCAACGGCGGCACGCCGCTCTATGTGGCTCAGCGTGGTACGCAGACCGACGGTCACAAGTATATCCCACAGGTCGTCGAGGCCGGCGGGCGTGTGGTGGTTTGCGAAGAACTCCCCACTGAACTCCATTCCGAGGTCACGTATGTCAAGGTGGCCGACAGCGCGATTGCACTGGGATGCATGGCCAGCGCCTTCCACGACACCCCGAGCCGCAAGCTGAAATTGGTCGGCATCACGGGCACTAACGGCAAAACGACGACTGTGACCCTGCTGCATCGCTTGTTCACGCAGCTGGGTTGCAAGTGCGGTTTGCTCTCCACCATCGTCAACAAGATTGGCGAAGAGGAGGTGCCAGCCACCCATACAACGCCCGATGCGGTGGAACTCAATGGCCTTTTGGCCCGCATGGTCGACGCAGGATGCGAGTATTGCTTCATGGAAGTCAGCTCCCATGCCGTCTGCCAACATCGCATCGCAGGCCTTCATTTCACGGGCGCCATTTTCAGCAATATCACGCACGATCATCTTGATTTCCACAAGACTTTCCGCAATTATATCAACGCCAAGAAAGCGTTTTTCGACAAATTGCCTAAAAGTGCCTTCGCCCTGACCAATGTGGATGACAAGAATGGCATGGTGATGGTGCAGAACTGCAAGGCCAACATTAACACATACGGCCTCCTTACGGACTGCAATTTCAAGGGCGTGGTGCTGGACGACTCGTTCCATGGACTGCAAATGCGCATCAATGGTCGTGAAGTCTTTTTCAAACTCTGCGGACGGTTTAACGCTTATAATCTTCTGGCTATCTATGGCGCAGCTGTTTTGCTGGGCGCCGACGAAGATGAGGTGCTGACCCAGATGAGCCTGCTGGAAAGTGCTTCCGGACGTTTCCAGCTCATTTACCGCAAGGACGGAGCCACTGCCATTGTCGATTATGCCCATACGCCCGACGCGTTGGAAAACGTGCTCTCCACCATCCGCGAGACCACCAACAAACAAACGGAGGTTATCACCGTGGTGGGATGCGGTGGCGACCGCGACCGCACGAAACGTCCCGAAATGGCTGCCATTGCCTGCAAGTTCAGCAATCGTGTGGTCTTGACCTCCGACAATCCCCGCACCGAGAAGCCCGAAGATATTCTCAATGAAATGCTTGCGGGCGTGCCTGAGAACAAGAAGAAGACGCTTCTGGTAATCGAAAACCGCCGCGAAGCTATCAAGACCGCATGTATGCTCCTGCCTAAGGACGGTGTCCTCCTCGTCGCGGGGAAAGGCCATGAAACCTATCAGGAAATCAACCATGTGAGGCATCATTTTGACGACACCGAAGAGGTGAGAAACTGTTTTGCACAAGAGTGATTTTCGGCACTATGTGAATGATTGTAAGATATATAGAAACCATTAATTTGTAAGATTATGTTATATACTCTATTCGATTGGTTACACAAGCTGGGAATGCCGGGATCCGGAATGTTCCATTACATTTCGGTCCGTTCTGCCTTGGCATTCGTTTTTGCCTTGGTAATATCCATTTGCTGCGGGAAGCCTTTCGTCAGAATGATGAAGCGCAGACAGATTGGTGAGGAGATCCGTGATTTAGGGCTTGAAGGCCAGTCGAGCAAGGCCGGCACCCCGACCATGGGGGGGATCCTTATCATTGCCGCGATACTTGTCCCGGCACTGCTGTTCTGCCAGCTCAACAATGTTTATGTGCTGCTGATGATTTTCACGGTGGTTTGGCTCGGTGGCCTCGGCTTCATGGATGATTACATCAAAGTCTTTAAGAAAAACAAGGAAGGACTTTCGCCGCGTAAAAAGTTGATCGGGCAGATCATTCTTGGTTTGGTCGTGGGGGCGGTCATGTATTTTCATCCCGCTGCCGTGATTTGCGAGAAAAACTCGACTGCCAATGCGATGACTCCCATTGAATCAGCTCTCCAGGTGGAGAACCAGGCCAATGCCGAGACTCCCCAGATTTTTGGTGAACCGCACCAGTCCCACAAAACAACCATCCCTTTCTTTAAGAACCATGAGATGGACTACAGCGCCATCACACGGTGGATGGGTGACGAGACCGGAAAATGGTCGTTCCTGTTCTTCATTCCTATCATTGTCTTTATCATTGCCGCCGTTTCCAATGGTGCCAACCTCACCGATGGACTGGATGGCCTCGCGACGGGCACAACGTCCATCATAGCGGTCGGTATCGCCATTCTGGCGTATGTGTCCGGCAATGTGGTGTTTGCCAACTACTTGGATATTATGTATATACCCAACATCGGGGAATTGGTGATCTTTGTTTCCGCCGTGATTGGCGGTTGCTTAGGCTTCTATTGGTGGAATTGCTATCCCGCCCAAGTGTTCATGGGCGACACCGGTAGCCTGATGTTGGGCGGCATTGTCGCCGTCTCGTGTGTCATTATCCGCAAGGAGCTGCTTATACCCATCTTGTGCGGCATCTATTTGGCACAATCAATCTCTGTCATCATGCAAGTGTCCTATTTCAAATATACCAAGAAGAAGTATGGCGAAGGGCGTCGCATTTTCCTAATGGCCCCGTTGCACCACCATTACCAGAAAAAAGGCATGCACGAATCCAAGATTGTCCAACGCTTCATCATTGTCAGCCTCCTGCTGGTCGTCCTCACCGTTGTCACGCTCAAAATACGATAAAAACCAAAATTCAGAATACAAACTTTAACCTAAAACCATTCTCCTATGCCTACACACAAAACGAACAATTTCAGTCTCTTCGAGAAAGAAAGAGAAAAAGCCAACCCCATGGTGGCTACTTTGGCCAGCCGATTGGTCAATATCCGGAAAAAAAACATCGCCGCGTCTTTGTCCGACTTTGAGGGCAGTTCTCATAAATTGGAACGTGTCAAGACGTTGAAAGACATTGATTTTATCGACGATTCCCGTTCCACGAACCCGAATTCCGTCTGGTACGCTTTGCAGAGCATGACCAAGCCGACGGTTTGGATTACGGGTATCGACGAAGTTGAAAAACTTACACCGGACTTGATGGAGCAGATCTCCGCGCATGTGAAGGCCGTTGTGCTGCAGGGTGTGTACAATACGGATGTGTACGACTTCCTGGCTCAGCTCGACATCCCCGTTTTCGTGGAAATGAACCTTGAGGATGCCGTCCGTCAGGCATTCTATGCTTGCGACCGGAACTATGCGGTGCTTTTCTCTCCCGGCGTGAACGGTACTGCCCAGATGACCTATCGTGAGCGTGGCGACAAGTTCCAAGCGGCTGTTGGCCAATTATAATAATTATGGAAATGAATCCGGAAATAAAAGGTAAACTGAAACAATTCAAGGGTGACAAAATAATCGTCATCCTGGTGGTGTTGCTGTCGCTGATTTCCATCCTGCTGGTTTATAGTACAGAGGGCAAACGCGTGCTTTCACACATTGTGCATCTGCTGTTCTGCTATGTAGGACTGGGAGTCTGCTATATGTTCAACTATCGGAAAGTGGTCGCCAACTTCTCTATGTTGGGACTTCTGCTCGCTGTGGTGCTGCTTATTTGGACCTTGGGCTCCTCGGCGGTGCGTGGTGTCACCCTGTTTGGCATTGACTTGCAGACCTTTTATTTTATCGGTTTCCTGATCATTTTATTTATTTCCAATTATATAGGAAGGCGTTACGATCTTGGGCAGACCGAATTGGATGCCAAGGAGATGCGCTATGTGTCTTTGATACTGCTTGCCTTCTGCGGCGGTATTGCCATGTTGAACATGTCAACCGCCATTATTCTTTTCTTGACGGGCATTGCCATGTTCTTCGTCGGAAATTTCAAGTGGAAGAATATTTTCGCCTTGATTGGCTTGGTGTCTGTGGTTGTGATCGTGGCCATGCTGCTGGTCACTTCCGGGAAATTGAACAACGTGGGACGAATTTCGACTTTCGTGAATCGCTGGGAATACTATTTTACCCATGAAAATGTGGACGGCTATGGAGACCAGATGATTTTGTCGAGAGCCGCGATTGCACGTTCCGGACTGCATCCGACGGGTCCGGGGCGTGGTGTCATCAAATATCGATTGCCGGAGAACTCTACCGACTACGCATACGCCTCGCTTTTTGAGGAGACAGGCCTCATTGTCGGGTTGATCATCATTTTCTTTTACATGACCATCTTCTATCGATCGTGGCAGATAGCGCGACAGTCCAAATCGGCCACAGGATCGCTGTTGGCATTTGGCATTGGCTTTTGGATGACCTGCCAGGCCTTCGTCCATATCGGTGTGAATTGCGAGTTGCTGCCCGCCACGGGACAAACTTTGCCCTTCATCAGTACGGGCGGCGCCTCGCTCTTTGTCTCTGGCTGCGCGATGGGCGTGCTGCTCAATGTCAGCAAAATGAACGTCATTGAAAGCCACCAAGAGGACGTCCATACAAGCTTTATAAGAGGGGAGAGGGGTTGAAGGCTATAAGGCCTTGCTCCCGACCTTGTCCATGTTAGAAAAGTAGTCCCTCCATCGTGCCGGTGATGATCTTGTTCAGGCTGCTGAGGGTCCTGTAGTCGGCTGTTTGGCGGAGCCGCATGGCATGAAAGACCGTATAAAACTTACGTAAGGCAATTTTGTAGTAATGCACGAAGAATGCGGTGATGGCCGACAGGAACACGTAGGCGATGGCAATCCAAAAGTGCTTGGAAATCAACCATACAACAGTTAGCAGAAGAATGTAATACAGGGGGAAAATGGCAATGCTCCCAAGACTGTATTGTACGGAGGAGTGGAACATGGGGTCTTTTACCTTGCTGGTGATGCGTTGGGTGATGAAGGTGGGGATGAAATTGTTTATGTAGCCGAAAAAGAAAATCGGCAGGGAGAGTATCATCAGTAAGATACGGCCGACGAGACGGAAAGTGGAGAGTTTTTTGTTGATGACCCAATGGTGAAGCCCGCGTTTTGTCAAGAGGCTGACGTATTCTCTGGTTTCTTCCATGAGGTTGTTGAATGCCGGTTCTTGCTCTTCCCGGTATTGCTTCAGCCTGGCGATGATGGTCATGGCGGCATCTTTCTGGTTGGGCAGGTAGTTGACTTTTAACTTTTTGTGCCGCAGCAGTGGCTCGCTCATGATATGGGTGAGGGCTTCGATTTCGTTGTAATATTCAGGGATGTCGATGTCGGGGGTCAGTGCCTTGACGCGGGCACGCGCCTTGTCGTTCAGGGCGAGGTAGGCATCGTTGGGATGTTCCTTGTACAGGTCAAACAGCTCTTCGAAGGTGAAGGGCTCGCCGACGGTGACCATGAGGTCGCTTTGGAAGTTGAAGTAGTTGGAGTAGTGAATGTTAAGAGGAAGGACTTTCAGACCGAGGGAAAAACCGTGAATCTCTTCGGCGGAAAACGCTATGCGGCAGAAGCCTTTCTTGAAGGTGTTCATGAAATGGCCGTGCTGGTGTGTGGCTTCGGGGAAGATGACAAGGGTTCCGCCATCTTTCAGTATTCGTGCGGCGCGGTCGTAGATGGCAAGGTTGCTGCGGATGTCGCTGCGATCACCGTCACGGGTGCGGAATGTGGGCAGTATCTTGAGAAATCGCAATATATAGGCCAGCCAGCTTTTCTTGTAGATGTCGCCGCGGGCGATGAAGACGGGTTGCCGGTTGTCGCGTGCCAGGGTGTGCAAGATTGCCAAAGCGTCCATCAAGCCGTTCTGATGGTTGGCAATGACAATCGTCGGCTCGCCCTTGGGCGGGATGTTTTCAGGGTTTATGACATAGAAATGCCTGTAATAGACATGGTTATGCGCAATGTTGAGGTATCTCATGTAAAACGCATAGAGCCGGTCGTATTTGTCGATGTTCTCGAAAGAAATCATGTTGGATGTCTTTTATTCAACGATGGTCATCTCGTCGATGAGGTTTTGCGCATGGGCGAACTTGTCGACGATAAAGAGGAAGTAACGGGCATCCAGGCTGATGTTGCGGCAGCGGTTCACGTCGTAATAGATGTCGCTCATGGTGCCTTCCCAGACACGGTCGAAGTTGGTGCCGATCAGCTCGCCGCGTCCGTTGATGACGGGGCTTCCGGAGTTGCCGCCGGTAGTGTGGTTGCTGGCGATGAAGGCCACCGGCAACTCGCCCTTGGCGTTGGCATAGCGCCCGTAATCCTTCTTCTCCCAAAGCTGTTTCAGCTTGGGATCCACCTTGTAGTCGTACACGTCAGGATCCTCTTTCTGGATGATGCCATCAAGCGTGGTGTAATGGGTGTAGCTGACGCCGTCAGCAGGCTCGAAACCTTTGACTTGGCCGTAGGTGACACGCATGGTCAGGTTGGCGTCGGGATAGAAGACGCGGTTTTGCTCTTTCTCCATCAAGGCTTTCACATAGGTGCGATAGTCGGCTTCCAATTGCTTCTCCACGGCCTCGTAGGTGATCCAGGCGGCGCGATACTGTTCGTAGACGGTGTTGTACAGGGTCATCAGGTCGCTGCTGGCGGTTTTGGCAATTTGTTTGGGAGATGCTGTTTTCACGAACTGGGTGAACTTGTCGTTGTCGGTGAGATAGGGCGGGGTGGTGGCCATCTTGTCCCAGAGGCTGGTCATGGCGGCGCGCACGGCCTCTTCCCCCATAATGTATTTGTGCAGTTCGGCAGGGATGAGTTTGGGGTCCTGTTTCGTGAAATAGTAGGTGAGCAATTCCACAAAACACTCCTTGTCGATATCAAGGCAATAGCTGCTGCGGAATGATTCGTTGCTCTTGAGCACGCGCTCGCGGTTGCTTTCCACCGTGTTATATTCCTTGTTTTTGGCCGGAGCCGCCAACATGCGGTAGTATGGATGGATGCCCTTCACGACGATTTCGGGTCCGAAGATGCATTCGCTGACGAATGTGGTCACCTTGGTTTGCTCGGCATAGCTCTTGTAGAGCTCTTTCATCTTGGACAAGAGGTTGCCGTATTGTTGTTTGCGTTGAGCATCGGCATTGACCCAATCCTGAAACTCTTTTTCGCCTTGTTGTTTCTTGCCGATGACGTCACATTCGAGAATGCCTTTGTTCTCGCCTTGCCATTTCTTCCAGCCGTTGGAAATGGAGTTGGCCTTGGCAGAGTACATCAGACGGATGCGGGGATCGAGGTTCATCTGTCTTTTCATGGCATCGAGGCGGATGGTGCGGGCATCGATGGCGATGGGATTCTGCACGTTGGCCACTACATTCACGCCGTCGGAAATCAGGAATTGGCGAGTGGAGCCGGGGTAGCCGAAGACGAGGGTGAAATCGTTCTCCTCCACACCCTTGATGGAGATGGGGAAATACTTCTTGGGCACCATGGGGATGTTGTCCGGGGAGTATTTGGCGGGTTTGCCATCCTTGTCGGTATAGATGCGCCATAGGGAGAAGTCCCCGGTGTGGCGAGGCCACATCCAGTTGTCGCTGTCGCCGCCGAACTTGCCGATGCTTTCAGGGGGCACGCCCACCAGACGGACGTCGCTGTAAGTCTCGCTGACGAACATGAAATATTGGTTGCCGTAGTAGAACGGCTTGATGACGGCCTTGTAAGTGGTGCCATTGACGGCCTCGTCCGATACTTTTTTGATGTTGTTCTTGACAATTTTCTCGCGCTCAGCTTCGGAAGTCTTTTCATCCACACCTGCCAGCACTTGGTCTGTGACATCCTTCATGTAGACTAAGAAGGTGACGGTGAGGCCTTCCATGGGGATCTCTTCGTCTTTGCTCTTGGCCCAGAAGCCGTTTTGGAGATGGTTCTTCTCCATGGTGCTGTGCGACTGCACATAGGAGTAGCCGCAGTGGTGGTTGGTGAGCAGCAGCCCTTGGGAGGAGATCAGCTCGCCGGTGCATCCGCCGCCGAAGAGGACTATGGCGTCCTTCATGCTGTGGTGGTTGACACTGTAAACGTCCTCGGCCGTCAGCCGGAAGCCAAGTTGTTGCATTTCAGCCTCGTTGTAGTTGAGGAAAAGAGGCAGCCACATGCCGCCGTCTGCGCGGGCGATGCTCAATAGCGCCGCGAAAAACAGGGTGAAGAGGAAGGTTTTTCTCATATCTCCATATTTGTTGTGATTAAGGCGGCAAATATACAAATTTTTTGTACTTTTGCGGCCTAAAAACACATAGCTATGGCAAGTATAAATTACGAAGGAAAGACCTATGAACTCGACGGCGACGGCTTCATGCTCAAGCCTGAAGAATGGACCGAAGGCTTGGCTGCCGAAATCGCCAAGGTCGACGGCATCAATGAATTGACGGAAAACCACTGGAAGATTCTGCACTGCATTCGCGAGAATTACGAGGAAAAAGGCATCGCCCCGATGGTCCGCGTCATCTGCAAGACTTCCGGGCTCAAACTCAAGGAAATCTACGAACTCTTCCCGCTGGGTCCCGCCCGTGGCGCCTGCCGTGTGGCTGGCCTCCCCAAACCCGAAGGTTGCGTATAATTTTGGCTATTGGCTTCTTGCCTTTGGCTATTAGCTTTTGAATGTTGGCTTTGGATCCCATATTTTTAAAACCAGCCAACGGCTAATAGCCAACAGCCAAAGTCATAGAAGCTGAATAATACAGGCTAAATCTAAAACTATTAGTTATGTCCATAATGCAATATATTGCGATTGCGGCGGCAGCCATCTGTCTCTGCAGTCTTTTTGCGTTTTTCCTCAAAATAGTCAGACTCGGAAAACCCAAAGACCTCTCGGAAAAGAGCGGTGACACGAAACAAGGGGTGATATATTCCAACACCACGGCTATGATGCCCCAGAACAAGGAGTCGGCATACCTGCATTGGCCGGCCTACGCCTCGGGCATCCTCTTCCATATCGGCACCCTTGTCGTGCTGCTGGTGTTCGTGCTCTCCTTCTTTCCCTTCTTCAACCGTTGGATTTCGGGTCCCGACAAGATTCACTGCATCATTCCTTGCCTGTTGGCTGTCACCGCCGCCTGTGGATACATCCTGCTTCTGAGACGCGCCTTCTCCGCTGACCTCAAACCCCTCTCGAATCCGGACGACTACATCTCCAACGCTCTCGTCTCCACTTTCCAGTTGATGACGATGCTCTATTTGTTGATACCGGCCAGCAAGGCTGTTGTCACACTCTATTATGTGGCGGCCATCCTGCTGTTCCTATACATGCCGCTTGGAAAACTAAGGCATGTCATTTACTACTTTGCCGCCCGCTACCACCTCGGATTCTTCTACGGCTGGCGCAATGTATGGCCCAAGCGTGAAAACTAACATTCAACAAAACCATTTATTATGAGACTTGACTTTCTGGGAGCCACCGAAGAGGTTACTGGCAGCAAGTTTTTGATGACCAGTCAGAAAGGTGTTAAGATACTGCTCGATTGCGGCATGTATCAGGGCAAAGGCCTTGAAACCGACGGGATGAACCGTGACTTGGGCTTCGACCCCAAAGAGGTGGATTTCATCCTGTTGTCGCACGCCCACATCGACCACTCCGGCCTTATACCTTATATTTATAAGCTGGGGTTCCGCGGCAAGGTCTTCTGCACCCCGGCTACCCGCGACTTGTGCGCCATCATGCTGGCCGACTCGGGGCGCATCCAGGAGGCCGATGCCAGACAATTCAACAAGAAAAAAGACCGCGTCGGCAAGGAGCCTATCGAGCCTATCTATAACGAGAAAGATGCTGCGGAGTGCATGTCGCTGTTTATCAGCATACCCCGTGATTTGACGTTCAACATCACCCCGGATATCTCCATACAGTTTATCGAGACCGGACACATGCTCGGCAGCAGTGCTGTTTACATCACCTTCAAGGAAGGGCGCAAAACCCGCACACTTTGCTACACGGGCGATGTGGGGCGCTACGACAAGCGCATCCTTCCCGATCCTGAACCATTCCCGTTTGCCGACTACATCATCACGGAGTCCACCTACGGCGACCGCCTGCACTCCACCCTTGACGACGCCGACCAGCAGCTTATGCTCGTCGTCCGCGATGCCTGCGCCAAACGTCTCGGCAAACTGCTCATCCCCTCGTTCGCCATCGGCAGGACTCAGGAGATTGTATATGCCCTCCATCGTCTCAACAAAGCCGGCGACCTGCCTGACATCGAAGTGTTTGTCGACAGCCCGCTGGCATGTTCAGCCACCAATATTTACCGGCTGCACGACGAGAATTTCAATGCCGACCTTCGGCAGTTTATGGAAAACACCAAAGATCCCTTCGGCTTCGACAACCTCACATACGTGCGTACCGTTGACGACTCCAAACGACTCAACGAGTACAACCGTCCTTGCATCATCATCTCCGCATCGGGCATGATGGAGGCAGGACGTATCAAGCATCATTTGGCCAACAATATCGAGAATCCCAAGACCACCATCCTTTGTGTGGGCTATTGCTCTCCATCCACCCTTGGCGCCAAGATCATGCGTGGCGACACGGAGGTCTCCATCTTCGGCGAGATGTACAAGGTCAAGGCGCACCTCGAGCGCATCGACGCCTACTCCGGCCACGGCGACTACCAAGAGCTCATCCGCTACCTCTCCTGCCAAAAGGGCAACCGCCGCCTCAAGAAGATTTTCATCGTCCACGGCGAAGAGGGCGTGCGCCAGGCATACGCCAAGCACCTGGCCGAGGCAGGGTTCAAGAAGACGCAGGTGCCGATGTTCAGGGAAACAGTTGAGTTGGAATAGATAAAACTATTATCTTATGAAAAACATATTGATTACTGGGGCGAACGGGCAGTTAGGTAGTTGTCTGCGCGATTTGGCGGAGGGATATAAAGACCGCTATTGCTTCTTCTATACCGATGTGGAGGAATTGGACATCACCGATGCATTGGCAATAGATACATATATTCTTGATAATAGGATCGACATTATTATCAATGCCGCCGCATACACGGCGGTGGACAAGGCGGAGGACGAGGTGGAGACTGCTTTCCGCATCAACCGTGATGCCGTGGCTCTGCTGGCCGAAGCCGCCAAGCGCCACAACTGCCATCTGGTACACATCTCCACCGACTATGTGTTTTCGGGCGAGGCCTGCCACCCTTACCCTGTGGATGCACCTGTGGCGCCCAAGTCGGTGTATGGCCGCACCAAGGCCGAGAGTGAGAAGGCCATTCGGGAGAGTGGCTGCAGTGCCACCATCATCCGCACGTCGTGGCTGTATTCCGAATATGGCCATAATTTCGTCAAGACCATGTTGAAGATCGGCGCGGAACTTGCCGAGGTTAATGTCGTGTGCGACCAGGTGGGCGGTCCCACCTACGCCGGCGACCTGGCGCGTGCCATCCTTGCCATTTTGCCGGACACCCGGAAGGAAGCAGGCGTCACCATTTATCATTTCGCCAACGAGGGCACGGCTAGTTGGTATGACCTTGCGACGGCGGTCATGGAAATGGCCGGACTCCCCTGCCGCGTCAATCCCATCTTTACGTCACAATATCCCACAAAAGCGACAAGACCCGCCTATTCTGTCTTCGATTTGAGTCTCATCAAGACAAAAGAGGGCGTCGAAATCCCCTATTGGAGAAAAAGTTTATTACTAACTATCAACAAGTTACAATCTGATAAAAAAAATTAGCACAAAAAGTGGGCGTATTCAAAAAAATAATGTATTTTTGCACGCTCAAAACGAGATAAAGAAGCGTTCTTTATTTAATACCTAAAAAAGCCGTTGTAGCTCAGTGGTAGAGTACCTCCTTGGTAAGGAGGGGGTCACGAGTTCAACTCTCGTCAACGGCTCTTTTTTTTATTGTTAATCGAGACCCTTCAACTCAAAAATTATTCACAACAAATTTATAGAAAAAAATGGCAAAAGAGAAATTTGAACGTACTAAACCCCACGTTAACGTGGGTACCATCGGTCACATTGACCACGGCAAGACCACTTTGACCGCTGCCATCACCACTGTGTTGGCTGAAAAAGGTCTCTCTGAGCTCAGATCTTTCGATTCTATCGATAATGCTCCTGAGGAGAAAGAGCGTGGTATTACCATCAACACTGCTCACATTGAGTATCAGACCGCTTCCCGTCACTATGCACACGTTGACTGTCCGGGTCACGCCGACTATGTGAAGAACATGGTTACCGGTGCCGCCCAGATGGATGGTGCTATCCTCGTTGTGGCCGCCACTGATGGTCCGATGCCGCAGACTCGTGAACACATTCTTCTTGCCAAGCAAGTCGGTGTTCCCAGAATGGTTGTTTTCATGAACAAGGTTGACTTGGTTGACGACCCCGAGTTGCTCGACCTCGTTGAAATGGAAATCCGTGAGCTCCTTTCCTTCTACGGTTTCGACGGTGACAACACCCCCGTTATCCGTGGTTCCGCTCTCGGTGGCTTGAACCTCGAACCGAAATGGGTTGAGAAGATCGTCGAACTGATGGACGCTGTGGACACCTGGATTCCGCTGCCTCCTCGTGACGTTGATAAAGACTTCTTGATGCCCGTTGAGGACGTCTTCTCC
>JAFZZK010000027.1 GCA_017615795.1 Bacteroidales bacterium
CACCCCTTCCTTTTTAACCACGTGCCCCCCGCACCATTCCGCCAGCTCCGCTGGCGGAACCCCATGCCCCGCTGTCGGAACCTCAACATATTGCGTACCCCTCTCCGTATCTTATTGACTAATCTTACATTGGAAAGGTACCCCGTTTTGGCATTCGCCGGCAGCGGTAAGGATGCGCTTCGGGGCATCGGAACGCCATAGTACAGTGACGGTGTTGCCCTCTTGTCCTACAATAAACCCGCCTTCAATTTGCCAGTTGCTCCAGGCAACATCTTTAGCAGGGAGGCGATAGATGCGCGGATCTTTCTTGTCATGTTCGATGGATTTTCCCTTGCATAGGATTTTATAGAAGAAACTCTGGAGCTTGTTCTGGATGAAAAAATAGGTGGCGTTGGGTTTGCCGCTGTGATCTTCGTAAGGTGCGTGCTTGGCTTCGGCAATAGGGTAGAAACGATTGAGGACATTCAGCGAGTCAAGGCGCTCGTGGATGGCCTTGGAGCCGTACATCTTGTCGTACAGGCGCTCTCCGATTTTGCTTTTAAGCTCGGAGAAGGGGAACCCTTGGTCGTAGGGCACGAGATTGTCGTCAGTGCCGTGGAAGGAAATGACGGGGATGTTGTGACCGTCGAGCTCGTCGAGATCATATACGGCTCCCCACATGTTGGCGATGGCCTTGATTTTGGGCTTGCGTTTGCAGTTGTTCCCAGATGCCTCGAATCCGCCGACCTTCTCTTTTAACCCCAACTCATCCACAAAGCCCGGGTGCTTGCGGTCGGTCATGTAAACAGAACCGAGGGCGGTGATGGAGCCGGCACTCGTGCCGCCAATAAAGAAATTGTTGGTGTCGATGCCGTATTCCTCGGCATGGGTGAGCAGGAAACGCAGGGCGGCGTTGGCATCCTGGATGGCCTCGTACCCGCACTCTTGGATGGCCTCCTTCGAGAGCTTGAATCCCAAGCGGTAGTTGACAGATGCCGTGACATAACCGATGCTTGCAAAATGTTCGCACCAGGTGGTGGAGGTCGGCGCTGCCTTGTCGCCGACAAGGAACGCCCCGCCATGGAAGAGCACGATGATCGGCCTCTGTTTGACAGCCGTGTCGTTGGGCAAGTAGAGGTCAAGGGTGAGATTCTGCTCCTTCTTTCTGGCCGAAGCCGTTTTAAGGATGCTTTGCACCACCGTCTTGCCCATCTTCTCGTGCTGAATGGGCTTGGATGTCCAATACCCTTTGGCCTTGCCGTAAACCACGTCCGCTTTTTTGGTGAATGTCAGCAAATCTGACGGACAATCGGGCGCATAGCGCTTGCTCTCGGAAATCCGGAAGTCGGGATCATGATATTTTTCAAAGGTGAGATGCTCCTTCTCGCGGCCAAAGTTGGCGGGCTTGTACCATCCCACCACATGGTCGGCATCCATCGAAATCTCGAACTCTATGGGGATGTCATTGTCCGGAGTGCAGAAAAGATATTCGCTGTTTTTGTGCTCCACCTCGAACTTGTGTGCCGTGAGCTTGTTCGACCCTTTGACGACAGGGTAGTAGCGTCCAGAGACCCGGTTGTGCTCGGTGTGTTCGATGATGATGAAATAGCTGTTGTCACCCACTTCGCCAAAGTAGAAGTCCTTGGTCTTGATGGTGGACAGGTCGAAATCTTTGTCAGCCTTGAAAACAGCGGCGTCCTTGCTGAGCTCGACTTGCTGGCCACGCTTTTCGGCCTTGGTTGCCTCTTTTTTGCGACACGAGGCTACCAAGCATGCCAGAGCCAACAGATAGACGAGCGTCCTTGTTTTCATGACTGGACATTTTGACAGGGTTT
This sequence comes from Bacteroidales bacterium, assembly GCA_017615795.1. GTDB lineage: Bacteria > Bacteroidota > Bacteroidia > Bacteroidales > WCHB1-69 > F23-D06. The sequence continues at coordinate 1,815 of JAFZZK010000027.1, forward strand.
CTATTTGGGTAGTAGTTTGACAAACGGAATCATCATCTCCTCCATGGAGATACCGCCATGCTGGAAGGTGTTCTTGTAGAGGTTGACGTATTGGTTGAAATTGTTCTGGTAGGCGAAGAAGTCGTTGCGTGTGGCGAAGATGAAGCGTTGGGTCATGCTCTCCTTGGGAAGGAATGCTTCGTCGGGGTTTTTGATTTCAAAGACCTCGCGAGTGGGGTAGTCCATGCTGCTGCGCCCCACCTTATACCGCAGGTTGGTGTTCAGGTCGCGTTCGCCGATCATCTTGAGGGGGCGGTTGACCTTGATGGTGCCATGGTCGGTGGTGAGAAACACGGGCACTTTCTTCTCGGAGAGGTATTTGAGCATGTCGAAGAGGATGGAGTTCTCGAACCAGGAGGCGGTGACGCTGCGGTAGGATTTCTCATCGTCGGCAAGCTCGCGAACCACATTCACGTCAGTGCCTGCATGGGAAAGCATGTCAACAAAATTGAAGACAATGACGTTCAACGGGTTGCGCATCAGCTGATGGAAGTTTTCGAAGACTTTCTTGCCAAAGTCGGCGTTCAGGATCTTGGCATATGAGTATTTGATATTCTTGCCGAAACGTTTGAGATATTCGCCGAGCAGCTGCTCCTCATATTGGTTCTTGCCGCCTTGGTCGCCCTCGTTAAGCCATAGCTGCGGGTATTTTTTTGCAATGACGGAGGGCATCAGGCCGGAGAAGAGTGCATTGCGCGCGTAGTGCGTGGCCGTGGGCAGAATGCTGAAGCAGATGGTCTCGTCATCTGCATAATAGTAGTCATGCAGAATAGGGTAGATGCTGCGCCATTGGTCGTAACGAAGGTTGTCGATGACGAACAGGAAGGCGGTCTTGTTCTCTTCTAAGTAGGGGAACATCTTGTCTTTCAGTATGGTGTGCGACTGGATGGGCTTCTCGCTGCCTCGTCCGTTGACCCAGTTCAGATAATGGGCTTGCACGAACTTGGAGAACTGGATGTTTGCCTCCTCCTTTTGTGCCGCCAACATCTCCGCAACACTCTCGTCTTCGATTTTCTCGATTTGCAGTTCCCAGTTGACGAGTTCCTTGTACAGGTCAGACCACTCTTGGATGGAGAGATGGTCGGAAATGCGCATCGACAATTCGCGGAATGCCTGTTGGTAGTCGACGGTCACTTTGGTGGTCACCAGGTTTCTCTTGTCAATGTTCTTTTTGAGACACAGCAGGATCTGGTTGGGGTTGACGGGCTTGATCAAATAGTCTGCGATATTGGAGCCGATGGCGTCTTCCATGATATGCTCCTCCTCGCTCTTGGTGATCATGACGATGGGAATATGCGGATGCGATTTTTTGATGCGCTGAAGTGTTTCCAGGCCGCTGAGTCCTGGCATGTTCTCGTCGAGGAAAATGATATTGATGAATTCTTTTTCCAGAATATCGATGGCTTCACGGCCGCTTAACGCGGGAATGACGTCGTAGCCCTTGGCTTTGAGAAAAAGAATATGGGGTTTTAAAAGGTCGATTTCGTCATCGGCCCAAAGAATTTTCGTATTCATCATTTGTATTTATTGGTTAACAAAGGATAAACGGAACGAATGGGCTTTTATTATATCAATGGCGTGAAAGATTTTGGTTTAGGCGATGTCTTATATTATAGTATCGGGGGCACGAAGGGATTTCCTTTCTCGGGGGCGATAGGGGTGGACAGGGAGTCGGGGACGTTCAACTCCTTTCGCATTTCGGAAAGGCGTGTGGAAACGTCCGTGAGCAGTTTCTCGGCGGAATTCTCCTCGCCGATATAGTAGTCGATGGAGCGCACGAATTGTGCTCGCGTGACATTGTGCCGAGTGAAGAGCTCTTTGTAGTAGTCGCGGGTTAAGTAGAGGCGGTTGACGGAGTCGGGTGCCAAATGCACGGTACTTTCGATGATGAAGCTCTCTGCAATGATATCCACCATCTTGTTCCGGCTGATGAGGTCGGCGGGCTTCTCCAACACCTGTTTCTTGCTCTTGCATCCGGAAAGGAGCAGCAAGGGCAGCAAAAGCAATAGGATTGTCTTTTGGATATTCATTTATTCGGGTTTTTTGACGAGCGTGAGCCCCAGTTTTTCACCCTCTTCAACCATGCGCTGAAGGGCGGCAGGGCGTGAATTTTCGATTTCGCCGTCGAGGATGGCGTTGCAGACGGCCTCCTTGATGATGCCGATTTCGCGACTCGGGTTGATGTTAAAAGCGGTCATGATGTCTTGTCCGTCGAAGGGCGGGCGCCAGTTGCGGAGCTTGTCCTTTTCCTCGATCTCGACGAGCTTTTCGCGCACCTTGGCGAAGTTGTCGAAGCAGCGCTGTATCTTGGCGGAGTTCTTGGAGGTGACGTCGGCTTCGCAGAGGCGCATCAGGTCGTCGATGTCGTCGCCGGCCTCGAAGAGCAGACGGCGCACAGCCGAGTCGGTGACCTCGTCCTCCACCAATGCGATGGGGCGGAGGTGCAGGCCAACGAGCTTCTGCACGTACTTCATCTTCTCGTTGGCGGGCATGTGGAGCCGGCGGAAGATGGAGACCACCATTTTGGCGCCCACGGCATCGTGGCCGTGGAAGGTCCACCCTGTGCCGGGCACGAAGCGCTTGGTGACGGGCTTGGCGATGTCGTGCAGCAGGGCCGCCCACACGAGCCAGACGTTGGTGGAGGACATGGCGATGTTGTCCACCACCTCGAGGGTGTGCAGGTAGTTGTCCTTGTGCCCTTGCCCGTTGATGTGCTCCACGCCTTTGAGGGCCTCCATTTCGGGCAGGAATCGTTCGAGCAGTCCGCACTCGTCCAGCAGCTTGATGCCGCGCGAGGGGCGGATGCAGCGGAGTATCTTGTTGAACTCCTCGATGATGCGTTCGTTGGAGATGATTTCCAAGCGGTAGGCGTTGCGCTTGATGGAGGCAAGTGTGTCGGGGTGTATGTCGAAGTTGAGCTGGGTGGCGAAGCGCACGGCGCGCATCATCCGCAGCGGGTCGTCGGAGAAGGTCTTGTCGGGGTCGCAGGGGGTGCGGATGATCTTGGCTTGCAGGTCGCCGATGCCGTTGAAGGGGTCGATGAGCTGGAAGGCCTGTTCGCCGTTGAGGGCGATGGCCAAGGCGTTGATGGTGAAGTCGCGCCGCAGCTGGTCGTCCTCCAGGGTGCCGTCTTCTACCACGGGTTTGCGGGAGTCGTGGCTGTACGACTCGCGGCGGGCGCCCACGAACTCCACGTCGCACTCCTCGTAGGGAAACTGGGCGGTGCCGAAGTTCTTATAGACGTTGACGTGCAGGTCGGGGGAGATGAGTGCGGCGGCGGCCTTGGCCAGCTGGATGCCGCTGCCAACGGTGACGATGTCGATGTCAGTGTTGTGGCGGCGCAGCAGGATGTCGCGCACCACTCCGCCCACCACGTACGCTGTCAGGCCGAGCTGGTCGGCGGCCTTCGCCACGATGGCGTATATGGGGTGTGTCAGCTGCTTTTCGTAGGTCATCTTGGTGGTTTTGAGGGCGCGTGCCCGCGAGCACGCAAAATCGCTGCAAAAGTACAAAAAAAAGTGATGTCACTTTTTCACCCCCACCAGCACTCCTGACACGTTCCAGGCACTGAAGCTGCCACCCTCGGGCGCGCCTTGCGGGATGGCCACCGTGAGTGTGTGCCGGCCGGGCTTCAGGTCGGAGAGGTCGAAGTATGTGGGCTGCGTGGCCGTGCCCGGACACCAGCCCGAGCGCGAGTAGTCGGAGGAGGAAAGCCCGTTCCAGAAGTTGCCGGAGGCCGGGTTCAGTGCACGGTGCGTGCCGCAGTCGCAGCGCCACGGCGTGTAGATGTAGCGCACCTGCCCGTCAATGAGGATGGTGTTGGCTTTGGGCACGAACTCGTCGCCGTTGTCCCAGCCGCCGTGCCCCGTGGTGATGTACCGCAAGGTGAGCTGCTCCGTCCCCTCGGGCACGTCGAAGCTGACCGTCAGCGAGTCGGTGCGGAAGAAACGGCCATAGTTCTGTCCCGCCATCTCCATCACATTGCAGGTGTTGAAGAGCGGGAGTACAAACCGCTTGTGCAGTCCTGCCGTGTCCCAGGTCTCCTCCTCAGGGTATGCCTTCAAGGTAAGCGACAGCTTGTGCCCGCCGCCATCGTAGTTGCCGATGAAGGCGCCGATGAGCACCTCGTCGCCAAAGGCGGCCTGCAGGTCGCTGATGTCCTGCTTGTAACGGGTTTCGGTGGCCCAATCGCGGTCGCCGAGCGAGCGGTATTGGTTATAATGCCGGATGCCGAAGGGTGTGAAGAAGCGGATGAGCTCCACCAAGGGCTGGTAGCGTTCGGTCAGCACCATACCCTGGTACTTGCCGCCCTCTTTGTCCGTGAAGGAGGGCAGCACGTCCGCCCCATTGGCCTTGAGGGCATCAAGGAAACTCTGCCCGCGCCTGGTGGGGATGAGGAAGATGGAGCCCGTGCGGTCGTAGGCGTCGCCGTTGGAGTATTGCGTCACCTCGGCGAAGAGCCTGTAGTGGGCGGGCAACTGCCGCCAATGGAGGCGCTTGAGCACGACTGTGCCGTTGGCAAACGACAGGGTGGTATCGAAGCCGACCGTCTGCGGCACGGCAATCCTGGGGTTGAAGCAGATCTGCGCCTCGTCGAAGATCGGCACGGTGATGACCAACTTCTCCTTCTCCAGGTTGCCGAGCTGTGCGCGGGTGAGCACCTCTCCGAAGTGGTGGAGGTCGTTGCCCGGGAAGAGCGGCTCCTTGAAGGGGCGCAGCTTCTGCACCTCGGCGAGTTGCATCACGGCGTTGCCGTTGCGTCGGTACTGCACCAGAACGCCCGGCAGGTCGGCGAACGAGGCGATGGGCGTGGCCCGGAGTCTCAGGTCGCGGGTGACCCACAGCTCTATCGTGTTCGAGAAGAGCACAATCTTATATTTGGTACATTGGTATCCGTTGATTTTCTCGGTGCCCTCTTCGCTGTATTCGTTGGAGGGAAGGTCACTGCCGCAGCAGTACTGCTCCGCGGGGGAATAGACCAGCTGGCTGATGATGGTGTCGGCGGCGTAGTCGATGTAGGTGTAGTGGGTGGCCGTGCCGGGGACGGGGTTCGCCACGGGGTCGTTGCCCGACTCTATTCGCACGCGCTCCCCCTCCGCCAGGACTTTGGTCAGGGAGGTGTCGCCGTCGCCGCCGAGGGTGAAGGCGCGGTAGATCAGTTGGTGCTGGGCGCTTGCATATCCGCAAAGCATCCAGAGTGTGATGAGAAATAGGGATATCCTCTTCATGAATACAGTGGTTAGGGGAACAGGGAGTTGAGAGAGCCTATTTGTTCGTGTGTTCGCGCACGAGCTGTGTGAAGACGCGTCCTCGCTCCTCGAAGTTCTTGAATTGGTCGTAAGAGGCGGCGGCAGGGGAGAGAAGAACGATTTTGCCTGCTTCAGTCTTCTTGAAGGCGAAATCGACGATTTTGCGGAAGTCGTTTTCGAGGATATGGTTCTTCGGCATCGGGGTGTCGGAGGCCTGCCATTCATGGAGGATGCGTTCGCCGGCGGGACCGGTGAAGGCGATGTTGGTCATGGGGTTCTCCTTGAAGAAGTCGAGCAGGAGTCCGTATTCGATGCCGCGGTCATAGCCGCCGAGAATGAGGGTGTCCACATGGCGCAGGGCTTTCACGGCGGCGACAGTGGCCTCGGGGATGGTGGAGATGCTGTCGTTGTAAAAGGCGATGCCGTTGTGGTGCCCGATGTATTCAATTCGGTTGGGCAGGCCATGGAAGGTGTTGAGGCCTTGCATGATTTGGTTATGGTCGAGGCCGAGTTTGCGGCAGATGGCAATGGCGGCCATGATGTTGTAATAGTTGTGGGTTCCGGGCAGGTTGTGATAGTGCGAGAGATCGTACTCGTCTTCCAGATGGCCGGAGATGGCGAAATGGACGATGCCGTCGCGGCAGCAGGCGTACGGGCCGTCTTGTGGCTCGCTGCCGAAGATGCAGCGGTCCCGGTTGAGGTTGTAGCTCTTGATGAGAGCGGGGATATGCTCATCGTCGCCATTGTAGACCAGAAATTGACGCTCTTCCTGGAAACGGGTGATGTTGAGTTTCGCGATCTGGTAGTTGTTGAAGGAGTTGAAATGGTCGAGGTGCTCTTGGTAGAGGTTGAGCAGCACGGCGTAGTCGGGCGAGCGGTGGATGAACTCTAACTGGTGGGCGGAGAGTTCTGCCACGACGATGGTCTGGTCGTCGAGACTTTCAAGGATGTCGAAGAACGGGACGCCGATGTTGCCAGCGAGGACGGCCTTGCGCCCGGCATGTCGCAGCAGGTGGTGGATGAGCGAGGCGGTGGTGCTTTTGCCCTTCGTGCCCGTGACACCGACGACCTGTTTGTGGTAGGCCTTTAGGAAAAGGTCTGTTTGCGAGGTGATCCGGTTGGGCTCGATGAAGTAGTTGACGTGGTTGAAGCTGACCCCGGGTGTCTTGAGGATGAGGTCGTAGTCGTTCAGGTTCTGGTCGTAGCCCGTTCCTTTGACGAAAGTCAACTTGGGATCAACGAACTCATCGGTTTTCAGGTTTGCGTTAGCATCTGCCACGGTGAGTGGCATGTCGGGGAAATATCTGCGGATGAAACGATAAGTGGAAACGCCCTCCTTGCCGAATCCGAGGATGATGATCTTGCGGTTGTCGAGGGTGTTGAGGATTTGTTCGATAGGGTGCATAGGTCGTTTGTTTAGGGCGGCAAACTTACAAAAAAAACGGATAGCCGACCCTTATGGAAGGGCATAAAAAAAGATGCGTTAAACAACGCATCTCGGAGCAAAACAAATAATGTAATTAAATATAATGATATGAAAAATGTGAGCGGAAAACGGGGCTCGAACCCGCCACCTACAGCTTGGAAGGCTGTCGCTCTACCAAATGAGCTACTTCCGCAGCGGAGAAAAAAAGTGGGAGAGGAAGGATTCGAACCTCCGAAGGCTTAGCCAGCAGATTTACAGTCTGTCCCATTTGACCGCTCTGGAACTCTCCCATTTTGTGTTTCTTGGTGCCGAAGAGCCGATAGAGGGACTTGAACCCACGACCGGCTGATTACAAATCAGCTGCTCTACCAACTGAGCTATATCGGCACTGCATTTGTCAAAGAACTCGCTTTGTTTTGAGGCTGCAAAAATACGTTTTTTTTAATTCCAAGCCATGTATTTGGCGTAATTTTTTTTATTTTTATCAAATGGCTGATATTCAGAATGATAAAATCGCTTTTTTAGTCCGATTCAACTTTTTTGACGAGGCTGACGGGTGGTTAAGGGCGTCTTCCAGGGTCTGTTTTGGAGAAAAAATGGATTGTTTTGGAAAAAAGACACGCGCAATGGAAGGAATGGGTTTGAGGTTTTGCAATATCATTTTTGGAGTGGTGTGCATTGGTTTTATTTTTTTTGTATTTTTGCCGCCCATTTTAAAATGAAATACTATGTCAGAAATTTTAGAAAAAGTACAGTCAATCATTGCGGATAGACTTAGTTACGATGCCGCTGAAGTGACGCCAGAAAAGAGCTTCGCCAACGATCTTGGAGCTGACTCCTTGGATCAGGTCGAGCTGATTATGGAATTCGAGAACGTCTTTGGCGTGAAGATTCCGGACGAAGATGCTGAAAAGATTCAGACTGTCGGTGATGCTGTCACTTACATTGAGGAACACTTGAAAGAGGCATAAAAGCCTTCGACATCTTCCCGTCTACCCTGTACATTATATATCCCCCTCGTAGGATAAATGGACCTCAAACGAGTAGTTGTTACCGGTTTGGGTGCTCTTACGCCAATAGGTTTGACTGTTGAGACCTATTGGGATGCATTGCTGAAAGGCGTTTCAGGTGCAGGCCCCATTACCCGTTTCGATGCAGAGAATTTCAGGACTCAGTTCGCTTGCGAGCTGAAGGATTTTGACGTGTTGAACTACCTGCCACGCAAAGAGGCGCAGCGGATGGATCCCTGCGCCCAATATGCTATTGTCGCAACTCTCGAAGCCCTGCAGGATTCAGGGCTGGATTTGGAGACGGTCGACAAGGATCGCGTGGGCGTCATCATGGGCACGGGCGTGGGCGGTTTCACTTCCATGATGGAGACGGCAAACGTCTTCGTCGAAAATGGAAGAATCCCCAGATTCAGTCCTTATCTTCTGTTGAAAGTGCTGGCCGACATGGTGACGGGATACATCTCGTTGCGCTTCGGATTCCGTGGCCCCAACTACGTGACCACGTCGGCCTGCGCTTCCGCAGGCAATGCCATCGGCGATGCCTTGCACATGCTTCAACTTGGCAAGGCCGATGTCATTATAACGGGTGGCTCCGAAGCCGCTGTCGTGGAAGGCGCTGTGGGCGGCTTCAACTCCATGCGCGCCCTTTCGACCCGCAACGACGATCCCCTGCATGCCTCGCGCCCGTTTGACACTGGGCGTGACGGCTTTGTCATCGGAGAAGGCGCGGGCGTGCTGGTCTTGGAAACCCTCGACCATGCCTTGGCCCGCAATGCCCATATATACTGCGAATTGTGTGGCGTGGGCATGTCGGCGGACGCATACAATGCCACCGCCCCGGACCCGCATGGCTCCGGCGCAGTCATGTCGATGCGCTTGGCTTTGCAAGATGCTCAGATGTCGCCCGATGAAATTGACTATGTGAACATGCACGGCACCTCCACTCCATTGGGCGACCTAGCCGAATGCTTTGCCGTCCGCGAGGTCTTTGGCGAACATGTGACCCGAATGGTGCTCAACTCCACCAAGTCCATGATCGGCCATCTGATGGGTGCCGGCCCCGCCGTGGAGAGCATCGCCATACTGATGTCCATGCGAGATGGCATGGTCCATCCCACCATTAACCTTGAAAACCTCGATCCCCAAATCCCGCAGGATTGGAATTTCGCAGCCCACGGCCCCGTGCGATGCGAAGTCAATGCCGCCATTTCCAACTCTTTCGGCTTCGGCGGCCATAATGTGACCCTTTTGTATAAAAAGTTCCACCAGTAGAATATGGAACATACGGACAGGGAGATAAAGCGATACTTCCGAAATATTTTCGGTTTCCGTGTTCGGAACGTGGATCCTTTCAAGATCGCCCTCACCCACAGATCCGCATCTGCCAATGATGCGGTTGCAGGTCGTTTGAATAATGAACGGCTTGAATATCTCGGCGACGCCATCCTCGGTACCATCATCGCCGATTTTCTCTATCATAAATACCCGCTTGAGTCGGAAGGCGTGCTCACGCGCATGCGCTCCAAGCTCGTCAACCGCAATCGCCTCAACAACCTGGCCCGGAAGATCGGCTTGCCGGAAATGATGCGCATGGATAACCACATATCCTCCAATACCCCCAACGGGAACGCTTTCGAGGCCGTGGTCGGCGCTATTTACATCGACCAGGGCTTTAAGAAAACTTACGACATCATCCTCCGCAACATTTTCTTGGCACACCTTGACATGGATGCTGTCTATCAAGAGGACGACGATTACAAAAGCCGGCTATTCATCTGGGCGCAGCACAACCACCATAAGGTTTCGTTCGAGGTCCAATCTTCCGACAGCCGAAAAGATCCTCATTATATGGCGGTTCTCTCCTTGGATGGCAAAAAACTGACGCAGGGACTGGGCAAGTCCGTGAAGCAGGCCGAGCAAGCTGCCGCGGAAAAGGCTTTGGCTGCGCTTAAGGAAAAAGGGGAGTGACGTTGTCTTCTGAATGTTATATTTATTTTTTTGAAGAGATGATTGTCGTCTCTTTTTTTTGTATCTTTGCGCTCGTTAAAAACGAAAAAAAAGAATTAAAATTAATAATCTAAAACACGTTTTTTATGAAAAAAATTTTATCTATTATTGCTTTAGGACTGCTTTCTGTGACGATGTTGTCTGCGCAGTCGGATCAATTCGTGTCCACAACCCCCTCTAACAAGAAGGTTGTTTTGGAAGAATACACGGGTATAAACTGCACGTGGTGCCCTGATGGACACAGAATGGCCAATGAACTTGCGGCCCAGCATCCGGGAGAGGTCTTTGTGATCAATGTTCACGCAGGCTCTTATGCCGCCAACACCTACACAACCCAGTTCGGTACCGCATTGGCCAATCAGACCCAACTTGACGGCTATCCCTCTGGTACGGTGAACCGCCATGTTTTCTCTGGCAGTGCAACTGCATTGAGCAGAAGTGCCTGGGCTTCGGCTGCCAACCAGATCCTAAGCATGTCATCCCCGGTCAACATTGCGGCACAGGGCACCTTGGATTGGTCCACCCGTCAACTGACCCTTACTGTTCAGCTTTACTACACTGCCAATGAGGCTAATCCAACCAATATGCTCAATGTGGCTATTATTCAAGACAATGTCTTGGGTAATCAAGTTGGCATGAGCTTGAATCCCGATCAAGTCGTGGGCAACCAATACCGCCACATGCACATGTTGCGCCACCTCATCACGGGCCAGTGGGGCGAGGAAATCACCACCACGACCCAAGGCTCTTTTGTGGAAAAGGTGTACAACTACACCATTCCTGCCAACCTTGGCTCTCCCAATGCCATTCCGGCCCTTCTGGAAGACCTTCATTTCATCGCTTTCGTGGCCCAAGGCCATCAAGAGATCCTGACGGGTTGCGAGGCTCAGATCACCCATCTCAATATGCCGGCTATTTATCCGCGTCTTAATGCTGTGACCAACACAACAGCTTTGGACTGCTCTGACAATGCAAGTGTCAATGTCGCAGTGTTGAACTCCGGCTCCGAGAGTCTTACCTCCTTGTCTTTTGAATATATTGTTGCCAATGGAACTCCCCAAGCCTATAATTGGACGGGCGATATTCCGTCCATGCAAACTGCAACCATCGACCTGCCGGCTTTCACCGTGAGCACGAATGTGAACCAACAGGTGAAAGTCCGTATCACGTCAGCCAACGGACAGTCGTACGATGGCACGCAAATGAGCACAACCATTAAGAAAGTGTTGGCGGAAGGCAGTGGAACCATGACGATCAAGATCAAGACAGATGGTTATGCAAGTGAGACATCTTATAAGGTTTATGGTCCTGACGGCAATGTTTTCCAATCAAGCAGCAACTTTACGAACAACACTGTGCATGAATTTCCGTTCACACCGACTCAAACGGGTTGCTATCGTATTCAGGTACTCGACTCCTACGGCGACGGCATCACCAACGGCTACTTGCGTCTATATGGTGCAGACGGAACACTGCTTTTCAACATCACGGGCAGCAGCTTCACCAGCGAAGCCAGCGGCATGTGCTCTGTGACTACCGTGGGTATCGATGATGTTGAAGACGAAGATATCGTTGTTTATCCTAACCCTGCATCCGACAGGGTCCAGATTTCCGGCAACGACATTCAAATGGTGGAGATTTATAACCTGCAGGGACAAAAAGTCTCCTCTGTAGCTGGTGACGTGCACGAGGTTTCGCTCAGCGGCCTCGCCAATGGAATGTACATTTTCCGTGTCACCACGGAAAAGGGTGTCAGTTCCATCAGAGTTGCGAAAAACTAAGGATTATTCACTGACAAGAATACAAAAGGCGTCAGGCAAGCTGTTGACTTGACGCCTTTTCTCATTTGTTTCATACTATGGATTTTTGCAACTTTAGTGTTCTTGACTATACGTGGCATGTCATCATCAACCCCAATGCTCTCGAAGGCAAGTGCATGAAACATTGGGCAAAGGTGGCGACACGGTTGGATGCGGAGCGTGTGCGGTATGAGATGCACCCCACGGCTGCGCGGGGTGACGCCATCGTGATTGCCAAACAACTCTGCGATGCAGGTTCGCACCACTTGTTAGTGGTCGGCGGAGACGGATCTATCAATGAAGTTGTTGACGGCATCATGCGCTCTAATGCCGACATCCATGATGTTTGTTTAGCCGTGATTCCTTTGGGACGAGGCAACGACTGGGCCCGCACCCATCAGTATCCCACCCGATTGGACGATTGTGTTGAGGTCTTTCTCAAAGGCAAATTTATGCGCCATGATGTGGGTCATGTGCAGACCCTGCGCGGGGGTGTCTCCGTGGCAGACCGTTTCTTTATCAACATCGCGGGCTTTGGCTTCGATGCAGAAGTGATTTATGACACACAACAAAGCAAGCCCCATTTTCTTGGCCTCTCTGTCTACATTGTGAGTCTGTTCCGCTGTCTGTTTGGCTATAAAAGCGTGCCTGTTAAAATTGAAACACCAGGTTTTTCGTTTCAAGACAAGACTTTCCTTGCTGTCGCGGCTAATTGCCAGTACAATGGCGGCGGCATGCGTCAGGCTCCAGACGCCCAGCCCGATGATGGCTTGCTGGATGTCGTGATTATCCCTCATCTCAGCTATCTGCGCTTGTTTTGGCTGATGTTGTCTGTTTTTTCCGGCAAACACATCAAGAAATCCAAAGGCCTCATCAAAACATGTCGTGCAAAAAGTGTTGATATCATTTGCGACACCCTGTGTCGTGGTGAGGTGGAGGGCGAAATGCTCGAAAGTGGAAACTACCACGTCACTGTCCAACCGGCTGTGTTTTGGATGCTGACTAACCAGTGACGACTGCCATAGCCTTCGTCATTCTTTCTGCATAAAAGAGAGTGGTACGAACTACCACAGGAGTGTCACGGTTCCCGTTTTCTCGAAAAGTGTGCCGTCCGGGCGCGTGTAGTTCAACTTGTAAATGTACACGCCGGTGTGGCAGAGTTTGCCCTTTGCACGGCCGTCCCAGCCTATGTTGGGATCACGGGATATGAAAATGAGTTCCCCCGTGCGGGTGTAAATGCGTAAGTAATATTGATCCCCGGAGACAAACGTGTTGGCGGGCAGGAAAACGTTGTTATATGCTTCCAACGGCGTAAAGGCGTTGGGAATGTATGTGTTAGGCATTTGTTGCAGCGTGACGTGGTTCGATACGCTGAGGTCGTTGAACCCATATTCATCCGGCTCGGGTTGTGCTGTCACGAAGTAGGTGAACTTTGACCCGCTCTCGAACAGGGCTGACACGTCGTCATGGAACGTGTTGATGGATGACGGCGACAAAAATACGGGTAACTCGTTGAAAACAGGGTCGAACTCAGTGCATCTTGAGATGGTGTATTGCTGCACGTCGTTGGGACCGTCGCCGTAGTTGACCCATTGCAGGACATTCTCTTGCGCAGTGGTGGCTTCGCCTTGCAGCAGGATGTTGTGCTCCACGTTGGAGAAGCCGCCCTCCGTGTTGCAGGAATTGAGCACACAAGTGCGATAATAGTAGGTATGTTTTTTGAAATCTGCGGTTGCGTCTGTAAATGTGTAGCCACTTTCAGGGTGATACGGCTGGGTGAGGATGGTGGTGAAGTCCGAAGCATTGTCGCTGCGTTGCAGGTATATCTCGCTGAAGGGCAGCGTGTCGCCGCTGGTGTGAACAACAACCTCAATATGATGGTTGTTGACGACCGAGACGGAACGGATGTGCGTCATGTCGGCGGAAACCGTTGATTCCAATGTGAAGTTCTTTCGATTGCTGGAGGCTGAAATCGTATGGCCGGTGTTGTGTACGCGCACGAATGCTCTATAATCAGTGTTGAGTTGCAAGTTCGCGAGCGTGTAACTGTTGCCCGTGAGGGTTGCGACACTCTGGTAATGGGCTCCGTTGTCGGTGCTGAGGAAAACCTCGTACTCGCCGATGCCACCCTGCAAATGGGAATAGCTGCTCCAGCTGAGGGTTGCCGTCTTGTTACAGGCATCTATCTGATCAACGCGCAGGTTGATATTGCACTGCTCGTCTATGGTTATGGAAGAGCTGTTGAAACAAGAGTCGAGTACGGCAAGGCGGTAGCAGCGTTGACTGCCGTCAGGGTCGATCCAATAGGTGGTGTTGAAAATGGTGTCGATGGGCACCCATCCGTTGTTGCCTTCATAATAGGTGATGAAACCGTACATGGCAGGATCGGGCGCGTGAAATCCAAGACCCACGCGGTTCTGCTCGTCCACCGTGACGCTGTCCAACACAGGCGGGTTGGGTTGGGTGCGGTCTACGACGTAGGCCGAGCCGATGGAGGTCGAAAAGGGACAGGTGCTGAACAGGGAGTCTCCGATCTGATATCGGTTAGAAATGCTGACGCGATAGTAGACGTTGTTGTAGCAAACATCTGCGGCATCGGTGTATGTGGTGATGGAGTTGGGTACGGTTGCGAATGGGAGCTGTGGGAACTCGTTCTCGTAATAGTGACGTTTGAAAATCTGGAACGAATCGCCCCACGTGCCGCCCAATGTCCCTGACGATGGAGACTCCCAGTCGAGGGTCACCAACGAGCTGTCGGTGCTGACCGTGACGGTCAAGTTCGGCATTTGCAAGGTGTTGGATTGCCATGAGCCACCGGTTGAGTCGCGTGCAACAATGTAGCAGGAGTAAATTGCTGCCGGTGTGACCAGAACATCGCGACCGCTGTAGTTGCAGAGGGTGTAGGGGAGACTGGCTGTATAGGATTCACAGAAAGTCCCGTTGACGTAAAAGTCATAGGAGATGAACTGGCTGCAATCTGCGGAATTGCTCCATGTAACATGCAAGTGTGTGGCATCGTTGAGTTGCAAGCATTGCAGTGTGGGTGGCTCAAAGCCGAGTACCGCTTGTGCCACAGCGACCAATAGCAAAACCATACATAGAACTTTCCGCATAATCCTTTGTTGTTATAAAATATTACCAACGATGATTTTGGTGAATTTATTGTATTCAAAGAATTTTTTTGATAATTCTTGAATCTGTTCCGCCGTGATGTCGTTAACGTGTCGGAGCATGGTCTGGAATTCTTTTTCGTCGAGTCCGCGGGCGTGCCAATGTGCAATTTTTCTCATGTAAGATACCGAGTTCTCCACATCGCGAAGAAGGCTCCCTTCGATATGTCGTCGCACTAGGCTGAGTTCCTCTTCACCGACGGGCTCCTGGCAGAGTATCGCCATCTCCTCGAAGCAGGCGTCGACGGCTGCGCGGGTGTCTTGGGCATTCACGTCGCTGCTGATGGAGAAGAGCGACTGGTTGCCGAAGAAGGTGAGGTCTGCGTATGCGCCGTAGGTGTAGCCCTCTTTTTCGCGAAGCCGCTGCATGAGGCGGGACCCGAAATATCCTCCGGTGAGCGTGGACAGGATGGTCAAGTCACGGCGGCTTGGATCTGCGAAACCGATGGCAGGGCGGCAGATCATGATGGAGGATTGTATGCTGTCGTGCCGCTCTTCCTGAATGAGGGGCTTGCTCTCCTTGAAAAGGGCGAGGTCGTGAATGCGAGGTGCGGGCGTGCCATGAGGCGTTTGACTGAACAGTTCGTCGATGCAGCGCTCCAAGGTGCCGTCGAAATTGCCTGTGGCATAGATGCGCATGTTCTCCGCGCAGAATGTGGCGCGGTGGCACGCCTCCATCTGCTCAATGGTCACCGCCCGCATGGTCTCAGGGGTCGAAAACCGTCCCGCAGCTAAGGCGTCTCCAAAAAGTGCATGCAAGGCTAATTGCGAGCAACGTACGTCCATCTTTTGGGAAGAGTATTCTAAATCCTTGATTTTTCGTTCTTTGTATAACTCAAGGTTCTCTTCTCGATAGGTGGGGGACGAAATAAACTCGAAGATGGCCGGCAGAATGTGCGGCACAGTCTTTTTGGGAATGGTTATCTTGAGCTGGATTCTGTCGAGGGTGACCGAAACGCCGTAGGTGGCCCCGTGAAAGTCGAGCAGCCCGTCCATCTCGGCGGCTGTGTGGCGGGGAGAGCTTTCCTTGAGCAGGAAATAGGCGAAGCGTAGAGCGTGCTTGACAGTCTCATGCAACGACCCCACCGAGAGCTCAATGTTCAGATGGATGAGGTCGAGGGTGGGGTTGTCGATGATGAAAACAGGTATCCCGTTGGGCAGGTTATGGCGTTGGGGAGGGACGAGGCTTATGTTCGTGACAGGATGCCGTTCGGGAGCAATGCTTCTGTCTAAGTGTGTTGTCATGTTATTTTACCGGATGAGCATTACTTGACCGCGCCGGTTCAGCAACTTGCCGTCCGGGTCGGTGTATTTGATGATGTAGGTGTATATTTCACCGGCGAGTTCCTTCCCTTGCGAGGTTCCGTCCCAGCCGGCCTCGAGATCGCGTGTGTGGAAAACCATCTCCCCGCGGCGGTTGTAGACGGCCATTTCGTAGGTCTTCGGCTCAAAATTGGCCGTGATGTATAATTTGTCATTCAGACCGTCATGGTTTGGAGTGAAAGCGTTGGGTACAAAGAAGACAAACTCTGATTCGCTGACGGGTTCCTCAGGCTCGACTTCCTGACTCTTCTGCTCGTCAAGGGTGATTTCGGGAGTTGATGGGGTGGGGGTGTCGCCAAAGCTCTCCGTCTGTTTGGCAGAAGGTGCAGGTTTTAAGTCCACGACAGCGGGGATGGTGACATTCGGGTTTTGCTGCAACTCGTTTGTAGACTTGGATTTTGGGCTTTGTGTTTCGGCGTCCGCAGGTGCACTGACAGTGCGGGGCGATTCAGGTTCGCCAAAGAAGGATGTGGTGGATGAGGGAATGTCGGGGGTGCTTGTGGTGGACGGCGTGAGGGTCTTTGTTGTTGGGGCCGGGGTTGCGGCGGGCGCGGGTGCGGCTTGCGGGGTGGGAGTGGGGACTTCCGACGCAGGCGTTTCGGCATGGCGCATGCCCAGGGTTAGCGCAGTGACGAGGGCGGCGGTAACCACGGCGGCGGGGATGCCGTAACCGCAGATACGGCGTAGGGCTCTTCCCCGATTGTATTTCACCAACGCGGGGTCTTGGGAGATGGCTTCCCATCCGGACTCGTCCACCGGTTGAGTGTATTTCTCGAATTGGTCTTTCAGCTTCATGTCTTTGTCGTTATGATCGTGTCGTTGTTTCAAGATTCAGTTTCTATCCTACAATTCAAACTCCTCATGGTTGAGGTATCCCCGTATGCGTTCCCGCAGACGGTTCTTGGCGCGGAAAACCAGTGTCCGCACGTTGGTGCCGCTCTCCTCCAGAATATCCTCCATCTCCTTTTGCGAGTACCCGTCGATATAGAACAAGTTGAACGCCAAACGCTGTCGGTCTGGCAGCTCGTTGATGAACGTCACCAGTTGCTCCATGGACAGTATTTCCGGCACGGGAGACGAAAGGCTGGGACTGGGGTAATCCTCGTCTTCAACTGCTTGCGTCTTTTGTCGTGAACGCTTGCGGCAGTAATCCAACGCTTTGTTCACCGTGATCTGGTATATCCATCCGCCGAGCGAGGTGATGTTCGTGTAGTCTTTGAAGTGGGTGAGGATGAAGACAAAGGTGTCATGGAACAGATCTTCGGCCTCGTCCGCATTGGGGGCATAGCGCCGGCAGATGCCTTTGACCATCGGACCATATTCAAGGTACAACTGCTTCTGGCACGCGCTGTTGCCCCGGATACATCCATCTATCAGCTTTTGTTCTTCTTTTGTCACCATACTGTCGCAGACATGTACAAGACGTTTTTCGTCGAAAAATGTTGCAGTCTATGAAATTTTTTTTTTATTTTGCCGAAAATTCATCTTCCATGAATCGGCTGCAAAAATCGTATTTTTTACGAAACGAAGTGCTTTCCGTTGCCCGCGATTTGTTGGGGAAGTATCTTTTTACCATAAAGGATGGGCAATTGGCCGGCGGGATCATTACGGAAGTGGAGGCCTACAAAGGTGTTGACGACCGTGCCTCGCATGCCTTTGGCGGTCGTCGGACGCAACGCAACGAGATGATGTACCACGAGGGCGGGGTGGTCTACATGTTCCTCTGCTATGGCATGCACTCGATGCTCAATTTCGTCACCAATGCGGAAGGTGTTCCCGACGCCGTCCTGGTGCGCGGCATTTTGCCCACGCATGGCGAGGAACTGATGTTGCAGCGCACGGGGAAAAAACGCGTGACCCCGGCCCTGACCGACGGCCCTGGAAAACTCTGCAAGGCTCTTGGCTTGACGCTGGCCGACAATGGCACATCTTTGGATGGAAATACTGTCTGGCTGGAAGACAGAGGGATGGTCGTTCCGGATAACTCCGTGGAGATTACTCCGCGCATCGGTGTGGACTATGCCGGTGAGGATGCAAAAAGGTTGTATCGTTTTTATTTGAATCCCAAAAGGTTACAGTAATATCACCCTTTGTTCGGGTTTTGCATGGAGCATGCTCATGCCGTTCTCCTCTTGGGGAATAGCATCGAAATGAGGATGCTCAAGACGAGAATGCCAACAATCACGAAGAGGGAAACCAGTGTGTCTATATGTACGTGCACCAGTGGCAGCAGCATCTTGACGCCGATAAAGGTAAGCAGGATGGAAAGACCGATCCTGAGGAACCAGAATTTGTCGAGGATGCTTTCCAGCATGAAGAAGAGGGAACGTAGTCCCATGATGGCGAAGATGTTGGAGAAGAATACGATGTAGGGGTCGTTGGTCACGGAGAAGACGGCGGGCACGGAGTCGAAGGCGAAGATGATGTCGGAGAACTCGATGATGAGCAGGACGATGAACAGCGGGGTGCAAAGCCATTTCCCATCGACTTTCGAGAAGAAGTTGTGACCGTCGAAGTTGGGGGTGCTCCAGTGGCGTTTGGTGAAGAATTTGACGACGGGGTGGCTCTCTACGTCGATGTGCTCGTCCTTGTTCCGTTCGAGAAACATCTTGATACCCGAATAGATCAGCACACCACCGAAGAGGAAGAGGATCCATCGGAATTTCTGGATGAGGGCCGCCGCTGCGAAAATGAAGATGAACCGCAGCACAATGGCTCCGAGGATGCCGTAGAAAAGCACCCGGTGATAGTATTTTTTCTCCACCCCGAACGACATGAGAATCATGATCATCACGAAGATGTTGTCGATGGAGAGGGTCTCCTCCATGGCATAGCCCGTGATGTATTCGAGGGCGAGGTTCTTGTTATATGATTTCACATTCTCCTCAAAGGGAGCCGAGGGGTCAATTTTCAGGTCGTCGTGGTATTTCTGGCTGAGTTCCACGATTTTTTCGTTGTCATGGATGTTGTGGATGAGATGGCCGCCGAACCGGATGAAAAAGAAGAAGGCGAGGGCCAGCGTGACCCAAATGCCGGTTTGTACGGCGGATTCCTTAAAGGTGACCTCCTTGTCCTTCTTGTGCATGACACCTAAGTCGAAGGCGAGCAGGCCTGCGATGAGGATGATGAATCCAATGAAGAAGATTGTCTCGCTCATTTTTTCTCTTTTTTTGGGGGCGCAAAGATAGAAAAAAAATGGCATCCGCGAAGGGATGCCATTTTTGGGAAATCCATTATATTATTATAATGTATTGAAGGGTTTGAGAATGC
Organism: Bacteroidales bacterium; assembly: GCA_017615795.1. Lineage (GTDB taxonomy): Bacteria > Bacteroidota > Bacteroidia > Bacteroidales > WCHB1-69 > F23-D06. The sequence continues at coordinate 21,108 of JAFZZK010000027.1, forward strand.
TCTTGCCGATTTCGACAGCCTCCTCGTTCTTGGGGATGAGGTGGTGGTGACGTTCGGGCAGGGATTTTTCAAGACCCTTGTGAAGCATTTCGGGGGTGACGAGGGGTTTAACCTTGAGGAAACCGCCGAGGACGATCATGTTGAACAGTTTGGCGATGCCCAGTTCGTTGGCCTTGTCGGCAGCAGCCACCTGATAGATGTTGATGTCTTTGCGGGTGGGGTGATGGGAGATGCCGTTGGGGTCGTAGATAAGGAGGCCGCCAGGTTTGACGGCGCTTTCGAACTTGTCCATCGACTGTTGGTTGAGGATGATGGCGGTGTCGAATTGGTTGAGGTAGGGGGAGCAGATGCGCTCGTCGCTGAGGATGACGGTGACATTGGAGGTGCCGCCGCGCATTTCAGGACCGTATGAGGGCAACCAGCTCACTTCTTTATCTTGCATGATGCCGGCGTATGCGAGGATCTTGCCCATCGAGAGCACACCTTGTCCGCCGAAGCCTGCTATGATTATTTCTTCTGTCATTGCTTTGTGAGTTTAGGTGATTACTATTTTTTTCTCAAGGAATAGATGGTCTCGTTGGGTTGATCGAAGGTGGCGACGCGTTCGATGAACTTGGGGTCGAACTTGCCGTCGACCTTCATGTCGCCGAGCGGGAAGTACTTGAGGGTGTTCTCTTCCATCCATTTGTTGGCTTGGACGGGGGTCATCTTCCAACCGGAGTTGCAGTTGGAGGTCACCTCAACGAAGGAGACGCCCTTGTTGAGTTTCTGGTTCTCGAAGGCCATGCGGATGGCTTTTTTGCACTTGCGGGCGAGTGCCGGGGTGTAGACGGCCTGGCGGGTCACATAGTAGGTGCCGGGCAGTTGGGCCAAGGCCTCGGTGATGCGCATGGTGTGTCCCATGATCTTGGGGTCACGGCCGTAGGGGGAGGTGACGGTCTCCATACCCTCGAGAGTGGTGGGGGCCATCTGGCCGCCGGTCATGCCGTAGATACCGTTGTTGATGAAGATCATGGTGATGTTCTCTCCGCGGTTGCAGGCGTGCATGACTTCGCCGCAGCCGATGGAGGCCAAGTCGCCGTCGCCCTGGTAGGAGAACACGTAGGTGTCGGGGCGCAGACGCTTGATGGCGGAGGCGCAGGCGGGAGCACGGCCGTGGGCGGCTTCCACGAAGTCCACGTCGAAATAGTTGTATGCCAACACGGAGCAGCCGACCGGGGAGATGCCGATGACATTGTCTTGAATGCCCATTTCCTCGATCACCTCGGCGATGATTCTGTGGACGACGCCGTGGCCGCAGCCGGGACAATAGTGCATGGTGGCATCGGTCAGGACCGGGGTGCGCTTGTACACTAAGTTTTCGGGTTTTATGATGTCTTCTCTTGTCATAATTTCAAGTGCTTTAATTATTTAACCATTTTTTTGAGGGCCTCGAAAATCTCGACCGGGGTGGGGATGACACCACCATAGCGGCCGTAGTGTTCAACGGGGACCTTGCAGCCGACGGCGAGTTTCACGTCCTCGATCATCTGGCCTGCGTTCATTTCGACGCTGAGGATCTTCTTCATGCGTCCACCGATTTCGCCAACAGCCTTGGTCGGGAACGGCCACAGGGTGATGGGGCGCACAAGACCGACCTTGATGCCTTCGGCGCGGGCCAGCTCGACAGCCTTCATGCAGATACGTGCGGCGGAGCCGTAAGCGACGAAGAGATATTCGGCGTCTTCGCATTGGATGGCCTCGTGACGGGCGTCTTCAGCCTCGCATCTGCGGTATTTCTCCTGGATGCGGTTGTTGATGCCTTCTTGCTTGAGAGCCTCGAGCTCGAGGGAGGTGACGATGCGGTGTTTGCCGGTGGAACGGTGTCCGGTGGCAGCCCACGGGCAGGTCTTCTCAATGTATTCGTCCGTCCAGCGGGGCTTGTAGTCGTCAACCATGACTTTCTCCATGACCTGGCCGATGACACCGTCGGAGAGGATGGCGGCCGGGTTGCGGTATTTGAAGGCAAGGTCGAAGCCGAGTTCCACGAAGTCGTACATTTCCTGCACGGATGCGGGGGCGAGGGTGATGAGACGATAGTCGCCGTGACCGCCGCCCTTGGTGGTCTGGAAATAGTCGGACTGGGAAGGTTGGATGGTGCCGAGGCCTGGGCCGCCGCGCACCACGTTGACGCACAATGCGGGAAGTTCCGCGCCAGCGATGTAGGAGAGACCCTCCTGCATCAGCGAGAATCCGGGAGAAGAGGAAGAGGTCATGACACGCTTGCCCGTGGAGGCACCGGCGTACACCATGTTGATGGAGGCCAGCTCGCTCTCAGCTTGCAACACAACCATTCCAGTTGTCAGATATGGTCTCTCGGCCATCAAATGCTCAAGCACCTCGCTCTGCGGAGTGATGGGATATCCGAAATAACCGTCGGCACCGCAGCGGATGGCAGCCTCAGCAATGGCTTCATTACCCTTCATTAATTTTAATTCTTTTGCCATTTTACGAAGTTGTTTAGTTTGTAATTGATTTTTTGATTCTACTGGTTGCGCTAAGGTTATTCTTTTGCGCGGTACACCTCAATCACGCCGTCGGGGCAGATCACTGCGCAGCTTGCGCAGCCGATGCACTTGTCCTCATCCGTCATCTCAAGGTAATTGTAACCCTTTGCATTCACTTTCTTGGAAAGCCCTATGCATTGGTTGGGGCAGCCTGTGATGCACACGCCGCATCCCTTGCACTTTTCAGTGTCAATAATTAAAGCTCCTTTAAATGCCATAATTTTTTATTTTTACAAGTTATTAATTTGGTTGTTAAGTTGTTTCTGTAGTTTTCTGCACGCTTGAAATAAGCGTCGGCAAAGATATGATTTTTTTTTGTTCCTGTCAATATCTTTTTCAGGGGATCTCCAAACTTTTTTCTCCCTAATATAAGGAATGTTCGATGCGTTTTTTTTATGCCTGACTTGGCACTACAACCATAATTATTTTGTATTTTTGCCACTCGTTTCAGATTGTACCACTAAATCCCATACCAATGAAAAAACTGACTACCATGATTGTCGCCTTTGGCTGCATTGCCATGTTGATGCCGGCCTGCAAGAACAAGCCCGCGGAACCCAAAGAGGAAGCCCCCAAGAGCGAACTCCAGCTCAAGGTTGAAGAGTACGCGACCTTCGACCTCACGACGGACATCTCCAAACTGAGCGCCAACGACAAGGAACTTATCCCCATCTTCTTCGAGATCGGACAGATTATGGACGACCTGTTCTGGAAACAGACTTTCGGCAACAAAAAGAAAATGACCGGCCTTAAGGATCCTTGGATGCGCGAGTTCGCCCTCCTTAACTATGGCCCTTGGGACCGCCTGGACGACGACAAGCCCTTCGTGCCTGACTATAAGGAGAAACCCCTCACGGCACGCTACTATCCGCAAGACTTGACCCTGGAGGAGTATAATGCGTACGACGACCCCAACAAAGGCTCCCACTATACAATCCTCACCCGCGACGAGAACGGCGCCCTCAAGACGGTATGGTATCACGAATACTACCAGGAGGAAATCTCCAAGGTGTGCGACCTCCTCGACAAGGCCATCGACATCTGTGAGAATGCTTCCATGAAGAAATATCTCGCCGAACGCAAGAAAGCCCTCCTCACCGATGACTATTTCCAAAGCGACCTCGCCTGGATGGACATGAAGGATTCCAAACTCGACTTTGTCTTCGGACCTATCGAAAACTACGACGACAAACTGAATTCCGTGAAGACTTCATACGAGGCTTTCGTGCTGGTGAAGGACGAGGAGGAGAGCGGCAAACTCTCCAAGTTCGTGGCCATGCTGCCGCAACTCCAGAAAGAGCTACCGTGCGACCCGAAATACAAAAACTACGTTCCGGGCACCTCTTCCGACATGAATGTCTATGATGTCATTTTCTATGGCGGCGATTGCAATGCCGGAGGCAAGACTATCGCCATCAACCTGCCTAATGACGACAAGGTGCAGGCACTGAAGGGCTCTCGCCGCTTCCAGCTGCGCAATGCCATGCGCGCCAAGTTCGACATGATCATGAAGCCCATCGGCGAAATCGTCATTGAACCTTCACAACAGAACCATATCAACTTCGACGCCTTCTTCTGGAATGTCACCTTCCACGAAGTGGGACATGGCCTGGGTGTCAAGCAGACCATCAACGGCAAAGGCTCCGTGGATGCCGCCATGCGCACCGAGAACTCCAACTGGGAAGAGGCCAAGGCCGACATCATCGGCTTGCACCTCGTGCTCAGCCTTATCGAAAAGGGTGAAATCGACAACATCACAGTCGAAGATGCCATCACCACTTATATTGTCGGCCTGCTGCGTTCCGTGCGTTTCGGCGCAGGTGATGCCCACGGCGTCGCCAACATGATGTGCTACAATTTCTTCGAGGATGCCGGCGCTTTCACCCGCAACGGGAACGACACCTACCATATCAATTACGACAAGGCACAAAAGGCTGTTAATGACTGGATTGCCACCATCCTCAAGACTCAGGCCGAAGGCAATTTCGAGTATGCTTCCCAATTCAGCAGCGAGCACGGCACCATTCCGCCAACGCTCCAGAAAGACCTCGACCGCATCAACAAGGCCGGTATCCCCCGTGACATCCGCTTCAACCAGGGACTCCGTGTACTCGGTCTCTAATGCGTGAACAACATACGATTCTGTCCGAGAGTTGGCGCCCGCGCCAACTCTCGTTTTATCCATTAATAATATATGTATCTTAAAAATCTGCAACTCACCAATTTCAAGAGCTACGAATCAGCTGACTTTGATCTTGACCCCAACGTCAACGGCATCGTAGGGCCGAACGGCAGCGGCAAGACCAACTTGCTGGATGCCATCTATTATCTCTCTTATTGCAAAAGCTATTTCTCCGCCCAAGATATTTTTTCCGTGCGATTCGACACTGATTTCTTCGCCATACATGGTGAATTTTTCAGTTATGAGACACAGAACAGCACCGCCGTGAGTTGCACATACAAGAATGGCCACAAGTCGATGCGCGCCAACAAGAAGGAGTACCCGCGCCTGAGCGCCCATATCGGCCTGTTCCCTGTGGTCATGGTCTCCCCTTACGACAGCGATATCATTAACGAAGGCAGCGAGGTGAGACGCAAGTTCTTCGACATGATCATCTCCCAATTTGACAAGGAGTACTTGCAACAGATCATCACCTACCGCAAGCTGCTGCAGCAACGAAACGCGGTGCTCAGACAGTTCGCCGAAAGCGCACACTTCGAACCTGAATTGCTTCAAATCATCGACGACCAGATGATGCCTCTGGGCACCTGTATCTTTGGGAAGCGGCGTGATTTCATCGCGGACATGCAGTCTATTTTCCAAAACCATTATGCCCGTCTCGCGGGCGACCGCGAGCAGGTGGAAGTCGTCTATCAGTCGGGCCTGCTTGACACATCCTATCCCGACGGCTTGCGGGACAACGCCGCCAATGACGCACGCAGTGGATTCTCCAACTTCGGGGTGCACAAAGACGACTTCGCCCTCCTTATCAATGGCCAGCCCGTCAAGCGCTTTGGCTCGCAAGGACAGCAGAAATCGTTCTCCTTGGCCCTGCGGCTTGCCCAGTTCGACTACTCCTACCAGCGCAAGCAGGTCAAACCCATTCTTCTCTTGGATGATATTTTCGACAAACTCGACAAAACCCGAATCTCCGCCCTCCTGCAAATGGTGGGGCAAGACCATTTCGGACAGGTCTTCCTGACCGACACCGACGAGACCCGCGTGAGCCAGATTCTTACGGAACGCGGTATCCCGCACAAGATAATTAGAAGTTAGGAGTAGGATTAGAGGATTTGCATTTTGGGCATAGTCCCTTGACTGTGAGATTTGCTGATACGGGTTGATAACCTTCGGGTAGTTGCACGGGAGGTATGGGAATCTCTTCCAAACAAAATGTCTGTCCGCACCGTTCGCATTGGAAATGAACGTGCAAGTCGTCGTCGTGGTCATCGTCGTGGCTGCGGCACAATTCGTAGCGTGTCCCGTTGCCGTCGGCGATGGCATGGACAAGATGCTGCTCGTGAAACAATGTCAGCGTGCGGAAAATCCCGGATTTGTCAATGGTGAAGATCTTCTCCTCGAGCTCGGAGAGCGAGAGGGGACATGCGGCTTCGGAGAGCGCTTTGGCTATCAGGATGCGGTTGGCCGTCGGCTTGATGCCGTGACGCTCCATCAAGTCGATGCACTCGTTTTGCGTCAGGGTCATGATAGAGGTTCTGTATGGAAAAAATGATGGCGTGGACGCGCATGGTTGTGCGTGCCCACGCCATAGGGGTTTATTTTTTCACAACTTTCATCACCGCGTTGCCATGGTCGGTGGAAACGTGCAGGAAGTAGGTGCCCGGACGGAGCTGGGTGAGGTCGATGTCAGAAGTCATGTCGTTGATGCCGAGCTTGTAGACCAGCTGTCCGTTGATATCATACACCATCACGTTGTTCATGGTGAAACGTTCGCTGTTGAGCGTAACTTTGTCCGCGGTGGGGTTGGGGTAGATGCTGATGGTCTCCAAAAGCTCGCGGTCGCAGATGCCGCTGTTGGTGGCGGAAACCACGTGGCTGCTGCACATGCCATCCTTCATGGCGATGGCCTTGATGGTGAAGACGCCGGAGTAGGAGAGGATGTCGTTGTAGACGTCAGAGTTCTCGTCGGGCGTGGTGCCGTCGAAGGTATAGTGGATGGTGGCACCGGGGGTAGCGCAGGTGATGGTGATGGAGGACATGTCGTTGGTGAGCGGTTGGATCTCGATGACCGGGTCGGCAACGGTGTCCATCGTCGCGGTCTGCAACGTGATGTCGTTGTTGTCACGCGGGGCGATTTGGTAGGTGCCGTTGTATTGGAGCACGAAGCCCGTCACGTCGGCGATGCTGCCGGCAGGGACGGTCATGTCCACAGTCTTGTGCACGTTGCGCACTACCATGGTTTCACCGTTCTGTTCGATGTTGAGGTTCGTGGCACTGGCCGTGGTGAACTGGCCTCCGGCGGGGAAGGTGACGCCTGTGAGGGTGACTAACTTGGACTCGTATTGATAGTAGAAAGCTGCAATGTCTTCAATGGAAGCGTTCACTGGAGAGACCGTGCCGGTGTTCTGTGTGGAGGCGGCCCAGTCGTGGGTGGGAACCAGTTCCACCAGATCGTTATAGAGTGTGTAGCTGCCGAAGATGCCGCCGCTGATAACGTCACCCTCCGCATAGTTGCCCGTGATGACACCTTGGTTGTCGAACACCAGCAATCCTGCGGTATTGTCCTGCACATAGATGTTGCTTCCACTCTTGAAGACGAAGGTCACGTCGCCGGCAATCCGATAAACAGTGGAGTTGGTGGCGCTGTTGGCGGCCTTGAAGGCGGCAATGTCGGCCACGGTGACAGGGAAATCGTAGGTGGCAGTGGCTACCATGCTGGGCACGTCGCCCGACTTGAAGGCCTTGGCCTTGACAGTAGTGGTGCTGTCAATGGTGAAGGGAACTGTATAGAGTGTGGAATTCTGTGTCGGGGTGGTGCCGTCGGTGGTGTAGTAGATGCTGGCGCCGGGGGTGGCACAGGTGATGGTGACCGTTTGCGAGGCGGTGTAGACAAATCCACTGGCAGGGGTGATCTCGGGCGTGGCCACGTTGTTGTGTACGATGCCGGGGATGCCGAAGACGGTCACGCTGTCAATATAAACCCTGGATGTGCCCGTGGGAGCGGGATTGGGCAGGGAAACGGCGAAGCGCAGACGCACGAAGGCGGCATTCTCGCCGGAGTCGCTGACTGTGTATGAGTAGGTCTGGGCCGCTGTTGTCAGTGTGATAATCTGCTCGTTGATGAACGTGTTGCCGCCATCGTTGGAGTAGGAGACGGCCACGTTGAGACCGTTCGTGCTCTTGGCCGAGAATGTGACGCGGGTGACGTCGTTGAGGTCGAAATTGGTGTAGGTGTAACCAATATGGCCGCCGTGTGAGGCATTGGTGTAGTAGCGCATCTGCATGGACTGGTCGCCGCAGATGGCATTGACGGTGCTCGGGGTGCCGTGGATGGTGCCCCACTGCTGGCCGGTCGGACCGGATAAGGCCAAGACATCGTTGTCGTAAACGCTGCCGCCGACGAACTGTTGTGTGGAATCGAAGCTGGTGTAGTAGATGACGGTGTCGTTATAGACAGGAGCAGGTGGCTCGGGCACGGTGATGGTGTAGGTGGCGGTGGCCACGTCACTGTTGTCCCAGCCGTTCAGGATGGCGATGGCGTTGACCGTATAGGTGCCGGGCGTGTTCAGCACAACAGGTGCTGTGTACAAGGCAGCGGAAGCCGTGGGCGTGGTGCCGTCCGTAGTGTAATGAATGTTGGCATTGCTGTTAGCACAGCTCATCGTGACGGCAACCATCGTGTCCGTAGTTCCCGTGGCGGGCGTGATGACTGGAGCGGGCAGCGTGGCCGTGGCGGTCAGGGCGACCTGCGCGGTGAGCGTGTCGCTGGTGAAGGTGACCGTGCCCGTGGCGGGCTCGGTGCCGTCAAAGGTCACCGTGACCTGTGCGGACGTGTTGTTCGCCGGGATGGAGGTTGCTGAGAGAGTGAAATGCGTGTCGTTGCATGTTACCGCGATGGGGCTCGTGAGGAATGCGGAAGTGATGTTGATAGTGCCAGTCAGCGTGCTGCTATTGAAGGTCAGGGCGTTGGGTGTGACGGCGAGGGCTGCCTCATGTGCGATGGTGTAGGTCGCGGTGACCATATCGCTGGCCGTCCAGTTTGTCTTGAAAGCCTTGGCTTTGAGCGTTGTGTTGGCAGTCAATGTGATGGGCGCAGTGTAGAGCGTTGCAGTAACAGTCGGCTCAGAGCCATCCGTGGTGTAGCGGATTTGAGCGTCTGTGGTGGCGCAGTCCATCGTCACGACTACGCTGTCAGCGTAAGTGCCCGTGCCCGGCGTCAAGGTCGGCGTGGCAACCGTAGGGATGGCAATGGTGATATTTTGGGTGGCCACGTCGCTGTTGGCATAGTGAGCCTTCAGAGCCATAGCCTTGACCGTGCAGGTAGAGGTTACATCGAAAGGCGTCGTGTAGAGCGTGGAGGTGGCTGTTGGGGTGGAGCCGTCCGTGGTGTAGCGGATTTCAGCACCGGGCTCGGTCACGGATAAGGTCACGTTTGCAGTGAAATAATAGGTGTCTGTGCCGGCGGCATCACCCGTGACGGTAATGGTCGGGGTGGGCAGCACGGGAGCTGTGACGGTGAAGTCCGTGGTGGCGCTGACAGCGGGTGTCAATGGCAGGGAGTCCATGCCCACCAAGGAAATGGTTGCGTTGAAGGAACCTGCTGGCAGCGGGGAGAAAGCCATGTTCTGGAAAAGTGCCCATGCCATTGCGTCGAGATAGCTGGGATTGGGCATGTTGATGGCGGTGAGGAGGTTTGACTCAATCTTGAGCAATCCGTCTGTGCCAATGGTGAAGTTGCCGATGTTGAGCGTCACTTCCAGCGTGTCGAGTGTGGAATAGTTGCTGCCGTCGGCAGGGGAGACGATGGCAAGGGTGGGTTGCGGCGTGGGAGCCGTGGCGGCTGCCAGGTCTGAGTTGTAGCGCGGATAAATCTGGACGGTGGTTTCATAAATGGCGGCAAAGCCCGTTACATCGGTCACGGTGCCAGCAGCCAAGGTGGTGTCTATATTAAAGCGGTTGTATATGTCGCAGGTGCTGCTGCCTTGTGTGATGGAGGTGGTGCTGCCGGAGAATCCCGAGGGGAATGTCACACCCTGCAACGTGATAAGCTGCGCGTCATATTGGTCGTAGTTGGCCAAGAGCTCTGCCATTGTCACCACGATAGGTGCTACCGCACCGGTGTTGGAGGTGGCAGCAGGAGTGTTTGCCGTCGGCGTCAACTCGATTTGGCTGTGATAAACGGAGCGTGTTCCCATGAGGCCGCTGATTTGGTCGCCTTCCTGATAGGATGTCGTTATCTGGCTACCGTAAAGAAGCAGCCCGCCGGTGGCATCCTTTACGTAGGTGTAGGGATTCTGCTTGAAGACGTAGGTGACATCATTACTGAAATAGTATGGCATGCTGTTGTCTGTCAGAGCCTTGAAAGCAGCGATATTGGCCACCGTGGCCGGGAAGGTGTATGTCGCAGAAGCCATAAAGCTGGTGTCGGTGCCGGAGACGGCGATGGCCTTTACCGTCGTGGTGGTGGAAATCGTCAGGGGAGAGGAGTAAACCTGCCCGTTGGTGGCAGGGTTAGTGTTGTCGGTGGTGTAGAGAATGGTAGCACCGGTTGTGGCACAGCTGATGGACACCGTTTGCGGAGTGGTGTAAATGCCCGTGGGGATGGAGAATGTCGGTGTGGCCACCGTAAAGTTGCCCAATTCGACATATTTGTATATGGCGACAAGGTTTACAACGCTGCTTGTACTCGCATAACAACTGAAGAGGGAATTGTTGCTGTTAAAACGCATGTGGGTGCGGTCGGTTTCCGTGGTCTGCGCCACAACAGTGGTCGCGCCGTTAGCGTCGATGGTGATGAGGAAAGAGCCTCTGGAGTCCAGGGTGGCTTTGGTGCGGAGATAGTTGTTGTTTCCTGTAGCGGCTGCGTAGAGGTAACCAGAACCGGTGTTGAAAGCGAAGGTGCCCGCACTCACGCCGGCTTCCAACGTCAGAATCTGAACATCGCTGGTGATGACGGCGATGTTGCCCGACTTGGTGATGGCCGTGGCGGCTCTGTTGTTGCTGTTCTGCGTGGTACTCAAGGCAAAGTCGAAGTCGGCAGCCACGATGATGACGCTGTCGCCCGCGCTCAGCGAGCTGACATTTGTGACCTTTTGCCAGCCCTTTTCAGCCTGGACTGTGCCCATGGCGAAAAACAATAAACAAAGGACGGCTAATAGACCCTTGATTTTTTCATTGATGCGTAATTTTTTCATTTCCATATTGATGTGTTTTAATTGAATTAGCATTTAATTATTTCTTTATCAGAAAGATGTGAAAAACAAGCCGTAATAATAACTACTCTTCTTCAAAAGAGTGCAAAAGTAACTTTTTTTTCGAAATAAACAATAGTGTGTGAATAAGTATCCGAAGAAATGGGTCTGGTGAAATGATTTCTGATGTAACCAAAAAAACACTATTTTTGCATTCGTTATGAAATAATGGCAGCATGTCTACGAAAAACTTGTTTTTTTATATTATTACGATACTTTTGACGGCCTTGATGGTTGTTCCAGAACAGATGAATGCCCAGCATCCCGCCAAGTATTGGGTGCAGTTCAAGGACAAGGCAGGCTCTCCCTATTCGCTGCTCCGTCCGCAGGAATTCCTCTCCCCGCGTGCGTTGGAATTGCGCCAGCGCCATCACATTCCGGTCGATGAAATGGATATTCCGGTCAACGAATCCTATATTCGGCAAGTGCTCGCTTTGGATTCCCAAATGCGTCTGCTCACCCGCTCCAAGTGGATGAATGGCATTACGGTGTATTCTGATCAGGACAGCATCCTCGCCCGTATTTTGGAACTCCCCTGTGTGGCTTTCGCGGAGCAAACCGTCGCGATGAAATATCCTGAAATCTATCTCGATTCGGTGTTCTCTTTCAAGCCTCAAGGTGATGTGGCACAAAGTGTTCCTTCGAAATGGGATTATGGCAAGGGCGATGAGCAAATCCGTATGAATCACGCGCATTGGCTCCATCGTCTGGGCTACCATGGCGAGGGCATCTTGATGATGGTGTTAGATGCGGGATTCTATCATGTCGACACCCTTCATTTTTTCCGTGACCTCTTTGACGACAACCGTGTGCTGGGGGTGCGCAATTATGTGCAGATGGGCAAGTCTCCCTTCAACACGGGTACGCACGGCACGAATGTGCTCTCCTGTATCGCTTCCTCTTCGCCAGGCGAACTCATGGGCACGGCCCCGATGGCGATGTTTTACCTCTGTCAGACCGAGGATGGCCGTTCGGAGCACAAAGTGGAGGAGGATAATTGGGTGGCAGGCATAGAGCTGGCGGACAGCCTCGGCTGCCAGGTGCTCAACTCCTCCTTGGGCTACACAAAATTTGACGATACGGTACATGTGCGCACACGTGATTCCCTCACTGGGAAAGTGAGCCGTGCTTCCCGTGCCGCCACCATCGCCGCCTCCAAGGGAATGCTTGTCTGCAACAGTGCTGGCAACGAAGGGGGTGGAAGATGGAATTATATCGGCTGTCCGGCCGATGCCGAGGGCATCCTTTCTGTGGCAGCCGTGAACACGATGGGCAAAAAGGCCATGTTTAGTTCTGTGGGCCCCACCGCCGACGGACGCATCAAGCCTGATGTGGCTGCAATAGGAGCTGGCTGCTATGTGGGTGGCATCAACGGTACGGTGAACCCCTCTGCCGGCACCTCGTTTTCGTCCCCCATCATGGCGGGCATGGTCGCCTGCCTTTGGCAAGCATTTCCTAGCAAGTCCAACTACGAAATTATGGATGCCGTGCGCGCAAGCGGTTCCCAAGCTGCAAGCCCCGATACGGCGCTCGGCTACGGCATTCCCGATTTTCTGAAGGCATACAACTACCTCCGCCAACCCCAACCGAAATCTTTTGGCATCGACTTTGACGCTTTCGACACCCAAAACGATACTATCATCTTCCATGTCCGTGCCAATGGCGACGAACGTTTTGATTTTAAACGGTTCTCTTCCAGTAGCGTATGTCTCGACCCTGCAATGTCTTCCAAAATAACAATTGTCGAGAAACAAACCATAACCAAAACCATTGATTTGGAACGGCGCGAAATAACAAAAGATACGACCAGACTGTACAAGATTGTCTTTCCCCGCTTGAAAAAGAAAACTCCTTATTTACTCTTTGAACTTGAATTTGAATACAATGGCGAAAAACTGCACTACATCGTCGGGCAGGAACAACACCCCAAGAGAAAGAAATAATGTCGGATTTTTGATTGTCGTATCCTTGCTGATGGCCGGAAGCCTGTCGCTTGCCTCTTGCGAGACCATGGAACATTGGCTTTTCGATGCCTCCGACTACTCCCTCATTCCTTCCAAAAACGACCAGGAGACGGACATGAGCCGCACCGACCAATATTGGGACGACCTGGATTATGACATTTGGTACGAGGAGAATGAATACGACTGAAGATCCTATTGATCTCCAACTCCAAAGAACTGTTATGATTTAGGTTTCGATTGTTGTGAGTGGTTTCAAGTTTCAAGTTTCAGGTTTCAAGTTTCAGGTTTCAAGTGTGGGACTTGCAAAACTATTAACTATTAATAGTATCCCACAGTGTCTTCCCAGAATATCCTTTTGGTGGTGGAGGCGAAGCCGCACCAGGCGCCGAGGACGTTCTCTCCCTCGATGTTGGAGATGACGGGTGCGGGGTTGAGGAACGGGTTGGTGCCCATGATGGCTTCCGTGCCGCCCGTTATCATGAAACGGTAGCTGTTGTAGTCCATTAAGCTGCATTTGACGTACACCGTGTCGCCGGGACGGAAGGTGAGCCGCCGGGCAGCCTCGCTTTGTGCTTCGCTCATGCCCAGGGTGTGCAGCATGGTGACGCCATAGCGCTCCAGCTCGAAATTGAAGGTGATGCCGCTGAAGGTCTTGTCGTCAAAGGCGACGGGCACGGGACTGACCCACAGTCGGTCCGTGAATTTGGGACAGGCCACTTTCACGGCGAAGCTGTAGTAGCTGGACTCGGCGGGGTCGTCGGTGAGTTGGATGCGCACGGTGCGCATGGTGTCCTTGTCGAGGATGTCGGAGAGGTGGCTGAACCAGGCAGAGTCGATGTCGAAGGTGTGCGGGATGGTCGTGGTGGCATGGTATTCTTTGCCCTTGCTGCGAACCGTGAGGGTGTAAGTGGTGTTTTCCCGCCCTCTCAAGTTCGGGCTGACGTAGGCGAGGAACAAGGGCGCGTCGGGGCAGAACTGGAGAACCAGCGAGTCGCGCTCCCCGTCGGAGGAGGTTACAATCACCTCCGCGTCACTCACCAGCAGGTTGTTTTGGATATATTCCATGGTGAAATCCTGGAAATAGGGGATGCTGTTCGTCAGCGTCACGATGGCCGGCTGGCCATTCTCGATGGTGCCTTCAATCACCAGCTTGGGGCCGTAGCCGGGCAGGTCCACGTCGATCTCGGTCTCGCAAGCCCCCAAAAGCAAGGCTGCGGCGATCAACAGCGAGGGCATCCAAAAATGACAGGAAGAAGTCTTGGTGATATGATGCATGAGTTTGAGCATACGTTTGTCTGATTAATGATGATTGTTGCCGGCAAATTAGAATTTGAAGGTCCAGGTGATGGATGGGATAATGGGGAAGAGGCTCATTTGGAAGGCTTTGTTCTCGATGGCAAAATTCATGCTGTTGGCATCGATGTTGGTGTTGGTTTCCAAATAGATGAAGAAAGGGTTCTTGCGGTTATAGACATTGTAGATGGAGAAGTTGAGCCCGGTCTCGAACTTGCTGGTTTTCTTGATGGTCCAGTTGACGGCTATGTCGAGGCGGTGGTAGGGGGGCATGCGATACCCATTGCGTTCGCTGAATTCGGTGATATAGGAGCCCATATAGAAATAGTAGCCGATGGGAATGGTCATGGTGTTGCCGGTCTGGTAGACCCAGAGGGCGGAGACGCTCAGCTTATGGGGCAGGATGTCGTAGGTCAGACTGATGGAGACGTCGTGGCGGCGGTCGTACTTGGCCCAGTAGGGGTTGCCGTTGTTAAGCTCGTCGAATTGGCGGCGGGTGAAGCCTAACGTGTAGCCGATGAAGCCCGTGAAGCGGCCACGCGCCTTCTTGACGAAGAACTCCGCGCCGGCGGACCAGCCTTGGCCAAAGGTGTAGAGTTGGTCGGGGTTGATCATCAACACGCTGAAATCGAGGCCGTCGCGGTATTCGGCCAAGTTGTACATCTTTTTGTAATAAAGGTCCACGTAGGTCTCGAACATGTTGTGGTAGAAATTGCGGAACACCCCTAAGGAGAACTGCATCACCATTTGCGGTTTCATCAGGTCTGTGCTGGGCATCCACACGTCGGTGGGCAGCGAGATGGTGGCCATGGAGATTTGGTGCATGAACTGATGGTTCAACGTTGCGGATGCTTTGAGGGAGGTCATCGAGTCGATGAGGAAGCGCACGGAGAGACGCGGTTCCACACGGTTGTACTGGCTGACAATCTCCCCTGGTCGGTAGAGGATGGAGTCGGAGACAGCTCCGAAGTCGTCGAGCACGTAGCGCGTGAAGGCGCCGAGATGCATGAAGTTGGTATAGCGCACGCCCATGTTGAGTTTCCAACGTCGTGAGATGTCGAACTCGTCATGTGCGTAAATGCTCAGCTCGTTGGCAAAATAGGGCTTCTGCGTGGGAAAGGGGAAGTTGTTGTCGATGCCCGCTTGTGCCGCAATCTGACCGGGCAGGCATTGGTGGAAGACGTTGTGAACGCCAAAGCGGATGTTGTGTTTCGGGGTCGGCATCCAGGTGAGCTCGCTCTTGAGCGCATAGTCGCGGATGCCGGAGCCGAGCTTGAACTTGAAAACATCCATGCCCATTTCGGTGCTGAAATCATAGTAGCTGAAGGTGGCGGAGGTGTTGAGGAAAAGTTTGGGCGAGATGATGTAGTTCCACCGCGCCGATGCGGTTGCGTTGCTCCACTTGAACTGCGCCTTGGTCATCCCGGACGACGACTTGAACCCGTAGGTGTCCGTGCCATAGTAGGCCCCGAAATAGAGACGGTGCTTGTCGTTGATGACCACGTTGAACTTGGCGTTGAGGTCGTAAAAGTAGAAAGCCATGCCTTTCAGCGGCGATGTGGGTTTGAGGAAAGGCTGGATGAGCAGGTCGGCATAGGTGCGCCGTCCTGAAATGAGGAAGGAGGCCTTGTTCTTCTTGAAGGGTCCCTGCACGGTGAGATGCGAGAAAATCAGTCCGATGCCGCCGTCCACCTCGTATTTTTTCATGTTGCCCTCCTTTTGGTAGACATTCAGGATGGAGGCGGCGCGACCGCCGTAGTAGGCCGGCATGCCCGACTTGACAAGGTCAACGTTCTTGACGGCGTCGGCGTTGAAGATGGAGAAGAACCCGAACAGGTGGCTGGTGTTGTAGACCGTGGCCTCGTCGAGGAGGACGAGGTTCTGGTCGGTGCCGCCGCCGCGGACGTAGTAGCCGCTGTTGCCCTCGCCGCCCGACATGACTCCCGGCAGCATCTGTATGGACTTGATGACATCGGCCTCGCCCATCAGCGCAGGCATCGCCTTGATAGCCTCGATTTTCATCTCCATGCGCCCCACGTCCGCCGAGGCTATGTTGTGGTCGGCACGCTCGCCCTGGATGATCACCTCGTCGCCTGCAATGATGTCGGACTCAAGCTCAAAATCGCGCTTGACGGACTTGTCTAAGGTGATGTGTTCTTCTATTGTTTTAAAAGATAGATAGTTGATGGTCAGCTTGTAGGTGCCGCGCGGCACGGAAACCGAGTAAAAACCAGCCTGGTTGGTGACGCACCCCTGCTTGTCTTGTGGCTTTGCAGTGTCCGTGAGGATTACGTAGGCTCCCATCAGCGACTCGCCGTTGGTGGCGTCGCGCACCGTACCCGACAGCGTCACACGCTGCCCATGCACCTGCATGAACGGCAGTAAGCAATATATAATCAGTAAGATAATGCCGTGACGCTTTCCCATGTTTCCCTCTGTGAAAACTCTTGACGTATAACCCTGCAAAATTAAAAAAAAATTATTAATCGTATGAACAAAAAATCAACGAGTGCCTTGACTCTGTAATGGCCTTGTTGTTTAATCATACACCCCCATAATCAGCTAAATAGTTTTTTGTATCTTTGCAGCCTTAGAATAAAACCAACAGAATGGCAGACGAAATCCTTGAAAATAACGAAGAAGTTCTTGTCCCGGAAGACGAGCAAACCTCTGATTTACATAAAGTCATATTCGTGCAGTCCATGTATCGCGAATGGTTTTTGGATTACGCTTCCTACGTGATCCTTGACCGCGCTTTCCCGGACGTCTATGACGGATTGAAACCCGTACAACGCCGTATCCTCCACTCTATGGACGAACTGGAAGACGGACGCTACAACAAGGTCGCCGGCATCGTCGGCAATACCATGAAGTACCATCCGCATGGCGACCAGTCCATCTACTCCGCATTGGTGGCGTTAGGGCAGAAAAACTACGTCATCGATACCCAGGGAAACTGGGGTAATATCCTGACCGGCGACCCTGCCGCCGCCTCCCGTTATATCGAGGCACGGCTTTCCAAGTTCGCCCTCGACGTGGTGTTCAACCACAAGACCACTGAGTGGCAGGTCTCCTATGACGGGCGCAACAAGGAGCCTATCGCGTTGCCCATCAAGTTCCCGCTCTTGCTTGCGCAAGGCGTGGATGGTGTGGGCGTCGGCATGTCCACCAAGATCCTTCCCCACAACTTCAATGAGCTTATAGATGCTTCCATCCATATCCTGCGGGGCGAGGATTTTGAGATTTATCCGGATTTCCCCACGGGGGGCATGGCCGACGTGAGCCGCTATATGGATGGCGCACAGGGCGGCAAGGTCCGCAACCGCGCCAAAATCAGCATTGTGGATAATAAAACCTTGGTCATCACGGAAATCCCGTATGGCACAACGACCCTCAAGCTGATCACGGAGTCCAAGAACTCCATCACCGCCGCCGTCGACGCCGGCAAACTCAAAATCAAGAAAATCGACGACAACACGGCCGAGCATGTGGAAATCTACCTCCATCTCCAGCCCGGCGTCTCCCCGGACCAGACCATTGACGCCCTGTATGCCTTCACGGACTGCGAAATCACCTATTCGACCAACGCCTGCGTCATCTGGAACGGGCACCCGACATTCACCAATGTCAAAGAGATTCTCAAGATCAACACCGAGAACACACTCAACCTCCTGCGTCGCGAACTGGAGATTGAACTTGATGAATTAGGCGCCAAATGGCACAAGATCTCCCTCGAAAAGATATTCTTCGAAAAACGTATCTATAAAGAATTGGAGAAGGATGTCGATTCCTGGGAGCTCCAAATCGACAACATTGAACACGCTTTCGACCCCTATCGGCCACTGTTTCATCAGGAAATCACGCGTGACGATGTACTGGCACTCTGTGAAAAGCCGGTCCGCAAGATCTCCAAGTTCGACATCAAGAAAGCGGAACAGGATATTGCTGACATTGAACTCGCCATCGAAGAGGTGCAGAATCATCTGGACCATATTGTGGACTATACCGTCAACTTTTTCCGGCATCTTAAGAAAAAATACGGCGCCGCCTATCCGCGTCATACGGAACTCAAGAATTTCGACAACATCGTGGCTGCAACCGTGGCCGTCGCCAATCAAAAGCTCTATATGAATAGGAAAGAGGGCTTCATCGGCACCTCGCTCAAGAAAGACGATGACGTGGAGTATTGCTGCGATTGCTCCGATTTGGACGAAGTGATTGTCTTCCATGAGGACGGCAAGTTCATCATCACCAAGGTCGCTGACAAGAAATTCGTGGGCAAGAACATTCTCCTTGTCGAGGTGTTCAAGCGCGGTGACGACAGGCACATTTACAATATGTGTTATATGAACGGCACGGGGGGGTCCACCATGGTGAAGCGTTTTGCCGTCGGCGGTGTCTCCCGCGACAAGGAGTACGACCTGACCAAAGGCAAGGCCGGCTCCCGGGTGCTCTATTTCACCTCCAACCCCAATGGCGAGGCTGAGGTGGTGCGCGTGAAACTCAAGCCCAAGGCCAAGCTCAAGAAACGCGAGTTTGACTATGACTTCAGCCAACTTGCGGTCAAGAGCCGCTCTGCATTAGGAAACTTGTTGACGCACTATCCGGTGGCCTCCATCACAATGAGCCAAAAGGGTATCTCCACGCTTAGCGCCATCAATATCTACTTTGAAGAGTCTGTGATGCGTCTGAACACGGAAGAACGTGGTACCCTGTTGGGCGCTTTCAAGGAGGATGACAAGATTTTGAGTGTTTACAAGTCAGGCAACTATCGCGTCACGGGATTTGAACTCAACACCCATTTCGATGACGACTTGGGTGCCATTCGCAAATGGAACAAGCACCTTGTGATCACGGTGGTCTATTATCAGAAGAAAGAGGACAAGTATTACATGAAACGCTTCGCCCCCGACACCTTCAACAAAAAAATCGAGTTCGTGCCCGACGACGGCGCTTCCTCCATTGTCGGCATCTCCATAGACTATTTGCCGCAAGTGAAGGTTGTCTATCGGGCCAAGAAGGCTACCGAGGATTCCGAAGAAATCCTGTCGTGTGCTGAGTTTGTGGAAATCATGACCTTCCGGGCCCGGGGCAAACGTATCAACTTCCCGGGAATCAAGAAAGTGGTCTTTATAGAACCTTTGCCGTATGAAGAACCGGAGGAGGAACCCGAGGAGGTGCAGCCCGACGAGCTTGAGGAGGATGTGGAGAGTTTGGACGAGGCCATTGCCAAAGACATCTTTGATGACATCACGGTCGACAGGCCGGACGACAAGCCCTCCGGAATCGACGAAGGCGGCGACCAACTGTCACTTTTCTGACCTATGAAGCCGCGATGTGTTGTCGGGTGCCTGCTTCTTGCCGGCTCGTTGCTGGCAATGTGCGCGTGCAGGGAGCGTGTGAAGCCCCCCACACCCTATACGATAGAAGTGCCCCGCGGTTTCCCCACGCGGCTCAACATCCCGCCCGACAACCCCATGACCGTGGAGGGCGTGGCACTCGGCGAGCTCCTGTTCCACGACCCGCATCTCTGCGGCTATCGTGGCGACACCCCGGATTCGCTTATGACCTGCGCCACCTGCCATGTGCGGGAGCATAACTATGACATCGGCCTCGACAATGCCCGATTCCCCGATGCTGTGGCGCGTGGACGCAGCACGGGCAAGGCAACCCGCCACAACGTGATGCCTCTCACCAACCTTGTCTTCAATTCCGAGGGCTATTTTTGGAACGGCAGTGTCCACGGACAAAACCTCAATACGGAGGCGCGCACGATAGAGGATATCGTGCGCATGGCTATCCTCGCCGATGACGAGATGTGCTCTACACCCGAGCGCACATTGGCGGCCCTGCGCTCCGACAGCCGCTATCCCCAATATTTCAAGGCAGCGTTTGGCAGCGAGGAGATTACGATGGACAGGGTGGAGAAGGCCATCGCGCAGTACGTGCGCTCGTTAGTCTCTGCCCATAGCAAGTTTGATCGCTATCTTGACGGGAGTGAGCAGCTCACTCCGCAGGAACTGCGCGGCTATGTCCTCTTCGCCACGGAAGAGGGCGCCGACTGCTTTCACTGTCACGGCGGCGACGGCACCCCGCTCTTCACCACCAATCTTTTTTACAACAATGGTCTCGACGATGTCTTCACGGACGACCATGACCGCTCTTTCGTCACGGGCAATCCGATGGACATAGGGGCATACCGCGCGCCGTCGCTGAGGAATGTGGCTGTCTCCGCCCCCTATATGCACGATGGCCGCTATCGTACACTGGACGAAGTTCTTGCGTTTTACAATGAGGGCTTGCACCCATCACCTTACATCAGCCCGTTGATGCACAAGGTCAACGAGGGAGGAGCGCATCTCACACCATCGGATTTGGATGCAATAAAAGCCTTCCTGCTTACGTTAACGGATGACGAATTTTTGCAAAAATGAGTGTGTCACTTTTTTTGTATTTTTGCGCCCTGAACTTGAATTTGAATATTTTTAACTTAAATCTTTAGAAAAATGAAAAAACAAATTTCCTTATGGCTTGCCGTGATCATGGTTTTCGGTGCTGTCGCTACCTTCGCACAGAAACCTTTTGCGGGTACCATTACTTTCGCCACCACTGCCGAGGGTACTGACGACCCCAATGTGGCAGCCGAACTCGCCGACATGACCCAGGAGGTCATCGTCATGGGCAACAACACCAAGACTGTCATCAACCAAAGTGGCGTGGGAATCATCAATATCGCCAATGGCGATTACAAACTGGTGACCACAGTCATCGACATTCCCGGCTATGGCAAGTATTACATCGAACGTGACGAGAACGACATCAAGAAGAGCTTCGAGACCAACAAGTTGGATTTCAACTATTCCGACGAGAAGATGACGATTGCCGGCTATGAGTGCAAGAAGGTCACAGTTAAGGTTACGGACTTGGAAACGGACGAGGACAACACAGTCGTCATTTGGGTTACCGACGGCCTGATGACGGGCGATGCCATTAATTTCTCCTCTTATCCCGGACTCAAGGGTTATCCCATGCGTACCGAAGTGAAACGTGACATTAATGGTGAGGAGGTCACGCTGATCTCTTCTGCCACCAAGGTGACCCCGAGCAAGAAGATCAAATCTACGGAGTTCCTTCGTCCTTCCGATGCCACCAATATTAAGGATGCTCCTGCCGATCTCAAGGCCATGCTCGGCTTAGGCGAGGAGGAAGAGTAAACAGAACAATTTATTGACTAAAAAAATAGCCCGCAATACCGCGGGCTATTTTTTTAGAGTGTTGTTAGAAAGATGCTACTGCTTTTGTTGCATTTCCGATTCGGGTACGATGCGAAGGAACTCGACATCGAACACTAACGGGGAGTAGGGAGGAATGCTGTAGCTGCCGCGTTCTCCGTAGGCCATGCTGGAGGGAAGCAGGATCGTGGCTTTTTCGCCAACGTGCATCTTGCTGAGGGCTATTTCCCAACCCGGGATAACCTCGTGGTTGCCGAGGGTGAAGACGAACGGCTCGTTGCGGGGCAGAGAGCTGTCGAAGACAGTGCCGTCGAGCAGTTTGCCCGTGTAGTGGACTTCGAGGTTGTCGCCGTTCTTGGGCAGCGCGCCCGTGCCTTTCTTGGTGGTGGTGATGTAGATGCCTTCGGGGGTCGGAGTGGCCTTGATGTTGTTCTCTTTCACATACTCTTCGATTTTCTCGGCCTCTTGACTGGCACTTTCGCGCATCATTTGCTCATATTCGGCCTGCATCTGCTCAAATTCAGCCTTGGGCATCAGTCCGTATAGTTTTACGTCGGAGTAGAGCGGGGTGTCGCCGAAAGGATACTCCTGGCCTTGCATGAAGTTCTGGAAGAACTCCTGGCCGTTGAAGATGAAGGTGGCGCTGTCGCCGACGTGCATCATGCGAAGGGCGCTGTAGAAGTCGCCTTTGTAGATGGAGTCGATGATCATCTGGTTGGGCATCATGGGGATGAGCAGGGAGTCGCCGGCGCGCAGATTGAACAGAACACCTACGAGGTCGCCCGTCTGGGGCATGGCGGCGGTATCGTTGATGTCACCGTAGAATTGGTAGTACAGCCCGGTCTGCCGGTCCTTCTTGAAGCCTTTGTACTTGCTGAAGGCACCGGTGGCGGCGAGGATGCCGCAGATGATGCCTGCCAGCACTAAGATGCCGCAGATGATGCCGATGACAAGACCGGTCTTTTTCTTTTCGGTCGGCTTCGGAGATGTTTCTTCCACATTCTCGTGGACAGTGTTTTCAGCGTTCTCCTGGGCAGGGTTCTCCTGAGGGGTGACGTTTTCTTGGATTTCTTCTTGTTCTTGATTTTCGAATTCTGACATGTTGTTGTTATTTTTTAGTTATGTGAATGCAGGATAATGGTGTCGATGGTGATGGCGACGGGCACTCTGCCGATGATCCTGTTGCCGTCGCCGGCCACGCCATAGGCGAGGTGCGAAGGGATTACGAGCCGGGCCTTGGCGCCGGGGCGCAGCATTTGCACGGCTTCGTGCAACCCGGCAATCTCCTCGGAACGCCCCACGGTGAACTCCTTGACCCCGTCTTGGCCGGAGCTGTACACCAGCTCGCCCGACAGCAGGAAGGTCTTGTACTGGAGCTCCACGCGGTCGCCCTCTTGGAAGAGGTCGCCTTCGCCGGCCCTGAGAATCTCAATACGCAGTCCCGTGCCGGTCTTGGTTGTGTTCCATCCATATCGCTTGATGAAGAGGTCGATTTCTTCGCTTTCCCACTGCACGATCTTTTTGTTGCCCTCCACGTAGGGGGCATTCTTGTCGGTGGCCGCCTCTTGTGTGGTGGTCACAACCTGACCGGTCTGACGGTCATGGCAGGCGTATGACAGAGAGAGCAGTAGCAGCAGGGACAATATGGTTCGCGGACTGGCCTTCAAAGTGTGGATTCTGCGGATGGGTGGGGGACAAGGTTGCTAAATGGAGAAATTTTTTTCCGCCAATTCGCGGGCAGCCTTCTCAAAATGCTCGCAGGCCTCCTCTATGGAGCCGTTGAAGAATGCGCCGGCGGCGTTGTGGTGACCGCCGCCGTTGTAGTATTTGCGGGCGAACTTGTTGACGTCGACAGGCCCCATGGAGCGGAAGGAGACACGGATGCGGTTCTCGCGTTCCACGAAGAAGGCGGTGTAGTGGATGTCCTGTATGGAAAGGCCATAGTTGACGAACCCTTCGGTGTCACCGATCTGGAAGTTGTTGTCAATAAGGTCTTGTTTGCTGAGATACATGTAGGAGACGCCGAGCTCAGGCATGACTTTCATGCGCTGGGAGAGGGCCAAGCCAAGCAGTTTCATGCGGCTGATCGTGTAGTTGTCATACACCTTGCGGTGGATGGCCTCGCCGTTGACGCCGGAGGCGATGATCTTGCGGAGCACATCGTAGGTGCTGGGCTGGTCGCACGCGTAGGTCACGGAGCCTGTGTCGGTGATGATGCCCACGTAGAGGGCTTCGGCAATGGGTCTGGTGAATTTGCGTTTGGGGGCGAGGTACTTGTAGAGGAAATTGTAGACTAATTCTGCCGCGGAGCTGGTCTTGGCGGTAGAGTACATGATGTCGCACTCAATGTCGGGCTGCACATGGTGGTCAATGAGCACTTTGAAGCCTTTGGCCTTGATGATGGTCTTTTCGAGGTCTTGTCCGGCGCGGTGCGGCATGTTCATGTCAACCACGAAGAGGATGTCTGCCTCTTTGATGGCTTTGCGTGCAGCGGTGAGATGCTCCTGAGCCACAATGATCTCCTTCGCGCCCTCCATCCAGTGCAGGAAGTCCGGGAACGGGTTGGGGGAGATGACGGACACTTCGTAGCCGTCGTCCTTGAAATAGTGGTACAGAGCCAAAGCCGAGCCCACTGCATCCCCATCAGGGTTGAAATGAAAGACGATGGCAATTTTGCGAGCCTCTTTCAGAGTGTTCTTGAATAGTTGAATTTCCTGTTTCTTCAAAACATCGATGTTTAAGGCTGCAAAAGTACAAAAAAAAGGGACACCGATAAAGTGCCCCTTGTGGTTTTGAATTATAAATGTTCAGATTTAGTTGGCTCTCTTTACGCAGCGTACACTAAAGCCACGGCCCTTGTCGTACGTTTTGGTGATGGATTGCGGGCAGGTATGCGTGATCTCAGAGCAGACACCGTTTTGCACGATGGCACCGGTAGAGACGGTCCAGAAGTCGGTTTGGCTGAGAATGTTCTCGTAGCGATCGATGTCGTTGTTGTAGAAGCCGGAACCTTTGGCATTGAATCCAGAACCAGGGTTGTTGCCGGCATAGCCGGGCAACCAGGTGGTGCCATCAGGCACGATGGAGCCCTCGGTGGGGTTGCAGGTGTAAGATACGACAGGGTTGCTGCATGTGGAGGAAGCCGCGGATTTGATGACAGCTTCCAGGTTGGGGACAACACAGTTGCTGCCCACAAGGGTTGCGCTTTGTTCCGGCACGGTGCTGAATGTGACGGTCGGGGAAAGAGTGGTGAAAGAACCATTTTTCACATCGCTCTCGCAACCGAATCCGTCCTTTACTTTCAAAGAATAATCGTATTTGGAGCCGCAGTTGGGTGTTGTTGCAGACACGGTGGCGTTGGCATTTGTGCCGGTGGCACCGGTCCATGTGTATTCCGTGATGGTGCCAGATGAGGTGGGGCTGGCCGTCAAAGGATAGGATGTCTGTCCAGGACAGAGGTCTGTCGGTGTTGTAATGCTGTTTACAACAGGCTTGTCTTTCGCATTGACCGAATAGATGTTTGCGGATGTTCGTTTACATGTCGAAGAATAGTCGGCCATATAGCGTATCTTGTAGTATTGGTTCACCGTGAGCGTATAGGGGGATGTGATGTTGGACCACGTGGAACCATTGTCGTCAGACATCTGCCAGGTTACGTTATAAGAGGTGTTCTCTGTTAAGTCAAGGGTTACGGAGCTTCCTGTGCAAACATTTGTATCTGTTTTACCATCAACGGTTACGATGCCATAGTCGGCCTCGTCGGGATGTATTACATGGACAACATTGGTGTAAACGAGGTCGCAGCCGGAACGGGAATAGACTCTTCTGTAGTAGCCGGAATTGTTTGTGGTGTTGGTTTCGCTTGTCCCCGACATGGTGGTCCAGTTGTTTCCGTCGGTGGAAGATTGCCAAGAATAGTTGCAAACGCCTGTACCTGTGGCTGCAGTGATATTGGTGAGGGTTACGATAGGTGTGGAGGAGCAGTTCCATGCTGATTGTGATATTTCACCCGGGGTCAGGTCGCAGGCTGCTACCGTGTAGGAGATGCGGACAACACCTGCATGGCCGTAGCCGCCAGTATGCCACTGGTATGCCACGCCGCCTTTGGAACCGCCGCCACCGCCACCGGAAACAGTGTAGTCTGCATCCGATTTCCCTTCCACAAATCCGCCGGCTCCACCGCCGCCAATGGCTTCGATGGTAATCTTGTAAACGTTAGTAGGCACGGTCCAAGTGCCGCTGCTGGTAAAAGTTTGTGATTGTGCCATCAAGAGGTTTGCGAGGCCTCCCAGCAGCACAAAAGCCATGATTAACGAAATTTTTCCGCAAAAAGTTTGAAATTCATTTTTTTAAGTTTTTGATATCAAATTAGTAATTGTATTCCATTAACAGTTAGATATTTATAAACACCATTGGCTTTTTGGCGCGAAGTCGGCAAAGATATGTTTTTTAATTAATTGCTATATGCAAATATTTTTTGTTACTTTATTTATTAAAACAAAGTAAAATGTTGATTTATAGAAATGTATGAGTGCTGAAAATGAGACAGCCTGTGGCGTCGTGCGATGTCTTGTTTCCCAATTATTTTCCAATGCAGAACTTCCCGAAGATGTTGTCCAACAGCTCGTCGGTGGAGACGCTCCCCGTAAGGGTACCGATGTCGTACAAGGCTACGCGTATCTCCTCGGCAACCAAGTCAGTGGACAGCTGTGATGCAAGTCCGTCGCGGATGCGGGCGAGTGTGTCGCCAATGCCGCTCAGCAGCGCGTAGTGCCGCTCGTTGGTCAGCAGCGAGAGATCCTGTATGCGGTGTGCCCGCACATATTGTGCCAACCGCTCCTCAATGTCGCCGAGGTTCACGCGCCGCTTGGCGGAGATGAACAGGGTGCCGCCGTCGTGCCACTCCTTGTAGTCGGAGGGCAGGCTCTCTAACTCGTCAATCTTGTTGGCGACGACGATGAACTCTTTGTCGATGAGGGCATGGTCGCGTTTGAAACCTTCAATCTCTGCCTGGCATTCATGAAGGTCCGTGTCGGTGGCGTCCACGAGGTAGAGCACCACGGAGGCTTGTTCCACGGCTTGGCGCGTGCGCTCGATGCCGATGGCCTCCACGGTGTCGTCCGATTCCCGCAGGCCGGCGGTGTCGATGAAGCGGAAGAGCGTGCCGTCGATGGTGAAGGTCTCCTCCACGGTGTCGCGGGTGGTGCCGGGCACGGGCGACACGATGGCGCGCTCGTGTTGCAGGATGGCGTTGAGTAGCGTGGACTTGCCCACGTTGGGTTTGCCCACAATGGCAACGGGGATGCCGCGCTTCAGCACGTTCCCCAATTTGAAGGATTGGACCAGGCGCGACACTTCGCCCTCCATCTCGTCCAACAAAGCCATCAGTTCGCTGCGGTCGGCGAACTCCACGTCCTCCTCGCTGAAATCGAGTTCCAGTTCCAGCAGGGAGGCCATCTGCACGAAGCGGTCGCGGAGCTGGCGCATGCGTTTGGAGAAATCGCCCCGCAGTTGGCGGATGGCCAGCCGGTGGGTGGTTTCCGACTGCGACTCGATGAGGTCTGCCACGGCTTCGGCCTGAGGGAGGTCGAGTTTGCCGTGCAGGAAGGCGCGCTGCGTGAATTCGCCGGGTTCGGCCAGACGGCAGCCTTGTTCGACCAACAGCTCCAATATGCGCTTCTGGACGAAGAGCGAGCCGTGGCACGCAATCTCCACCATGTCCTCGCCCGTGTAGGAGCGGGGCGACGAGAACTTGGTCACCACCACCTCATCCAGCAGTTGCCCGTTGTCGTATAGTTGGGCGAAGCGGGCGTTCTGCGCCGGCAGTGACAGAATGTCTATGTGGGGGAAGAGTTGTGCCGCGATGGGGAAGGAGTTTTCACCGGAGGTGCGGACGATGGCGATGGCCCCGATACCCGAGGGGGTGGAAATGGCGCAGATGGTCGTTGACATGACATTTTTTTTTGAGCGGCAAACATACAAAAAAAAAGGCAGCGGGGATGCGCTGCCTTTTGCAATATTTCATTGAGTGTTTGTGTCTGGAATTAATCTTCCACGTTGTCTATTTCGTCCACGTATGTGAGGTCGCCGTCTGCATCGAGGTAGAACTTGGTTTTTTCCAAGGGGGTGTTGTCTTTTCTGTAGAGGGAGTAGTAGAAGTAGTCGTTGGCGCCCATGTGAACTTTAAGTTCGTTGCCGTGGGCAAGAATGGCGAGCTTGGATTCGGTGAATTTTGTTTCGGCTTTCAGATCGGTGTAGCGTTCGTCGTTGCCATTGAAAGTGTATTCGCCTTCCCAGAACAGGTTGATGGTGCCTAACACAGCGTTGGCGGCCACTTGGTCGTCATGCTGGGCGAAATTGAAGTCAACGGTAGTGTAGTAGGTGTGCTGGTCTCTGTTGCAGCTTGTGAAGAGCATGGCGCAGCAAACAATTGCGAATAAAGCGATTTTTTTCATCTTTAGGTGTTGTTTTGTTAGAATAGTGTAGTGTAAACGAAATAGTGATGGAATTATTGTGCTGGCATGTTTTTAGTGGATGACGCCGAGTTCCTTGCCGATCTTGGTGAATGCGGCGATGCACTTGTCGAGGTGCTCGGGCTCGTGAGCGGCGGAGATTTGGACGCGGATACGGGCCTGGTCTTTCGGCACGACGGGATAGTAGAAGCCCGTGACGTAGATGCCTTCTTCCTGCAGCTTGGCAGCCATCACCTGGGAGAGTTTCGCGTCATAGAGCATGACGGCGCAGATGGCAGACTCGGTCGGCTTGATGTCGAAGCCGGCGGCTTTCATCTTGGCCACGAAATACTCGGTGTTGCTGTGCAGCTTGTCTTGCAGCTCGTTGGTTTCGGACATGATGTCGACCATCTTGCATCCGGCAGCGGCGACCATGGGAGGAATGGAGTTGGAGAAAAGGTAGGGACGGGAGCGTTGACGCAGCATGTCGATGATCTCCTTCTTGCCGGTGGTGAAGCCGCCGATGGCGCCACCGAAGGCTTTGCCGAGCGTGCCGGTGAGGATCTCGATCTTGCCGCGCAGGTTGTAGCGCTCGGTCACGCCGCGGCCGGTCTGGCCGACCACGCCGGCGGAGTGGGACTCGTCGACCATGACCATGGCATCGTATTTCTGGGCCAGTTCATAGATCTTGTCGAGCGGGCACACGTTGCCGTCCATGGAGAATACGCCGTCGGTGACGATGATGCGGAAGCGTTGGGCCTGGGCTGCCTTGAGTTGTTCCTCGAGGTCTGCCATGTCGGCATTTTTATAGCGATAGCGCACGGCTTTGCAAAGGCGCACGCCGTCGATGATGGAAGCGTGGTTGAGGGCGTCGGAGATGATGGCGTCCTGGTCGGTGAGCAGAGGCTCGAACACGCCGCCGTTGGCATCGAAGCAGGCAGCGTAGAGGATGGTGTCCTCAGTGCCGAAGAACTCGGCGATTTTCTTCTCCAAGGCCTTGTGCAGGTCGGAGCAGCCGCAGATGAAACGCACGGAGGCCATGCCGTAGCCGTGGGTGTCGAGGGCTTCCTTGGCAGCGGCAATCAACTTGGGGTTGTTGGCCAAGCCGAGGTAGTTGTTGGCGCAGAAGTTCAGCACGTGGCTGCCGTCTTGCAATACGATCTCGCCGCTTTGGGGGGAGACGATGATGCGTTCGTTCTTGTACAAGCCAGCATCCTTGATGTCGGCCAATTCTTTCTGAAGATGTTGTTGAAAGTTCGTGTACATTTCTTTTGTTGTTTTATTATATTATTGTATAGAGAATACGACTCTGTTGTCTATGCTCAAAATTATTTGTTCTCCAACTGAATCTTGATGTCGTTCAATACATTCATGTAGTTGATGAATGCCTGGTATGGGGAGGGATAGACTTCGAAATTACGTTTCACGAAGCGGTGTCCGAACCATTTGGAACTCATGAAGTTGAAATGGTCGGCACCTTGCAGGCGCAGCCAGCTGAGCTTGGCTTCCTTGTTCTTGGACTTCTTGTAGAGGGGTTCGAGCTTGAAGAGCTGGGTGAAAGCCTCCTGTTGCAGCACGTTGCCGATCCATTCGTTGGTGTCTTTCTCCTCGCCGGAGCAGGAAATGGGCCAGGGGGCGTGCATGGTGGCGGGGTTGATGTCCATCTTAAGAACCTCCTTCGGGGTGATGAAGCTGTAGTTGGGGTTGGCGGAGAGCTTGTCGATGAGGCTGCGGAAAAAGTCGAAGATGCCGGTTTCGGCGGTGTAGTGCTCACCGATGGTCTCATAGTCCCAGTAGAGGTTGATGAAGGGTGCGTCGCCGTTGGTGTTGGTGTGGTCGAGGAACTTAATGTATTTCTCGGCGGTCAGGGGGTACTGGTCCCAGCTGTGGTCGTTGAAGCGAAGCGTGATGTCGTCACAGAGACGGTAGGAACGCAGAAGCAGGCGCACATCGGTCTGGTAGGGGTTGCAATAGAGATATTGCGGGCTTTTCCATCCGAGGATATGGCGCGCGCCCTCGGTCAGGACCACATCATAGCCGGCTTCGCCGAGCCATTCCCCGATGTCGTCGGAGTAGATGATCTCGGTATTGCAGAATGAGACGGGCTTCACGCCGAAGGTCTCCTTGAGCAGCTTCTCCTGCAGACGCACTTGTTCGAGAAATGCTTCTTTGTCGTGCAGGGATGCGATGCTGTGCGTGAAGGTGTTGCCAGTGATTTCGACACATCCCGTCTCGATGAGTTTCTTGAAACTCTCGATCACTTCGGGACAGTAGCTCTTGAAGAGCATGATGGAGCTGCCGGAAATGCTGTAGCTGAGCTTGAACTTTTTCGGGTGTTTGTGGATGAGGTCCAGCATCATTTTGTTGGCGGGCAGGTAGCATCTCTCGGCCAGGCGCTGTGCCAGATAATGGTTCTGGTACTCATCGAAGTAGTCGTGGCTTTGGTTTATGTCGAAAAAACGATAGGTGCGCAACCGGAAAGGTTGGCTGATCTGGAAGTGGAAGCATATTTTATTCATAGTGGAGCATTTTTTCGTAAATGACTTTGAGTTTCTTGGCAACATTTTCCCATTTGAGGTTGTTGACTTCTTCCTCGCCCTTGTTCGCGAAGAGGGTGGAGAGGGCAGGGTAGTGCAACAGGCCGTAGATGGCATCGGCGGTGGCGTCGATATCCCAGAAATCGACCTTGATAGCATGTTGGAGCACTTCGGCGACACCGGACTGTTTGGAGATGATCACGGGCACCTTGGCACGCATGGCCTCCAACGGCGAGATGCCGAAAGGCTCTGAAATGGAGGGCATCACATAGACATCGCTCATGCCGAACATCTTGTCGATGTCGGCGCCGCGCAGGAAGCCGGTGAAGTGGAATCGGTCGGAGATGCCCAGTTCTGCCACGCGTTCGATGATGTGCTGCATCATGTCGCCGTCGCCGGCCAGCACGAAGCGCACGTTGGGGTCTTTGTCGAGCACACGCTTGGCGGTCTCCACAAAGTAGTCCGGGCCTTTCTGGAAGGTGACACGTCCCAGGAAAGTGACGATTTTCTCCTTGACGTTCTTTTCGCGTTCCACCTTCTTGTCGGTGGGCACGACGGCGTTGTGCAGGGTGTACACTTTATGGGCGGGGATGCCGTATTTCTCGATGACGATGTTGCGGGTAAGGTCACTGACAGCACATACGGCATCGGCGGCGGACATGCCCTCCTTCTCGATGCCGTAGACGATGTCGTTGCGGTTGTGCTCTCCGGAGCGGTCGAACTCGGTGGCGTGGATGTGCACCACCAGGGGCTTGCCGCTGACCTTCTTGGCCGCGATGCCGGCGCGGTAGGTGAGCCAGTCGTGCGCGTGGATGAGGTCGAACTCCTCGTTCCGGGCGATCTCGGCGGCGACTTGTGCATAAAGGTTGACCTCCTGCATGAGGTTCTTGCCGTAGCCGGAGGAGAAGGTGTGCTTGCGCCGCGCACCCGTGAACTCCTGCTCCAGCGTGCCGCTGTTCATCTGGTCGATGATGTTGTAGTAGCCTTCCAGCCCCACGTAGGGGACCAGACGGGAGTTGACCTGGATGTAGCTCACGCCGGGGAACAGTTCCCGGTAGGTGACGCTGCTTGTGTCGATCTCGACATCGGAGGCGTTGCGAACCTTGACGTAGGTCTCGTCCTCGTCGCCCGATGCGTGGGGCATCACGAAGGTGACTTCCACCCCGTTGAGGGAAAGCCCCTTTGTCAGGCCGTAGCATGCGGTGCCCAAGCCTCCCGATATATGTGGTGGGAACTCCCACCCGAACATCAATACTTTCATATTACAAAATCATAATTCAACGTAGGGCCAACATGCCTGTTGGTCGCTTTATTGTTTGGCGGAGGTTTCGATTCTCCATTTCATATATAATAGTGCGGCAACGCTCCACGCTTGAGAGATGCATCCGTTGGGCTTGTATGGGGGGTCGCCGTCGGTGATCTCGGCAATGGTGGAGATGCCGTAGGATGTCATGCAACTGTCAAAGTTGTAGAGTATTTTCTGGAGCACGGGGATGGCTTGGTCTTGATAGACTGCCAACATGCCGTCGGTGAAGGGGTAGAGCAGCCACGGCCACGCTGTGCCCTGATGGTAGGCGGCGTCGCGCTCGGCCTGGTTGCCGTGGTAATGCCCCTTGTAGTCAGGGTCGTTGGGCGAGAGGGTGCGGATGCCCTTCTCGATGAGAAGCTCCTCGCAGGTGCGCTTCAGGATGAGCTGGCGGATCTTCTCGCTGACAGGGGAGAAGGGTAGGGAAGCAGCAATCATCATGTTGGGGCGGACCTGGAAATTCTTGTAGTCGCCGTCCACGTAGTCGGCCAGATAGCCGAGATCCTTGGACCAGAAGGTCTCCTTGAAGACGGCGGGGAAGTCATGGATAAGCGGTTCCCACTCCTCGATGAAGGCGGTGTCCTTGGCCACGCGGGCAAGGTCCAGACAGAACTTGATGGCGTTGTACCAGAGGGCGTTGATCTCGACTTGGCAGCCGGTGCGTGGCGTGACAGGCTGGCCATTGACGATGGCATCCATCCAGGTCAAGGCTAAGCCGGGGCCGCCGGCGTAGATGAGGCCGTTGTCGAGGCGGTGGATATGGTTGAGGGTACCGTGGCGGTAGGCGTTGAGGATCTTGCACATTACTTCGCCATACTCTTCCCACACTTTGCGCTTGGAGCGTGTCTTCTCCGAATAGAGCTGCAGGGCGCGGAAGAACCAGAGGGGTGCGTCCACGGAGTTGTAGGCGGCGTTGTCCCCCGTGCCGATGTTGGGGAAGAGGCCGTCGTGCATGTCGGCAATCATGTCGTCCAAAATCTCTTTGCAGAGCTGGTGGCGTCCCAAGGCGAGGGTAAGTCCCGGCAGGGCGATGAAGGTGTCGCGGCCCCAGCGTCCGAACCACGGGTAGCCGGCGATGATAGAGGTCTTGCCGTTGCGTTGCACGATGAACTGCTCTGCAGCATTCTGCAGGCAGTTGAAGAAGGAGGAACGCGCGGTGTGGCGTTTACTCTCGGCTTTGTAGAGCTTGGCAATCTCGGTCGGGTCGATGGGCTCGGTGCCCAAGGTGATGTAAAGCTCCTTGTTCGCGACCTTGGCCGTGATGCTGCCCGGCACGAACAAATCCTCGTGGCCTTCGTAGCCTCGGTTGAGTTCCTCTTCGTACTCTATGCCCTCATGCCAATGCGGGTCGTGTTGGTAGGAAATCTCCTCGGAACATTGGATATATACCGGCGTGTAGCCATCGTAGAGACGGAATCCGACACCATGCTCCACGGGATGCGGCTGGCTGTTGGCGGCATCGTTTTTGTGGGTCAGTGCGTGGATGTTTCGGAATGCCAGCATCGGCTCAAACTGGAAGGCCGCCGACTCGTAGTCGTCGAGAATGGTGTATTTGATGATCACCCGGTCGGAATCGTTGAGCAGGAGGAACTCCTTGGTGAAGTTGAACTTGCCCACGCGGTATTGGTAGAGGGGGATGTTGTCGGCTGTGAAATGCTGGAGGTATTTGTTACCTTTGGGGTTGATGGCACCGCCCTTGTATTGGTGTACGCTGACGTGGAAATCCATGTCGTTGACAACGATGGTCTCGTTGAGGTGAGAGACAAGCAAATGACGCTCTCCTCCGAAGTTGTCTTGAGGGACAATGAACAATCCATGGTATTTGCGGGTGTTCAAGCCCGCCAACGTGGTGGTGGCGAAGGTGCCCGTGCGGCTGCATCGGAGAATCTCCTTGGTCTTTGTGAAATTGAGGTTTACCAATGCATTTTTGTCAAATTCAATATAGCTCATTTTTTTAATGATTTCATAATTAATGAAGTGCAGTTTTAAAGACAAATTGCACCTTTATTTTAAGTGCGCAAAAATAATCTTTTTTTCATTCTTTGTCAAGAGGTGTTTTCAAAATTTTTGTGTACATTTGCCGCCTCATTCTAAAAAAATTGAAAACATGAAAGTTATATTCATCACGGGGGCGACGAGTGGCTTTGGGGAAGCCATCGCCCGCACGCTGGCCAAGCAGAATGTGCACATGGTCATCACGGGACGCACGGAGGACAAACTCCGCAAGGTCGCCGTTGAAATCGAGGCTTCCACACAAACGAAAGTATTGCCGCTGGTCTTTGACGTCCGCGACCCTAAGGCTTGCGAGGAGGCCATCTCTAACATGCCCCAGGAGTTCCGCGAAGTGGATGTCCTGATCAACAACGCTGGCCTTGCGGTGGAACTCAACCCCGTGCAGAATGGGTTGCTCGACGACTGGGAGCGCATGATCGACACCAATGTCAAGGGCTTGCTCTATGTGACGCGCCTCATCTCGCCGGGCATGGTGGAACGCAAGCGCGGGCACATCATCAATATCGGCTCCACCGCCTCCCATGAGGTTTACTACGGCGGCAACGTCTATTGCGCCACCAAACATGCTGTGCTTGCCCTCACGAAAGCCATGCGCACCGACTTCCTGCCTTATAACATTAAGGTCACGCAAATCTCGCCGGGCGCGGCTGAGACGAACTTCTCCCTTGTGCGATTCAAAGGCGACAGCGCACGCGCCGACAAGGTCTACGAGGGCTATGACCCGCTCGTGGCACAGGACATCGCCGACGTGGTCGAGTTTGTGCTCTCCCGTCCGCCGCACGTCTGCCTCAACGAGATCATTATGACTCCGACCGCCCAGTTTAACGGCGTGATACACAAAGAAAAATAATTTTTTGAAGAAAAATCTGCAACGTTATTCCTTGAAAATCGTTTAGCAGATGTTGTGCTTTGGGCAATGTGCCGATTTGCAAATATGTAAAGACAATTAATGCATTGACTATGAGTAATATAGTAAAGAATGTCTGGCTGGTGCTCTTGTTGATGGCCATGCCGTTTGTCATGCTGGGCCAGTCGCCCTGCGACTTTGACGGAATCCATCCTTTCTGTACGGACGACAATCCGATGGGTATCACGTATTCATCAGGTACAGGAAGTAATACTGCACAGACCTTTTTGGGGCAGAATGGTGCAGGATGCCTCGGCTCCACACCGAGGGCCGCGTGGTTCTATATGCAAGTGGCGAACCCAGGCAACTTGCTTATTTATATTGAACAATACAACTTGGCCGGTACCGGTATCGACGTGGACTTTGCCTGTTGGGGACCTTTCCCGACATACGATGTGACCACGTTCCTTACCAATCTTTGCAACAACACCTATACGTTGTTTATATCCACAAGTGATGATCCGGGCTCGCACCGTCCTACTAATGGGGACCACTCCAACGGACAGACCGGTGGCTATCCTTATCCGGGAAACTGGTCCGGCAACCAGATCCCCATGACGGATTGTAGTTATAACGGGGCGGCCACGGAGTGGTGCTTTATTCCCAATGCCCAGGTGGGGGAGATTTATTTGTTGCTTATTACGAATTTCAACGGAGGCGCAGGCACCATCACCTTCAATCAGGTGAATACGTCATACACTTCCGCCACTACGGACTGCAACATTCTGGCGCAGTTGGAGGACAACGCGCCCCTCTGTGAAGGCCAGACCCTGTTGCTTGAGTATCCGGAGACCGGGAATTTGCCCAATCTGTCCTATACGTGGATAAGTC
The DNA here is from genome assembly GCA_017615795.1 of Bacteroidales bacterium. Classification (GTDB taxonomy): domain Bacteria; phylum Bacteroidota; class Bacteroidia; order Bacteroidales; family WCHB1-69; genus F23-D06. The sequence goes on from JAFZZK010000027.1 coordinate 56,622, forward strand.
CGGACGGCTATGTCGCCACCACCAGCGTGCCGAGCTTTGAACGATTTAACGTAACACCAGCCATGGGCGGTCGCTATAAGCTGCTCCGTCACAGCGGTGCCAATGTGAGCGACACCATCTTCTCCGATTCAATTGTCGTCACCCCGAGCCCCGACCTCGTATACAGCATACCTCCCGGCACGCAGTTCTGTGAGGGCGACAACTTCAACCTCACCATCTCCTCCTCCAACTTCGACCGGCTGTACTATTCCATCAACGGCGCGCCGGTGCCCACCACCAGCTATACCTCCTATCCCATTCCGCAATTCCAGATTCACAGCGACACCACATTCTATATCTATGCCTCTAACAGTCCCTTCTATGGGGACGGCTGCTATAGCC
>JAFZZK010000028.1 GCA_017615795.1 Bacteroidales bacterium
ACCCTCTGTCAGGGCGAAACGTACTCCTGGCGCGGCATGACCCTCGCCGAAACCGGACTCTACGCTGACACCGTGACCAACAACTACGGATGTCTCGACATCTACAGAATCTCCGTCACCGTCAACTCGAGCTACCACTTCGAGGAGAGCGACACCATCTGCGACTCCGAGCTGCCTTACATCTGGAAGGGCTTCACCATGAACGCCGCCGGCGAGCGCAACCTCAACCTGCAGACCACCAACGGCTGCGACAGCTCCTTCCACTTCACGCTGGTCGTCAACCCGACCTACAATGTGAGCAGCTCCGTCAGCATCTGCCAACGCGAGGCTCCGTACAACTGGCGTGGCACTGACTACAGCGTCAGCGGCATCTACAGCGACACGCTGCAGACCGCCAACGGCTGCGACAGCATCCTCACGCTCAACCTCACCGTCAACCCGTCCGTCGACAGCCTCGAAACCGCCGTGGTGTGCAGCAACTCCCTGCCGTACCAGTGGCGTGGCAACAACCTCACCGTTTCCGGCCTCTACACCGACTCCATCCCGAACAGCTATGGTTGTACCGATGTGTATCAACTGATACTCACGGTCAACCAAGTCATGGAGACGACGATCTATGACACCATCTGTCTCGGCGACGCTTATCATGCCCACGGCTTCGACACGCTGCCCACACAGTTTGGAACACTCTACGACCAGTTGACCCTCACCTCCGAGGCAGGTTGCGACAGCGTGGTCAACCTCGTGCTGACCGTGAACCGCACCTACGAGTTCGTCACCAACGCCTCCACGTGCGACAACGAGCCTTACGAGTGGCGCGGCCAAAACTACACGACGGCTGGCACCTACTACGACAACCTCGTCGCCTCCACGGGCTGCGACAGCATCTATGTGCTGAATCTCACCGTCACGCCGACATACGAGATCTTCGTCGAGGATTCCGCGTTGAGAGAACATCTCTACACGGGCTACGGTCTCAACATCACACCCGCCGACTCCGGCACCTTCACTTACGATATTCAGAACACCACCATCAACGGTTGCGACAGCATCATCCACCTGACCTTGCACGTGGCTTACAACTACGGCATCGAGCAGCATGTGGCCGAGCAGCGCGAGTTCACTGTCTACCCGAACCCCGCCACCACAGTGGTCAACATCAAGGGCGAGGATATGCGCACGGTGTATGTCTACAATGCTTTGGGCAAACTTGTCCAGGTTGTGGAAGCCGACGATGAGGAGTTCGTCCAAGTGACGATCAGCGGATATGCTCCGGGTTACTACTTCCTCAAGATCAAACTGTCCGACGGACAATTTGTAAACAAGAAAATTATTGTCAAGCCGTAACAGGCTCCCGCAATAATTGAAAAAGGGTAAATAATAGTGTTAGAAAGGATTCGACTTGTGTTGGATCCTTTCTTTTTATTTGGGCGTGCCGGCGCGGCGGCACAACGCACGCAATCAAATATCCCGCCGCCGCGCCGTCGGGCTTTCCGCTCCAATGGCTGTCAAGCCAGCCATTTCCGCTGCAATCCCTCACGCATGCTCGTCGGACCCTTCACCCGTTTCGCGGCGAACAGCGTGCTTCCTCGTCTCAACATTCACCCACGCCGCGATTTTATCCCGCGCAACGCCTTTTCCAGAAGTTGCCGCACCCATACCTCGCACTGTAACCTCTGAATATCATACAAAATAAAGGAGATGATTTCCCCGTGGACCTTACGGGACTCGAACCCGTGACCTCGTCCATGCGAAGGACGCGCTCTACCAACTGAGCTAAAGGCCCAACGATATGCAACTTAGACGCAGAATCAAAAGGGCTGAACCGCGCCTCCCCATCGTTTCTTGGAGGGTTGCAAAAATAGTCTTTTTTTCAACATCTTCTCCAAAAAATAATAATAAGTGTATTTTGTACACATCATAACATTATTTTTTTTACTTTTGCACTCCTTTTAAAATTAGGGTAAAAATTTTTAAACTAATTGATAGATTGATAATTAAAAGAAAAACACAATAATGAAAACGACTATTGGGAACCTCCATTTCGTCAAAGCAGGCCAACGGCTCGGTACCGCCGGCCTATTTCTGGTCCTCCTAACCTTGTCGATCATCCCCGCAAGGGCGCAGGATTCCGTCCATGTCGACATTGCCAAGGCCGTGGAAATCGCCCTGTCGGAAACACCGACCATGCGCATCGCCGACCGTGACGTGCAGATCAAGCAGCTTTACAAGAAGGAGCAGATCGCAGCCTTGTTCCCCGACGTGTCCATTTCCGGCAACTATAACCGCACCCTTCTCAAGCAGCAGATGTCAATGGACATGGGTGGACAGACGATGAACATCAAGGTGGGTCGAGACAACACCTATTCCGTCGGTGCCAATTTAACGTTGCCGCTGATTATGCCCGCTTTGTGGTCGAACCTCAAGTTATCCAACATGGACATCGACTTGGCCATGGAAGCGGCGCGCTCTTCCAAGCTGGAATTGGTAAACCAGGTAAAACAGGCTTTTTACACCTATCTGTTAGCCAAGCAGTCGTACGAAGTGCTACAGCGCAGCTTCTCCAACATAGAAGCCAGCAACCAGTTGGTGACCAACATGTTCAACCAGGGATTGGTTTCCGAGTTCGAGAAATTGCGTTCGGATGTGGCGTTACAGAACCAGCGCCCTGCCGTAGCCTCTGCCGCCAAGGGTACCCGTCTGGCCGAAATGCGGCTGAAGGTGCTGTTGGGCATGCAAGTGGACGAGCCCGTCATCTTCGACGGTGACCTCTCTTCATACGAGCAAGAGGTATTGAATGCCGCGATACCCACCGAGGAGAGCCTCCAGCTGGCCAACAACTCCGCTGTGAAGCAGTTGGAACTCGGCATTCAGGAGCTGGAACAAACCAAGAAAATCCTCATCGGATCCTCCTGCCCCACCCTCGCATTGGCCGGCAGTTTCCAATATTCGGGTATGGGCGACGACGGGCAGAAGTTCAGCAATTACCCTTACTCGTATGTTGCATTGTCGTTGCAAGTGCCCATCATTTCCTGGGTGAGCACATCCTTCAAGCTCAAGAGTGCGGCCCTGAACATCGAGAACATGCGCGACCAGAAGCTGGATTTGGAGCGCAACCTCCGCATCGGGGCGCAGAGTTACCTGAACGATATGCAGCAGGCCATCGAGAACCTGGCATCCGACAAGGAGACGATGAAACAGGCCCAGAAGGCATACGACATCGCCAAGAAGCAATATGAAGTTGGAATGAACACCTGGCTTGACCTGAACACAGCGGAACTGACCCTTGTCACCGCCCAGCTCACCTACTGCCAAGACCTCTACAGCTACCTCACCGCAAAGGCGAACTTGGATGCCACGTTGGGGAAAGAATAGATAAATAGATGATAGATTAGAGTTAATAGTTTTCCTTAAGCAGCCCCGTAGGGGCAAGACCTCGGTAGAAAAAAAACAAATTCGCAATATGAAAAAAATAACGATCGTAAGCATTTTATTAACAACCAGCATTTTGATATTGGGCGGTTGCAACAAAAAAGAGGCCGCCACTGCTGTAGACCAGAAAATGACCATCCGCACGCAGCAAGTCCACACCCAGGAGGTGGACCAGACCTATGAATACACGGCCATAGTGGAGGCCAATGCGGTGAACAACATCGCCCCGCTCACGGGCGGACGCATAGACCACATCTACGTGGAGGTCGGCAACCGGGTGAGCAAGGGCAAAGTCCTCGTGCAGATGAACGAAAACAGCCTCAAGCAGGCCAAGTCGCAACTTGACAACCTGAAGGCCAGCTTCAACCGCATCGACGAACTCTACAAGGTGGGCGGCACCTCCAAGTCGGACTGGGACGCCATCAAGACCCAACTCGACGTGGCGCAGACCAACTACGACAACCTGCTGGAGAACACCCGGCTGATCAGCCCTATCTCCGGCGTTATCACGCAGCGCAACTATGACAGCGGCGACCTCTACGGCGGGTTACCCATCGTACAGGTACAACAGATCAACCCGGTGAAGATGAACATAAATCTCTCGGAGTCCCTGTTCAAGAAGGTGAAGGTGGGCACGCGCGTGAGCGTCAAGGTCGATGCTTACGGCGACGAGGAGTTCCAGGGCAAGGTAAGCCTCATCTACCCGACGATGGACGGCGCAACGCACACTTTCCCCGTGGAGGTGCAGTTGGCCAACACCGACAGCCGTGTGCGCCCGGGCATGTACGCCCGCGTGACCCTCAATTTCGGCCGGGAAAACCACGTGGTTGTCCCCGATCAGGCTATCTTCCGCCAACAGGGCTCCGGCAACCGCTATGTGTATGTCTATAAGAACGGCAAAGTCTCCTTCAACCAAGTGGAAATAGGCCGCCATCTGGGTGATGCCTACGAACTGCTTTCCGGCAACGTGGCCGACGGCGACATGGTGGCCGTCACGGGTCTGGCAAGACTGAAGGATGGATTGGAAGTGAATGTGGAGAAACAATAGCTTTTGGCTATTAGCCTTTGGCCTATATAGTCAAAAGGTAAAGAATCTTAGCTAATAGTCATTGTCTAAGTCATTAGTCATAGTTAAAAAAATTTGTAATCAACAGCTTACGGCTAGAAGCCAATGGCCAATAGCCAATAGCCAATAGCAAGAATATGAGTTTATACCAGAAATCGGTCGCAAGACCCATCATGACAGGGTTGATTTACATTGCCGTCATCATCATCGGCATCTTCTCCCTGACCAAGCTTCCGGTGGACCTCTTCCCCCACATGGACAGCAACACCATCATGGTGCTCACCGTCTATGGCGGCGCCAGTGCGGAGGACATCGAGGACAACGTGTCCAAGCCCATCGAGAACGTGCTCAACACTCTGAGCGACCTCAAGCACATCACCTCCAACTCCAAGGAAAACTACTCCATTGTCTATCTGGAGTTTGAGTATGGTGTGGACATCGAGCAGAAAACCAACGATGTGCGCGACAAGTTGGATATGGTGAAGTCGGCATTGCCCGACGGTGCCAACCAGCCCTATCTGTTCAAATTCAGCGCCGACGACATGCCGATCATGATGCTGTCGGTGCAGTCGGGACAGAGCACGCAGGCGTTGTACAAGATTCTGGATGACAAGGTATCCTCCCCGCTGTCGCGTATCAGCGGCGTGGGTGCGGTCTCCATCTCCGGTGCCCCGCAGCGCGAAATCCAGGTCTATTGCGACCCCTACAAGTTGGAGAGTTACAACCTCACCATCGAGACCATCGCTTCTGTGCTCGGCGCAGAGAACCGCAACGTCTCCCTCGGTATCATGGACGTGGGTTCCAAGACCTACTCTATGCGCGTGGACGGCGAGTTCAACAGTGCCGACGAAATGGAAGATGTGGTGGTCGGCAGCTACAACAACAAAAACGTCTATCTGAAGGACGTAGCGGTGGTGAAAGACACCCTGCAGGAACGCATGCAGGAGTCCTACACCGACGGACAGCGCGGTGCTATGATTATTATCCAGAAGCAGACCGGTGCCAACACGGTGCAGATCTGCAAAAAGGTGCTGAAAGAGCTTCCCGACATCCAACGCTCTCTGCCCGCCGACGTGAACCTGAGCGTGCTGGTCGATAACTCCGAAAACATCACCAACACTATTGACAGCTTGGAGGAGACCATCCTCATCATTTTGCTGCTGGTGGTCATTGTGGTGCTCTTCTTCTTGGGAAGATGGCGTGCCACCATCATCATTGCCATTGTGGTGCCCGTTTCATTGATTGCGGCATTCATATATTTGTTGGCAACGGGTAATACTCTGAACATCATTTCATTGTCATCAATCTCCATCGCCATCGGTTTGGTGGTGGACGACTCCATTGTGGTGTTGGAGAACATCACCACGCATATTGAGCGCGGGTCGAAGCCCAAGGCGGCGGCCGTGTTTGCCACCAGTGAGGTGTCGCTTTCCATCATCGCCTCCACCCTCGTGATCATCGCCGTGTTCTTGCCGTTGACCTTCCTCACCGGTATGGCCGGTGTGCTCTTCAAGCAGTTGGGTTGGATTGTCACCATTGTGATTGCCGTCTCCTTGGCGGCGGCTATGACGCTGACCCCGATGCTTTGTTCACTTCTATTGAAGAAGAACCCCAAGAAGAGCAAGTGGTTCGCCGCGGTTTACGGTCCTATCGAGAAATTCCTCATCCGTCTGGATGAAGGTTACGCCCGTTTGCTCCGCTGGTGTGTCAACCACCGCAAGACGGTCGTCGGTATCGCCTCGGTTATCTTCATCGCCAGCCTTTCCCTGCTGCTGGTGATTCCCACTGAGTTCTTTCCGACACAGGACAACGCCCGTCTGAGCGTCACCGTGAAACTGCCGCAGGGCACGCGCGTGGAGACCACCAAGGCGTTGGGCGACCAGATTGTAAAAGAGATCCGCGAAAAGTACCCGAACGAAATCAAATCCATCAACTATTCCGTGGGTATGCCCGACGAGGACAACACATGGAGTTTGATGCGCGACAACGGCACACACCTGCTCTCTTACAACATCCGCTTGGTGAAGAAGACTGAGCGTGACAAGTTCATCACCGAGATTGCCGACGGCGTTCGTGCTATTTTGCGTCAGCATATCGAGATTGTCTCCTCAACGGTCACCACCGGACAGGGCAATATGGGCGGACAATCGACTGTCGATATTGAACTATACTGCTACGACTTTAACACCACCGACCAGTTCGCCGCAGACCTCGCCGCGCGCATGCGGCAGGTGGAAGGCTGCTCAGAGGTGGTGATCAGCCGTGACGAATACACGCCCGAGTTGGAAGTGGTTTTCGACCGCCAGAAATTAGCCGAGAATGGGCTTAATTCGACCACAGCCGCCGGCTACGTGCGTAACCGCTTCAACGGTTACACGGCGTCGCAGTTCCGTGAGGACGGTGACGAGTACAACATCCGTGTCCGTTATGCGCCGGAGTTCCGAGATGATGTACACGCTATTGAGAACATCCTGATGTACAACAATATGGGTAAGGGCATCCGCGTGGGTGATGTGGCTAAGGTGGAGGAGACCTTCACCCCGCCGACCATTGTCCGTAAGGACCGTGAACGTATGGTCAAGGTCTCTTGCGTCGTGGCCAAGGGCGCTGTACTGAGCGAACTGGTGGAATCCGCGCAGAAGGAACTTGACCAGATGGACATCCCTGCCACCCTCGATTACAAGATTGGCGGTACGTGGGAGGACCAGCAGGATGCTTTTGGTGATATGTTCGTGTTGATGGCCTTGATTATCATGTTGGTCTATGTGGTGATGGCCGCCCAGTTCGAGTCGTTCTCCTACCCGTTGGTTATTATGGGCTCCATTCTCTTCGCCCTCACCGGTGTGCTTATCGGTCTGGCTGTCACGCGCACGGCTTTGGGTATCATGGCGTTGATTGGCTTGATGATGTTGATTGGCATCGTGGTGAAGAACGGTATTGTGCTGATTGACTACACCAGTCTGTGCGTGGAGCGCGGCATGAGCATCAAGGATGCAGTGGTGACTGGTGGCCGTTCCCGTCTGCGCCCGATCTTGATGACCACGTTGACCACGGTGCTCGGTATGATCCCGTTGGCCATCGACAAGGGCGAAGGTGCGGAGATGTGGAACTCTATGGGTATGGTCGTGGCTTGGGGTCTCACCTTCTCCACGTTGGTGACGCTGATCCTCATCCCGATCATCTACAGTAAATTCGCCGAGTGGAACGCCCGTGGTGCCGCCCGCCGTCGCGAACGCCGCGAACGCAATAAGGCACTGGGTGTGAATGAGGTGTAGAAATCAGTGGACAGTAGTCAGTGATCAGTAAATCAGTTGTTCATTGATTAACATATACCTTGAAAGTCTCGAAGAGACGACCTGCACGAAGTGCAAATAACCCCGCACAAGCGGCGAAGGCGCGCAGTGTGGGGGTAAACAATAAAAAGCAACAACAAACACTAACATACAATGAAAGCAGTCTTCATATCGCTATACCAAGCCTTCTATGATGAGGTGATGGAAATTTTGGACAAGAATGAGATCCGCGGGTTTACCTTCTGGAACGAGGTGCAGGGCCGTGGCAGTCATGACGGCGAGCCCCACTACGGCACCCATGCCTGGCCGACCTTGAACTCCGCTGTCTTAGCCTTTGTGCCCGACGAGAAGGTGCAGCCGCTGTTGCACGACATCCACGAACTGGACCTCTCCGCGGAGCAGCAGGGCCTTCGCGCCTTTGTGCTGAATGCCGAGGAGGTGACCGACAAGGATTGCTAAATTTTTTTCCACGGATCGCGCGGATCTACACGGATGTTTTCCTTGTGATACTCGCAATCCGCGGAAAAAGACAATCGGAAAAAGTCCCCGATTGACAATCTGATGCTTGGGGAAAAATCCTATCTTTGCCAACCCAAAACCTCAATTGTTATGATTTTTTACTTCTCTGGATGCGGCAACAGCCGTTTCATCGCCGAAAGCATCGCGCAAGAGCTTCAGGAACAGCTTGTTTTCATTCCCGAGGCCAAGCGTGAAAACCGTTTTGAATACACTCTTGCGGAAGGCGAGCGGGTTGGTTTCGTCTTCCCCATCTATTCGTGGCAACCGCCGCATCTCGTTTTGGAGTTCGTGCGGAAGCTGAAGTTCGCAAAGACACCCGAATACGTATGGATGGCGGTTACCTGCGGCGACAACGGCGGGGTGGCGGAAAAGGTTTTCGCCGATCACCTTGCAAAAATCGGAGTGCAGTTACGTGCCGATTACTGCTTCCAGATGCCCAACACCTACGTCAATATGGCGGGTATGAGCACTGACAAACCGCAGAAAGCAAAGCGGAAGATTGAGAAGGCCAAGGCGCATCTGCCGGAGGTCATCGCCAACATTACCGAGCGGAAATCCGTGACGGAGATGCGGCGGGGCATCTTCCCGCGCTTCAAGACCAACGTCATCGGGAAAGGCTTCTACAAGTGGGTCTCCGACGAGCCGTTCCGCAGCACGGATGCCTGTATATCGTGTGGCAAGTGCGTGAGTGTGTGCCCGTTGCAAAATATCACCTTGGAGGGCGGCCGTCCGAAATGGCACGGTCACTGCACCAACTGCGACGCCTGCTTCCACCACTGCCCGAAGAACGCTATCCAGTTCGGCAAAGCGAGTGTCGGGAAGGGGCAATACTATTTCGGGAAGGTTTAATCTCCACAGTTGATCCTCCATGGATCGCGCGGATCCACGCGGATTATTTCCTTGTGATCCCCGAGATCCGCGGAAAAACACTATCTTTGCCGCAAAAATGACGATGAGACATCTCTTTCTCATATTATTTGTGGCGTTGCTTTCAGCAGGAAGTGTGGCAGCGCAAGAATTAGAGCATCTCCAGCCTGTGCAAATCACAAGTATGTCTTTGGTAAAACGGGACATTCCGAATTCCAAGAGCACTATAGACAAGCACTTGTGTTCATATATTGATACCAGCATCACGTTTTATGAATGTCGTAACGACAAGCGTATTGTCGGTTATTTGCTGGATTTCCATGATAACCGACCCTTTTGTGGTTATAAGTCCACTTGGGGGCATACATCGAACTCTTCGGAGGGCATCGCCATTCTTGCCGGGCTGAAGGAGGTGCAACGTGCTGAAATCTTATTGGCCAAGGAATTAGATCTTAAAGCCGATTCTTCACAAATTATTCGGCGCGCTCTCACGGCACCCCGATTTTATCAATACGCCCGCCAATATATCTTTTATGTTGAAGAAGACGGTGACACTTGTGCGAGCATCAATTTTGCCATTCCAGAAGAATACGACTGTCTAAACAGCAGATATTTGAAGGTTTGCGATGGTGGAGACGATTATTGGAATGCTGTACTCAACTTGTCAAAAGGGCAAATTCTACATTATTATGTCAACGGTCCACACATCAAAACAGTGAAGGGGCGTAGCAAAGAGTCACAAGGATTAATCCGTAACTGCATTTTCCGTAATGGAACCCTTTATCGAGAAGAGGTCATAACATACAACCAGCTACCTAAAAAAGTGCAAACGAAGGTCGAGAATCCTCACGACACCACGAATACTTACATTGAAGTGCATCATAAAGGCCAGTTGTACTACTTGATTTTTAGCAATAGCATTCAAAAAGGATATCAGAACGACGGAACGTGGTTGTTCACAGGCTCGGAGAATTTGTTTAGTGGGGACCTGCCGGAGAATCAATTGCAGAAGGTGCCGCATATTAAGAAGATGTTGTCCTATATTCACGACGATATGTCCCGCCGCGGACGCAACTTCCAAAAATACGGGAAGCTTATCTCCTTGGAAGTCCTGGACAAACACTACGTCATCCACATCTGGTATTATCCGAACATCGATTACTACAAGATGTGGGCAGCCTACACCTTCGACCGAGAGGGCAATTTCGTAGGTATCGACATTGATGGTTTACATTGATTTTAATCTCCAAGAAAAAAAGTGTATTTTTGCAAAACGAATTTGATTCAACGACAATGACAGGAACCTCATTGGAAAATAGTAGATTATTATACCACGGGAGCACCATTCCCGTTCCCAATCCGGAAATCTTGGTTAGAGGTTTCTATAAGGATTTCGGGTACGGTTTCTACTGCACACAATTCGAAAAACAAGCACAACGCTGGGCATTGAGTAAAAAAGATGGTCATGTGGTTTCTGTTTATCAATTCGCTTTGGATTCAACAATGAATATCCTGACCTTCGACAACATGACGGAAGAATGGCTTGACTTTGTTGTGGCATGCAGACGAGGTGTATCGCACGAATATGATATAGTAGAAGGTCCGATGGCGGATGACCAGATTTGGGATTATGTAGAAGATTTTATCAATGGGAAAATCACTTGCGAGGCATTTTGGGTATTGGTGAAATTCAAAAATCCAACACATCAAATTGCCTTCTGTTCGGAACGCTCTTTACAAACCATCCAATACGAAAGGAGTTATCCATTATGACAAATGTGTTTTTCCCCGACGAACAAGTTTCTGAAAACGACTTGTATTTTGTCTGTTATATGATAGAACGAGTGGCACGACAGCTGAAGCAGCCGAATCGTTATGTTGTCAACACATTAGGTTACAATACATTGGCTGAAAAATTGTCTCTCGCCAACGTGTTGCATGCCCAAAATCCTATGGATGTGTGTACCGATTGGATCGATTCTTATCATTTGCAACCCGGAAATTTCGATGTCACAAAAGTCAACCCTGAGTTATGTGAAATCATTCCGTCTGCATTACAGATGGGAAAAGTCTATACGCGACTGATCCTCGCCACTCTTATGGAAAACGAGGACTATGCCGAAGCGATTCTCCGCGTTTACAATTCCCCAATATGCGAAACGCTTGACAACTACAATTGCAGTGCCTACTATGAACCTTCGCCCTATATTGCCCGCAGCTACTATGCCGGCAGTTTTTGATTCTTCTCGTTTTACTGGCAAAAAAGCCCAAAGCTAATAGCTAACAGCCAAAAGCAAGTAGTATTAACAAAAACTATCCAACAATGAATCTCGAAGCATTCCGTGAGTTTTGCTTGTCGTTGGGCGAGGTGGAGGAGAAACTGCCCTTCGCAAAGATGCCCGGCGGCGACACCTTGTTGGTGTTCTACGTCTGCGGTCACACCTTCTGCTACTGCGACCTCCACGAACTCACTGTGGTGGTGAAGTGCCAGACAGAACGCATTGCCGAACTACTCGGCACCGTCAACGGTGTGGAAGCCCCCGACAACCACTTCAACCCCAAATACTGGCTCGGCATCAACCTGCAAACCATCGACGCCGAACTGCTCAAGGAACTGACGCAGAACTCATTTGAGATTGTGAAGGGGAAGTATTCGAAGAAACGGAAATAATCACTTTTTTGCCGATATCGGCAAAAAAGTAGTATCTTTGCCGCGGTTTTCATTAGAATCTTGCCGATAGTATGGAATACATCTCAGTCACCCAGTTCGCCGAAAAATACGGCGTCAGCGAGCGGACCGCCCGTCATTATTGCGCCACGGGGAAAATCAACGGTGCGTTTCTGACGGGTAAAACCTGGAACATTCCCGCCGATGCTATTCTGCCATGCAAAAGCAAACAGCGCATTTCTCCACTGCTTCAACGTCTGCGCGACGAAAAGGAAACGAAACTGAAAGGCGGAATATACCATCGCACCCAAATCGATTTGACCTACAATTCCAACCATATCGAAGGTTCTCGACTAACAAAGGAGCAAACCCGCTATATTTTCGAGACCAACACCCTCGGAATCACTACCGAAAACACCCGCATTGACGACATCATAGAAACAATCAATCACTTTCGTTGCATTGACTACATCATCGACCATTCCACCGACAAAATCACGGAGAGCCATCTGAAGCAGCTGCACTTGATATTGAAAGCCAACACTTCAGACAGTCAAAAGTCGTGGTTTGCGGTTGGCGACTACAAGCGATTGCCTAATGAGGTGGGTGGCGAAGAGACAGTGCAACCCGAGGAGGTGCGCAAGCATATAAAGACCTTGCTCTCAGAATATAATGCTATCAAAGAGGTGCAATTTGACGACATTTTGAATTTCCACGTGCAGTTTGAGCGCATCCACCCTTTCCAAGACGGCAACGGTCGTGTCGGGCGACTGCTGATGTTCTGGCAATGCCTGCAAAGCAACCACGTCCCGTTCATCATCACCGAAGAGCTGCGTCTGTTTTATTACCGCGGCTTACAGCGTTGGGGACACCTCAACGACTACCTGCGCGACACCTGCCTGACAGCACAAGACCAGTATAAGGCATTGCTGGATTATTTCAAAATCAAGTTTTAATATGAAAAAACATATCCTCTTCTCCATCCTTCTCCTTTTCTGTGCGACCCTCTCTTACGCACAAACGCCCTCCAACAAGTCTGACGTAGTCAAAGACACTATGTTTGACCACGGCTCCAACATAGTGTTTCCCGAAATGACCCCGCAACTGGTGGACAACCTTGATCTTTTGGGGCGCGTTTGGGGATTCCTTAAATATCACCACCCCACCATTTCCAAAGGCGCATACAACTGGGATTACGAGCTTTTCCGGATGCTGCCTGGCTATTTGCAAGTGACCGACAACAAGCAACGAGACGCCTACTTGGCCAAATGGATTCTCCATTACGGAAAGATTCCTGTCAACAAAAATGTTATACCTGTTGATACCAATGCTTTTCTGAAGCCAGATCTGGCATGGATTAATTCTGAAACTTTGTCGCCAAAGCTCTACAAGACACTGATGAATGTCTATCAGAACCGCAAAAATGGCTTCTACTATGTATCCTATAACTCTCTTTGGGTGAAGAATGCAGAATTCAGGAATGAGAACAATTATTACGAGATGGATTACCCTGACGCCGGTTTTAGGTTGCTGGCGCTGTACCGCTATTGGAATATGGTGTATTATTTCTTCCCGGACCTGTATCTTGCGGATGCCGACTGGAACACGGTGATGAGGAATCATATTTCATCTTTCCTCTCGGCAGAGGATAAAACAACCTATTGGAGAGCTATCAAACGCCTGATTGCCCAAATAGACGACACTCACGGGGCGATGTGGTCCTCGATATTCAAGCAGTCGTTGAACTACTACCGCACTCCGTTCAGAGTGAGTTTCTTGAAGAATGACACCTTGGTGGTTTCCGCCTATTGGGATTCGGAAAAAATCGACAGTGCCGGACCGCACATCGGGGATATCATCACCCACATTGATGGCAAGCCTGTTTCGTATTATGTTGACAGCCTGTCGCCCTATTATTCGGCGTCCAACCATCGTGCCAAAGTCCGCAACATTTCTTGGGAGATTTGCAATGGTTACAAGCCCTCCGTCAGCATCTCATTCTTGTCGGACGGGACCCCGAAAGAGGCCACCATCACCCGGTATAATTCTGATGAGATGGAGATCAACACCCGAACCGACAGCATCTGCTACAAAGATTTGGGCGACAGTATCGGTTATGTTTCAATGGACGATATCACCAAAGAATGGGTGGAACGCATTGCAGACACCCTGCACACCACCAAAGGGCTGATTCTGGATTTGAGGGAGTATCCGAATGAAAGCATCAACTATAAATTATACAGTGTCTTGTCTGACAAGTCAAGACCCTTTTTCAAAGCCACCTGTCCTGATATGAGCAATCCCGGTGCTTTTGGTTGGACAAAACCGGGCTATACAGGAAAAGGTAAGCAAGCGTATAAGGGCAAAATAGTCATTCTCATCAGTGAGCAGTCACAAAGCCACGCGGAGTTTTGCACGATGATGTACCGCACGCTTCCCAACAGCATTGTCATCGGCAACACGACGGCGGGCGCGGATGGCGATGTGGTGGGGATCCCGCTCCCCGGCGGTATACACTCCTATTTCTCCGGAATCGGCATTTATTACCCCGACGGCGCTGAGACACAGCGTGTGGGCATTATCCCCGACATTTACGTATGGCCTACCGTCCGGGGCGTCCGCGAGGGCCGTGACGAGTTACTGGAGAAGGCGCTGGAATGGTTGAAACAATAGGGGAGAAGCCTATTTGTTTGTATCTTTTCCTCGTGATCCTCGCGATCCGCGGAAAAAATCCCCTCGCCATCCGCGGAAAAACATTATCTTTGCCGCAAAAATTATTATATGAAAAAATTATTTACAATCAGTTTATTATTATTGGTTTGTTGGATGGGTGACCTTGCCGCCCAGGTTCAGCACTTCACCTGGCAGGGTACGGAGCGCGAATACCTCGTGCGCACCCCGGCCAACCATAATGGTACACTTCCTGTGCTGTTTTTCCTGCACGGTCTGGGTGGCAACGTCTCCAATTACGACCAAGAATTCAATTTTGCCCAGATTGCCGAGGAGTATGACTGGATGATTGTGTTGCCGCAGGCCCTTGACCAAGGCATTGGCCCTATGTGGAACGCCGGCCTGGCCAGCAGCGACATTGATGACTCCGGTTTCCTGATGGCGCTCCTCGACTCGCTGACGGTACAGTTTCAGCTTGACACCGACAGCGTTTTCTTCGCAGGCGTATCAATGGGCGGCTTTATGACGCACCGTATGGCTATTGAGCACGGCGACCGAATTGACGCGTGCGTGGCGGTCAGCGGACTGATTACCAGTGTGGATGCTGCCCAGACGCCCGTCGCACCCGTCCGTATGCTCCACATCCACGGCACAAACGACAACGTAGTGGGTTACAACGGTTACTCCACTGCTTTCGGCCTGACGCTCGGACTCGGGGTGGATGCCATCCTCGACTATTGGCAGAATGCCAACGGCTGTAGTGGCGAACCGGCCATCGACACACTCCCCGACCTCAAGAACGACGGGCTGCGTTTCATCCGTTATACTTACAACTGCGGCACGGACCTGCAGTTCCTCAAGGTGGTGGGCGGCGTGCACGACTGGTATCATAGCTCCGCCCAATATGATATTGGCTACAAGGAGGCTCTCTACGAGTTCTGCACGGGCCGCAGCCTTCCGTCAAGTGTCGATGTCCGCGAGATGGAGCAATTACGGGTGTGGCCGAACCCGACGAACGGCGTCTTCAACATCCAAATTGCATATTCCAGTTCACCCAGCAAGGAGATTAAGGTGTTCGATGTGTATGGGAAAATGGTGGATGTGATAAACACGATGTGCGCATCATCGCTGGGAACCGCACAAATCGACCTTTCCCGTCACCCTGATGGCATCTATTTCGTGCAGGCAGGGAATGGGACTACGACAAAAGTGGTGCTGAAACGATAAAGAGGCTTGCTTAACCTTTAAGGATATACTTCGAAAATTGTTGTTACTTTTTCGGAAATTGTACGTATACACCCCTATGAAAAATATTGTATTTTTTTTAGGAAAGTGCAGTAATTAAAAAAAAATGTATATTTGCAGCCTCGAAAAAAATTAAAATTACTAATATATGAAAAGAGTGTATAATTTTATCGTCTTGGTCCTGATGCTTGCCTTATCCGGCGCAGTATCAACGACTTATGCACAGTGCAACAACGATGTGATGCTCTATGGCGGCAAGGCTTCCGGCTCTTGCAAAAAGGGCATTGCTGTGGCTATCGGACAGCATGAAACGCCGACGGCCGCACTCAGTCTGCCTCATTTCAAGGGCGGCAACAAAGCGATGTGCCGTTACATCAACAAAACAAAAGTGTATCCGGTGAATTTGAAGAGCCAGCGCGCTTCCGGCACGGCTATCGTCCAAGCCAAGGTCTTGGCTGACAGCACTCTGACCGACATTGAGTTGGTCACCAGCTCTGGTTACAAAGAGATGGACGACGAAGCTCTCCGCGTGGTCAGATCATTTCCGAAAATGTGCCCGGCCACCCAAAGCTGCACCGCTCAGGATATGATCATGCAAATCCCCATCACCTTCTCCATGGAGGAGGAAGAGGCCAAGGCAAAACTCGCCCAACAGAAAGAAATGGTTCGGAACATTGGACCCATCACCCTCTACTTCGAGAACGACCGTCCGGATCCCAGAACCAAGAACGATTACACCAGCACGGAATACAAAGGCCTCTACGATGCATACATGAACCAAATGAACACCTACGTCACCGAAGCTGGCAAGGGTCTCGCCGGCAACGCCAAGACCCAGGCTGAGAACGAGGTTCGCACGTTCTTCAACGACTCCATCGCCACGGGCTATGACCGCCTCCAGAAGCTGACCAACAACATCGTCGACCTGCTGGAAGAAGGCAGTTCCGTCTCCTTCACCATCAGCGGCTTCGCCAGCCCTCTGAGCAACAACGACTACAACATGCATCTCTCCAAACGTCGTATTGAAAGCGTGCTCAATTACATGAAGCAGGCCAACGGCGGCAAGCTCGCCCCGTACATCAACGGCGAGAAGTCTGGTCTGACCATCTACAAGAACCCCAACGGTGAAGTCAACCGCACCGAGTCTTCCCAGGCACAACGCGTGACCGTTTATGGTCTTGACGCTGCCAAGGACAGAAAGATTGTCATTCACAACCTCACCATCAGATAATTTGATCACCATCATCAAAACATACAGAGCGGGACGCAAAAGCATCCCGCTTTTTTTAGCACAATAGTCCAAACAAAATCGCAAAATCAATGGAAAACCAACCCCATCACGTGCGTCCCTCTTGGGATGAATATTTCATGGAAATTGCCGACACGGTCAGCAAGCGCGCCACATGCGACCGCGGGCGCAGCGGCTGCGTGATCGTGCGCGACCGGCAAATTCTTGTCACCGGCTACGTAGGTTCCCCGAAAGGTCTGCCGCACTGCGACGACGTGGGGCACCAGCTCAAGAGCACGGTCCACGAGGATGGCACCGTCACCCAGCACTGCGTGCGCACAGTCCATGCCGAGCAAAACGCCATCTGCCAAGCCGCCAAATTGGGCATCTCCCTCAATGGCGCCACCCTCTACTGCCGGATGACACCCTGCCGCGTCTGCGCCATGCTCATCATCAACTGCGGAATCGTGCGCGTGGTGTGTGCCCAAAAATACCACGCCGGTGCTGAGTCCGAGGAGATGTTCGCCAAAGCCGGTGTCCAAATCGAGTTCTTCTCTGACGAAGTTGTCAAATACAGCAACCAATAAAACAAAAACCATGTCCACATTCCTTTGGGAATCCATCGCCTTTGGTCCCATTCACAGCCGCCGGCTGGGGCACTCTCTCGGCATCAACCTCCTGCCCACCGATGTCAAAATATGTTCCTTCAACTGTCTCTACTGCGAGTGCGGTTGGACTTTGGAGAAGCGCCTGACCGCGCGTGCGTTCTATCCAGTGGAAATCGTGCTGCAAGCCATTGAGCACAAACTTGATGCTTGCAAACACCTCAACGTGCCTGTGGACAGCATCACCTTTTCCGGCAACGGGGAGCCCACACTGCATCCCTGTTTCGACCAAATCATCGACGGCCTCATTCCCCTGCGCGACCTATATTATCCCAACGCCGCGATTTCCTGCCTCTCTAACGCCACACAGCTGGCGCGTCCAGAGGTGCGCACGGCGCTCCAACGCATCGAGAACCCCTTGCTCAAGCTCGATGCCGGCACCCAAGAGATGCTCGACACCATCAACTACCCCATCGTGCCCGTTGACATTGAAGAGGTAACCGGGCACCTCAAATCCTTTAACGGCAACCTCGTCATCCAATCCATGTTCCTCTGCGGAGAAAAGGACGGCGTGCCCTTCGACAACAGCGCAGAGCCCAACTTCACGCAATGGCTTCGCCGCATAGCCGACATTCATCCCCGCAAGGTGATGATCTACTCCCTTGACCGTGAGACCCCCGCCCTTCAACTCCATAAATTCGACAAGGGAAAACTCGAAACCATCGCCGAGAAAGTCCGCGCTATCGGAATCCCCACTGAAACGTATTAAAATCACAATGGCCGACACCTGTCGTTGACCCTACAAATTTATTTTGTATCTTTGCGCGTTTTTATAAAATGTGTAAAACATGTTTACCGGAATCATTGAAAAGACGGGCAAAATTGTTGATATAAAGAAAGATAGAACCAATTACGACTTCACCTTGGAAGTCGATTTCGCAGATGAACTGTCCATCGACCAAAGCATGGCACACGACGGCTGCTGCCTCACCATCGTAAAACTCGACACAGCGAAGAAACAGTATGTGGTCACAGCCATGGAAGAGACGATGTTGAAAACCAACCTTGGACACTGGCAGGTGGGTGGCGAGGTAAACCTCGAACGCAGCATGCGCATGGACGGTCGCTTTGACGGCCACATTGTGCAAGGTCATGTCGACCAGACCGCCACTTGCGAAAAAGTGGTCGATGAAAACGGCAGCTGGCGCTACTATTTCACCTACGACACCACCAAGAACAACTTCACCGTGCCCAAAGGCTCCATTTCCGTGAACGGTGTGAGCCTCACCGTGGTGGACTCCGAGAAAGGGCGTTTTTCCGTGGCCATCATCCCTTACACCCACAAGGTCACCAATTTTCACAACATCAAGCCCGGCACCGTGGTCAACATCGAGTTCGACGTATTCGGCAAATATGTCCAACACCTCATCGAAGAATATTTTGCCCAACAGCAAAAATAAAACTGCCCAAATGCCGTTATACTTCTTTAATTTGGCAGACATAACGACAACCTTTTGAAATTGAAACAGAACATACACATAACCAACATATTAGTCTTCGTCCTCCTCATTGCCGCGATGTGGGGGATGACAAGTTGTTCAACCTCCAAGAACACTTTCCCGAACCGCGTCTATCACAACGTGACCTGCAAGTACAACGTATTGTGGAACGGACAGCAAGCCATGAAGGCCGCGGAGACCGAGCTGGCGAAGCTCTCGAAGGACAATTACACCACCATCCTGCCGGTCTACTACTACCCTGCCAAGAGCGACCTTGGCGCAGCCCTGCCGCAATTAGACCGCACCATCGAGAAATCTTCAAAGGCCATTTACAAGCATTCCATGCTTTTCAAGGGCAAGCAGTATGTCAAAACCATCGACGACGCCTACCTCATCATGGGCAAATCCTATTTCTACAAGCAAGATTATCCCCAGGCACAGCGCGTCTTCACCTATATCACCCATAATTTCCCCCAGGCCAACACCTACAACGAGGCCGCCGTCATGCTGGCACGCACCGCCATGCGCCAGAACTTTTTCGCTTCCGCTGACGAGCAACTCGAGAACCTCCATTATCTGGCCACAAACAAGAAGAATAAAAAATTCAACGTCCTTTTCAACGCAGCCAAGGCCGAGTATCATCTCACTGCTCCGGATGGCGACCGACAAGAGGCCATTGACTACCTCAACAACGCCATCGACGCACATCCCAAGCGCGAGTTCAAAGCCCGCCTTAACCTCATCCTGGGACAGTTGTACGAGCAAATGAACCAGCAGGCCGAAGCCCAGAAACGGTTCCAACAGGTTATCAAGAAATCCTCCAACTACGAGATGGTATTCAGCGCCCAGATGCACTTGGCCTCCAACTACGACGGCACGCCCTCTGCACGCAATGCCATCATGAGGCAATTCAAGAAAATGCTCGATGAGGTCAAGAACGAGGACTTCAAGGACCAGATCTACTACGCCTGCTCCGAAATCGCCCGTGTGGACGGGAACGACACCCTACGCAAAAACTACCTTGCCAAGTCCGTCGCCGCCTCCACCAACAACTATTACCAGCGGACCTTTTCCAGCCTCACCCTCGCTGACCTCTATTTCGAAGAGAACGAATACCGCAAAGCCCAGGCCTACTATGACACCGCCGCGCTTAGCATTCCCAAGAATTACCCGGACTACGACCTGGTAATCCAAAAGTCCAGGGTGCTCAAAGACCTGGTCAACAAACTCGACGAGATCGACCTGCAAGACAGCCTGCAACGCATCGCCAAGATGTCGGATAGCCAACGCAAGGCGTGGGTCCAAAAGATGATTGCCAATTACACCGAGGCGGAGCGCAAAGCCGCTGCTGAAGAAGCCGAACGCATGCTGGCCCTCCAAAACGCATCCTCCTATACCAACATCAACACAACCTCCTCCAACGGCAAATGGTATTTCTACAACCAACAGCTGGTCACTTCCGGCCAACAAGACTTCTACCGCCGTTGGGGCAGCCGTAAATTGGAAGACAACTGGTTCGTCAGCAACAAACAACAGCTCTCCTTCGATGACATGGCGCTCATGAACGACCCGAGTCTGGCTACTGACACCACGGAATACGACGAGAATGGCAATCCCATCCCCAAGCGCGAAACGGATCCCAAGAAGGAGGCCTATTATTTGCAGGATCTGCCTCTTACTCCTGGCGCCATCGACAGCTCCAACGCCATTATCGCCAAGAACCTCTATGAAGCCGGTTATATCTATCGTGACCTGCTTCATGACATCCCGCGCGCCTGCGCTTCATTCGAATCCTTGATTCAACGATTCCCCAAAAGCGAATACACCCTGCCCTCCATCTACCTCCTCTACACCCTCTACCAAGGTGTCGACCAGTCAAAGTCTGACCACTACAAGAACCTGATCCTCACCCAATATGGCGACACGGACTATGCCAAGCTCATCAACGACCCGCACTACTACGAGCGTCTTGCAGAGCGGGAGAAGACCTTGGAACGGCAGTATGAGAGCCTGTATGCACAGTTTAACAACAAACAATGGGCCGCTGTCGTACGTGCTGCGGACGAGGCCATTCCCCAATGCACAGACCCCGTACTAAAGTCCAAATACACGTACCTCCGCACCGTAGCCGCCGGGCAGGTCTACAATGAAGACACGCTCATCCGTGGCCTGCAATACATTATCAGCGAGTTCCCCACCACCGAAGTG
This sequence comes from Bacteroidales bacterium, assembly GCA_017615795.1. Lineage (GTDB taxonomy): Bacteria > Bacteroidota > Bacteroidia > Bacteroidales > WCHB1-69 > F23-D06. The sequence goes on from JAFZZK010000028.1 coordinate 21,301, forward strand.
GCCGACCTCGCCCGGACCTATCTGTCAATCTTTGACGCACAGAAAATTGCAGCCCTCAACCAGACGGCCACGGCAGATGCGACGAATCCAAACACAGCTCTTGTGCAAGAAGATGACAAAAAAAACAACGCAGCCTCCACCGCCTCCAAGGCGCAAAACCAAACTCCGACCAACCCGTTCAACTACAACGGCAGCGAGATGCATTATGTCATCCTCTTAGTCACCACGTCCAACATACCCGTACAGACTGTCAAGCAAAACTTGGCCAGTTTCAACCAAACCTACTTTAGCCTGCAACGCTTCAATGTCAACAGTTTCTACGTCAACAACACGCAGCAGATGGTGACTATCGCCAAGTTCAACGATGCCGAACAGGCCATGAACTATTACAACATATTGGTCAAAAATGAGATGTTTAGCTCCGACATCAACAACAAGACCATTATTCCATACGCCATTTCGGCCGTCAACTACACCACCTTCTACAACAACACGGAGGGACGTGTGTTTTACGACGACTTTTTCAAGGAACATTACCTGCAAAATTAATAACCGATCCAGAACATAAAAAGTAACGAAACATAGAGATTATGAAAGAAATTGATACCCGAGAAAATTACAGCAATGCACTGAATGTCATTGCACAAGGAACCCAATTAGAGGGCAGTATCATCACCAGCGGCGACTGCCGCATCGATGGTGTGGTCAAAGGAAACCTCACGTCCAAAGCGAAGGTCATCATCGGTCGCAGCGGCAAAGTGGAAGGCAACGTGAACTGCGCCAACATCGAGATTGAAGGCACCATTCAAGCCGAGAGCCTGAACGTCGCCGAGCTGGTTTCCCTCAAGTCCACCGCCAACGTCATTGGCAACATCATCACCGGCAAGATTGCCATCGAACCCGGCGCAGAGTTCTCCGGCAACTGTAAGATGAAGAACCAGCGTCCTGCCAATCCGACACCCAGCCCCGCGCAACAACCTCAGAACAGATAACGCGGACACCCAATGTCCAACGAAAAACGTTCTCCGGCACGTTCGCTGCATAATTACGCCTACTATTCCAACATGGGGATAGAGATGGGCGTGATTATTGCACTTGGCGTGTTCGGTGGCATCAAGTTGGATCAGAAGCTAAACTGTTCGCCCGTATTCACCATCACACTCTCGCTGGCAGGCGTAGCCATTGCCATGTACGTGATGATCAGAACCGCGCTCCGCAACCCTAACAAGAAACAAGATGAGCCAAAAAATACCCATTAGGAAATTCTCCTTCCGCATCATCATTTTTTCCGTCATCATCGCAGGACTCACCGTGCTTTTCCAATGGCTCTTTCCGCAGCACGCCTCTCCTGCCCTGCCTTTCATCGTGCTCTTCTTCTTCGTCATCACCCTGTTCTCCATGTTCATCGTACTACGCGACGACCAGGGCAAAGAGGGCAAACGCTTCGTCTCCAACTACATGCTGTCGCGCGTCATCAAATTATTATCGTGCCTGTTATTCTTAGGCCTCTATATTTTCCTCAACACGCCTGATGCCGTCCGCTTCGCCATTGCCTTCCTTGTCATCTATTTCCTCTACTCCATATTCGAGGTCGTGCTGCTGCGCATGGAGAGCAAAGAGATGTCGAAATAAACCTTACCGAAAAAACACCCGCTAATGAATACATCCCGTAAAATTTTCGACGACCTATATTACATCGGTGCCTCCGACCGTCGGTTGGCTCAATTTGAGAACATGATGCCCGTGCCCAACGGCGTCTCCTACAATTCATACGTCGTGCTTGACGAGAAGACCGTCCTTTTGGACACGGCCGACAACGCTGTAGGCGCTCAGTTCCTGGAGAATCTGCAATGCACGCTCGCCGGACGCCCGTTGGACTACATTGTCATCCACCACGTGGAGCCCGACCATCTCGCGCTTCTTGAGGAGGTGCTCTTGCGCCACCCGCAGGCCACCGTGTTTTGCAGTGCCATGGCCGGCAAGTTCATCCAACAGTTCTTCCCTCATGGCCTGAACGCCACCATCCAAACGCTCAAGGAGGGTGACACGGTTTGCTCCGGCAAACACACTTTCACGTTTGTGTCAGCACAAATGGTACACTGGCCTGAGGTGCTGGTCTCATACGAAAACGTGTACGGCATCCTTTTCTCTGCCGATGCTTTCGGCACGTTTGGCGCGCTGGGCGGCAATCTTTATGCCGACGAGGTCAATTTCGACCGCGACTGGCTCGACGATGCCCGCCGCTATTACACGAACATCGTGGGCAAGTACGGCATCCAGGTCCAGAACCTTCTCAAAAAAGCCTCCGCACTTGACATCAAGATGATTTGCCCGCTGCACGGTCCCGTCTGGCGCAAGGATCTCGACTATTTCATCAAAAAACATGACCTCTGGAGCCGCTATGAGCCGGAACAGAAAGCTGCCGTTGTCCTTTACGGCTCCATGTATGGCCACACAGAATCTGCCGCCACTTTCATCGCCAACAAGCTGGCCGACAAAGGATTCCAGGATGTCCGCATGTACGATGCGGGAGCCACGCATGTCTCCTATCTTGTGTCGGAGACTTTCCGCTGCAGCCACATCGTCTTGGTGGCACCCACCTATAACGGCGGTCTCTACCCACCCATGGAAAACTACCTGCTTGATCTCAAGGCGCATTTCTTACAAGGTCGCACGTTCGCCATCGTGGAAAACGGCACTTGGGCACCCGTGGCTGCCAAGGAGATCCAGAAAATCTTTGCAGAGATGAAGCCCAACACCCTTGTCGAACCTATCGTCACCCTCAAGTCCGCCATGAAAGACGAACAAATGGAGGAAATCGACAAGATGGTGGAAGCGTTGGGATAACCCAGACAAAGCACTGATATTCTCTGTAAGCCAATAATTCTGTTGGCCTACAGGCTTCCTATACATGAAATCTCATCGGGCAATTCGATGTTCTCCGACAGGGGGATTACCATTGCCCGGTTTTTTTTGTCATCACCAGTGCCAAGGTCCAATTCGTCCTTGAACACAACGGGGATATCGCTATCGAGAAAACCAAACTGTTGGTAGAAAGGCTTAAGTTCCAGCGATGCGGGGATGAGCATGGCGGCGGCGAACCCGCGAGTGCGGGCGGCAGAGATCGCCTCATGGATCACCTCGGTGGCGAGTCCTTTGCCACGATGTCCAGGCAACGTTGCAATGCCGTACAAATAAGCCGTAGGGCCTAACTCAGTGCTGCAAGGGATGACAAATGCCATGGAGACCACGCCTCCCTCTTCATGCCGCAAGAAAGCACAATCCGGAGAATAATAACGGGCAAGGAAGCTGTGTACAAAAGAATCCCCGTCACCAAAGCAGACCTGCCAGACATGGATGATGCCGCGCAGGTCGGGGTCAAGATGGAGAGCCAGGATTTTGGGCGTCATGTCAACAGGCATATAGGAGAGCTTGGCCTTGCGCAAACCGGGAATTCCCATATCCTCCTCACGGTTAACAAGTGTATATTGAGGAGGCAGCTGCCGGGCAAAGAGGTGGTTGATCATGGCGTATGCACCTTCGTAATTCGTGTCAGCCTTCTCCACATGCGTACAAAAAGTATGGTCATTGAGTTGAGAGCCATACGTAAAAGCCACGATTTGTCCATTGACACGCAACACTCCACCGAGGAGATGCAACTCCTCAAAGTGGTCAAAGGCACGACGGATGACCTGTTGTTCAGCGGAAAGTTCCACGGAGAAGTCCTGATGTTGCCCGTGCCAAGCACGATCCAATCGGAGACACTCGTCAAAGTCATCACGTGTCATATAATCGAAACTATACGAGTAGAGGCGCATAAACTTGTTGACGTGATTGCGTTTGGCTGCGAACTTGCGCCCGCGCAAATCGGCAAGTTCAGCCCGCACATAGACATAGTCCTCTAGACTGCGATTGCAATCAAGGACAAAGGATCCAGGGCACTGGGACAAGAGCTGGCCACACTCACGCTCGCTAAGGCTGACAAGCATCAGCAGGTGTCCGTGCTCTTCCGCCTCTTGCCGCAACAAAGGGACAACCTCGCTATAGGGATGCGAGCCATCCGAATCGATGACCATATAGCCGATGCGGCGCCCCCCATCGAGATGACAACGGATTATGAGCCAAGAATCCAACTCCACCCATGCAAATTGATAAAGGTCTTGCCAACAATAGAGATTGGAAAAGGTCCAGTCGCAAGTGGTTCGGTCATTCTGAAAATATTTCAGAAAAAGAGGCCTGTCTGATATTTTAATAGGATAAAAGTTCAAGTTGCTTGGTATCTTTTTTTTTATTGCAAAAATAGTATTTTTATAGAAATTGACGTAATAAAAAACATCGTACAAGCACAAGCGAAGAAAAGAAGGATGTGTTGAAGCCTGTTTTCTGTTTTCCAATCCCTATTCCCTTTTTTTGTATTTTTGCAGCCAATAACATATATGGCATCGATGGGAAAGTTCGACCGGATAAAATCCATTTGGAACAAGATAAAAAGCGAGTGGAAGACGCGCTATCGGCTTGTGTTCTCCAACGAGGACACTCATAAGCAGGAATTTGTCATCCGCCGCATCACCATCCAGCGCATGTTCGTGGTGGCCATCATCGCCGCATTTGTCATCATCCTGCTCACCACCTTGCTCATTGCCATCACGCCCCTGCGCCACTACATTTCCGGTTACACCGACCAGAAAGACTACAAGCTCTACAAGCAGACTGCCGCACGTGTGGACTCCTTGGAGCAAATCGTGGAATACAACCAGGCTTTCATCGACAACTTCACCGCCATGATTGAAGGCAAGGCACCCACCATCGACCAGATTGACGACGATGCCGAGAGCACTCCCAACACGCACACCACCATCCGTGACAAGAAGCGCATGGCCGAGGCTGAGGAGTTAGAGGGACAGGCCGACCTTATCCTGGGGCGCATCAGCGAGGACAACACCACGCAAGCCAGCACTCCCGGACTTAGCGAGGCGCGCATCTCCGCCCTCACCATCTACCCGCCTGCCATCGGTGCCGTAACCCGTCCCTTCGACGCCTCCAAGAACCACTATGGGGTTGACATCGCCGCCACACGCAACTCAGTCGTCGCCTGCATTGCCGACGGCGTGGTCATCGCAGCCCATTACAGTGCCACCGACGGCTACGTCATCATCGTGCAACACCCCGGCAACCTCATCTCCGTCTACAAGCGCAACGCCGCCCTTCTCAAGCAGGCCGGTGCCCGCGTGCAAGCCGGCGACCCCATCGCCGCCATGGGCAATAAAGGCTCCGACGAGGGCACTTCCTCACATCTCCACTTCGAGCTTTGGTACAACGGTTTCCCCATCAACCCGCTCGACTATCTCGTCATTGAATAACGCACAATGGAAAGAATCATCACTATAGACCCCGACATCGTCGTCGCACTCTACGGCAGGCAGAACAACAACATCGACCTGCTGACACACATCTTCCCCAAACTTAAAATCATCGCCCGGGGCAACGAAATCAAATGTTCCGGCGAGGACAGCGAGGTCGAGCGCTTCGAGGGGCGCATACACCGTCTCGAACAGCACATCGAGGAGTTCGGCAAGCTCACCGAGACCGACATCCTCAACATAACCTCGGAAGAAGACGACAACTTCTACCGCCTGCGCAGCAACGGCGATGTGCTTGTCCATGGCCGCGAAGGAAAGGTGGTGCGCGCCATCACTCCCAACCAAAAGCGCTTAGTGGACAGCGCAGACAAAAACGACATGGTCTTTGTCATCGGGCCTGCCGGCACCGGCAAGACCTATACCGCCGTGGCCCTGGCCGTGCGCGCCCTCAAGAACAAGCAAATCCGCCGCATCATCCTCACCCGCCCCGCCGTCGAAGCTGGCGAAAACCTCGGATTCCTGCCCGGTGACCTGCGCGACAAACTCGACCCCTACCTCCAGCCACTCTACGACGCACTGTGGGACATGATGCCCATGCAGAAACTCGTCTCCTACATGGAAGACAAAGTCATCGAGATAGCTCCCTTGGCCTTCATGCGCGGACGTACTCTCGACAATGCATACGTCATCCTTGACGAGGCGCAAAACGCCACCGCTGCACAACTCAAGATGTTCCTCACCCGCATGGGCAAGAACGCCAAATTCTTCATCACCGGCGACATTACCCAGATAGACCTGCCCAAGAACCAACAATCCGGTCTGATCCAAGCACATCGCATTCTGGGGAAAATCCCGGGCATTGATTTCATCTTCATGGACGAGAAAGACGTGGTGCGCCACCATCTGGTCACCAAGATCATCAAGAGCTACGAAGAGTACGAAAGCCTGCAAAGCCGGAAAGCGCAGGAGCGACGCGAGCAGCGTGCCGCCGAAAACGCGAACACCAATTCTGCCGAACATGAGCCGTCCCTTTAGAATACGGCGTCTGTTACTTCCATTAGGATGGATTTTCGGCCAGCTGGCGCGATTGCGTCGCAGGCTCTACCAACGCGGCGTGTTCCGTTCCTACAAAGCCTCCATCCCCACCATTTGCGTAGGCAACATCGCCATTGGCGGCACAGGCAAAACCCCGCACGCCAGCTACATCGTGAACCTGCTCTCGCAGCAGCACCATGTCGCCATGCTCAGTCGCGGCTACGGACGCAAGAGTAAAGGCTTTGTGCTGGCCAACACCACCCCGCCGGAACACCTCACCGCACAGCTTATCGGCGACGAGCCCCTGCTGCTGCACAACCGATTCCCGCAGTTGCCCATCGCCGTGGACGGCGACCGCGAACATGGGGTGCAAAAGTTACAAGACTACGACCCCAGCATCCAGGTCATCGTGATGGACGATGCCTACCAACACCTCTCCTTCACCCCTTCGGTGAAGATGGTGCTCACAGAGTATCATCGCCCCTACTTCCTCGACTACCCCCTGCCCGCCGGACGCCTGCGTGAATTTCCTGACGCCGTGGCCGCCGCCGACTTGGTGCTCGTCACCAAAACGGACCGCCCTGATGAGCAGGTCAACCGCACCCAATGGCGCAGCGACCTTGGACTGCGCGACGACCAACCCCTCTTCTTCACCTGCTACCGCTACGGCACGCCCGAACCCGTCACGGCACCCGCCACAGACATCGACCCCTCCACCGCCGACGTGGTGCTGCTCTCCGGCATCGCACGCCCACAACCCCTCGAAGAACACCTGCGACAACACTACCGCTGCATCCGCCATGTCAAGTTCCCCGACCATCACAACTACACATCCCTGGAGCTGAAAGAACTACACCGTCTATTGACCGAGAAAGGGACCTCTCCAAAAGTACTCTTCACCACTGAAAAAGATTGGATGAGACTACAGTCCGAAAATCTCCAAAAAGATGTATCTTTGCTGCCTGTTTTCATCGTCCCCATCGAAGTGGATTTCCTAACAGACAAAGAAAAAAACGAGTTTAATCATATTATCGAAGATTATGTTACAGGAGACCAAACAACACATTCGTGAAACTGTTGATTATTTGAACAATCGCAAAACCATCAACCCCAAGGTGGGCATCGTCTTAGGCTCCGGCCTCGGCGGATTGACCAAGGCGTTGGACATCGTGGACGAGATTCCATACAAGGAGATACCGTTCTTCCCCATTTCCACCGTGAAAGGGCACAAGGGCACCCTGATTTTCGCTCGACTGAACGGTGTGGAAGTGGTCGTGCTGAATGGACGTTTCCACTACTATGAAGGATACCCCATGGAGGTGGTCACCTATCCGCAGCAGGTGTTTTGCGGCATCGGGGTCAAAACGATCATCCTATCCAACGCAGCAGGCGGCATGAACCCCACCTTCAAGGTTGGCGACATCATGATCATTCGAGACCACATCAACTTCTTCGGCACCAACCCGTTGTTAGGCCCCAACGACGACGAGTTAGGTCCCCGCTTCCCGAATATGAACGAGGTTTATTCCCAGCGACTCATCAGTATGGCACACCAAAAGGCCAGCGAGAACAACATCCACTTACAGGAGGGTGTTTACATGGGCGTGTCGGGACCCTGTTTCGAGACCCCGTCGGAATACAAGGCATACTGGATACTCGGCGCCGACGCCGTGGGCATGTCCACCGTGCCTGAAGCCATCGTGGCACACCACCGCGGCATGGAAATTTTCGCCCTGTCTGTCATCACGGACTTGGGAGTTGTCGGCATGAAAGCGGAGACCTCTCACGAGGAGGTCTTGGCCGCCGCCAACAGTGCCGAGCCCAAGATGGTGAAGCTGATTTGCGAGATGCTGCCAACAATATAACCACGAATTGCACGAATTATACGAATAGTAACCACGAATTGCACGAATTACACGAATTAAATTTGTGGAATAGGAGAGATTGGCGTGCCTGGGAAGGTGCGCTTTTTATTTCCAGTGGCAGAAGGTGATGCCGATGTAAAGGCGCGGGCCGGTGGTGAAGTCGGCAGGTGTGGGGGAAAGGCCACACAGATAGTCGGTTTTCACAATGAGGTGAATGCGGTCGTGCAGGGCATACTCAAACCCGAGGAAGGGAGAGATGCACATCAGGCCGTATTTCCGGTAAGCGGCGGTGCCGTTTTCGAGTAGAAAGTCGTTGCTCGATGCCTCCGTGAAAATGAGGTTCTTGACAGAGCCACCGCCAAGCGTTCCCCCGACAAAGAAGGTCCACTTGTTTTTGGTCCAGCTGCAATCGGCGAGCAGACCGCCCCAACCGATGGAGTTGTATCCCCTGGTCTTGCGTTGATGCAGGGTGCTCACGTACCCCTCGCCGCCGACGCGGAGATGTTGGCCAAAGCGCACGCGTATGGCGCCTCCTATGCCGAAAGGCATGCCACGCAGGTGCATCGACTGCCGCAGGGTGCCGTTTGGGGCATACAAGTTGAAATCCCGGCTCTGCACAAACCCTGTGTGCAGCATCATACCTCCACCATAACCGGAAAAGGCCATCCGCTTCGGTGCACGGTCGGTTTGCGCCCCTGAACACAAGGATGCACACAGGAGCAGCAAACACACGACACCTTTCTGCATAACACGGAAGGGGATTAGGAATAGATGCGGAGGCGCGCGCCGTCAAAGCGGGTGGCATACCGACGCGCCGGGTATACGGCAGGGCCTCCTAACACATTACCGTCCAAAATATTAAATGTGGAACCGCAAAGCGAGTCTATGAGCCGCAAGCCATCGGGGGCGACCCATAACCAAGAGTCGAGTTCATCCCAATCGTAGGAACAGGCTCGGTCGAAAGCCATGAAATTCCATTCATCAAGACGATATACAACAATGCCGTTGACACCGCCGGTAAAGTACTCGTAACCACCGTAGGTGTTCAGACGATAGTACATCACATCATTGGGATAGATGACAAAATCGACATGAGCTTTGGGGATCGTCGGATGGTTGTACATGTCGCAACAGACCAGCAGCGGCATGGCGAGGCAAAGTGTGACAAGCAGTTTTCGCATATACTATATATTAATAGATGCCCGGGAAAATTTTATAGCGTTTTTGAGAGATGAATTCCTCGCCGAAGAACTGCGTGTAGCGTTCATAGACAGCCTTGGAGCGAGGCACGATGTTGGCAAAAGTCCAGATGAGGAACACCAAGCCTGCAACGGACCATGTGAGGATAGCGAAGCCAAGCCATTCAAGAATCTCGCCAAGATAGTTGGCAGAATTCACACGACGGAACATCCAGCTGTCGGGCAGATAATAGTTGTTGTCCATATCGTTCTTCCGCAGTCCCCGAATCACACGGTCGGCGTAAATGTTGACCACCATGCCGAACAGGAAAATGACCGTGCCAACAATGAATTGCGGAGACCAGAACCAAGAGACGGGATAGGCATCAACCGGGGAGAAGAAGAACAGCCATCCACCCTGCATTATGGCATTGCACGTGTTGAACATGAAACCCGTCAGGATGATGGAAAGCGGCATCTTGCTTTGTCCCCGCATCAGCAATGGGAAGATGAACGAACGTTGGAAGTAGTGGAACTCAAAGAAGACAAACATCGTGAAAGTGACGATGTTGAATGGCCGGATGTTGAAATAGAGAGATACGAAGTAGAGCGCCAACATGGCGAAGAAAACGGGAGCTTCCATGATGAACCATCCCAGATTGCTACGAATCGACATACCCCAGCGGTTGTTGAACGTCATTCCGTATGCAGGAGTGACAAACTGAAGCACGATAAAGACGACCACGCCCAGAATGCTCATCACGATGAGCATGATATCATATATTTGATCAAAAAGTTCCATAATCTAATTTTTTTTAAAAAAAACTCTTCCCATCGAAAATTTTCTTGCGTTTGAAATAGTGGAGGAAAACCACCGATTTTGGATAAGTGTCGGAAAAGGCGAGCTTGGGCAGAGTGTTGCGTTTGGCTTTACATTTCTTGTAGTTGGCATAGAAATGGAACATGGCCTTGTACACAGCGACAAAATCCTTGAAATGTCCCTGCAACAAGAAAAAGAAAGCCGCCATCTGATCCAAGAAGAACTTGACGACAAACGTTTTGGCCAACCGTTCCTCCGGCAGGTTTTTGAGAAGGAGGTAGAGGTTGTTGCGGAAATTGAGATAGGTCTTGAAAGAGTTGTTTTTAGGCAGCGTGCCGCCGCCAATGTGATACACAACGGACTTGGGGTTGACTTTGATTTTATAGCCCGCATTTTTGATGCGCCAACAGAAGTCGATTTCCTCCATGTGTGCGAAGAAGTCGGCGTCAAGGCCGCCCATGGCGCGAAAGACATCGCTACGCACGAAGAGGGCTGCACCGCTGGCCCAGAAGATATCCATCACGTCGTCATATTGTCCGTGATCGTCCTCCACGTTGCTGAAAACGCGGCCACGGCAGAAAGGATAGCCATATTTGTCCACAAAACCGCCGCTGGCACCCGCATACTCAAAGTGGTCACGCAGATGATAGGAGAGCAATTTCGGCTGCACGGCCGCGATGCGCTCGTCGGCATCCATCTGTTCGATGATGGGTTCCACCCAATGGGGCGTCACCTCTATATCAGAATTGAGCAAACAGTAATATTGGGCTTCCACATGTTCAAAAGCATGATTGTAGCCCCTTGCAAAACCTTCATTTTCTGTATGTTCAAGCAACCGGACGGAAGGATGCGCTTCTTTGAGGAAAGCCACAGAGCCATCCGAGGAAGCATTGTCGGCCACCACAATTTCCGCATAGTCGGGCAGATATTGCTCCAGCACAGGCAGGAATTGCTCCAAGAAACGCTTCCCGTTCCAGTTCAGAATGACAATTGCTAATTTCGCCATCTAATGATTTTTGTAAAATAAAGTGCAAAAATAGTTTTTTTTTTCAATGATTGAACTATCAAGAAAAAAATGTATTTTTGCCGGCTGAAAAAAATAAGGAAAAAACATTAAAAATTAGACGCTTATTATGTATTTAACGACAGACGTAAAAAAAGAAATTTTCGAACAGTATGGTAAGAGCGCTACCGACACTGGTTCTCCTGAGGCACAAGTCGCCCTCTTCACCCACCGCATCAAGCATTTGACCGAGCATGTCAAAGCCAATGGTGGAGATCGTGTGACCAAACGCGCCCTCATCAACCTCGTCGGCAAGAGAAAAAAGATGCTTGAATACCTCAAGAAACAGGATATCGAGCGCTACAGAGCACTCATCAAGAAGTTAGGTCTCAGAAAATAATTTTCCGAGTCGTCTTATATCAAAAAGGCAATTTTCAAAATTGCCTTTTTTGATATTTTACTGTGCTCTCCCTTACCCATCATCAACATTTATTTAATTTAGAATCACCATGTTAGGAATAAACACATCATTTGATTTAGGTGATGGCCGCATTGTGACTATAGAAACCGGGAAGCTGGCAAAACAGGCCGACGGTTCCGCTGTGGTCAGGATGGGCAACACCATGATTCTTGCCACCGTATGTTGCAAGAAAGAGGCCGTTGAAGGCACTGATTTCATGCCACTTCAGGTCGAATACCAAGAAAAATACGGTTCTCTCGGGCGCATCCCGGGCGGTTTCTTCCGTCGCGAGGCCCGTCCCTCCGAATATGAGATCCTCATTGCGCGTCTTGTCGACCGCGCCATCCGTCCCCTTTTCCCCGCTAATTTCCACGCTGAGACGCAAGTCATCGTGACCTTGATATCCGGTGACAAGAACCAGCTGCCCGACTGTCTGGCTTGTCTCGCCGCCTCTTCTGCTATCGCAGTTTCCAACATCCCCTTCGAATGCCCTATCTCCGAAGTCCGCGTGGGCCGCGTGGACGGCAAGTTCGTCGTCAACCCCACCGTCGAGGACATGGAACGCTCCGACATCGACATGATCGTTGCCGCCTCCATGGACAACATCATGATGGTGGAAGGCGAGATGAAGGAAATCTCCGAAGAGGACATGGTTGCAGCCCTCAACTTTGCCAAGGACGCCATCAAGGTGCAGTGCCAGGCCCAGATGGACCTCGCCGCCCAAGTGCCCACCGCTTTCCCGAAACGCGAGTACTGCCACGAAACCGACGACGAAGAGATTCGCGAACGCATCCAAAAGGAGACTTACGACAAGGTCTATGCCGTCGCCAAGTCCTTTATGGGCAAGCACGAGCGCAACGACGCCTTCGACCAGATCCTGGCCGACTTCATGGAGACCATTCCTGAAGAGGAGCGCGCCGAAAAAGAGGTGATGGTGAAACGTTACTATAGCGACGTGCAATACCACGCCATGCGCAATATGATCCTCAACGAGCGCATCCGTCTCGACGGTCGTGGCACGGAAGACATCCGTCCCATCTGGATTGAGACCGGCTATCTGCCCGCCGCCCACGGTTCCGCCATCTTCACCCGTGGTGAAACCCAAGCCCTCGCCACCTGCACCCTCGGCACCAAGCTCGACGAACAGACCATCGACGGCGCTGTGGTGGAAGGCTCCAGCCGCTTCATGCTGCACTACAACTTCCCGCCCTACAGCGTGGGTGAGGTGAAGCGTATCGGCAGCACCGGCCGCCGCGAGATCGGTCACGGCAACCTGGCCAAGCGCGCCCTCGCGCCGATGATCCCCTTCGACGACCAGTCGTTCCCCTATACCGTCCGCATCGTCTCCGACATCCTCGAATCTAACGGCAGCTCCTCTATGGCTACCGTTTGCGCTGGCACCCTCGCCCTGCTCGACTGCGGCGTGAAGATGAAGAAACCTGTTTCCGGTATCGCTATGGGCTTGATCACGGACGAAAACAGTGACAAGTATGCCATCCTTTCCGATATTCTCGGCGACGAGGACCACCTCGGCGATATGGACTTCAAGGTCTGTGGTACGGAAGACGGCATCACTGCCTGCCAGATGGACATCAAGATCCACGGCCTCTCCGCAGAGGTGATGGCTGAAGCATTGGCCCAGGCACACCGTGGCCGTATGTTCATCCTCAACAAGATCAAAGAGGCCATGCCCGCTCCGCGCGAGGACTACCGTCCCTTCGTGCCGCGCATCGTCCAAATGCAAATCCCGCGCGAATTCATCGGCGCCGTCATCGGACCGGGAGGCAAGATCATCCAAGAGATGCAGCGTGAGACCCACACCACCATCAACATCGAAGAGGTGGGTGAATTCGGCGTCATCGACATCGCCGCTCCCAACCTGGACGACATCAACGCCGTCATCGAGCGTATCAAGCTCATCACCACCAAACCCGAGGTGGGCGAGATTTACGAAGGCACCGTCAAGACCATCACCGCCTTTGGCGCATTCGTGGAATTCCTGCCCGGCACCGATGGTTTGTTGCATGTGACCGAAATCGCCTATCGCCGCATCGAGAACGTCGAGGACGTACTCAAGGTAGGAGACAAAATCAAGGTGAAACTCATCGAGATTGACGAGAAGACCGGCAAGTTCCGTCTTTCCCACAAAGTGCTCCTCCCGAAGCCGGAAGGTTATACCGACCCCGAATCCCGTCCTCGTGGCCCGCGCAACCCTCGTAATGGAGGTGGCAACAACGGTGGCGAACGTCGCAACAACGAACGTCGCAACGACAACCGCCCGAGAGGCGGCAACAACGAGCGTCGTGACCGCGGTCCGCGTAACAATAACAACGAACAGCCCCGCCATCATAATGACGAGCGCCCTGCCGAGCCTCAGAACAACGATTTGCCGGATTTCCCGGAATTGTAATTCGCGATTTGGCATTTAATCATAGCCGTTAGCAATTAGCCGTCTTAAAATCCAATGGTTAATCACTAACGGCTTTTTTTGTATTTTTGCACTCCCTGAAATAACATTCAGCCATGCTTTTCAAGAATGCTTTTGAACAGATTCCATCCCTGCAATTTGTCTATAAGAATTTGCAGTTGACCTCCTCGTTGGGTCGCCATCATCTGCTGGAGCTGCCTCTCTCTGCAGATCCAGAGGTCTTACGCCGTGAGTTCGACCTTTTAGAAGCCACCATCGCTGTTGTCAACGACGATTCCAATCGCACCAAGATCACCCACATCCGCAACCAACTGCACCAAATCAACGACATACGCCCCACCCTCACGGCACTGCAGAACAAGCAGGTGCTGGACGACATCCAGCTGTTCGAAATCAAGAAGACTGCATTATATACGGAAAGCATCGCCAAGGATTTTGAAGCCATCCAATGCAATCTTTATCCTTTGGAAAACATGGACGCTGTCATCGCCCTGTTGGACCCGGAGCACACGCACATTCCCCATTTCCACATATATGCGGCGTACGACCCCGAACTGGCCAAATGGCGCGAATGTATCCAAAACGCACAGAGTGTGCAGGAAGCGGAAGAGTTCCGCTATAAGGCACAGAAAGTGGAAGACAAGGTGCGTGCGTACCTTTCCGAGCAACTTTATCCTTATCGCGAGGCACTTGCCCGCAATCTCGACACCTTGGCCCGCTTCGACCTCGCACTCGCCAAAGCGCGCCTCGCAACTGACTGGCACTGCTGCCGCCCGGAAGTGGCCGACCAGACCGAAATCGTCCAACTATCCAACCCCGAAGTGGCCGCAGCCCTCGCCGAGAAAGGACGCCGCTTCCAACCCATAGACATCCGGTTCGGACAGGAAACCATCCTCGTCACGGGTGCCAACATGGCGGGCAAGTCCGTGTTGCTCAAGACCCTTGCCCTGACACAATATCTCTTCCAGTTCGGTTTTTACATACCGGCCCAAAAGGCCTCCCTCCGTGTAGTGGAAGAGATCATCACCAGCATCGGCGACCACCAGTCTGAGCTCAGCGGCCTCTCCTCCTTTGCTGTGGAAATCCTCACCATCGACAAAATCATCAAACAGGGACGCGCAGGCAAACACATCCTCGCCTTAGTGGACGAGCTGGCACGCACCACCAACCCCGAAGAGGGCAAACTTTTGGTGGGCAACTTCATCCGCCTCACCACGCAATTGGGCATCACTGCCATCGTCACCACCCACTACAGCGGCATCAAGGCCGACTGTCGAAGACTCCGCGTCAAAGGACTGCAACTCACTGAAGGACAAACCGTCACCGCCGCCAACATCGGAGAATACATGGACTACTCCCTCGTGGAGACCGAGGCCGACGAGGTGCCCATGGAAGCCTTCACCATCGCACGACTGTTGGGTGTGGATGAGGGGCTGACCACAAACAGATAGTCCGATGACTTAAAAATGGAGAAACAGCCCATAAAATCTCCTCAATTTCAAATTCATACTCCAAACTATTTTTGTACCTTTGCCGCCTTGTAAAAAGAGATGAAGCCGTACAAAATACTGATATTTATCCTCCTTATAATCTGTGCCTTAGGCGCTATTTCACTCTTCTTTCCGAAGGATGGCTTGCGCATTGGAAAGAAGGAATTGCATTTCCCCACAATGGAGCAGGTGCTGACAGGTCCGGAAGAATCCAAGGTGGAGCTGAAGGAGGAGGTCGATTCGGTGGCTCTCAAGCAACTCAACGACCTGAAAGACACGTTACATCAGTATCAAGTGGCTTTGACGGAGCAGACAGGTCATTTCTACCTCCCCAACGATGATGTTTCCTTCTTCGATCGTCTTTTCGCCAAGATGGAGCAGGCCCGACGCAACCATGAGGTGGTGCGCGTGTTGCATTACGGCGACTCGCAAATCGAGATGGACCGCATCTCATGCAACTTGCGGAGCTATTTCCAGAGCACCTTCGGCGGTGGTGGCCCGGGGTTGGTGCCCGTCATCCAGACCATCCCGTCGTTCGCCGTCAGCCAATCGGCCTCCGGTGCCCTGACGCTTTATGCCTCCTACGGCGAGGGCGCGCGCACGCGGGGCAACTACGGCCTGATGTGCAAATGCTATCATCTTGCTGGCGGCGCAACCTTCACGGCCTACGCATCCCGCCACAAGGACACTGACCCCCGCGTGAAACGCTTCTCCAACGTCACGTTGCTCTATAACGACCGCGATGGTCATTTCAGGGCAACCCTCCGCGACCGCATGGGCACTTTCAAGGACACATGCGAGAACGGGTTGTCGGGCGTCCACACCTGCCACTGGCTCCTGGATTCCGCCACCACATCCCTGCAGATCAACATGCAGGGCAATGCCGACATCTACGGCATCATGCTCGATGACGGCTATGGCGTCGCGGTTGACAACATCCCGTTGCGCGGCTCTTCCGGCGACCAGTTCACGCTCATCACCGACACCTTGCTTCGCACCAGCTATAAACAAGCCAACGTCGGGCTCATCATCCTGCAGTTCGGCGGCAATTCCGTCCCCGTCATATACAACGACAAGTCGCTGAACAACTATTGCAACAGCATCGATCGACAAATCAAACGCATCAAAAGCTGTTATCCCGCAGCCACGCTGCTCTTCATCGGTCCGTCAGACATGAGCACGCGCCGCGGTGGCGTGATGCAGACCTACCCGATGTTGCCACGCCTCATCGACAGCCTTCGCGCCGTTGCATTGCGCAACAATGCCGCCTATTGGGATATATACGAAGTCATGGGCGGCCAGAACTCCATGCTCGCGTGGGTGCGCAACGGCTTGGCTGGGCCCGACTACATCCATTTCACACCCGCCGGCGCACGGCGCGTAGGCAAGACCCTTGCGCAGAATTTCGCCACCATGTACGAATTCTACCGCACCCGCAAAAAGATTCCCCAAAACCAATTCGACACCCTATGGAACACCTCCGCCAAGTAGCCCTGTCACTTCTATTGCTGCTCGGGACGTGCGCCCTCCAGGCCCAGGTGGTCCAAGAGTCCGATTCCATCCCCGAAATCCCGACATTCACGGACACTGTAGGCATCGGGGCTGTCGTCATCACGGACACTTTGGTCGTGGACTCTATTCCCGAAGATGCCTACGAGCCAGACGCAACCAGCATCCAGTACGACATCGACACGCTCTACTGGGGCGGCGACCCCACCACACTCCGGCTTTTTTTCCACAAGCTGGAACAATTATTAGACACGAAGCACGGCAATCTGCACATTGTCCAGATTGGCGGATCGCACATCCAGGCGGGTACTATGACGCACCGCATCCGCAAGCATTTGCTGGACGAATACGGGAACCCGCCTGCCGAAAGAGGCTTCATCTTCCCCTACTCTGTCGCTGAAAAATGCAACAATCCCAACGACTACCGCATTTCAAGGCAGGCCCCCTTCAACCTGATCCGCAACGTTTACAAAGACCACACCTTCCCCTTGGGAGCCGCCGGCATTGCCGTCTGGAACGCCGACACTCCTAACTCGTTTACGGTCAAGATGAACGCATCGGGCTACGATTTCATGGCCGACACCATAATACTGTTGGGCGAGGCCTACGGATGGCCTATCGACCCTATTCTCAAGGAGGACACCATCTATCATTTCCCCGACAGCATTGACCTTGAAAACGGTCGCTATCACTACTATTTTGACCATCCCGTCCACGATTTCACCATCTATCTCCCTTGCAGCAAAGGCGATACTTTTGTGGTCAACGGCATCCTGCTGCAAAATGAACGCCCAGGCATCACGCTCTCATCCATCGGCGTGAACGGCGCACAAACAGGCTCCTACTTGCGATGCCGGAACTTCACCCGCGACATGGCACTATTACAACCCGATCTCGTCATTTTCTGTATCGGCGTGAACGACGCATACGGGGACTCTTTCGACTCCGTGGCCTTCAAGAACAATTACCTGGAACTGGTGCGCCGCATCCGCAGCGTCGCCCCCGAATGCGCCTTCATCTTCTTTTCCAACAACGACACTTGGAAAAAAGGCAAGAAAGGCAAGTATTACGTCAACAAAACCGGTCCTGCCGTGGCCGAGGTCATGTACCGCCTTGCAGACCTCACCGGTGGCGCCGTATGGGATCAGTTCGCCATCATGGGCGGCCTCAAATCCATGGAAACCTGGCGCAAGAAAGGACATGCGCAAAAAGACCGTGTCCACTTTACCGCTTCGGGATACAATCTAATCGGAGACCTCTTCTATGAGGCTTTCATTCGGGAAATCAAAAAAACATCGCGATGAACCTTGAGAATCTCCACATATTCTTCTCCAACATCTTCTCCTTCAACGAAGAGTACCCCCTGTTGTTCACGCAGTTCAACTTCTGGGCTTTCTTCGCCCTTGTGTTTGCCGGATTCTCCCTTTTCCACAGCAAACGCCTGCTGCGCAACGGATTCCTGTTTTTCGCCAGCCTCTTTTTCTACTATAAAACCTCCGGCCTCTTCGTTCTGATCCTGATCTTCGACATGTTCCTCGACTATTACCTGGGGATCATGATGGACAAATCCAAGCGACAGGGGTTCAAGAAGTTCCACATGATATTCGGAGTGACGGTCAATTTGCTGGTCCTTTTCTATTTCAAGTATGCCTATTTCTTCACCGACGCATACAACACCATTGTCGGCAGCGAACATGAGGTCATCAACTGGCTGGCGCAGTGGACCAACGACTTGAGCGGCAAGGATTACTTCGATGCCTCCAGAATTTTGCTGCCCGTCGGCATCTCTTTCTATACTTTCCAGAACATCAGCTATCTGGTAGATGTCTACAAGCAGAAAATCCGGCATGTCTCCAACTTGTTAGACTTCGGCTTCTACGTCAGCTTCTTCCCGCAGTTGGTGGCCGGTCCCATCGTGCGTGCCGACCAGTTCGTGCCGCAGCTCTACAAGCCCTTCTTCCTCAGCCGCCGTCAGTTCGGCATTGCCGTGTTTTGGATTCTTAACGGTCTGGCCAAGAAACTGATCATGAGCGACTATCTGGCCGTCAACTTCGTGGACCGCGTATTCAACAATCCCACGCTGTTCACCCCCTTCGAGAACCTGTCGGCGCTGTTCATCTACTCCCTGCAGGTGTACGCTGACTTCTCGGGGTACACCGACATCGCCATCGGTGTGGCCATGCTGATGGGCTTTTACCTGCCCAAGAACTTCAACTCGCCCTACAAGGCCGACTCGCCGAGCAATTTCTGGAAGCGTTGGCACATCTCGCTTTCCAAGTGGCTGCAAGACTATCTCTACATCCCGTTGGGCGGCAACCGCAATGCCACCTTTGGCACCTATTTCTGCATCCTTTTCATCGCAGCCGTCATCGTGATGCTCACTAAGAGCGTGGTCATTGCCAGCATCCTCATTGGCTTGGCCGTCATTTTGCTGATATTCTCCCTTGCCTCCAAAGCCGCTCGTTTAAAAATCAGCACCAACATCAACATGATGAACACCATGTTGTTGGGCGGCTTATGGCATGGTGCTTCCTGGAATTTCATGATTTGGGGCGGACTCAACGGCTTTGGCATCTTGGGGTTCAAAATCTGGCGGCATCTCAAACAGTGGGCACGAAGCATCGTGGCAGGGAGCGTGTTTGCCATCTTCTTGCTATGCAACTATTTCTGGCCTAAACCCGTCCTGATGATATTCACCGTATGGTCGGGCATCTTCTTTGCCGGCACGCTTGTTCGCTGTATTTATTCCGCCATATTCCCGAACCGAGACATTGCATGGCTGAACAATGGCTGGAACATCTTCATGACCTTCGTGTTCATCTCCTTCACTCGTCTTTTCTTCCGTTCCGGCTCTAATCTCGACCCTGCCGTGGCCAATGAAACCGCCTGGAACACGGCCCGCGCGATGGTCAACAGCATTGGCGGCGCCTGGAACACCTCCGTGATTCCCGATATTCTGGCCAACTATTGGAATGTATTCGTATTATTCGCCATTGGCATGATTATTCACTGGTTGCCGGAACGCTGGAAACGGTGGTATCGCGTCAATTTCGCTCTCCTGCCGATATGGCTCATGGGCATCGTGGTGGTGGCTCTGGTGTTCGTGCTCTACCAATTCGTCACCGCCGACCTGCAGCCGTTCATCTATTTCCAATTCTAACACAAGGGTTTACTTGAACCGTCGGATACAATCGGGCAGGCGCACTCCGTTTCACAACTTTTTATTATTTTTGCGATTCATTTTACAATGAGACTGTCACGATGAAAGTGGTCTTCCTGCTTACCGCCCATGCCGCCGACGACGAGCGCGTCCGGCATCATCAGCTTCCCAGCCTTCGGGCGCGGGGCGCGGAGGTGACCGTCATGGCGCCACGGGCAGGCCTTGACCCTGACGCCTCGGACATCATCTATCATGCAAAACCCTCTCGCGCCCGCACGGTGCGACACGTAGCCTCTTTGCTGACCCCACTTCATCCCGACGTGGTTGTGGGCGACACTCCGATGGCCTTGCGCTGCGCACTAAGGTACCGCCGCGAACAAAGAACCGACTGCTGTATCATATACGACATCACAGAATGGTACCCCTCAAAGAAAAACGTGCGGAATCTGTCCGCCGTCAGAAAAGTGCTCAAATTCATGGCGATGTCCTGCCTGAATGCATGGACCAACCTTTTTACCGACGGCTTCATTTTCGGGGAGACATACAAGGCGCGCCCCTTCCTCCGTCTCTTTCCTCACCGGCCTTTTGTCCTTACTTCATATTACCCTGACCTGCAATTCATAGACATGCAGGAACCCCGCACATTGGAGAGCGATTTGCACCTGTTCTATAGCGGCAGCCTCACTGAAGAGAAGGGCTTCTTCCGCGTCGTGGAGGCCGCCAAAATCGTGGCCGCCCGGCATCCTAACATGTCGGTCTCTCTCAAGGTCCTGTCGTCCGACCATCTTGACGCCGCACTCGACCTGCCTTCAAATTTGAGAATCGAGGTCTCCCCATACGTGCCTTTCAGACAGTTCTGTCATGTCGCCGCAGAGCACGACCTATTTTTGGACCTTCGCAGTACGGATATCGAAAACCAACACTGCCTTCCCATCAAACTGTTCTATTACATGGCCATGGGCAGGCCTGTCATATACTCTGACCTGAAGGCCATTCGGCAAGGATGTCCGGAAATCTGGCAGTTCGGGCAATTGGTGAATCCGTATGAGACCAATAAGGTTGCCGATTGCATCGACCTGTATCTTCGGGACGACAACCTGTTTCAAAAGCATTGTGCAACGGCCCGGAAATATGCCGAACAAAAGTATAACTGGAAGGCAATAGAAAACGCATTTGCCCGTTTCATTCTGCAGCATGAGTAGTATAAAGCTGAAAGAGAACATTGTAGCCACCATTTTGAGCAAGGGTTTGATCATGTTGCTTAACTTTGCCGTGATTGTGCTGACCACACAGTTATGGAAGGCCGACGGACGTGGCGCAGTGGCCATTTTCACCGCTGACATCGGCCTGATCGCCATCTTTGCCAACGTCTTCACAGGCAGCAGCGTCTCCTACTTTTTCTCCCGACTTTGCACCTCCAAGCTATCGACAATGGCCTACCTCTGGTCTTTCATCGTGGCGGCAGTCGGCGGCTGCGTCTTGCTATTGTCAGGACAGACCCGCGTGGCACCCTTTGTCTTCATGGCTTCCGTGCTGATGGGAGTGATCACCTTTTACAACTCCATCTTCGTGGGAGGGCAAAAAATCAGCCACTACAACCTCATCACGGTACTGCAACCCGCCCTTTTACTCGTTTTCATGCTCCTATTTCACTGGATATGGCCGAATTTGGGGTACTATTGCTACTTTTACGGACAGATTATCTCATTATTGCTATTGATTTTGATCTGCGGACATCTGCGTCGAAGGATGGGCATCCGACTCAGATGGGATTTTGATGCCGCTTGCAACCGCCAGCTTTTCTCTTTTGGCTGGAAAACGGAGTTGAGCAGCCTGTTGCAATTCTTCAACTACCGGTTGACCTATTACATGCTCAACCATTTCATCGGGCAAGGCTCTGTAGGTGTCTTCTCGATAGGCGTCGCCATCGCGGAGGCCATCTGGATTGTGGGACGCAGTGTGGCGGTTGTGCAGTTCTCCAACGTGTTGGAGCAGGGCGACACATCACAGTCGCGGCGCGAAACCATGCGGTTGGCACTGGTCAGTTTAGGGGTCTCGACACTCTGCATCAGCGTAGTGCTGTTGCTGCCAGAATCGCTGTTCGCCTTCATCTTCGGGCCGGAGTTCGGAGCGGCCAAGCGTGTGGTGCTCCTGCTCGCGCCGGGCGTGCTGTCCATTGCATTCTCCAACGTCATCGGCAACTATTTCTCCGCCATACGCAGTCTCAACGTGCTGATTGTCAAGTCCGCCATCGGGCTCCTCTGCACACTGCTGCTCTCCTTGTGGTTGATCCCGAGATGGCAGATTGACGGTGCCTGCGTGGTGAACACAACTTCTTACGTGGTGTCGTCCGCCGTGCTGTTAATCTACTATCTTCTGCGAAAAAACAATGGGGATCACTCCTCCGAAATCTTACGGAAATGATTCGGCGTGATGCCTGTCTCGCGCTTGAAGGCGGAGTGGAAAACCTGACGGTTGCGATAGCCGCACATCTCGCCGATAACCTCTAACTTGTAGTCTTTGCTGCTCTTTTCCGTCAGCAGGCGCAAAGCCTCGTTGACACGGTACTGGTTGAGCAAGGCCGGAAAGGACTTGTGAAAATACTGGTTGATGACGTGTGACAACGTGGCACGGTTAGTGCCCATCTTCTTAGCCAACTGGTTGAGCGACAAATCCGGGTCGATGTAGACCTTGTCAACTTCGAACATCGTCTTGAGCTGGACAATAAGGTCTTGGTCGGCATTATTGTCGGCCTTTACTTCCAAAAAGTCGATTTTATCAGAAAACGTAAACGATGCCTGCTGTTCCTCAAGGTTCTTCTTGAGCAAGCGTTTGTAGGCCTTACGGCTTTGGACAAACATGATGATAAAAAAGACAGCTGTCGCCGTAACAAGGAGCAAAAGGACCTGATAGAGTAAAATGGGCATAAATGGAGTATTAAAAAAACTGGGGCAAAGTTACGCAAAAAATGTTTGCACGTGTTTTATCACATCAATCTTTTCTATGAAGTCCACATTCGCGATGTTCGGGACTCTCCCACCACCACCGTCCCGAACGAATATCCTCGCCCGGTTTCACCGCCCGCGTGCAGGGCTGGCAACCTATGCTGGGAAAGCCTTGGTCATGCAGCTTGTTGTATGGCACCCTATGCTCGCGTATGTAAGCCCACACCTGTTCTTCGCTCCAGTCGATCAGAGGGTTTATTTTCACCACATTGTGACGCTCATCCCACTCCACCAACTGCACGTCACCGCGCGTCACCGACTGGCTCCTGCGCAACCCGCACACCCAAGCATCCAGCGTCTTAAACGCCCGTGACAGCGGCTCCAACTTGCGGACTTGACAACAGCGATGCCGCTTATCCAGACTCTCATAGAACAAATTGATGCCCTCCGTCCGAACCATGTCCTGCAAAGCTTCTGTCTGCGGACAAAACACCTCCATCTTGATGCCGTAATACAGGTTGGTCTTGTCAATCAAGGCATACGTTTCCGGGAACAAACGTCCCGTATCCAGCGTGAAAATCCGCGCTTTCGGACTGATTGACAGCATCATATCCGTCAAAGTCTGATCCTCTATGCTTAAACTGGACGATAGCGCAATACGGGCGCCAAAATGTTTCATGCAATACCGCAACAACTCCTGCGGAGTCTTGTCTGCAAAAGCTATATTCAATTCCTTAATGTCGTTTTGTCCTAACATCTCGTTAATCATTAAAAACAAAATCGTCTAATCATTCCCTCATTCCCGCAGCGATGGTTTCGTTGCTGTCAGGATCAATGAGCACGAGTGAGCCGGTAGTACGGTTGTCCCCGTAGCGGTCGAAAGCCATAGGATTGGAGGTGCGTAGCGTGAGGCATGCGATATCGTTCATATTCAGTGTACTCTCGCCCGTGACAGGTTCCAGTGTGTGAATGTCCACCCGATAGTCGAGGGCAGTGACCATGCCTATGGACTCCGCAACTGTACTACGGACGACGTAACGTTTGCGCAGTTGCATGGGTTGTGCATTAAACCAGCAACACATAATCTTGAACTCTTGTCCAACCAAGGGTTGTGCATCGTCCACGCCCACCAGCATGTCGCCCCGGCTAATATCGATGTCGTCCTCCAACAGCACGGAGATGGACTCCGGCGTGTGGGCGACCTCCTGAGACTTGTCGGCCTGCATAATGGCTTTGACACGGCTGGTCAGTCCCGAGGGGAGCACGCGCACGGCGTCGCCCACGTGGAGCACGCCGCCCGCCAGACGTCCGGCGTAGGCACGGTAATCAGGAAACTTGTCGGAAATGGGACGGATAACATATTGCACGGGCAAACGCATGGGTTGCGACTCCTCGCCGAGTTTATGACGAATGGGCACCTCCTCCAGCAAAGCCATCAAAGTCGGGCCGGAATACCAGGGCGCGCGTTCAGAAGCATTGACCACATTGTCGCCGTACTTGGCGGAGATGGGCAAAAAATGCAACTGTGCATCGTTGCCGATTTTGGCACTCATCTCGCAATAGTCGTGTTCAATTTTGCGAAAACGCTTTTCTGAAAAATCGATGAGATCCATCTTGTTGATGCAGACAGCCACGTAAGGGATGCCAAGTAGCTTGGCAATATAGGAGTGGCGCACAGTCTGCTCGACCACACCATTGCGGGCATCGATGAGGATGATGGCCAAGTCAGCGGTGGAGGCACCTGTTACCATGTTGCGGGTGTACTGCACGTGGCCCGGCGTGTCTGCGATTATAAACTTGCGCTTGGGAGTGGCAAAATAGCGGTAAGCGACATCGATGGTGATGCCCTGCTCACGCTCGGCACGCAGGCCATCTGTAAGCAAAGCCAAGTTAACCTCCTCATTGCCGCGACTGCGGGAAGCGCGTTCCACCGCCTCCAACTGGTCCTCAAAAATGGACTTGCTGTCGTACAGCAGCCGCCCAATCAGGGTGCTTTTGCCGTCATCCACGCTTCCCGCCGTGGTGAAGCGCAGCAGTTCCATATCCAAATATCCTTTATTCATAGTTATATTTTCTAATTTTGAGACGTTGCACACAACGCCTTGTAACATTCATACAATTAAAAATACCCCTCTTTTTTCCGGTCCTCCATGGAGGTCTCGCTGCGCTTGTCGTCGGCACGGCCACCACGTTCGGTAACTCGGGTGGCGGCAATTTCCTCAATGATATCCTCCAAGGTATGCGCCTCCGAGAGGGTGAGTCCTGTGCAGCTGATGTCGCCAATCGTGCGGCAGCGCACTCTACGCACCTCCACCTGTTCGTCAGGCTTGAGGCGCATGCAAGGCTCAGCGGCAAGCCACTGCCCATCACGCAGGAAGCAGGCACGCTCATGCGTGAAGTATAGACTCGGCATCTCAATGTGTTCCTGGTAAATATACTGCCAAACATCCATCTCTGTCCAGTTACTGATGGGAAAAACACGGAAATGCTCGCCCATATTCTTCCGTCCATTGAAGATATTCCACAACTCGGGCCGCTGGTTCTTGGGGTTCCATTGCCCAAACTCGTCACGATGGGAGAAAAAACGTTCCTTGGCACGGGCCTTTTCCTCATCACGGCGGGCACCGCCAATGCAAGCATCAAACTTATACTCCTCGATAGTATCCAGCAAAGTGGTGGTTTGCAAGCGATTGCGACTGGCGTTATAGCCTTGTTCCTCCTTCACGCGCCCCTTGTCGATGCTCTCCTGCACGGATCCCACAACCAACTGCGCACCCAATTTAGCCACAAGCGCATCTCGATATTCGAGCGTCTCCCTGAAATTATGGCCCGTGTCGATGTGCAACAACGGGAACGGTATCTTGGCAGGATAAAAGGCCTTGTAGGCCAAATAAGTAACCACGATGGAGTCTTTGCCACCCGAAAAAAGGATGGCAGGACGCTCGAACTGCGCCGCCACCTCGCGAAGCACGTAGATGGACTCCGCCTCCAATTCCTTCAAATGTGTGAGCTTATACATTAAAAATATGGTTTATAAAAATCGACAAAAAACAGATAATAGTCAATAGTTTAACATTAAGAAAAAGCTCCTGACAGATACTTCTGGGTGAGTTCCTGTTTGGGGTTTTTGAAGACCTGCTGCGCGGGACCGGACTCGATGATTTCACCAAGGTACATAAAAACCACATTGTCGGCGATGCGCAAGGCCTGTCGCAATGTATGCGTCACCATGATGATGGTGTAGTTGTTCTTCAGCGACACGAAGAGATCCTCGACGGTTTTGCTGGAGATGGGGTCGAGGGCACTGGTGGCTTCATCGGCGAGGATGTACTGCGGCTCCACGGCGAGGGAACGGGCGAGGCAGAGGCGTTGCTGCTGTCCGATGGAGAGCCGCGCGGCAGGCGTGCGCACACGACCGCGCACCTCATCCCACAAGCCGACAGCGCGCAGGTTCTCATGAACTGCGTTTTCCAGATCGCGGTGACGTTTGTACATCTTGTTGATACGGCAGCCGTAAGCCACATTGTCGAAAATGGACATGGGCAGCGGACAGGGACGCTGGCTCACCAACCCGATTTTGCGACGCAGCTCCGTGATTTCAGGACCACTGCTGATGATGTCAGTGCCATCCACCAAAACCTTGCCCTCCAACCGTACACCGTCGGTGGAATCGATGAGACGATTGAGCGTCCGCAACAAAGTGGACTTGCCACACCCCGACGGCCCGATGATGCAAGTGATCTGCTTTTCCGGTATCGTCACGCTGAGATTCTTCAATATATGCGCGTCCTTGATGTAGACGTTTAAGTCTTGGATTTCTATGGCCATTAGAGTTTGTTTTTAGAAAAACGATTGGTAATGAAACGACCGCCGATACTCAGTATCAGCACAATGATGGTCAGAACGAGAGCGGCGGCGTAGGCTCTGTCCTGCACTTCAGGGATAGGACTGCTCAGCTGGAAGAAGACCG
Organism: Bacteroidales bacterium; assembly: GCA_017615795.1. Taxonomy (GTDB): domain Bacteria; phylum Bacteroidota; class Bacteroidia; order Bacteroidales; family WCHB1-69; genus F23-D06. Next base: position 48,524 of record JAFZZK010000028.1, read on the forward strand.
CCAATGGCAGGGTGGCCGCCGGCTGCGACAGCGAGGTGGGGATGCTGTCAGTGTAGCCCGCCGTGAACATGACACTCGCGGCATCGCCGATAGCACGCCCGATGGAAAGCAGCGTGGCCGTGGCAATGCCCGGCGCAATCTGGCGCACCACCACCTTCAGAGTTTCCCATTTTGTAGCCCCCAAGGCATAGCTCGCATCCAGAATATCACGAGGGAAGTTGCGCGTGGCCTCGTCCATCGACCGGATGAAAATAGGGATGATGAGCAGCGTAATGACAATGATACCACCAAGAAGCGAGGTCCGCAATCCAAAGTAAATCATGATGGTAAAGCCAAAAGCACCATACACGATGGAGGGCATCCCGAACAACACATCGAATGCCAATCGCGCAACGTATGCCAAGCGCGAACTTTTACTCTTATAGACATTGAGATAGAAAACCACCGGGATGGAGATGAGCAGCCCGATAAGCGTGGAAGCGCCCACAATATACAGTGAACCCACAATCGCGTTGAGGAATCCGCCCTCCTTGCCAATATAGAACCCACCGCCAGGCAACTTGGTGATCATATCCCAACTCATGGCCTTCACACCCCGCGAGAAAATAGTCCAGATAACGCTGAACACAAAAGCGAACACAATCCCCATCGCCAGCCACATCAAGACTTTAAGGACAATCTCTTCTATTCTTTTGGATGTCGTAACTTTCATACTATAACGGCTTTACTCTTCTCGTCTTTCAATACGATAGAGGATGATTCGGGACAATAGGTTAAATATCAAGACTACGGCAAACAGGATGAGCGCCGCAAACATCAGGGCGGACTCGTAGAGTGGCATGGAAAGCATCTCGCCGTAGTTATTGGCAATCAAGGCGGGAATGGGATAACATGATTCCAAGATGTTCGAAGGGATGCCGATCACGCAGCCGCAAACCATCAACACGGCAATGGTTTCGCCCATGGCGCGGGAAATCGCCAGCACAACAGCGGCCAACAGCCCGGCAAGGGTTTTGCGCAGCACCACCTTCTTGGTAGTCTGCCAGCGGGTGGCACCCAACGCGAGCGATGCCTCGCGCAACTCCGCGGGCACACTGGTGAAAACTTCGATGAATAGGCTCACCAACAAAGGGATCACCATCACACCCAACACAATACCGGCGGCCAAAACAGTGTACCCCGAAGAGAATTCCATGAAGTGCGGCGCGACATGGTTGGATATCCAGGGCACGATAACCAACATACCCCACACACCATAGATAACCGATGGCAACGCAGCCAGAATGTCCAAGGCAGGAAAAACAAACCTGCGCACCACAGGGCGCGCATATTCCGTCAAATAAATGGCCGTCAGAAAAGAGATGGGAAAAGAGATCAGAATGGCAAGAAATGTCACCCACAGCGTGCCCACGATGAAGGGCAGAAAACCGAATTCACCTTTCATCGGCTTCCATACGCTGGAAGTGAGCAGGCTGAACAGCGACCGCCCTTCCAGCACCGGCGACGACTTCAGGTATAGTCCCATGGCCATCACCACGACAAAGAGTATGGCTATAATGGTCAGGGAAAACATCACTCCCTGCGCCAGCCGGTCTTTGACAATGCGATTGTTAACCATAGGACATCAAAGTATATTATTGGGCTTTAATAGCATCGAGACCCTTGGCGAGTTTTTCCTCCGTCAACCCGATATAGCCAACAGGAACATTATATTGCTGGCCCTCCGTGAGGATAAACTTCAAAAAGGCCACCACCGCGGGATTGGAAGGCACGCCATGCGCCACCATGTAGAGGTCGCGGGCGGGCGGGGAAGGATATTTGTTCTCGGCCACGGCCGCGACAAAGTCGTCCTTGGTGTCGTAAAAATACTCTTCCGCATCGATTCGTCCGTCGGAATTGCCGTCCACAGGACAAATGAGCAAACCAGGATTGGGGGTTCGCGCTTTCTCGTCATATGCGTATCCGATGTTGTTCAACCCAATGCCAAGTTTGTCGTTCTGGATGGAGGAGGCAAGGCCCGGGTCACCAAACACGGCAGTGCCAAGAAGATCCTCCTGCTTCTTGCCCATCCAAAGAGCAAAGGTTTCTGCAGCACCACACGCATCCGAGCGGGTATAGACATGTATGGGCGTCTTGTCGTTTGTGCCAAGCACCTGTCCCCACATGGTGTACTCTCCCGTTATCCATATCTTGGCCGCCGTTTCCCGGGAGATGCCGTGTTTCTTCAAATCCGCGGCAAACGGATTGCCGGCGTTGATGGTGATAACCACAGCGTCCTTGGCCACGGCGATGGGTAACGCGCCCTTCTCCAACTCGGGACCGTACACTTCGCGCGAGACCATGCCCAAATCGACCACGTCAGCCAACACATCGGTCATACCCTTGCCGGCACCACCCGCCGACATGTCGATATGGACGTCCGGATGCAGTTTCTGGAACTCTTCCGCCCATTTCACAGCCAAAGGATAGAGCGCAAAAGCACCTGATACAGAAATGTTTCCGGACAAGGTGTCACCCTTCTTGGCGGATTGCCTGCCACCGCAGGAAACCGACGACAAAATGAGACCTATCACCACCAGTGACAACATGAAATATTGGAGTAGATGTTTCATACAAGAAATATATTAGTTATTTTTAACATTATATATATAGCGAATGAGATGAGTGACTGGACATGAGAAGCATCGTTTTGCAATTACAAAATTAGTCATTTTTAAGATTAGAATTGTCACCATTTGCAAAAACAGTGTAACCATTAAGAACGACAATAGTAATGATTTGCATAAAAAACTAATTCACAGTGATATACATCTGTTTATCCTACCATTTTTCAAAAACACGTTCATCATATTTTCAAGCAAAAAAAGTCGTTTCATTACAAATTACTGTCTGAATAAAGACAAATCGAATCGATAAAACTACTAATTTTGCCCGCTCAAAAACACGTTAAAGATAGTTAATTAAAAAACTCTATGAGACACATTCTACCACGCATTGTTACGATCATGTTAATTTTCAGCTTGACCACTGTCGCTTCCGCGCAAAAGGAAAGCAAACGGGAGAAACGGGAGAAAGAAAAAACTTCCGCTGAGCAGTCTGAGCCGAAAAAGGAACGCAAGTTCCATATCAGCGACTACCTTTCGGTAGGCGGATACATCAACGGCCAATACGAATATGTCAACCAGTCGGAAAGCGACGGGACGATCACGCAAAGCAGCGTCATGCAGATCCGGCGCGCACGTTTAGACCTGAAAGGCACCATCACTCCCAAAATCGAATTCCGCTTACAGGCCGACTTCGCCAACTCCCCGAAATTGATCGACGCCTTCGTGAAACTCAAGTTCTGTCGCTACGCCAACTTGCAGGTGGGACAATTCAAAACACCCTTCACCTTGGAAAATCCCTATTCCCCATTAGACCTGGAATTTGCCGACAACGCGCAGGTCATCTCGGCCTTGGCAGGCTACAATGACGTGTCTGGCGTGAGCAGCTTTTCTACAGGACGCGAGATCGGCGCCATGTTGTACGGCACGCTGCTGCAATTCGAGCGCGATGGCGAGAAATACCCGCTGTTGGGTTATAGCGTGGGCGTCTTCGGCGGCAACGGCATCAACGTCAAGAAGGACAACATGGCCAAGGACATCGCCGGACGCATCGAGTTCCACCCCTTCCTCAAACATTTCGTGCTTTCCGGATCCGCCTACTGGGGCCGATATGCCATGGCAGACGATCTTGACGGCCTGCGGCTACGCTGTGCCGGCGGCGCCGAATATAAAGACGAGAACCTCACCGTACGAAGCGAGTATGTATGGGGCATGACCGACATTGCCCACACGGACGCGGACAACGTCCTCTATGTGCAGCGTTTAAATACCCAAGGCTTTTACGTTACCGGCGGCTATTGGTTCCGATTTGGATGGGGTGCCAAAAGCACTGTGCAACAAAAGCTGCGCCCCGTTTTGCGCTACGACTTCTACCAAAAGGACCTCTCCGCCGAAAACGGCGCATCCCACCACTACAGTGCCGGTATCGACTGGTGGCCCGAAAAACATGTGCAGCTGCGCTTGCAGTACACTTTGCGACAAAAGCAGCGCAGTCTGTACCTCGGCCACGCCTTCTTAACCATGCTTTCCGTAAAATTCTAAGGTGTTTCTGTTCCGGAATCTGACTGCCGGCCTATTTTTTCAGAAAGTGGTCCACCATCGCATCGGGGTCGCGGAGACTCTTTTGGAGCCACTCGAAATAGAGAGCCTCGCGTTCGTCGGCAGACAGACGCCATTCGACCCCTGAGCGGCGAAGGCGTTCCGTGAAATGTGAAAGTATGATGGCAGCGGAATTGGAGATGTTGAAACTCTCGGTGAAGCCATACATCGGGATGAGCGCGGCGCCATCAGACAAACGCACGGCCTCCTCTGACAATCCGGTCAGCTCGGTGCCGAACAGGAACGCGGTCTTGCGCTCCACAGGCAAATCGTGGATGGTGGTTCTCTTCTCGTCGGGGAGCGTGGCGATGACGGTATAGCCACGTGCATGCAGGTCGTCAATGCAGCGGCGGACATTATCCTCCGACTGCGGGTAGTGGTGCAGTGTCAGCCACTTGTCGGCCCCCATGCTGATATCCTTGTGAACCTCGAAGGCGTTGCGGTGCTCCACGATATAGGCATCCTGCACGCCATAGCACTCACAACTGCGCATCACGGCGCTGATATTCTGGGTTTGGTAAAGGTCCTCCAACACCACAGTCACATGGCGCGTGCGATTGTCAAGCACCTCCTGCAGACGCGCCTTGCGCTCCTCCGTCACAAACTGCGACAAATACACTGTCAAATCCGCCCTGAGCTGCTTATCTTCTATTCGTCTCATAATAGTATATACAACAAGAAAGCCCTTATTCAGGGCTTTCTTGTGAATTGTGTAAAATCGATGAATTATTTGAGGTCACCCAATTTGGAACCAACTTTGAATTTGACCACCTTCTTTGCAGGAATCTTGATGGCTTTCTTGGTTCTGGGGTTCAGACCCTTGCGGGCAGCGCGTTTTTTCACCTCGAAAGTGCCGAAACCAACCAAGGAGAGTTTGCCACCCTTCTTGAGGACTTCACCCGTGGTGCACATGAAAGCATCCAAGGCACTCTTGGCTTGAACTTTGGTCAAACCGGCTTTTTCAGCCATTGCATCGATTAATTCGCTTTTATTCATACTCGTTAATTTTAAAAGGTTTTGAAATTAGATTAATGAGCAGCAAATTTAGTTGATTTTGCGTATCAACGTAGTTATCAGCAACTTTTTTTTAATAAAGTTAAAAAAATATCAAATTTGTTTATTGCACATATGTGAATATCGGAATAACTACACTAAAATAATTTTTTTGTGTAGTTATCAAACCTGAAACCAGCGATAAAATCTTCCACTTTCATCCGTTTTTTCCCTTCGATTTGCAGGATTTCAATAGAAATTTCGCGGTTTTTAGCGGAAACGAGCAACTTTTTGTTGTTTTCTATCGAGAAAGTTCCAGGCAAATCCATGGCATTTTTGTCAGTAACGGATGCCTTGAAAATTTTAAGAACCAGTTCCCGCGACGAGTTTCCTCCTTGTTCAGATGAATGGGTTTTGTCGCCCAAAAACGTGTGCAAGCGTGTGAAGGCTCCCGGGTATGGCGACAGTCCGCGAATCTTATCGCAGATATGCTCGGCCGTATCATTCCATTCGATGAGCATGTCTTCCTTGAAGATTTTTGGGGCAGGCTTGAGGTTCTCCAGCACAGGTTGCGGGAAAGAGCGCACCTTGTCCTGCTCGATGTCCCGAAGGGTCTGCACCGCAATTTCGGCGCCGGCGGCCATGAGTTTGTCATGAAGCGAGCCGCCATCGTCGTCCGGGGCAATTTCGACCTGCGTTTGCCGCACAATCTCGCCAGTGTCGGTATGTTCATCCAGGAAAAACGTCGTGACGCCCGTTTTTTTCTCGCCGTTGACGATAGCCCACTGGATAGGGGCGGCTCCGCGATACTGCGGCAACAGAGAGGCATGGACGTTGAACGTGCCGTGCGGCGGGATTGTATAAACCTCTTTGGGCAACATGCGGAAGGCCACGACCACGAACACGTCGGCGTGCAATGACTGCAACTGTGACACAAACTCTTCGTCGCGTAGCCGGACGGGCTGCAGCAACGGCAGATTGTGCTCAAGGGCATATTGCTTCACGCTGGAGCATTTGAGGTGCTGGCCGCGTCCCGCGGGCTTGTCGGGCGTGGTAACCACGGCGGCCACATCGTAGCCTGCGGCGACAATGCGGTCAAGCGTGGCGACAGCGAACTCGGGCGTACCCATAAAAACGACTCTCATCACGATCAGTTTTAAGGTTTTTCATCCAATTCTTGCCGCAGCGCAAGCATCTTGAGACAGCTCACGGCGCCTTCGACGCCCTTGTTGCCATGCACGCCACCCGCGCGGTCCTCGGCCTGCTGCATGTCGTTGGTGGTGAGCACGCTGAAGATGGTGGGTTTCCGATGGTCGAGCCCCACGCGCATGATGCCTTGTGCAACGGCCTGTGCGATGAATTCGAAGTGGCGTGTTTCGCCCTGGATAATGCAGCCGATACAGATGACAGCGTCCAACGTGGGATCCGCCGCGTACAGCAGGTCGGCGCCGGAGGGCAGCTCGAAACTGCCGGGCACATGATGCACGATAATATTCTCTTCCAACACGCCGTAATCGAGCAGCGTTTGGCAAGCTCCCAGCAAAAGAGAATCGGTAATGCGGTCGTTCCATTCGCTGACCACAATACCGATTCTTATTTTTTTATTGAAATTAATGCTAAAAGGAGTAAACTCCGAAAGATTCTTTTTTTTCTCTTGAGACATTGGGATTATTTGGATTTGGCCTGAGCACGCTCCTTGTATTGGGCGATATTCATTCTATTGTATTCAGCATAGAAGTTATCCTCAATCTTCTGATAAGCATTTAGGGCTTCACTCCATTTTTCCTGTCTCTCATACATTTGTCCTAATTTAAAGAGGGCGTTGGGGGCATTGTACGGATCCTTGGCCTTGGCAGCTTTTTGATAATACTTCAAAGCTTCGGCTTCATCGCCCTGTTCGTCAAGAAGGTCGCCGATGAGGGCTTGGCAGCCATACCAAAGCACATCCTCTTTCTTCTTGAACTTCTTCAGAAAATCAAGGGCTTCGTCTTTCTGACCGAGTTTAAGATAGCACAAGCCGGCATAATAGCGGGCGGTGTTGGCGGTTTTCGTGATCTTGTAATTATCGGCGATCGTGAGGAAGCCATCGTTCTCGTCATCGCCTTCGAGGGCGAGGTTGAGGGAGGCGCTGTCACCGGCCATCAGCATGCTGATGGGGTATGTCATGTCGGCGGAAGCCTCGGCACTTTTCTTCTGGATATAGAATCTATTGAAGAGGATGATGGCCAAAATAACGACGAGAATACCTATGACGACGCCGTAAATGATGTTTTGATATTTGTTAAAGAAAGCGATAGTCTTGGTTACGAAATTTTCTTTAACTTCTTCATTTTCAACTTTCTTACTGCCTAATTTTTCGTTGCTTGCCATAATTTCTTTACTTTATTTTTTGAGGGCGCAAAAATACAATTTTTTTAGATAACAGAGTGTGGTTTTTTAATCTTTCTTGCTGGGCAGGATTTCCTTCAGCCAATCACGGAACAAATAGAGGTATGCACGCTTGTACACATGCCTGAACATGAACTTGTCCTCCTTATGGTTCAGCTCTTTTTTCTCCGTTTCGGGATGTGTGATGGGCATGATGGGATAAGCGTTCTTGCGGAGATGACGAATCGTTCGTCTGTCGTTTCCCTTGAACCCCACATTTGTGACAAGATTGAGATACGGCTGGATACAAATTCCTTTGTGGGCCCACACGTGGAGGTTGATTTGGTAGTCCCAATACGGGGCGTTGTTTTTCTTAATGATATTGAACCTGTTGATCCAATACGTACGGAACTTGGGCTTGTTCATGTACGGGGCAACAATTTGGGCAAAGTCCTCCGGCTTGTATTTTTGCATAGAGAAAGAGAAGTCCTGCCAGCGGTTGCGCCACGTGGCAAAGCCCCAGGTGGTTGCGTACGCAGAGAAGAAATAGGAACTGCCGCCCTTGTGGAGACGTTTCTTGTAGCGTTGGCGGCTGCGATGCCTCAGGTAGGTGCCGCCAATGCTGAACACCTGTTCATCGTTCCTATATTGCCGTAGCAATTCCTCGCAGTACGGGAAGAAATCGTAGGTGGGCAGCGTGTCCTCGAAGAGGATGATGCCCTCTTCTTCCTTTTCGAAAAACCATTGCATGGCTTTGAGGATCATCTCGGACTTGCCGAGGTGCTCTTCCATCCAAAGGTTGTGTTGCTGGCAAGTCCAGGCAGGCTGGATGACCGCACGGGTCTGGTAGACGCGCGCACGGTCAAGGGAGTCGCCGCGTTTGGGACCGTCACAAGCCACGTACAACTCGGTGGGCTGCACAGTGCTGATAATCTGGAAGAGGTTGTGCGTCTCCTCTATGCGATTGTAGAGGACGAGCAATATAGGAACCTTGAACATTGTGTGCGATAAGATTTATGCCAACTCGTGGATAACAAGACCTGAGCGGAGCTTCGGCTCGAACCAGGTGGTCTTCGGGGGCATGATGTTGCCCGTGTCGGCGATGTCGATGATTTGCTGCATGGAAACAGGATAGAGGGCGAAGGCCACCTTCATCTCGCCGCTGTCGACGCGACGTTTGAGCTCGCCCAAGCCACGGATGCCGCCCACAAAGTCGATGCGCTTGTCGGTACGGAGGTCCTTGATGCCGAGAATCTTGTCAAGCACCAGGTTGCTGAGGATGGTGACATCCAGCACGCCGATGGGATCGCTGTCGTTGAACGTTCCGGGCTTGGCGTTCATCTTGTACCAATGGCCATCGAGGTACATGCTGAACTCATGCAGTTTGGAGGGCTTGTATATTTCCGTGCCCATATCCTCCACGGTGTAGGTTTCAGCCACAGCGTTGAGGAACTGTTCCTTGGTCAGGCCGTTGAGGTCCTTCACCACGCGGTTGTAGTCGATGATGTTGAGTTGGTTGTCCGGGAAGATCACCGTCATGAAGTAATTGTATTCCTCTTTACCGGTGTGGTTGGGATTATGTTCCTTCTTCTCCTGGCCCACGAGGGCGGCGGCGGCGCTGCGGTGGTGGCCGTCGGCGATGTACATGGCGGGCACCTTCGTGGCGAAGAGTTCCACCAGCTCGTCGATGAGCTTGCGGTCATCGATGACCCAGAAGCGATGACCGAAGCCGTCTTCCTTGGCGATGAAATCGTAAACGGGTTCCTTGGCGGTCACGGAGGCCACAATCTCGTCGATGCGCGGCACGGCGGGATAGGCGAAGAACACCGGCTCCACATTGGCGTTGGTGATGCGCACGTGTTTCATGCGGTCTTCCTCCTTGTCCTTGCGGGTCAACTCATGTTTCTTGATCACCTTGTTGACATAGTCCTCGCTGTAGGCGCACGCCACGATGCCGTACTGCCAGTGCGCGTTGGGATCGGTCGGGTTCATGCTTTGTGCATAGATGTAGAGCTTTTCCTCTTTGTCCGGCACCAGCCAACCGTAATCCTTGAAGCTGTTGAAATTCTTCACCACCTGGAGATAGACTTCCAGGGAGTGTTCATCTGTGCCAACGGGAAGGTCGATTTCAGCCTTGGTGACATGCAGCAGGCTATAGGGATTGCCTTCGCACTCTTTGCGGGCCTCTTCGGAATTCAACACGTCGTATGGACGGGAAGCCAACTTTTCAACAATCTCTTTGGGAGGACGTAATCCTTTGAATGGTTTAATGATAGACATAACTTTTATTTTTTTTGATGAATAATTTTATTGTTTAAAAGAGGGTGCAAAGATACAAAAATTGTTTGGTAGAGCCAACGTTTTTTAGCCATTCACAATACCGGCGAAAACACGTACAGTTGACGGCTAACGGCTAATTACTAAAAATCGTATTTTTGCAGCCTCATTATTGTTTATGAAGTACTTGAAGCGACTGACACGATATTTGCTCAACTACAAGGCCAATATTGCCGGCGTTTTGCTGGTGAACGTGCTGTACGCCTTCTTCTCCATCTTCACGCTCGGCCTGATTGTCCCATTCCTTTCGGTATTGTTCGAGCAGGTTGAACCTGTTACTGCCAAGCCGGAATTTGCGCTCACATCCCGCTATTTCATCGACACCTTTTATTATTACATGGGGGTTGTGGTAGTCCGCCATGGCAAACATTCAGCACTTTTTTACATCGCTGGATCCATGATGCTCTCCTCGCTGCTTTCCAACGCATCCCGCTACCTTGGAGCCTACTGGTTGGCGCCTATCCGTTCCGGCATCATGCGCGACCTTCGCAACGACATGTACCACCGCCTGCTCATCCTGCCCCTTTCCTATTACTCCGAACAGCGAAAAGGCGACATCCTCAGCCGCATCGGCGCCGACGTGCAGGAAGTGGAGTGGTCGGTGTTCTCTTCCCTCCAATCGCTTTTGCGCGACCCATTTTTAATTATCATCTTCCTCATCGCGCTTTTTAGCATTAGTGTCAAGATGACCCTTATCGCTTTGGTCATCCTTCCAGCAATCGCCTATCTGTTGGCCATTATCGGCAAAGGCATCAGGAAGTTCTCCACACGAACACAACAACTTTTAGGCAAGATGAGCTCCTACTTCGAAGAGGCCATCGGTGGCCTGCGCGTCATCAAAGGCTACAACGCCATCGATCACACCTATGAGCGTTTTGAACAAGAGAATTTCAAGTTCTACAAACTCAACAAAAAGGTGTTCCGGATCAATGAGGTAGGCTCTCCTCTGACAGAGTTTCTCTGCATTCTGGCCCTGATGGTCATCACGCTTGTGGGATTCAAGTTCTTTCCGGATGTTTCCTTGGGCAAGAGTACACTGTTCATGCTTTTCTTCGTGGTCTTCGCTCGCCTCATTGTGCCGGCGAAAGCCATGGTGACAACCTTCTACACGCTTCAGCGGGGCATGGCCGCCGCCGCCCGCGTCTATGAGGTAATCGATGCCGACGAAAAAATCCTGGAGTGTGAAAACGCATTGCCCGTAAGCAAGCTGAAAAGCACGATCGAGTTCAAGGACGTATCCTTCTCCTATCGTGATGTCAAAGTTCCGGAAGAGTGCGAGGTGCTTCAGCATGTGGATCTCACCATCCAAAAAGGGCAGACCATAGCCATTGTGGGGCCTTCGGGAAGTGGCAAGTCCACCATCGTTGACCTGCTTCCGAGATTTTACGATGTCCATTTCGGACAAATCCTGCTCGACGGGACGCCTTTGGACCGCTATATCATCTCCGACCTGCGCGCCCTTTTCGGCATGGTGAGCCAGGATGTGGTGCTTTTCAACGACACCGTGTACGAGAACATTGTCTTCGGCATGGAGAACGTAACAGAGGAGCAAGTCGTGGCCGCGGCGAAAGTGGCACAGGCGCACGACTTTATCATGGAGATGGAAAACGGATACGACACTGTCATCGGCGACCGGGGCATGCGGCTGTCGGGTGGCCAACGGCAGCGGCTCAGCATCGCGCGCGCCATCCTGCGCCAACCCGAGGTGCTCATCCTCGACGAAGCCACGTCAGCGCTTGACAACGAATCGGAGTACCTCTTCCAGGAAGCCCTGATACCCTACGCACGCAAACATACAGCCATCATCATCGCCCACCGGCTGAGCACAATCCGATTCGCAGACCTCATCCTCTTCGTCCGTGACGGTCGCATCGTGGAGCAAGGCACCCATAACGAACTGATGCAGATGCACGGTGAATATTACAGTTTCCACTCTGCCCAACAGTAGTTTTTTATACACACATTCATGTTCAAAAAAACGAGACGCAGCACTTGACATGCCCGTCGTGAAAACGTATTTTTGCGCGTTTAAACTATACAATAATTTAGTATAAGGCATCATGTATAACATTGCTGTGATTGCCGGCGGCGACTCCGGCGAATATGAAATCTCGTTAAAAACGGCCGACAACATCTACAACCAGCTCGACCGCAAGTTGTTCAATCCCTATTTGATCCACTTTAAGGGAAGCGATTGGAGCTATACTTCCGAAAGCGGCCTCAAGTATCCCATCGACAAAAACGATTTCTCCCTGCACATCGACGGGCAGCACACGACTTTCGACGTGGCATTCATTGCCATCCACGGCACACCGGGCGAGAACGGCAAGTTGCAAAGCTACTTCGAGATGATTGGACAACCCTATACGGGATGCAAGAGCTTTTGCTCCGCGCTCACCTTCAACAAATATTTTTGCAACATCGCCGTTGCCAAGGCCGGCATCCCCATCTCACCGTCGCTGCACTATTACGACACCGATTCTTATGAGCCCGAGCATATCGAGCAAGTTTGCGGCTACCCCTGTTTCGTCAAGGCGTGCAACTCCGGTTCCAGCGTGGGTGTCACAAAGGTCCACAACCGCGAGGAACTGGCCGGCGCATTTGCCGAAGCTTTCAAGTACGACAACCAGCTGATGGTCGAGAAGTTCGTGCGCGGACGCGAAATGACTTGCGGCGTCACCTCTGTTTACGGTGATGTGCGCGTGCTGGCCGTCACCGAGGTGGTCGCCACCAACGAATTCTACGACTACGACGCCAAATACTCCGCTGTCGGGCACAAACTGCTCACTCCTGCGGACATCCCGGCAGACCAAGAGAAAATCATCCGCGAGTATGCCAAGCGCATTTTCCGCCGCCTTGATTGCCGTGGCGTCGTGCGCGTCGACTTCATTCTGTCCGAAGACGACGGCGTGCCATACTTCCTCGAAGTCAACACCATCCCCGGCCAAACAGCCTTGAGCATCGTGCCCGGGCAGGTGACGTACAATAATTTGGATATAAAAGAGTTTTACACCAAGATGATTCTTGAAGCGTTGTAGAATCGCGTTCGCAAGAATGCGGGCGTTTCACCACCAAACATTCTCCTTTTGATGAAGAAAACATATACCATCCTCACCACCCTGCTTTGTCTGATCTTCACCGTCGGGCTACACGCGCAGTACAATGAAAACGACATCCGCACATACATCGAACAATACCAGGAGGTGGCCATACAGAAGATGACCGAATACAAGATTCCGGCCAGCATCACACTTGCACAGGGCATCTTCGAGAGCGCCTGCGGCAAAAGCCGACTCGCCACCGAAGGCAACAACCACTTCGGCATCAAATGCCATGTTGACTGGAATGGTGACACCATCCTTATCGACGACGACGAGCTGCAAGAGTGCTTCCGCCGCTATCCCAGCGTAGATGAATCCTACACCGACCACTCGCTTTTCCTGACCAAACGGCAACGCTACGCCAACCTGTTCCAACTTGACATCCTCGACTACCCCGCCTGGGCACGCACACTCAAGCAGGACGGCTACGCCACCAACCCACAATATGCCGACCGCCTCATCAGCCTCATCGAGCGGTTCAACATCGCCCGACTCGACACGCTGTGCCTGCAACGCCAGGGCGTGGACGTACCCATGGTCACCTACAAGCCGCGCAACACGGAACCCACACCCGTTGCCTCCAAGGACCCACACGCCAAGCCCATAGGCAATACAGGCAAAAAGCCCGACATTGAAATCGCCCCCGTCGCACCCAAGCCCAAACCCGCCAACGGGCAACTCAAGGTCTTCACCGCCATCGGCAACGATTTCCCCGCCGGTGACAGCCCCTTCAGCTACCGCAAGGTGTTCGAAAACAACCACACCTTTTTTGTCATAGCCCAAAATGGCGACACTTACGAGCGCATCGCCAAAGACGTACAGGTTACCCCTGAGAACCTCCGTAAGTTCAACGACGTGCTTGACAACGGGCAACCCGTGGAGAATGAGATCGTCTACATCGAGGCGAAAGCCAAGACCAACAACGCACGCGTACACGAGGTGCAGGCCGGCGAGACCCTCCGCTACATCGCCCAACGTTATGGCGTGCAACTCCACTATATCCTAAAATACAATACACTCGACATAAACTCCGTTATATACCCCGGAAACCAAATTTTGCTAAAACACTAATACATTATACTATGAAAAAAACAATTCTCCTCACCGTCATCATAGCGGGCTACCTTTTCGCCAACGCCCAATACACCATGGACGACCAGGTCTATGACTACATCGACATGTACAAGGACTTGGCCATGCAGGAGATGGAGATCTACAAGATCCCTGCCAGCATCACCTTGGCGCAGGCCATCTATGCCTCCAAAGCCGGCACAAACCGCGTGGCGCGAGAGGCCAACAACCACTTCGGCATCACTTGCCATAGTAATGAATGGACGGGCGAAACATACTACGAAACCGACAACCACAGCAGCGACTATTGCTTCCGCAAGTACGCCTCCGTCACCGAGTCGTATCGTGACCATTCCCTGTTCCTGTCGCAACGCAGCCGCTATGTGCGCCTCTTCTATTATCCCATCACAGACTACAAGACCTGGGCGCAAGGGCTCAAGGAGGCCGGTTACTCCGGCAACCCGCGCTACGCCGACACCTTGATTTCCATTATCGAGAAATATTTCCTCATGCACTACGACCGCAAGGTTGCCCAGAAAATCGGCGACTCATCCGCATTGAAGGAGGTCTCCGCCCCGCATCTGCTCCGCGTAGACGAGGACATTATTCTCGGAGCACCCAAGCCCATGCCTCAACCCCGGACGCAACCGTCCACACAACCCGCCCAACCAACACAACCCGTTCAGCAGCCTGTCCAGCAACCCGTCCAACAGCCCGTCCAGCAGCCTGCACAACAACCCACATCACAGCAACAACCCGCGACACAGCCGTCCACGCCCACCTACAACCCGCCCTCTTCGCGTTCCAAGGCAGACACCATGGTGATGAACGGCATCGAGGTCATTGTCAACAAAACAGAGCGTTCGCAAACACCGAAGTACGACACCATCAAGGCGACCATCCCGAACAACACGCCCGAGAAGATTCAGGGCAAGAACGTCTTCACCCTCAACCCATACGCTGTGCCCTTCAAGTCGGCCTACTACCCCTACACCTCGCGTCCGGCCTACGAGAACAACAAAACGAAATTTATCATCGCCAAGGCAGGCGACACCTACAAGAAACTCGCCGCCGCATTGCAGCTGAGCGAGAAGAACCTGCGCCTCTACAACGATGTGTATGACGAGTCGGAGCCCATCGAGGACGAGGTCATCTACGTAGAGATGAAAAGCACCAAGTCGCCCGTGGAGTACCACACGCTTGAAGAGGGGGACACTTACCGCTACATCGCCCAAAAATACGGCATACAACTCAAACTCATCATCAAACGCAACAGCGGAGCCATCAGCAGTTACGGCATTGGCGACAAAATTTGCCTCGGCTGCAAATAAGACATCCTTTTCTACAAATCACACCGATTAAAGCATTGCTTTTCTGCGACCAAACACAGACCTATAATTCACGATGCCCAAGTCTTTTTATCACTTCAATCCAAAGACGCTCACCTACGAGAAAGTGAAGCTCAGCTTCAAGCAGGTGCTTAAGCGCGTGGGGTGGGTTTTCGCCAGCGGCTTTGCCATGGCGCTCATTTTCGTGTGGATTGCCTTCTACTTCGTGGATTCCCCCAAGGTCAAGATCCTGGAACGAGAAAACAATGAATTAAAAGGCGAAGTGGAATATCTGACATCGCGCATGGAAGTGATGTCGGACGTGCTGCTTGATATCGAGGATCGGGACGACAATGTCTACAGGACCATCTTCGAGGCCGACCCTGTGCCTGCGACCGAACGATATCCGCAGATTTTGGATGACCGCCGTTTCGACAGCCTTTCCCGCTCCGAGGCATACGTTCTGCTGAAGGATGCCAACAAGCGCGCCGACAGGTTGACCGTACGGTTGGCGGCACAAACCAAGTCTTTGAACGAATTGGAAAAAATCGTGAACAACAAAGCCGAGATGTTGAGCAGCATTCCAGCTATTCGCCCGTTGAAGAACATGTACTCCATCACATCCGGTTTTGGCCGCCGATATCATCCTGTTCTCAAGCAGTTGCGCGCGCACACAGGTGTGGACATTACCGCTCCCAAGGGCACGCCCGTATACGCCACTGCCGACGGCACCGTGTCAAGCGAGAACCCAGGCAGCGGCTATGGCATCGCGGTGGTCATCAACCACGGCTATTCCTACCAAACGCTCTACGCGCACCTCTCCAAAAAGGCCGTGCGCGCAGGACAGAAAGTGAAACGCGGCCAAGTTATCGGATACGTGGGCGCCACGGGCCTCGCCTCCGGGTCCCATCTCCACTACGAAGTCATAAAAAACGGCCAACGCGTCAACCCTGTTTACTATTTCAATGTCGACATCACGCCTGAGGAATACAACAAGCTTCTCGAATCCTCCAAACGCGTCAACCAAGCACTGTCGTAGCCATGATTAAAGTCCAAAGTCCAAAGTTCAGGACCCCAAGTTCAAAAAACATTCCACATAAGAATCTTGCGAACTACATTTTATTCTGGATTCTTACACTCTGTTTCACTTCCTGCAGGCACGGCATCAACAACTCCGACAAAGCCATCTTTCACTACAACGAGTCGAGCGGCATCCAGACCCTCGACCCCGCCTTCGCATCCGGGCAGTCCGTCATCTGGCCCTGCAACCAACTTTTCAACGGGCTGGTCGACTTGGATGACTCCTTGAACATCGTACCTGCCATCGCCAAAAGTTGGACCATCTCCCCGGACGGTCGCACCTACACCTTCGTGTTGCGCCAGGACGTGATCTTCCACCAGACTGAGTTCTTCCCCTTCAAAGGGAAACGACATGTCACGGCGCACGACTTTGTCTATAGCTTTTCGCGCATCCTCGACCCCGACGTGGCTTCCCCCGGCGCATGGATTTTCCAAAAGGTGAAACGTGACAAGGAGGGCAAGGCTGCCTTCCGCGCACTCAACGACACAGTCTTCCAAGTCGAGTTGTCCGAACCTTTTCCGCCTTTCCTCGGCATCCTGACGATGAAATACTGCTCGGTGGTACCCCACGAGGTTGTGGAGCGCTATGGCAAGGATTTCCGCAACCATCCCGTCGGCACCGGTCCCTTCAAGTTCCAGCTTTGGCAAGAGGGCGTCAAACTCGTGTTGCGCAAGAACCCCGACTACTTTGAATATGACGAGCAGGGCAACCGTCTGCCCTACCTTGATGCCGTGGCCATCTCCTTCATCATCGACAAGCAGTCCGTCTTCATGGAGTTCATGAAAGGCACGCTCGACTTCATGTCAGGCATCGATGCCTGCTACAAGGATGCCCTGCTGACCAAACAGGGAACGTTAAACCCCGAATACAAAGGCGAGGTGAAGCTCATCACAGGGCCCTACCTCAATACCGAATACTTAGGGTTCATGCTGAGGCCCGGCGACAAGCGTAACCCGATATTGGACCGTCGCGTGCGACAAGCCATCAACTACGGCTTCGACCGCGAGAAGATGATGAAGTACTTGCGCAACAATGTCGGCTATGCAGGCACGGCCGGCTTTGTCCCCATGGGCATGCCTTCGTTTTGCCCGGAACGCACGGGGGGCTACAACTACAACCCCAAGAAGGCCGCGCAATTGCTCGCCGAAGCTGGCTATCCCAATGGCAAAGGGCTTCCGCCCATCTCGCTCTCCGTTCCTCCCGCATACGCCGACTTGTGCCAATACATCCAGCACGAGCTGTCGGAGCTGGGCATCCAGCTGAAGTTGGACGTAACCCAGGGCGCGCAACTGCGTCAGATGATGCGCAACTACCAGCTGCCCTTTTTCCGCGGTTCCTGGATTTGCGACTACCCAGATGCGGAGAACTATATGGCACTCTTCTACTCCAAGAACCTGCAGCCCGTCGGTTCCAACTACACACATTACGTCAACCCCGCCTTCGACAAACTATACGAAAAATCACAGCGTTGCGCCGATGAAGGAAAGCGCACCGAATACTATATCCAAATGGATTCCATGCTGATGGCTGACGCCCCTGTCGTTGTCCTCTACTACGACAAAGTGGTGCGTTTCACCCGCGCCAACATCACAGGGTTTGAATCCAACCCCGTGAATATGCTCGACCTCAGAAAGATAAAGAAGGGAGATTGCCCCTAACTGCTATTTTAGCAAATAGTTATGATTTCATATTAGGCAAGTTGGAGCATCCATATCAAAATAATGCACACATAACAAGACACTTAATATCATGAAAAAAACAACTATATTTTTGTGTACATTTTTTGCTGCTCATCTCCTCTTTGCCCAGACCGAGTCTAAACCCCACAAGAACAAACTCCAATACCTGCATGCGCTGGAAGCAAGGGCTGGATACAATATAATAGATAGTCATTCAATGTTTATAGACCACAATCACACTTTAGCACCTTTCAACCATTGTTGGAGTGTGGGATTGCACGAGATCCATGGCATGCAATTCAATCCACATATTTCATTGTCGGCTGTGATTGGAGTGAATTTTCATAAAATGTATCCAGATAAAAAAGCATATCTATCTGACCAAGAAGTGTTTCACGATAGCGATCTGAGTTATTCATGGCCATATCCAAATTTGTATGTCTTGGATTTTGAACTGGGGTTGAATTTCAAATACATCATCCTGAAAAAACGCAAATGGAGTCCTTATCTAACGTTGGAAGTGTGTCCCATTTCTGCAGAATTGATAAGACTACAAGGTTCCACCTACCGTGATTGGTACCGCAGAGGTTCTGCAAGCTTTATTGCCGGCGCACAATACAGTTTCAAAGACCGCCAAAGCGTGTATGCAGCATTGGGATACGAGCTGGCTTTTTCGCAACTGTTCCTCTCCGTCGGGGTACGGCTGCGGTAGGCAATCTCCCCAAACCGGATCATCATATCATTCCCAGGATTCCGTTGAGCGGGGTTTTCATATCGGCACCGGCACCGTATAAACCGTGTCCGCCGTGTTCCAGACATTGGAGACACTGACACCGTCGGCTGCAAGGCCTGGCCCCTCCATCTGCAGGATGGAAAATGGGCTTTTGCGCTTGCTCTGCCAATAACAATAACGCACCTGCACCGCGTTGTTGCCAGGCCTCAAGGAAAGCGTGTCTTTTCCGTTGAGTACTGCCTGCACCGCGTCGGCACCCATCGTCTCCACCCAAAGGGTAAACTGCTTGGAGGGCGACAGATAGTAGCAATCCAGCTTGTTGCTCCGGGCATGGCGCATCGGATAAGGCGACGAGAGATCTATTGTGGCGCGGTCCACCTCGCAAACGGTGAACAACAGGTCATTGTGGGTCCTGTCCTCCTTCCGGCAAATGTAGAAGACACGAGCGGCACTGTCCTGCGCCATAAGCTCAGCCAATTTTTCAGGCCTGCGACACCCTTTTGTGTTTTTGCCTGCCTTCATGGCAATAAAATCCGACCACTCGATGCGCTCGTCACCGAAGACTCCGGAGCCCCACTGCCCGGATTCGGAAAGCGTAGGGCAATAGAGGATATCGTTGTCGGCGAAAGCGGAAAAAGCATCTTCTTTCACCAGTTCGTCCATCGACGTAAGCGTATAGCGCGTACGTTGCCATTCGTGGCTTAAAAGATCGTTGGAATAACCCGTGGCCACAATCAATGGTGCCGTGACAGCGAGCACAAGCATACAAGCCACGGGATAAAGTATCTTGCTTCTTGAGAAAAACTTGACAAATGCCAATCCGCATAAAGCCAAGAACGTTATGATGCCAAAGTAGGAGTAATAGGATGTGACATACCCTCTGATCCAATCATTCCATTCCGCATTATATTTTTCAGAGAGACCCAATAAGAAATGGGAGCTGAATGCAAAGACGAGGGCGCACAAAGCGACGTCCATGATCCGTTTCCACGTAATCAGATCTTTAAACCGATGCATCAGCATGGCGAGCACCAAAACCACAAGGGCAGCATTCACATAAGCCATCAACGGGGCGTGGGCAAGCATAAAGCCCATGCCACTGTAATGCCCGACCAAGGTTTGGCCATTATCCATTGCCACACCTGAGCAAAAATGGAGCTGTCGCAAAGGGAACATCGGGATTGTGCATTGCCACATCACCTTCCAACAGTTCCTCAAACTGAACGAACCGGCAAATGCCGTGCCCGTATATTCTGCCGACACAGACATTCTGTAAAAAAAGTACGTCACCACATAAAGCACCCCAATGAACACAAACGGCAACACCTCCCTCCAGAAACGCTTCTCAGACCACATACGCTTGAGGCCATACAAATCCCCATTACGAATGAACACATACAACACAAAGAAAGCCAGAAACAACAAATAGGTCTCATAAAACAGCAACACAAAAGCAAACAGCACCGTGGAAAGGATGACATATTTGTATTGCTGGGTTTCGGTATATTGGAGAAATGCAACTATCGACCAGCATAGCAAGCCAAAGCTAAAACTAAAGAAGAATGGGTAAGCGACAAAAGGGATATGCAAGTTTTCCGTCACGGGAGCAAAGGCGACCAAGATAACAAACAGGACCATGGCGAAGGACTTGGATGCCATGACCTTGCGCATCATGAAAGCAAAAGAAGCGAAGGAAAACAGCAACGTGCCTATATGGAAGACCTTGGTAACGTAAAAGTTATCGGAAAAATACGGCAGCGAATATAACGGCTTGGTAATCAAAAAATAAAAACGGCCTGAATAGGCAGCGTAATTTTGTGCATCAGCCCAATAATTATGGCGCAAGAAAGTATAATAGTATTCCAGGTCATCGGCACAAGTGAAACCGATGCGACAGAACGGCGCCATCGAAATTGCGACGACAACCAGCGACAGGGCAAAGATCACCCAATTTCCCCAGATCTCAGCTTTCTTGTCCTTCATGTTCGATGATTTCTTGCACGACATAGATGGGACGGCCTTTCACCTCGTCAAAAATGTAGCCCACATACTGCCCAATGAGGCCAATCAGAAAGAACTGGAGGCTTGCGAAGGCACTCAGGAAGACCACAATGGTGGTATAGCCGGATACGGGGGTGTTCATCACCCACATCACAAGAGAGTAAATGATGAGCAGCAGACTTATGATGCCGAAAATGATACCGGCAAAAATGCCAAGACGCAAGGGCATTTTCGAGAAAGATGACAGCGCTGTAAAGGATGTGCCCAGCAACTTGCCGAAAGAATACTTGCTCTTGCCTGCCACGCGAGCCGGAGCCACGTACTCCAATGTTGTGTGCGAGAAACCGACCAGCTGCACGATACCGCGCAAGAAGCGGGTCCGTTCCCGATAATCCCTTTTCAGCACATTGGCCACAGGCCGTGATATAAGGAAGAAGTCGGAGGCATTTTCCTGAAGATGTATATCGGAGATCAGATTGGAAAACTTGTAAAACAGACGGGAGCGGAGCTTGTGTCCGCGGGTGGCATCCAAGCGGTCGGTGCGCACCATGTTGATAACATCGAAGCCTTCGCGAGCCTTGCCCACCATTTCCGTAATGAGGGTGGGCGGATGCTGCAAGTCGCTGTCCATGCAGATCACGAAGTCGCCGCGGCTATAGTCGATACCGGCGATCATGGCAGCCTCGTGCCCGAAGTTGCGGGCAAAGCTCAACACGCGCACACGGGCGTCAGCATCTGCAATCCGGCGCAGGATCTCCAATGTCCCGTCGTTGCTGCCATCGTTTACAAAAAGAACCTCACCGTGCTCCGGCATGCCGTCAAGCACCGCTTTCAGCGCCCCATAAAACGCCTCAATACCCTCTGCTTCGTTATAAACCGAGCAGACTATCGAATAATCCAATTTTTGGTTCTCCATCACAAATCGTTGAATCTTTTGAGATTGCAAAAATACAAAAAACTTTTAACTCCTATTTCCAGCCCCTCAACTCCAAACTATTTTGTATATTTGCCCCCGTTTTTTTCGAGCAGCTATTGGCGTAAAATAGGCGAAACAATAAAACAACAACTACATAAACAACCAAAATTTTCTCAACATGTACAAGATTCAGAGTCACCCGATCCTCTCCATCCCTACGGGCGATGAAGTGACCTTTGAATTTAAAGGCCAGCAAGTTAAAGCACAAAAAGGGTATACCATCGCGGCAGCGTTGCACCAAGCCGGTTTCCCCATCCACAGCCACAGCCTCACGGGCCGCGAGCGCAGCATGGACTGCGGCATCGGCAAGTGCGGTGCCTGCGAAATGCTTGTAGACGGCGAAGTGAAGCGCATCTGCATCACCAAGGTTGACGGCGTGCGCAAAGTGGAAGAAATCAGCCACAACTACCTCTCGGAGTCGACCGCCGACACTGCAAACAATTCGCAAGTGCGCATATACAAGACCGAGGTCGCCATCATCGGCGCAGGCCCCGCAGGTCTGGCATGCCGCGAACAGCTCAACAAACTCGGCATCCCCAACATCGTGATCGACAACAACGACCGCATCGGAGGCCAGTTCACCATGCAAACCCACCAATTCTTCTTCTTCGAAAAAGAACAGAAATATGGTGGCATGCGTGGTTTCGACATCGCCAAGACCCTTGCTGGTGACGATCACTCTGGCATCCTGCTCAACAGTACAGTATGGGACATCCTCGAAGGCAAGCGCGTGGCGGCCAAGAACATGGAGGACAACTCGCTCTTCTATGTCGACGCCAATTATCTGGTCGTCGCCACCGGCGCATTCCCCTTCATGCCCACTTTTGAGAACGACGACCTTCCCGGCGTCTATACCGCCGCCGTGGTGCAGAAAATGATGAACTTGCAGCACACCCTGCTCGGCAAGCGCATCCTCACCATCGGAGCCGGCAACATCGGCTACCTCACCTCCTACCAAGCCATGCAGGCCGGTGCTCAGGTGGTGGCCATCGTCGAGGCCATGGACCACGAGGGCGGCTTCCCTGTGCAGGCCAACCGCGTGCGCCGTCTCGGCATCCCCATCCTCACGTCGCACACCCTGCTGCGAGCCATCCCCAATGAGGACCACACGGGCGTTGTGGGTGCCGTCATCGCCGAGTGCAAAAACTTCAAGCCCGTGCCCGGCACCGAACGCATCATCAAAGACATAGACCTCATCAACATCTGCACCGGCCTCAAGCCCGACGACCAACTGCTCCGCAAGGGCAAGGTCACCTTCGGCATCCACACTTACGGCATCGGCGACGCCACCCGCGTTGGCGAAGGCACCTGCGCCGTGCTCCGCGGCAAACAGGCTGCCCTTGAAATCGCCATGGAACTCGGCGTGCGCTTCAACTACGACGACTACTTGGCCGTCACCAAGGACTACGCCGACTCGCAGCAGCATCCCGTGCGCGTGCTCGACAAGCCCAACCGCCCCACCGGCGAACGCCTCAACAAACCCTTCGTCATGGCCGACTGCCTCTACGGGTTTGCCTGCAACCCCTGTTCCTTCGCCTGCCCGCAGGGTGCCATCACCAAGTCGGCGACCAACTGCGTGCCCCAAATCGATTACGACAAGTGCATCGGCTGCATGAAGTGTGTCAACCACTGCCCGGGCCTGGCACTGTTCGGTTACAACATACCCAAGAACTGGGTTTTCCTGCCCTTCGAATACGAAGCAGAGGAGAATGCCGAGGTGGTTTTGGTCAACGACCGCGGCGAAAACATCGGCACGGGCGTCATTGAACGCATCACCAAGGGCGAGAACAAGACCCATGTGGCTCGCGTACGCGCCCTTGACCTCAGCGGTGAAGCCTTGGCCGATGTCACTGGATTTGTGCTGAAGGAGCGCTATCCCAAGCCCCTGCATTGGGAGGAGCTTGACGCCCAGGAGTCCGATCCCGCCTACGTATGCCACTGCGACGATGTCAAGATTGAGACGCTGCTCAAGGCCGTAGAAGGCAAGAAGATCATCTCTGTTGATGAGTTGAAGCATATCACCCGTATCGGCATGGGTCCATGTCGTGGCAAGCGCTGCATCCCGCGCGTCAAGCAGCTTCTCGCCGGCTACGGCGTGGAAGTGGTGGGCGATGCCACCCCGCGCGGCCCGCTCTCCTCGCAACTCAACATTGGCGAGCTGCGTCCCGCCGCCAGCCCTGCCACCTTCATCACCAATGTCAACGGCACCCCCACCCGCAAGGTGGAATGCGATGTCTTCGTGGCCGGCGGCGGCATCACCGGCAGCGGCCTCTTCCGCTATTTCTCTGAAGCCGGCAAGAAGACCGTGCTCTGCAACGCCGAACGCGGCTCCTCCTGGCGCTGCATCGGTGGCGGCCGCCCGGGCTTCTCTGTGCCTGAAATCGCCGACATCGCCGTCCACAACCGCGTCATCTTCGAGGAGATCCAAAAACACTACAACATCAACTACAAGCCCACCCGCTATGTGAGCTTTGCCCACGACGAGGCCAACTACAAGGCCTTGGAAAAATCCCTCGGCTGGTCCAACGGCTACATGGTGGACAAGAAAGACTTTGTTAAGGAGGTCTCCCCCTATTTCAACAAAAACCTCGACACCTACCAGGCCGCCTGCATCACCACCGAGTGCTGGCAAGCCACGCCCGGCCCGACCATCCACTACATCCGCAACATCGCCATCGAGCACGGCGGCACGCTCATGGAGGACTGTCGCCTGCTGGAGGTGCAGCGCACTGCCAAAGGCTTCATGGCCTTAGTGCTCACACACGACAAGGAGTACGTAGAATATCATTGCGAGCACTTTGTCAACGCATTGGGACCCAATGCCAGCAAGTTCGCCCGCCAGTTAGGGCTCGAAATCGGCCTCTACCCCATCAAGCACCAAGCATTCATCACACACCGCCTGCCGATGCTGGGTATCAACGGCGATTCGCTTGACATGCTCATCGACCGCAGAAAGTACAAAGGTTTCTCCGCCGTCTACGGACAGCAGTTCGCCGAAACCGGTCAGATTATCGGCTGCGCATCACCCGCTTCCGAGAATCAGGAGGCTGGCAAGGAACTCAAGTTCAACGCCAAGGAGTTCTTGGAGGTGTGCGCCGAGATGTTCGTGGATTGGATTCCGCAGCTGAAGAACGTCAGCTTCCAGGCCACCTGGGCCGGCTACTACACAGAGCCGCGCTACATCGTGGACCCGGACAACGGACTGCTCGTAGGCATGCGCGGCCACGGCTTCATGCTGGGCCAGTACTTGGCCAAGATTTACGTTGACAAGTACCTCGGACGCCCGTGCCCCGACTACATGAGCCGTCTCGCTATCACTGGCGACGGCCTCAGCGAAAACGCATTCCAATAGAAATTTTTTGTACATTTGCACCCCAGTAAATGACTATATAAACTATAAACAATAATCTAAATCAATAAATAATGGAAAAATTCGATCCCGCAACCAACCTTGAAAAATTGGACAAAAAAGACGCCTACCGTGGCGTGAACCCGGCTATCTGCGACAGCGCAACCTTCATGTTTGAACAGGCCAAGACCATGACCGACACCTTCCATGGCGAAACCGAGGGCTATTTCCTCTATTCCCGTCACTGGAACCCCAGCACCCTCTCCTTGGCACAGTCATTGGCCGCCATCGAAGGCACCGAGCTGGCCTGGACCACCGGTTCCGGCATGGCCGCCATCACCGTCGCCCTGCTGCATGAAGTCAAGTCCGGCGACCATATCGTCTCCAGCATGACCACCTACGGCGGCACCTTCGCCTTCCTGAACAACTACCTCAAGAAGTTCAACGTTGACGTCACCTTTGTGAACATGCAGGACCTCGATGCCGTCAAGAAGGCCATCCGTCCGAACACCAAAGTGCTCTACACGGAAACGATGAACAACCCGCTGCTGCGCATCGCCAACCTGCCCGAGTTGAGCAAGATTGCACACGCCGCTGGTGCCAAACTGTTGGTTGACAACACCTTCACCCCCATGATCTTCTCTCCGTACCGCCTCGGTGCCGATGTGGTGATCTACAGTATGACCAAATATGTCAATGGCATGAACGACTGTGTGGCCGGCGCCATCTGCGGTTCCGCCGCTTATATCAACTCCCTCATCGATGTGAACGACGGCACAGCCATGTTGCTCGGCCCGGTGTTGGACACTTTCCGTTCCACCAGCATCCAGAAGAACCTCCACACCCTGCACATCCGCATGAAGAAACACAGCGAAAACGCCATGTATCTGGCCAAGCGCTTCAAAGAGACGGGCATCAAATACAACTACCCCGGTCTTCCCGAGCATCCTGACCAC
This sequence comes from Bacteroidales bacterium, assembly GCA_017615795.1. GTDB lineage: Bacteria > Bacteroidota > Bacteroidia > Bacteroidales > WCHB1-69 > F23-D06. Next base: position 74,698 of record JAFZZK010000028.1, read on the forward strand.
GAGCTCTTCAAATCCATGATGAACGACGGTTACGGCTTCGGCGGCATGATCTCCATCGACATGGGCACGGCTGAAAGAGCTTCCGCCATCATGGAGAAGATGCAGGAACTCGGCGTGGGCTACCTCGCCGTCAGCTTGGGCTATTTCAAGACCCTCTTCAGCAACTCCGGCAAATCCACCTCCTCCGAGGTGCCCGAGGACATCCAGAAGGAGATGGGCATGAGCGAAGGTCTCATCCGCTTCTCCATGGGCTTGGACAACGATCCCGAACGCACGTTCCAACTCATCAAGCAAGCCATCGACGCTACGAAATAGTTTTCGATCAACTCTATATGAAAAGGTCGGATGCCCCATGGTATCCGGCCTTTTTTTATGGATAATTTCGTATTTTTGCCGCTCAAAACAGATTAAAATGAAGAAGATAATTCTTTTGGGAATAATGCTGCTCTCCGTTGTGGCCATCCACGCCCAAGAACGCAACGACACAGTCAATATCCTGCACAACGACATCTCGTTGGATGTTACCGATTTCACCACGCACAACGTTGTGGGACACGCCATTGTAACCCTGACGCCAAAACTATCGACCGACCACGTCACTTTCGACTTGGAGGCACTGACCGTTGACTCCGTGCTCTGCAACCAACAGACGGTCACATTCAGCCATCAAAACAACAAGCTCACCTTGCCGCTTAACGGTATCGCAATGGGTGACACCGCCGTGGTGGAGGTTTACTACCACGGCGTGCCTGCGCACGACAACTGGGGCGGCATCTTCTTTTCCGGCCAATACGCCTATAACATCGGCGTCTCCCTTGACGCAGTGCCGCACAGCATCGGGCGAGTCTGGTTCCCTTGCTTCGACGAGTTCACCAGCAAATCGTCCCACACCCTGCGCATCACCACCGAGCCGCAAAAGATGGCCGTGTGCGGCGGACTGCTGACCGACACCATCACCCTGTCCGATGGCAACAAGCAATGGATCTGGCACATGGACGAGCCCATCCCGGCCTATTTAGCCTCCATGGCGGTTGGCGACTACCGCGTCTATGAGGACACCTTCCACGGGCAGCAAGCCATCATCCCCATCCAAATCTATGCGCAGCCGTCACATATCGACAGAATAGCAGGCACTTTCGTACATCTCAAGCAAATCCTGCACGGGTACGAGCGCATGTTTGGACCTTACCTCTGGCCCCGGGTGGGTTATGTATTGGTCAACTTCTCGGGAGGTGCCATGGAACACGCCACCAACATCGCTTACCCGATGTTTGCCGTCACGGGCACTACAAATTACGAAACCCTCTATGGGCATGAATTGTTCCATCACTGGTTCGGCGACCTCATCACCTGCACACGTCCCGAGGAGATGTGGATCAATGAAGGTTTTGCCGAATACTCCGAGGCACTCTGTCAGGAGATTCTCTATAACAATGAGACCACCAACGCCTACTTGAACTATCTCCGCGACATGCATCGCTCCACACTGAAAAACATTGTCACCAACGATGGCGGACATTATGCTCTCGACGATGTGCCGCAATCTGTCACATACGGCATGCATTCCTATCAAAAAGGTGCACTAATAGTACACACCTTGCGCCAGTATATGGGCGACTCGCTCTTCTTTGCCGGTTTCCGCAACCTGCTGTCGAGCCATGCCTACGGAAACATCGCATCCGAAGAGATGTTCCAATACCTGTCGCAAGTCACGGGCATGAACCTGATGGATTTCTACCAAGGCTGGGTCCACAACCCCGGATTCTTGCATTTCTCCATCGACTCCATCGTGCCGGTCGGTAGTAGGCAGTATCGTGTCTATTTGCGCCAGAAACTTCACCACGCCACGCATTTCGCCAACAACAACAAAGTAGACCTGACCTTCGTCTCCACCGCACGCGAGCTATACACCGTGGAAGACGTGACCTTCTCGGGCGAGTTCGGCAACGTGACTGTCACCCTCCCCTTTGAGCCGATGTTTGGCATGGTGGACTATTACGAGAAATTGATGGATGCCACACTCGACTACACGGGCGAGTTGGTGGACGGGAAAAGTCTTACGGGCACAGATGCGAACTGTACGGCCAAGCTGACGCATTTCCCTGACACTGTGCTGGTGCGTATTGAACACAATCTGGTGACTCCAGACCATCCAGAGCAGCTGCCTGATAGCATATACCGGATGTCCGACACCCACTATTGGACGGTGAATTTGGGCTATAATCCTGCGGCCCAGACCACTCCGGAAGAGGCCACGCCACCCGAAGGCACGCTCACGTTCCGTTTCATGCGGAGCAGTGCCAACGCATTAGATTACAACTTGGCTTATGGCTATGAAATGGGGAACCTGAAGCTACTGTACCGTCCTAACACAGCAGAACCTTGGCGCGTAGTACCTACCACGCAGTCAGGCAGTCCTGTTGCCGGTTATCTGAAGACCTCCTTCCTTGCTTCCGGACAATATGCAATGGCTGTCGGATCAACAAATGCCTCCATTGCCGACCACGCAGACGCACGTTTTCTCCTATACCCCAATCCTGCAAGAGACATTCTGACCATTCGCACATACCAGCCTGTTTTCAAGGGGCGTGTAGAGATTGTGGATGCGGCCAGTCGTGTGGTGAAGCGTACAAGGATGGATGGAAACGAGTTAAACGTGGACATATCGCGCCTGCCGACAGGCACATATTTCGTGCGACTCAGCGAAAAAGACAGCGCTGACACCGTCAGATTCGTAAAATACTAACGACGAAGGGAACGTCTTTTTTCGTATTTTTGCCGCCCTTTTGCGATGCGGATATGGCGTAATTGGTAGCCGCGTTAGACTTAGGATCTAATGGCGTAAGCCGTGGGGGTTCGAGTCCCCCTATCCGCACGATTCCCCCCTTCATTTTTATGACACATCGGAAAGAGGATGTGTCTTTTTTTTGCAACTATTTACCTGATGCCGCAAATCAGGTCTTTTGCATCTTTTTTATTTGGGCGTGCCGGCGCGGCGGCGGAAACAACGTCCGCCCGTAGGTAGGGACGGGGCAC
>JAFZZK010000029.1 GCA_017615795.1 Bacteroidales bacterium
ATATAACGAGAAGCGGCTTAAAATAGCAGAAACCACACTGAAATACATCGTCACCCATCGCAACGATGGTGTTGCAATTAATCAATATTTGATGACAGCTTCCCTGTCGAACATATTAAGGTGCGGTCAATACCCATTGGGGAATGAGAGTTTCACGGAACTTCATTATTTGAATTTAGGAACGAGATAGTGCAAAATAGTTGACCTATGGATAATAACATCATAGGAAATATTGTGACCGTAACTGTTGACAGACCTCTGGGAAGTTACCATCCTGTGCATAAGAGACTGTGCTATCCTGTTAACTATGGGTATGTGAAAGGGATTCTGGCCCCTGATGGCGAAGAGCAGGATGCATACATCTTAGGTGTGGACGTGCCCGTAGAGGTCTATACGGGAAAGATTGTGGCAGTCATCCACAGAAAGGATGACATAGAAGATAAGTGGGTGGTTTGTCCTATGGATAGGACTTTCACGCGAGAAAAAATCATGGAGCAGGTAAAGTTCCAAGAACAATATTTCGAAACAGAAATAATATTCGATGATTTGGAGCGTTGCCACTAACTAATGTTGTCTTAAAATCATTTGCTTATGTCAGACACCCTACATAAAGAAAAACGCTTGGCCTACCTGCTACGCCACGACATTCACTACGCTTTCGACAAACGCGGTTGGCGGGAAGTCAGTGATCTCATTACAAATCATGGGTTCACTCTTGAAGACGTGATCAATATCGTTGCAAATAGTGAAAAACAGCGATTCGAGTTTTCAGATGACGGTCAATATATCCGTGCTCGACAAGGGCATAGTATTGCCGTGGATGTGGAATTGGAGGAAGCTACACCGCCGGAATATCTGTATCACGGCACCATTGCTGCAAATGTGCCCTCTATTATGGGAAAAGGACTCGTTCCGATGAGTCGTCAATATGTTCACCTGTCGATTGATCAATCCACGGCGTTGAAAGTAGGAAGCCGCAGGAAAGGGGTGGTGATCATTTTGAAGGTTGCCACAAAAAAAATGTGGGAAGATGGGCACCGATTTTGGCTTTCGCGGAATGGTGTGTGGCTGACGATGGCTGTACCGCCTAAATATCTGGAAATCATTGAAAAATAATCCGTTTAGTTAATAAATAATATGAGTGGTAATAAAAAAAGACTTCTTTCAGGCCTCCAACCCAGTGGGGAACTGACAATCGGCAATTATTGTGGCGGTATCAATCAGTTTCTTCAGTATCAAGAACAATACGATTCATTTCTGTTTGTCCCTGATATGCATGCAATAACGGTGCCTCAGAATGACCCGATAAAGGTAAAAGAACGGATACGGAGATTCGCCAATCTATATTTGGCTTGTGGATTGAATCCGGATCGTTGCACTTTTTTTATTCAATCTGAAGTGCCCGCCCATAATCAGCTTGCATGGATTTTGGAATGTCATACTTATATGGGTGAATTGAGCAGGATGACTCAATTTAAAGATAAGAGTTCAAAATATAACAATATCGGTTGTGGCCTCTTTACTTATCCTGTTCTTATGGCTGCAGATATCATTCTCTATGATGCCAATGTCGTACCTGTCGGGGCCGATCAGAAACAGCACGTGGAATTAGCTCGCGATATTGTTAAAAGAATGAATGGTAAATACGGGTCTTCTTGTCCAGGTGGACAACTTTTCGTTGAACCGACCCCATTAATTGCAAAAGTCGGTGCAAGAATCAAGGATTTACAAGATCCACTGAAAAAAATGAGCAAATCTGCAGAAAATCCAATGGGATCTATATATTTGTTGGATGATGATGCTACGATTAAGAAAAAAATCAACCGAGCTGTGACGGACAATGACGGTAAAATATGGTTTGACGAAGAAGCAAAGCCGGGCATCTCAAATCTTATTACGCTGTATGCGGCGTTATCTAAAACGCCAATAGAGGATGTGATCAACAGATTTAACGGTATGGAACGCTATGGTGATCTTAAAAAAGAAGTGATTGATGTCGTTCAATCAGTATTACAACCTGTGAGAGACGAATATTATCGTCTTGAGAAATCCGATTATGTTGATAAAGTGCTTGATAGAGGAAGAGATCGGGCAAAGGAAATTGCTTCAAAAAAATATGAACTTATCAGTTCAATTGTCGGGTTCGGACGGTAGACACTGACATTGAAAATTCCGCTTAATAATGAGAAATTCTGAATTGTAGTTTCGCGGCGGCATTTGGTTGTTTGCACGATGGTAGCGAAGGGGCGCGCCCCTTCGCTACGAACGGATGTGTTTTGTGCCGCCGCGCCCCCCCAAAAAAAAAAGATGCAAAAGGCCTTGATTTGTGCATCAGTTATAAAATTCCCTGATTTGATTGCATTATGGAAGGAAGAATATTCAAATGCAAGCTCTTTCCTTTTTGATTACGCCGAAAAAATACTGGTTTTTAGATATATATAAAGAATATTGCCAATTTTATCGGGGAATAATCCTATAGATTTGCCATTTTTATTATGGAATTGTCATATCACCCCTCAAACATCTTTTCCTCAAAGTTGATGAGATACACATTCTCGGTGCTGCGCGTGACGGCGGTGTACAGCCAGCGCAGGTACTCCTTGTCCAGATTCTCTTCCGTGAGGTAACCCTGGTCCACCAGCACGTGCTTCCATTGGCCGCCCTGCGTCTTGTGGCAGGTGAGCGAGTAGGCGAACTTGACCTGCACGGCGTTGAGGTATGGGTCGTTTTTGATTTTCAGGAACCGCAACCGCTTGTTGGCGATGTCGGCGTAGTCCTCGGCGATGGCCGCATAGAGCTTCCGGTTGTCTTCGAAAGGGAGCGAGGGTGCCTCCACTTCAAGGCTCTCCAGAATGATCTTGATGTCGATGTCCGGGTAGTTGGGATAGTCGCAGAGGCGCACGGTGACGTCGGCGAAGTGGAAGCCGTAGAGCTCCTGCTGCTTGTGGATGGCCATCACCTCCATGATGTCGCCGTTGGCGATGAAGCCGACTTCGGAGTCTTCATCGAGCCAGTAGTAGTTGTTCTTGACGGCCATGAGATAGTCGCCGGTGGCGATGCGGTTTTCGCGGTACAGGATGCGGTTCCTTATCTCGCAGTTGAAGAGATAGGCGCGCTTGTTGGAGCGGGTGATGGCGACGATGTCGTCGCACGCGTTGTGGCTGTATAGGTCGTAGAGCAGGTCCTCGAGTTCGCCGCCCCGAATGCGGGTGAAGTCGTCAAAGGCCTGTCCGCTGAAGAAGGGGAAGGCGATGTCCTCGCGGCTGATCTTGTCGCGGAGCTTGGTGGCGTTGTAGAGGATGCCGGAGTCGTTGGCTTGCCGCACCACGTCGGTGAGCCTTCCGCCGCGCACTTCTACGTCGAAGGCGGCCTTCAGGTAGTCGGCGGAGAGGGCCGGGCTCTCGGCGGCGTGTACCGGCGGCAGCTGCGCGTCGTCGCCGATCAGGAGCAACCGGTTGTGGGGACTGGAATAGACGAAGTCGATGAGGTCTTCCAGCAGACTGCCCATTCCCGGCAGCTCGCTGGCGTTCGACTCGGCGGAGATCATCGAGGCCTCGTCCACGATGAAAAGAGTGTGCATGAGTTTGTTCTCCTTGCGCAGGAACATGCGCAGTCCGTCGCGCGTGGCCACGCGATAAATCCACTTATGGATGGTGAAGGCCTTGCGTCCGGCGTATTGGGAGATGACCTTGGCGGCGCGCCCGGTGGGGGCTAAAAGCACCGTGCGCACGCGGATGTCGTCGAGAGCCTTCACCAAGGCACTCACCAAGCTTGTTTTGCCAGTGCCCGCATAGCCTTTCAGGATGAACAGACGACGGTCCCCTTTTTCATAGATGAAGTCCGACAGGGCAGCGATGGCTTCGTCTTGGCTGCCAGTGGGCACATGCCTGAAATGGCGTCGGAACAATTCTCGAAACTTGGAATGGCTGAGCATGCGGGTGTGGTGTTTGAAAATTTGTCAAAAAGAGTGGCGTTGTCAGTATTGGTCGTGGTAGAACACCAACCACTCGGCGTTGCCCTTGAAAAATTCTTGGGGGTTCTTGCCCTGTCGCAGTGCGGTGCTGTCCAAGTAGGCTTTCAGCTCCTGGTTTTTCCAGAGTTCGTGCTCAAAGTATCGGATGCCGTCCTTGCGGTAGTGCGGGGGCAGATAGTTGAACTGTAAGGGTTCGATGCCGGGAAATAGAATGTTGCTGATGGATAGCGTGGCGGGCAGCATTCTGTTCCCTGTCAGCATGAAGGATTTCAGGGCGGGCCTGTTCAAAAACCGGATGTTGTCGTAGTGGGCGTTGGAGTGTGCGTGGAGGGTGTCTCCGTCTATTAGCACCGCACAGGAGTCCTGCTTCGACATGATGGAGACCGCGAAACTGTTGTAGGCGGAATAGTACCCCACGGCAATGGTGTCGCAGGCTGTTTGGGTAAAGTCCTCGGTAAGGTCAGTGCCTCTGCATCGGAACCAGATAAAGTACAAGTCGTCGCTCTTGGCGCCCTGTTGGCAGGTGAAGATGCCCACATAGTCGTTGGATTCGTGATACCTCTCGTAGAAGACGTCGTAGTTGGTCTCGTAAATGCCGTCCAAACAGAGGTAGGAGTCGATGCCGGTGTCGCGGTTGGAACAGATCATTTGGCCGGTGAGGGTGGGTGACACCTGAAAACGCCCGGTCCAGACGGGCATGTCCCCGTTTATGTCGATTTTTTGTTTTTTGAGGAACTTCTCCACTTGGGTGTAACGAAGGTTTGCACGTCTGACATCATGCATTACCTGATCGTTGGTGTATTGGATCAAGACGGTGACCACCAAAAGACCGCCCGCAAACAATAACGAGAAAGCCTTTTGCACGACCGGCCATTTTAAAAGATAGTGCCTGCATAGCAGGAAAAGCACGGTTATGGTGAATGCCATGCCGAAATTGGCGAAATAGGTCGTCACATAGCTGTCCGGGATATGCAGGGTGTATTTTTGCGAACAACACAGCAATAAGTGGGGCAGGATTGCCATCATCGCTGAAAGAAGCAAGGCGAACCAAAGTCTCTTGCCTGTTGTCTTGAGGTCAAGCGAGGAGAGAATTCCGCCCAAAATCGCCATGGATAAAAGGCCTTTAGTCCAAGCCTCTGCTCCGGCATGTGTGAATATGTAGAGAAAATCGTACTTGAAGTGGGGGTCGCCGGTAAGATCGGCAAGGGGAATCCTGTATTGGTGAAACGACATTCCGGGAATGGAGTACAGGATGATGTTGGCCCAGGAACGCAATGTCTTGAGTGGATTGAAAGCCCATGTCATGCCAGTGTATGTGGTGGGTGCACTCCTGGATACTACAGCATACGTTACGACGAACAATAGTCCGCAGGCTACAAAGGGCATGATTTCTTTGATGAATTTCCGGCGACTCGTCTTGTCTCGATAGACGAGGTTGCCATATTGGTCGCGAAGAATAAGATATATGACGACATAGTAAACTAAATATGTTTCGTAGAAGGTGGTGGTTATGAGCATGAACAGAGCGGATAAGAGTAACACCCAGTATTTTTGTGTCTCCTTGTATCGAAGCAGAAACAACAACGATGTCAGCAAAAACAAGAAGGAGAAGGCGAACCAGAACGGATGGCCAATGGTGCCGGAGAAGCCCGTGTGGATGGTGAAGCAGCAAAGCATCGTCAGGGCGGCCAGCTGGGTGGCCGATTCATTGTACGTGTATTTTCGGACTAAGACGATGGCGAGCAGGAAGTCGAGGACGATGGGGAGTATGGTGAAAAACAGGAACAATTCATTGGAACGCATGGCAAACGGGAAGTACATGCACCAACCTGTAAGCAGGTGGGTGAGTCGGCCGGTAAAGGAAAAATAGTCGTGTCCCAACCTCGGAAGAATGCCAATCCCTGGAAACATCTTGACAGTATGGAGAAAGGAGATGGCGTCGCTGTTGGTTAGCCCGGTATGCAGCAACGGCAGGAAAGTCGGCACGGCCAGGATTGCCAGCAGCCACCAGATGAGTGAGCTGTGCTTGTGTCGGTTAATGGTTGCCTTTTTCATGATCTTTTTTTTAATTTAGAAATACAACTTCTTTGGTGCCACAGCAATGGTGGATGCCCCCGTCATCTTCTAATTGCAGTCTCCCGAATTCATCCACCCCCGTGATGGTGGCGGTGACTTCTTGCCCGCCGATGAGGTAACGATGTGGCTCGTTCAGATGGTATAAATGTTCCAAATATTTTTTGTCTAAAGCGTTAACATTCTCTGTGTCACAGGATAGCAGGATGTATTCCTTGTGTAAGAACGCCTGGTATTGTCGCAGAAAGTCTTCCACGACATAGTGATTGCCCGTTTCCAAGAAAAGCGAGGTGGGGTGGGGGATTTCCTCAGGGAACCACTCTTGGTTGAGGTTGATGCCAATGCCTGCGATGGTGTGATGGATGCGGTCGCCCGACAGGGTGTGCTCGATGAGGATGCCGGCCACCTTCTTGCCGCCAATGTAGATATCGTTGGGCCATTTGATGGCGACATGGTCGGTGTATTGGCTGATGAATAGGCTGGTGGCCACGGAGAAATATTGGTTGAAAAGAAACTGTCTGGATGCCGGAATGCTTGGCTCAAAATAGAAACTCACCAATAGGTTTTTCCCTTCCTCGCTGAACCAGCGGTTGGTGCCCATGCCGCGCCCCGCTGTCTGAAAGTCGGTCCAAAGCGCAAAAAACGGATGGATTTTCTCCTCTCCGTCACTTGCAGATTGAATGCGGGAAGCGAGTAACTTATTGGTGGAGTGTGTTTTATGAATATGTTCCGTGAGCGTGTCTTTCATTCGGCAAAAATAAGTATCTTTGCGCACTTATTTTGAAAAAAGATGAAAAAAATTAATTTATTGCTTTTGATAGTGACAGCCCTGTTTTTTGCCCAGTCTTGTGTGGACGAATCGGGTGAATATGTGCGTCAATTGTTCACGGACGGACAAAAAGAGGCGGCGTTTACTGCGTGTCTCACCACTTCCTCCGACTCTGCCATGGCGCATCTGTGTGTGCCCAATGGCTATAGCCAATATCAGGAAGGTGCTTATATGATTGATTTTAACCCATTGCAAACATCTGTATTTCAAACCCTTATAGATAATAATTACGGCTATCTGGTAGACTCCATGATTCTGTTGTCCAACAGAGTGGCTGAAAATTGCTCCCCGACAATCATGCGTCCGATCTTCAAGGAGGCCATCTCCAACCTGAAGTTCTACGACCATGACAATTTAATCAATGGAGGCACGGATGTCATCACGAACTATTTTATCCGTTTTAAGGATGCCGACATGAAATCGGCTATGCAGAGTCCTGTGTCCATCCGCATGAATCTCTTTGGGGTCAACGATTGTTGGAACCAAATTGTGGCACAGTATTATCAGTTTGAGGGACAGCCTGTTAGTTTTGATGTGCAGAACTATCTTATTGAAAAGATGTTGGATGGCTTATATGAAGAGATGCGTGTGGAGGAGCTGAACATCAGATCCGATTATTCCCACTGTGAATCGGCGGACTCCCTGTTGTTTGGGGCAGGATTTTAATCAAAAGAAAGAAATTAACCAAAAAAATAGATAAAATGAGACCTGAAAAACTCTTTAACGGCAAAACATTGGCAATTCTTTCCGGCGGTGGCGACACCCCGGCCATCAACTCCAGCATCGAATGCGTGCGCAACCGTGCCTCCATGCTCGGCTTCAAGGTGTACGGCGTGCTGCGTGGCTGGAAAGGCCTTTTGGGCGATGGCGATATCGTCGACTTGACCAATATCCCCTACAACGGAATGTACGGTGGCACGGCTCTACTCTCCTCCCGTACCAACCCGTTTCCCAGCAAGAAGAATCCCGAGGACCGTTCCCAACAGATCCTCCGCAACATCGAACGCTATAAAATCGATGTCTTGGTGACCATCGGCGGCGATGACACCAACGGCGCAGCCAAGAAGATGTACGCCACTTATGGCATTCCCGTCATTGGCTTCCCGAAGACCATCGACAACGACCTCCGCACCCGCACCATGCACCACTATAACGGCCAGCAGCACGAGACGGTGCTCTGTCCCGGTTTCCCCTCCGGTGCTATGGCCATCAAGAAGCTGACGAGCAAGCTCCACACCACCAACGAGTCGCATCAGCGCATCATGGTGCTCGAAGTGATGGGCCGCGATGCCGGTTGGTTGACCGGCACGGCCATGTTCGGCGGTGCCCAGATGGCCCTTGTGCCTGAAGTGGAGATGACCAAGGAACGCAAGGAGTTCTTCTTCGAGTCTGTGAAGGAGATGTATATGCGCTCCCCAAAACACAGCCTGATCATCGCTGTTTCTGAAGGTGTCCGCTGGTGGGACGACGAGAAGCAGGAACTGGGTATGGTGTATGCCTCCTCCGATCTCGACGAGTATGGTCACCCGCGCTTTGGCGGCGTGAGCGGCGTCATCGCTTCTGAAATCAACCGCCGTCTCGGCATCGAGGCCCGCGGCCAGATTTCCGGCTACATCCCGCGTTCCGGCAAGTGCTACGAGTATGACCGCCGCCTCACCTCCACGCTCGCCGACAAAGTCGTGGACTTGTTGCTGCGTGAGGACTATGGCAAAATGCCTGTGATGCGCGACATAGTTCCCTATTCCGAACTTGAGGAGTTCCACGCCGACGCCATCGAGATGGGCAACATCGGCAACTTCCCGCTGCCGGCCGCCTACTACGACGCAAACAAGTTCCAGTTCACCGACCAGTACGTCGATTTCCTTACCAACATCATCGGCGCACCGTACCGTATGGAGTTCGACCAACATTTCCCCATCGTTATCCCCGAATAAAAATAAATATATGTAGGGACGCGCCACGGCGCGTCCCTATAACAAATATCCTGTACAATGTCCGAATTTATCATAGAAGGTGGTCACCGGTTGAGTGGCGAAATCATCCCGCAGGGTGCCAAGAACGAAGCCCTGCAGGTGCTCTCTGCTGTGTTGCTCACCGACCAGCCTGTGACCATCTCCAACCTGCCGGACATTCGCGATACGCAACGATACCGTGATATTTTGTCTCTTTTGGGGGTGAAAATCACCAAACTCAACAAAGACACGTTCATTTTCCAGGCCGACAATGTGGACTTGGACATGTTGACCACCAAGGAGTTTGTCGCGCTGTCGGCTTCGATACGGGCGTCCATCATGGTGCTCGGCCCACTGCTGGGGCGCTTTCATAAGGCATACGCCGCACGTCCCGGCGGCGACCAGATCGGGCGCCGCCCGCTGACCACCCACTTCGAGGGTTTTGAGAAGTTGGGAGCCACGGTCGGAATTTCCGAGGATAGCAATTTTTTCGAGGTTAAGGCCGACCGGCTGCAGGGCAGCTACATGCTCCTCAACGAGGCCTCTGTGACGGGCACCGCCAATATTGTCATGGCTGCCGTGCTCGCTGAGGGAAAGACCACTGTCTTCAACGCCGCCTGCGAGCCCTACCTCTACCAGCTTTGTACCATGCTCAACAACATGGGCGCCAAGATTGACGGCATCGGCTCCAATCTCTTGCATATTGAAGGCGTGGAAAAACTTCATGGCTGCGAACACCGCATCCTGCCGGATATGATTGAAATCGGCAGCTTTATTGGCATGGCTGCCCTCACACAATCCGCCTTGACCATCAAGAATTGCGCTTGTGAGCATCTTGGCATCATCCCGTACACCTTTCATAAGCTCGGCATAGACTTTGATATTGTAGATGATGACATTGTGATTCACGAGCAGGAGTGTTACGAAGTGGAGACGAATATGGACGGCTCCATCCTTACGATTGCGGATGCGCCGTGGCCAGGATTCACTCCGGACCTGATCAGCATAGCCCTTGTCACAGCTATTCAGGCCAAGGGCAGCGTGCTCATCCATCAGAAGATGTTCGAAAGCCGTCTCTTTTTTGTCGACAAGTTGCAATCCATGGGAGCGCAGATCACTCTTTGCGACCCGCACCGTGCCATTGTCATCGGATTGCAGCGTCAGAAACAGTTGCGCGCCACAGTGATGGCCTCTCCCGATATCCGTGCGGGTGTTTCCCTTCTGATTGCGGCACTTTCCGCGAAGGGGACCAGCATCATACAGAACGTCGAGCAAATCGACCGCGGCTACCAACACATCGTGGAACGCCTCAACGCGCTCGGCGCAAAGATAGAGAGAATGGGCATCTGACCGTTGTTGAAGACTAAAGGCTTTAGACCTGCGTGATGAGCTATGAACCATGAAACCTGAAATCGCAAATCGTAAATCGTAAACCGCAAATCTCCCCCCATGCATATCACCGGAACCATCACGACCTTGAACGAGGCCAAGAACATCGAGGCCTGCATCCGCTCGTTGCAGCGCGTGTGCGACGAGGTTGTGGTCGTGGATTCCTACAGCAAAGACAATACGGTGGAACTGGCAAAGGCCGCGGGTGCCAAGGTCTATTTGCATGAGTACATTGGCGATGGGCTTCAGAAGAACCTCTGTTTGCCGTATGCCTCGAATGTCTGGGTGCTCAGTGTCGATGCGGACGAGAGACTTACCGACGAGCTGGTGGACGTTATCCAGCATATAGACTTGGAACATACGCCCTACGACGGCTTTGCCCTGCGGCGCCGCAATTACATCGGTCAGCGCTGGGTAAAGGCCTGCCGCTGGTATCCCGACTATCTGGTTCGATTTTTCCGCAAGGACAAGCTGCGCTTCGCCGAGTTGAAACAACATGCCTTCGTGCCCGAAACCAATGTGCAACGCCTTAAGGCCGACTTGGTTCATTATCGCTATAAGAACTATGACCAGCTCTTTGCCAAGCCTGAACGAAACTACAGTACGCGCGGTGCCAAGATCCTCTTCTTGAAAGGGAAAAAGGCCAATGCTCTCTCCCCATTCTTGCACGGTTTCTCCGCCTTTATAGTGAACTACTTGTTTAGAGGAGGAATCATCGGCGGTTTGGACGGCTATGTGCTTTCCAAGGCTGTCGCCCACAATAGCTTCCTGAAATATGCCAAGTTGCTCGAGTATCAGCGAGACCCCTCCGTGCGCGACGCCGAAGACTGGGACTCCGTCTGGTGAACCGACTTCTCCAAGTATTGACGATATATTATTTTTACAAACTTAAATTATCACTGTTATGAAAAAGTTATTATTATCTTTGACAATAATCTTCTCCATGTCGCTGCTTACGGCGCAAGTGCCTTTGTACAACGGCAGCTTTGAGAATTGGTCAGGTTCCGCCTCCACCCAACAGCCTAATGGCTGGACGACCGCTCTGGTGGGCAATGTGGTGACCGAGGTGTTCGGCGTGCAAGTGCCCATTCCCGTGAACACCTACTTTGGCAGCATGGATGCGGATGCCCACAGTGGCTCATACGCTCTGAAATTACAGCCTGCCACTGTTGGCATACCAGGCACGCAGTACAGTATGAATTTCCCTGGCATTGCGCAGTTGGGTATTGCCGAAGGTTTCAACATCCCCTTGCAGGCTATCCTCGATTTGGCATCGATACTCACCGACACTACAGGATCCGCCAATCCGGGTGATATCGATCCGACTGTGTTAGCTTCCCTGGCCCAGGTGTTCGCTCCCGGCGACTCCTGCTCCAAGACTCCCCAATCCATTAACTTCTGGATGAAATTCGCTCCACAGGGGGAAGACGTGGTGCAAGTTATTGGCTATTCCAAAATCAACGGACAACCCGTGAGCTATGCGGAGGCTTCCATCGACCAGCCTGCCAACGATTACACCTATGTCTCTATCCCCTTCGATGCACCGGGACAGCCTTGCGATAGCCTGCTCTTCATCATTATGGCCGGCAATTTCGGCTCGGCAGATCTGAACACCGTGATGATCGTGGACGATGTGACCTTTACACCGGGAGTGGTGGGCGTTGCCGAGCGTGACGTGCCTCAATTCCACACCTATCCAAACCCTGCCACCGACTACGTGCGCGTGGCTCCGTCGATCACGGAACCCTACCGCTGCCAAGTGCTCGACATGGAAGGCCGGCTGCTGCGCGTGGTTGAGTCCAACGGAGAACAAAGCACCGTTGATGTCAGCGACTTGGCTCGCGGTGTCTATACTCTCAGAATGGAACAGCAGGGCAAGGTGAGCAACCATAAAGTTGTGGTTCGCTAACATCCACTGGAAATGAACCTGTGGCTCGCTCCGTTAGACGGAATCACGAACTACCTTTTCAGGAACAGTCTATGCCGCCATTTTGGAGGCATAGACTGTTTTGTTACCCCCTTCATGCCTGTGCAGGAGCGCGCAAAACTTAATGTGTCCAACTGGCGCGATATTTGGCCGAAGAACAACACACTCAAGCCTGCAACCCCCCAGCTGATGGGCAACGTGCCCGCGCATTTTGTGGACACCATGCACTTGCTGCACGAAACTTACGGTTACACTTCGTTCAACTGGAACGTGGGCTGCCCTGTGGCGCAGGTCGTGCGCCGTCACCGTGGCTGTGGCCTGATGCCCGACACTGACCGCGTGGAGGAGGTCGTGGCTGCGGTCACTTCCCAAACGCCCTTCCGTTTCTCCATTAAGATGCGGCTCGGTCTCCACTCGCCCGACGAGGGCCTCCGCATCCTTGAGAGGCTGGAGTCTTATCCCCTTGACTATATCGTCATCCACCCGCGCTTGGGCGTGCAGATGTACGAAGGCGTGCCCGACTGGGACATGCTCGATGAGTTCTGCAGGCATACGCATCATCGACTTGTCTATAGCGGCGACCTCAATTTGGTGCCTGACTTTGTTCGATTGCGGCAACGCTATCCCATGATCCAGGATTGGATGTTGGGGCGCGGCATCCTGCGGAACCCATTCCTTGCGGAGGAAATACGCGGCATGGATGTCGGTGATCGTCGGTCGCGTTTTCTCAAGTATTACCAGCATTTCGCCGCCGAGTTGCTGCCCCTGCGCCACGAACGCGGCACGCTCCATAACTTCAAGGAATTGTGGCACTATTGGCGCTGTCTGACGGGCATCTCCGATGAACAATTAAGACAGTTGCTCCGTGTTGACGACTGGGAACATTTTTATGAAAGATCCTTGCAAATGATACAGGATGGTTGCCCTAACCCTTAATCCTCGCCCTATTTCCTTTTTTTGTATTTTTGCAGCCAAACTATAACCTATCCAGATGGCATACCATCTCCTTATAGATGCCGGTGCAACCAAGACTGCATTCGCCCTGCTTGCGAATGGAGATGTCATCGTGCGACATGACGGACGCGGCATTAATCCTAACTATTGCGCCGAGACCGATATCCTGCAGGTGTTCGCCGATTTTGTGCCGAAGTGTCCGTTGGAAGATACCGTTGCGGAAATAAGATATTACGGGGCGGGATGTGCCTCCCCGCATAATGCCGCCTTTATGAAGGAGTTGATTTCCGGGTTTTTTCCGTACGCCCGCATTTGGGTTTATTCCGACCTGATGGCTGTCTGTCATGCCTTGAGCCGCGGTGCACGCGCCGTGGTCGCCATTTTGGGCACCGGAGCTGCCGCGTGTCTCTTCGACGGCACCGACATTGTGCGCATTGCTCCATCTGTGGGTTACATGCTGGGCGATGAGGGCAGCGGCACCCACTTGGGTAAACAGCTGCTGACCGCCTATCTGCGGGATGTCCTGCCGGGAGGATTGGCCTGTGAGTTGGAACAAAAATACCAGTTCACGAAAGAGTCGGTCATCCGTCGCCTCTATCGTGAACCGGAGCCCAACCGCTTCATGGCTTCGGTGGCCCCTTTTGTCCATGACCATCTTGACTGCCCCGTTGTCCATGATTTGGCCCTCGCTGCCTTTGGCGCCTTCTTTTCCGTGAACAAAGCGTGTTTTAAGGAAGAGGGACAACTGCCGTGGCGCCTTTCAGGTTCTGTGGCCTACCATTTCCGCGACCTCGTGCGCGAGGCCGCCGCACAACATCATTGTCCGGTGGACGAAATCGTCGCCGCCCCGATGGACAAACTTGTCGATTCTTATAAAACAATATCATAATGCAAGAAATCTTAGCATCGGAAAACCAGTTGGAACAAGTGGCCGAGGCGATTTTGAAGGCCTATCCTGAAGAACGTGTCTTCGGCTTCTATGGCGAGATGGGCGCGGGCAAGACTACGCTCATCAAGGCGATCTGTCAGACGCTTGGTGTTCGCGATGTTACCTCGTCGCCGACTTTCGCCATTATCAATGAGTATTGGACGGAGGGTGGTGAACCACTTTATCATTTTGATTTCTACCGTATTGATGAACCCGCTGATGCCTCGCGCGTGGGCTTTGAAGACTACCTTTACAGCGGCCATTATTGCTTCATCGAGTGGACCGAAAAGGTGGAGGAAATCCTTCAGGGTGACTTTATACCCGTCGTCATTGAACGGGTGGACGACGAAACACGGAAATTCAAGTTCTGATTTTGGCGATGGATGCACAATGACGGACTCTAACTAAAAACTCCTATTATTGCCACGATGCACAACCTTGACTTATTATATGGCGATGTCGGCTTAGCCACGCAGGAACAGCAGGTGCTGGTGGAAGCTCCTGTGCGCGAATTGTCTGTTGGCTTTGTCAAGGACGAAGAACCTATTGGCGACTTTGTGATCATGACACCTGCCGCCGTGCAGTCGCTGGTGGATGACGATATACACGTCTATATGCAGCATGGTTTCTCGGCAGGGTCGGCATACAGCGATGCCGATTACGCCGATGTGGGGGTCGAGTTTGTGGACGACTTCTATCTTCTGGCATCCACGGCGCGCGTCTTGGTGAAATTCCAGCCGTTCACCCAGGAACAAGTCACATTGCTGCGGGAAGAGCAGGTGATCTTTTCTACACAGGATGCTGTATATGTCAACCGGGATTATTTGGAAGCACTGAATGCCAAGCATATTGCGGCCTTGGCGATGAACTTTATCGAAGACAAGAAGGGTGCCCGCATGACGGACCGCATACTCACCGAAACCTTGTCCATGACCGCCATGAACATCGCATTCTCCAATTTCTTGTTGCCGCTTGTGACGGAATTGTCCACCAACACCCGCTTGCGTTTTGCCCTCCAAAAGCGTCCCGTCCTCATGGAAAGCGTATATTGCTATGCGGGATATGTTTGCCATAAGGAAATGGCTGACTTGCTGGAACTTCCTTATCGTGATATTGTTTCCCTGTGTTGGGATTTAAATTGATGGTGTTTGAATAAAATGTTGAATATGAGATATATGAAAAACGTTGTCTTACGGGTGTCCCTTTTCCTCTTCCTGCTGTCTGCAGGATGGCCTGTTTTGATGTGGGCGAACCCGGTGGATCCTGCGGATGCCAGAAGGGTGGCAGTGAACTTCTATGCCCGAAAGGCGGATATCCCCTTGCGCTCCGATGCAAACATGGAGGCACAGCTGGTCTACACAGCCACTTTTTCGTCGGGCAGATCCGGGAATGACGAGAACGCTTTTTATGTGTTTAACATAGCGGATGGCTTTGTGATGGTGGCAGCCGACGACCGCGTGCGGCCGGTTTTGGCCTATTCGTTAGACGATTCTTTCTATGCGGAAGGGATGCCTGCCAATATCCGATTCTTTATGGGTGAATATGTGCGGGAGATAGCGCAGATATTGTCTGACCCCCTGTTGGACAATTCTTTGGAGACCGAGTGGCGGGCGGCTCTTTCTTTAAATGCCGGTTTGAATCGCAACGTTACGGTGATTTCACCCCTGCTGACCACGAGGTGGAACCAGAACAGCTATTACAACAATATGTGTCCTGCCGATACTGCCGGCCCCAATGACCACACTTATGTCGGGTGCGTGGCGACTGCCATGGGACAAATTATGCGCTATTGGCAATATCCCACCACGGGCACGGGCAGCCACAGCTATGTGGCCAACAATTTGCCTGTCGGTTATGGCGACTATGGAACGTTGAGTGCCGATTTTGCCAACACGACCTATCAATACAATATGATGCCCAACCAGTTGACGGCGAACACCAGTGCGGCGCAGGTGAACGCTGTGGCTGAGTTGCTCTTCCATTGCGGTGTCAGTGTGGAGATGATGTACGGCCCGTTGGGCAGCGGCGCCTACTCCACCGATGTGCCGAGTGCACTGCAGACCTATTTCGGATACCCCTATTGTATGCGGGTGACTCGATCTGGTTATACCGCCGATGCTTGGATCCTCCTTATTAAAACGGAATTGGATCGTTTGCGTCCTGTCTATTACAACGGACAAGGTGATGCAGGGGGACACGCCTTTGTGTGCGATGGCTACGACGCCGACAACTACTTCCATTTCAACTGGGGTTGGAGTGGCAATAACAACGGCTATTTTCTCCTCTCCAACCTCAATCCATCGACTTATGAGTTTAACTCCCAGCAGGCCGCCATTATCGGGGTGCGTGTGCCGCAGTCGGTGCAGGCCTGCCAAGGAATGGATTCCATCGCCGACATTGACGGCAATGTGTACCATACGGTTCAGGTGGGTCAGCAGTGCTGGCTGCGTGAAAATATGCGGAGCACTCGCTATGCAGATGGCACACCGGTGGCGGCCTCCGTCTCGGATACGAGCTCTACGCTTCCTTTTCGCTATGCGCCCGGCAACGACACCGTCTTGGTGCGTGAGTACGGCTATTTGTACAATTGGCGTGCCGCGATGGGCAACAGTTCGAGCAGCACGTCGTTGCCCAGCGGTGTGCAGGGCATCTGTCCGGCAGGATGGCACTTGCCGAGCTACAGCGAGTTGCGCGACCTTCGGAACTTTATGGAATCGCAGGCGGCCTATCACTGTAACACCAGTGACACCTCCACGGCGGCGGCCATGGCCTCCCAGTGGGGATGGCACACATCCTCCGTTTCTTGCGCCCCGGGCAACAACCCGACCGCCAATAATGAAACAGGACTCACCCTTTGCCCCGCCGGACGCTTCTCAGCCGGGAACTATAGCGGGTTGGACTACTATTGCTATCTGTGGTCCACGACCGAATATACGGCTGGCAAACCCAGAATCGTAAGACTTGCCTATAATGATGCAGAATTCAGCACCGCCTGGTATGCCAACAACAAACGCTTGGGATACTCTGTCCGCTGTGTTCGAGACATGTCTCTCTCCATCAATACATTGTCAGTGTCCAATGTTGGTGATACCACGGCGATGTGCGGCGGTATTGCAATGGTGTACGGCAGTGACTCTATCGTTGACAAGGGGGTGTGCTGGAGCAGTCAGAGCAGTTTCCCCACGTTGTCTGACTATTTTGTCTCCGACACTTCTGGAGCGGGCACATTCTCTGTGACGATAATGGGACTCCACCCTGGCACAACCTACTATGTCAGGGCATACGCCATTGACAACCACGGACTTACCGCCTATGGAACTGTGATGTTGTTTACCACTACGGGCCAGGCTCCCTTCCAGTGCGGGGCCTCTACTGTCAGCGACTATGACGGGAATGTGTATCAAACTATTGCGATGGGCAGCCAGTGCTGGACACGGCAGAATATCCGTACGACCCATTATGCGGACGGGAGCTCTATACCATTGAGCGCAACCGACAATAATGTCTCCCCATGTCGCTATCTTCCTGATAACGACACAAACCTTGTAGAGGATTATGGCTATTTGTACAACTGGCATGCGGTGATGCATGGTGATTCCAGCAGCGTATCCAATCCGAGTGGTGTAAAAGGGCTTTGTCCGGATGGGTGGCACATACCCTCTTTCGTTGAATGGGAACAGCTGTACATGACTTTGGTCAATACCGCCTCGTATCATTGCGATGGCGGTGACACTTCCCAGGCCCGTGCGGTGGCCAGCACGACGGGGTGGAATAGTTCTTCAGTCCCTTGCTCTCCTGGCTATGCGCCTTCCGAGAATAATAGCTCTGGTTTTAGCATCTATCCCGCAGGCTTCTACGCCAGTAATGCAGCCTATAACAGGGGATATGAGTCCAGCTTTTGGTCTGCTACGGAATTTCAGGCAGAAAAACCATATATTGCTGTTGTCCAATACAATGCGGTTGAATTCTCTCCGTACTATTGTAGCAATTTTGTGAGTCCAGGCCGCTCTGTGCGCTGTGTGCGTGACACCGCGGTGCGCTCCTTGCCGGAGGTGAGTACCAATCCTGTTTCAGTTGTGACCATGTATTCGGCCCTTTGCGGCGGTAATGTAATCTCCGATGGCGGCGACCCGGTGACGGAACGCGGAATTTGCTGGGGTACCGCTCCAATGCCGTCCGTGGCGGGCTCTCATATTGCGGTTGGCGCCGACACAGGTGCCTTCACCATTACCCTTGCCGGTCTTCAGCCTGCCACTGCCTACTATGTGCGTGCCTATGCAGTCAACAGTATCGGTACGGCTTATGGCAATGATATCGCTTTTACCACACCGCTTTGTACGGCTATCGACACCACATTGGTGGTGGATGCTTGCGACTCATTTGTCTGGCAGGGTGAAACCTACACAAACACTGGTGATTACAGGGTGGTGCTATCCGCCGCCGATGGCTGCGACAGCATTGTCACCTTGCAGTTGACCATTCATCATCCTTCCGACACCACCATCTATATGTCCACATCGGCTCCTTACCAGTGGAACGGTACATGGTATGATACTTCAGGTGTTTACACTATAACTCTTCAGGATATGTATGGGTGCGATTCTGTTGTGACGTTGAATTTGAGTGTGGGCATCCGGGATTTGGATGGTGAAGGCGGCATCATCACCGCTTATCCCAATCCAACCACGGGTCAAGTGCTGTTAAAGACCAACACTGCCGACGGACAGGTCGCTGTCTATGATATGTATGGCAAACAGGTGGCCTTTGTGTCCGTGGTGGCAGGTTGTGCTATAATCGACCTGAGTGGTTGTGCCAATGGTGTTTATGTGGCCCGTTTGACCAGCTCTGCCGGGTCGGCAGTCACTAAGTTGGTGAAGGAATAGAAACGGTCTTTGCTCGATTATTTCTGCAGGGGCAGGTAAATGATGAATGTGCTGCCCTTGCCCTCTTCACTCTGCACTTCTATCTTGCCTTTGTGAAGCGAAACGATTTTCTTCACATAGCCTAATCCGAGGCCATAGCCCTTGACATTGTGTACATTGCCCTTGGGAATGCGGTAGAAGTTCTCGAAAATGTTGGCGATGGCCTTCTTGGGAATGCCGATGCCCTTGTCGGTGACGGAAAGCATGAATTGCTTGCCGTTGGACTGCGTGTTGATGAGGATCTCGGGCGCGCCCTGGGAATACTTGATGCCGTTTTCCACCAAGTTGATGATGACGTTCTCCAGATGCGACTTGTCGCCGAAAAGTTCGTGTGTGTCAGCATTGAGTGCCAAGTTGAGGGTGCCCATGGAAGAGGAAATCTGCAGGGCGATGCTGTCGGCGACCTTATGGATGAGTTCGTGCATGTCGATCAGTTCCATGTTCATCTTCACCTGTCCCTTCTTGAGCTGTGCGGTTTGAAGGATGGTGGTGACCATGTTCTTGAGACGGTTGTTCTCGTCACGGATGATGCTGATGTAGGCCTCGCGCATGTCGGCATTGCTGTGCAGCGTGGAGTCGGAGAGGGCTTCGCATGCGAGTGAGATGGTGGAAATGGGTGTCTTGAACTCATGGGTCATGTTGTTGACGAACTCGTTGGTCACCTCTGACAGTTTCTTTTGGCGGTAAAGCGAATAAAGGGCCACGATGGAGATGGTGAAGGAGACCACGAGTAGGCCGAGAATGAGGATGACGATGGTGCTCATTCTCTGTAAGAAGATGCCGCGTTCGGCAGGGAAGTAGAGGATGATGTAGTGCGGGGAGCTGACTTTTTCGTTGTATTTCAGGCGGAAGACATACTCGCTTTTCAGAATCTGTTCCGGCGTGACACTTTGGGGCTCGATGATGAAGTCGGTGGTGAAGGCGTTGTAGAGGGCAAAGTCGAACCTGGCATTGATATTCTCCTCTTGGAGGGCTGTTTCGATGATGTTGTGAAGGGTTCTCTTGCTTAGCTTTCGGATGGTGACACTGTCGAGTTGCACGAGGTTGGCGTCAGTGAAGCTGAGGTTGCGCGCGGGATTGTCCTTGGCGTTTTTCGGTGACCAGGGGTCGTTGTCAAGGGGGAAGAGGGCGCGGAATGCCTGGCTGAAATATTCCGTGTCGTTCTCCACCATGCGGCTGTTGTTCTCCTTGACGAAAACCACAGACTTGATGACGCCCACAGGTTGGCCGGTGACCGAGTCGAGCACAAACTTGCGCGTGTGAAACTCCGAGACCACGTCCGTCAGGTCCACCGAGCCAGAAGCGATGGAGTCTTCCATCGTGATCTTGTCAATGTCTAAGGTGTCGTTGAGGATGGTGGCGTCAATGCGATCCACGATGTCCTCGCCCGCTGTCAGCACCTCGTTGACGAAAATGCTCCGCTGCACCTTCTCGGCCTCCGTGTAGAGCCTGAAAATGGAGATTGTCAGCAAGATGGAGGTGATGCCAACAAGAAAGAACAGGGTTACGATAATTCTTTTTTTCATAACTGGCCTAAAAATTGCATGATGTCGATGTTGTTGTCATAGTCGAATAGCGCGGGAGTGTTTGCCTGCCCAAATGGAATCCCGGTCAGGTGCGACGAGATGTACTCCTTCCCATGGAATCCAACAGCGGGTTCTTCGCCTTTCCGATAATGTTCGTAATATACTACGGCGGTGGGAGGATTGCATTCTGCACTTTCCACAACCAGAAAGGTTCCGGAATCCATGTAAAACTGCTTGTTCATCAGTCGGATGGATTTCTGGTAATCCAAGTGGTTGAGGAATTGGTTGTGCCCTGCAATGCTTTGGCTCTCCTCGTGAAGGATGTGTATGAGGGGCGAGAAATCGTAGTCTTCGGTCACGTGCAGCTTCCGGACGGTGCGTGGCGCACGCCCGAAGTAGAGGTAAATGTCGCGTGCCAACGCCCGAAGTTCCTTTTCTGTCTCCTCTCCTGTCAGTACGGCTGCATGGCAGAGCGGTTTGCGTAACACATGGGGGAAACGCGCCAGATGTGTGGCAAGCGTCCCCTCGTCCTTATCGGGCAAGTCCGCGATGACGGCATCGAACCCGGAGAGCTTGTTGCAGAACACGACGCGCCTTGACAACGAGGGTGTCAACGCCATCAATGCCGTCACCAGCGTGGGTAGCAATATAATGTGTGAATCCGTTCGCACTAAGGCATTATGACCGCCCAGCAATACATAGAGGATGTCCCGGAATCCCGATAGGGGAGTGCGGAAATTGGGTAGAATCGCAACCGTTTGTGTTTCCGTTTTAGTGAAGGGTCTCACATGATCCGCTTCCTGTAGGAAATCTGTTATGCGTTCTAATGAGAGCATGCAGAACTCCGGCGTGAACCAGTTGTGCATCTGATATTGCCGTTCCATCGCAGGCTCGAGCGTCTGCGCTGTCCAGTTTGGATCGAGGAGGGCGTCGGCCCATCTCCGAAGGGAATCGTGTAGAGCAGGTTCGGCCATTACAGTTCTGCGCACACTTGCTGGATGATTTCGTTGACTTTCTCTTCGGGGAACGGCTGGATATAGCCTTTGTCTTGAAAGAGTTCCACCAGCTCGTGAGTCTCCTGGATGTCCTTGCAGGCAATGTCGTACACCTCCTGCCAGGTGCGTGTCTTGCGGGCCACGCCGTCCTCGATGGCTTGCATGGCGACATCGGCGGCCACGTTGGGGAAGAGGTCGCTGTCCATCATGGTGGGCATGATGCGGTTTTGCGAGATGCCCTGCTTTTCGGCGAAGTCGGCGATGCTGTGGGCTGCGCGGATTGCCATGGCGTCGGTAATCTTGCTGGCCGATACTAACAGCGTGCCCTTGAGGATGGCGGGGAAACACACTGAGTTGTTGACCTGGTTGGGGAAATCTCCGCGGCCGGTGGCCACAATGAAGGCACCGGCCTCCTTGGCTTTGTAGGGGTAGATTTCCGGTACAGGGTTCGCGCAGGCGAAGACGATGGATTTGTCGGCCATAAGACGGATCCATTCGGGTTTGATGGTGTCGGGGCCCGGTTTGGAAAGGGCAATCAGCACGTCGGCATCCTTAAAAGCCTCCTCGGGGGTCTCTATGCAGCCGGGGTTGGTGGTCTGGCAGAGTTCCCATTTGCGGTAGAAGCGGTGGTCGTCGCGGATGTCAGTGCGGTTCTTGTGCAGGGTGCCTTTCGTGTCGAAGATGATGAGGTTCTCGGCTTTCACGCCGTCGGTGATCATCAGCCGGGCAATGGTGGTGTTGGCAGCACCGGCGCCGTATAATACGGCTTTGATGTTTTCCATCGGCTTGCCCACAATCTTCAAGGCGTTGATGAGTCCGGCCAAGGTGACACATGCCGTGCCTTGGGCGTCGTCGTGCCAGACGGGGATGACGCATTCCTCGCGCAAAGTGTCCAGAATGCGGTAGCAGTTGGGCTGGGAGATGTCTTCCAGATTGATGGCCCCAAAGCTGTGCTGCACCATCTTGACGAACTCGATGACCTTGTCGGCCTGGTGCTCGCCCTTTTCGTCGCGGCTGTCGATGCAGAGAGGGATGGAGTCCACGCCACCGAGGTATTTCATCAGCATGGCTTTGCCTTCCATCACGCCGAGTCCGCCCGGCGGGGTGCAGTCGCCGTCGCCTAGCACGCGCGTGCTGTCGCTGACCACAGCCACGAGGTTGGCGCGGTTGCTCAGGTGGAAGGAGGCGTCGTTGTCGTCGCGGATGGTGGTGGAAACAGCTGATACGCCCGGCGTGTACCAGACGTTGAACCAGTTGAATCCGTAGATCGGTGCCTTGGGCAGCGTCTGCATCTTGCCGCCATAAAATTGATGCGCGGCAATGGACATCCTTTTATAGAAAAGCGTCTTGGCCTTGGCCTTCTGCTCTTCGGTGAAATCTTTCGGAAAGAGGGATTCGATGTTGTCAAGTGTGGGGTTATTCATCTTGTATATGTGTGTTTTTAATAAAATGTATCAATGTTTTGTCATAAACGATGCCGGGAACGATCATTTCCCAACGACATGTTTCACTCTTTTGATGGCCCGTCGCCATATCATCAGGAAGAAGATGAAGAAGCCAAGGCCGAGGAATCCGGCTGTGGCAGGGTCGGCTTCCGCAATGACGTTTTGGGTCATCAGGATGCCGTCATAGATGCCGTGCAGGATGACGGGCACGATGTAGGCCAACAGCAGGTATGTGCTCTTTTTCCATGGCTTGAACTTGGCCATGGAGAAGAAATAGCCCATGAAGATGGCGAAGAAGAAGTGTGCAGGCACGGCGAACAGGGCACGGCCCACGGCCACGCTGACGCCACCTTGCAGCACATACATCACGTTTTCCAAACCGGCGAACCCTAATCCCACAAATGCCGCGTATTCCACACCGTCGTAGTACTCGTCGAAATACTGGCTGTTCCAAATGAATAGATAGAGGAAAAACAGTTTGCACAGCTCTTCTGGCAAGGCGGCCATGCAAAAGGCTTGGTAAAGGGCGCTGTGCAGTTCATTGGAGAATGCCGGGCTGTAGAACAATCCAACGATAGTCAGTAACAGAATGTCTAACCCGGCAGCCAGAACGCCGCCCAGCAATGCCTTCATGAGCATGCTGAAAGGCTCTTTCTGATATTTGTCTTTTGCGTAGATATAAATCAGTAGCAAAAGAACCGGGGCAAGGGAAGCGATGAGTATGATGGACATTGAAATGGGAATTTAGGGGTGGTAATTATGGGTTCAAGGCGTGTGAGGCTTATCTGTCGTTGACCTTATGACATCCACTTGTCGAAATCTTCGGGGGTGACGAGGGCAAGTGCGAGGGCGGCTTCGCGCAGGGTCGTGCCATCGGCATGGGCCTTTTGCGCGATCTTGGCGGCGTTGTAGTAGCCGATGTGGGGACTGAGCTTGGTGACCAGCATCAGCGAGTTGTTGAGGTGCATGGCGATACGCTCACGGTTGGGGACGATGCCTTTGAGGCAGTGGTCGTTGAAGGAGTTGATGACATCGGCCAGCAGACGTGAAGATTGCAGGGTGTTGCGGCCGATGAGGGGCATGAAGACGTTGAGCTGCAAATGGCCCTGCATGGCGCCGGTGGTGATGGCCACGTCGTTGCCGATTACTTGGCAGCACACCTGCGAGAGCGCCTCGCATTGGGTGGGGTTTACCTTGCCGGGCATGATGGAGGAACCGGGTTCGTTGGCGGGCAGCACCACTTCGCCGATGCCACAGCGCGGACCGGAGTTGAGCAGGCGGAAATCATTGGCGATTTTCATCAGCGACACGGCCAAACGTTTCAGCGCACCTGACACCTCAGCCATCGAGTCGTGTGTGGCCATCGCCTCAAACTTGTTGGGCGAGTTGGTGAACGTAAGCCCCGTAAACTCGTTGATGTAACGCAAGGCTAATTTGTCATACCCCTCGGGCGTGTTCAAGCCGTTGCCGACCGCCGTGCCCCCGATGGGCAGCTCCATTATGTGGACCATGGCGTTGCGGATGGCCTCCTTGCCGTGCTCCAGCTGCGAAAGATGTCCCGACAGTTCCTGGCCTAAAGTCAGAGGTGTGGCGTCCATCAGGTGTGTGCGCCCGATCTTCTTGATGTCGCTGTACTCGGCGACCTTCTCCCGATAGGTGGCCATCATGCGGTCCAAAGCGGGAAGCGTATGCTCCAGCAGCATCTTGGTGGCCGCAATGCGCATGCCCGTGGGGAAGATGTCGTTGGTGGACTGCGACTGGTTGACGTCGTCGTTGGGGGAAAGGAAGAGCGGGTAGTCGTCGAGTCGGCCGCCATGAAGCTGTTGCCCGCGGTGGGCAATGACCTCGTTGACGTTCATGTTGGTCTGGGTGCCGGAACCCGTCTGCCAGATGTGCAAGGGGAACTGGTCGTCCCACTGGCCGGCCAGGATCTCGTCGCAGGCCTTGACGATGAGGTCGCGCTTTTCCGGAGTCATGACGCCGAGGTCGCAGTTGGCGCAGGCTGCGGCGCGCTTGGCAATGGTGATGCCGTAGATGATCTCAATGGGCATCTTCTTCTTGCCGATGACGAAATTTTCCATGGCGCGTTGCGTCTGTGCGCCCCAAAGTTTGTCGCTCTCCACGCTCATCTCGCCGAGCGTATCTTTTTCGATCCTGTATGTCATTGTATTATATGTGATTACAAAAGTTGTTGGATAAATTTGCTTAATCGTAGAACCTCCATGTGATGCCGATGGAAATGTTGCGGACTTGCATCGGATAGTAGGGCGTGGTGAAATAGTGGTAGCCGAGAATGCCGTCCAAAAGGTTCCCGCCGCGCACATAGAAGGAGAGTCGTTTCACTTGTAGCGAAAGATCCATATCCCAATAGAGGAAATTGCCCACCTTCACGCTCTCCTGATGGTAGAATTGGTGGAGAAGAGGGTTGTAGGCATCTGCAAAATACAGGGTGTTGTACATCAGATCCGTGCCGATTTGGATGCGCAGGCGGTTTTTGAAAATGCGGAACTTGTAAGCGGCGCGCATCTTGCCGGTAAACAGGGGCACGGCCACAATGGAGTTGGTGGAGTGCTGCAACGACAAGTTGAGATCCATGAAGAAGTCCTTTATGCGGATAGGAGCCAGCAAGTTGAGCTGTACCAGATGAATGCC
This sequence comes from Bacteroidales bacterium, assembly GCA_017615795.1. Classification (GTDB taxonomy): domain Bacteria; phylum Bacteroidota; class Bacteroidia; order Bacteroidales; family WCHB1-69; genus F23-D06. Next base: position 25,566 of record JAFZZK010000029.1, read on the forward strand.
TTTGTCAACGGCCTGGGGCGTGCAGCTCTCGTCCAAATAGAGATGATGGTCTAATAAGAAATAATTGAAACTCAACTTGTAATTGAGAATGGTCCAATAGGCGCCCAACTTCATGGTGTTTTCTTTGTGCCACTCCGAGTACCACATGTTGTGGTTGCCGATGTAGTACGAGTAGAAGTAGTCGGGCGAGACGCGATAAAAATCTGCTGTAAGACCAATGTAGTGCTGCATTTTTCGGCTGATGGCAAATGTGGCTCCAACGTGGGCGATGGCGTCGCCGCGGTTGTAGTTGTTGAAGGAATAGGCAATGTCGCCGAAAATGTCCCAAACGGAGAAAAGACGGATGCGAGTGCGGGCGAAGAGCGTGTAGTTGTTTCCCACATAAAAGGGCATGTGGGAATGCACGTATTCGTGGCGTATCCCGCCTGCGATGCGGAAGAAATAGTTCTGGTCACTCACCCGGCTCAACGGCGAGAAGTTGGACCACTGCAGCGAGTTGACAATGCTGTAGTAGTTCAGCGTGTCGCGCGTGGTGTCCGTGTTCAGATAATATTGGTTTTGGTAGAAATCGTTGTTGAGGTCGTGGTCGAAGAAAATGCTCTTCAGCTTTTTGAACTGGAAAGTGTGGGTTATGGTGCCGAGATTGCGCCCACCCTTGCTTTTGATGTTGACATATTGCAGCAGTTGGGCGTCATGGGTGTTAATGGTGCTCAGGGCATTGCTGAAATAGACGGCGAATGACACAGGGTCGGTGGAGACATTCTGGTCTTCGATGATAGTGGGACGGGTGAGGAAAGTGAGGTAATCGGACAGCCCTCCATTCTCCTGGTATTTGCCGTGGTTGAAGATGTAGGAAACGATGAAACCGTAGATGTCTTTGGGGATGGAATAGTGTGCTACAGCATTGATGTCGAACAGGTTGCATGCCTGGTTCAGGAATTTTCCCGCGTTGTTGTAGCCCTCTAACGACGCATTGAACTCGAAGCGTTTGATCTTTTGGGCATGCGTGACGTGGATACGCTGGCCCTTTGCGATTTCGAATGCTGCTGAAATATCTGTGAAAGAGCCTTTCACGTCGTAATATCGCAAGTCGTTTTGGGTCTTGAAATAGGCTGGGTAGGGGAGGGAGATCATCGAGAATCCGACATCATGCGTATAGTCGAACACTATGGATTTGTGCGCTTGTGAATAGATGCCCAGCGTTTGGTACATGTCGGAGGTCAGGTTCAGCGGGTCAAACTCGGAGGAGTAGAAGGAGGAGGTGTCGATGGGCTTGAAGACCAGCGGCATGAAAAACGCGCCGGAGAGGTCGGCCACGCCCACGGGCATGTAGTCGGGCGAGATGGCCATGGCAGAGTCGATTTTGTGTTCCTCAGGCCTGTCGCCACTTTGTGCGTTACCCGTTTTCAATCCAATGATAAGGGTGATGCACAGAAGCAGTAAAAACATGTGTTTTCGACAGGTCATGAAGGCTATCTCTTTAAAACGGCAAAAATACAAAAAAAGTGGCTTGGGTTGGCAAACCTGCCATTCTGTCAGTATTGTTGTCTTTGGCAATATTCTTGCTCAAAAGCGATGTTATTTGAAAAAGAAAGGAGAAAAACATAATGAACCCTAACAATTTGACAATCAAAACACAAGAGGTTATTTCCAACGCCCAGATGATTGCCATGCGCAATCAGAACCAGCAACTGGAACCCCTCCATATCCTCAAGTCTATGCTTGAGGTGGACGACAATGTGATCCCTTTTTTGCTGAAAAAGCAAGATTGTAACCCCAAGACTGTCGCCGCTGTGGTGGACCGCGAAATCGCGCGGCTGCCCAAAGTGACGGGTGGGGACCCCTACTTGGCCGGCAACACGCAAACAGCTTTGCAGAAGGCCATTATTTTCTGTCAGGACTCCGGTGACGAGTTCGTCTCTTTGGAGCATTTGCTCTATGGTGTTTTTTGCGCCAATGGCTCCGCATCCCAAATTCTCAAGGATGCAGGCATGACCGAAAAGGGCTTGAAGAATGCCATCCAGGAGTTGCACAAAGGCAGTAAAGTCACCTCTGCCTCCAATGAGGAGACCTACAACGCCCTCAACAAGTACGCCAAGAACCTCAATGAGATGGCACGTCAGGGCAAACTCGACCCCGTGATCGGGCGTGACGAGGAGATTCGCCGTGTGCTGCAAATTCTGTCGCGCCGTACCAAGAACAACCCCATCCTGATTGGCGAGGCCGGTGTCGGCAAGACAGCCATTGCCGAAGGCTTGGCCCAAAGATTGGTCAGTGGCGACATTCCCGAGAACCTCAAGAGCAAGAAGCTTTACTCTCTTGACATGGGCGCACTTATCGCTGGTGCCAAATACAAAGGCGAGTTCGAGGAGCGTCTCAAGAGTGTCATCAACGAGGTGATTCACTCCAATGGTGAAATTATCCTGTTCATCGACGAGATTCACACGCTTGTGGGGGCGGGCGCGTCCGGCGAGGGCGCGATGGATGCCGCAAACATCCTCAAGCCTGCTTTGGCGCGTGGCGAACTCCGGTCCATTGGCGCCACCACCCTTGACGAATATCAAAAGTATTTCGAGAAAGACAAGGCCCTCGAACGTCGTTTCCAACCCGTCAAGATCGAGGAGCCCGACAAATATGCCGCCATTTCCATCCTTCGTGGCTTGAAGGAGCGTTACGAAAGCCACCATCAGGTCAAGATTCTCGACGAGGCCATTATCGCCGCCGTCGAGTTGTCGCAGCGTTACATCGGCGACCGCTTCTTGCCCGACAAGGCCATAGACCTCATCGACGAGGCTGCCGCCAAACTCAAGCTCGAAATCAACTCCGTGCCGGAGGAACTGGATGAGGTGGAACACAAAATCAGCCAACTGGAGATCGAACGCGAGGCCCTCAAACGCGAGAACGACACGGCCAAGGTGGAAGACCTTAGCCAGAAGATCGCCGAGTTGCAGGAAAAACGCAATGTTATTTCCACCAAATGGCGCAGCGAGAAGGAAATCATGGACAAGATCCAGCATTGCAAGGATGAAATCGAGGCTTACAAATTGGAAGCCACCAATGAGGAACGCCAGGGCAATTACGGTCGTGTGGCGGAATTGCGCTACGGCCTCATCAAGAATGATGAGGATGAAATGGCCAAACTCCAGAAAGAACTGGAGGCGTTGCAGGGCGACGCGGCTATGATCGACGAAAAGGTCGGCGCCGACGATGTCGCCGAGGTCGTGGCGCGTTGGACTGGCATTCCCGTGACCAAGATGATGCAGAGTGAGAAATCCAAGTTGCTGCACCTGGAAGAGGAACTCCACAAGCGTGTGGTGGGCCAGGACGAGGCCATAGGAGCCGTGTCCGACGCCATCCGCCGCAGTCGTGCCGGACTTCAGGATGCCAAGCGTCCCATTGGCTCGTTCATCTTTATGGGCACCACAGGTGTCGGCAAGACAGAACTTGCCAAGGCACTCGCCGAGTATTTGTTCAATACTGAAGATGCCATGATACGCTTCGATATGAGCGAGTTTCAGGAATCGTACTCCGTTTCCCGGCTCATTGGATCGCCTCCCGGCTATGTGGGCTATGACGAGGGCGGACAACTCACCGAAAAGGTGCGCCGCAAACCCTATTCCGTCATTCTCTTTGACGAAATTGAAAAAGCGCATCCCGACGTGTTCAATGTCTTGCTCCAAGTGCTCGACGACGGTCGGTTGACCGACAACAAGGGCAGAGTGGCCGACTTCAAAAACACCATCATCATCATGACCTCAAACCTCGGCTCCAACATTATCCAGGATAACTATTCCGACCGTGCCAACTACTCCGACCTTGAGGTGTTTGAACGTACCAAAACTGAAGTCACCGACTTGTTGAAGAAGACCTTGAAGCCTGAGTTCCTCAACCGTATCGATGAGATTGTGATGTTCCAGCCTCTCTCCAAACGTGAGATCAAGGAGATCATCAAGTTGCAACTCGGACAGCTCGAAACCCTGCTGGGCCAACGCAACATCAAGCTTGAGTTCAGTCGCTACGCCATGGACCTGCTGTTGGATCTGGGCTATGACCCGCTTTACGGAGCCCGACCGCTCAAGCGCGTGATACAGAAGATGATACTCAATGAACTCTCCAAGATCATCCTCGCCGAGGATATCGACCACGACTGCACCATCATGGTGGATTCCGTGGAGGACGGGAAGTTTGTGTTCTACAAGAAATAATGGAAATATTTTATGTTAATTGATAATGGCGGCGGGACTTGACTCCTGCCGCTTTTTTGTTATCTTTGCGGTCTGAAAATATTACTCATCTCCACTTTTTTTTTATTTTTGCACCCTAATACTGAAATATGACTGATGATTATCTGTTGCTTGGCGCAAAGAAAAGACTGATAGAGGAACTCCGCAGGAAGGGCATTGACGATGAGAATGTCTTGGAGGCATTCGACAAGGTGGAACGCCATCGTTTTTTGGAGTCTTTTCTGTGGAACAGGGCGTATGACGATGTGGCTCTTAAGCTTCTGACTGGACAAACCATATCGCATCCATCCACCGTGGCTTTCCAGTCGCAGCTGCTGAAGATCACGAAGGGCTTGTCGGTGCTTGAGATCGGTACGGGATCCGGTTTTCAGGCGGCCATCCTCAGCGCGATGGGAGCGCATGTCTATACCGTGGAACGTCAGGAATTACTGTATAAACGCACTTCCAAATTGCTGGCAGAACTCGACAGCCGCATCGTCACGTGCTTTGGCGACGGCTACAAGGGCCTTCCCCGCTTTGCCCCCTATGACCGAATTATTGTCACATGTGGTGCGCCGAATGTGCCGGAAGCTCTTGTGCTGCAACTGAAGGTGGGCGGTATCATGGTTATCCCCGTCGGCGATGAGTCGCAAACCATGAAAAGATTTACTAAAATAGACGAAAATAACCTCCAGGAGGAGGTCTTTGGCGACTTCCTTTTCGTTCCAATGCTGAAAAACGAAGCCAAAAGGAACTGATTATACAATTGAATTGTGGATGTGAATAACATTACTGCTGTCATATTTGCCGCCGGATTAGGGACGCGGCTGTATCCTTTGACGGCCGACCGCCCCAAGGCGATGGTCTGTTACGAGGGGAAACCCTTGTTGCAGCATGCGCTGGAGAAAATGTCGGCTGCCGGAATCCGCAATGTTGTCGTGAATGTGCACCATTTTCCCGATAAGATTGTCGACTTTGTCCGCACGTACCCTTTTGCAGGATGCGTCCGTGTTTCCGACGAGAGGGCCTATCTGCGCGACACGGCCGGAGGGCTCAAGTTCGCGGAGCCGTTGTTGGGCGATAGTGACATACTATTATTATATAATGTGGACATCCTGTCGTCCATCGACTTGCGCGCCATGGTGGCATATCATCTGGCCTCCGGTGCAGATGCCACCCTTGCCGTGCGCGACCGGCAAACCGCCCGCTATTTCGTGTTTGAACGGGACAATATGCAACTCTGCGGCTGGAAAAACGTCAAGACGGGCGAGGAAATCATGCCGGTCTCCCCACAACATCCCGTGATGATGGCTTTTAGCGGTATCCATGTGGTCAACCGCAGTTTTCTGGATAACATCCCCTCTGTCGAGAAAGCCTCCCTGACCCCTGTTTATCTCCGACTTATAAACAAGTGTCGGATATGTGGTTATCAACATCAGTCCGATATGTGGATGGATGTTGGCAAATATGATGAATTTCGTAACATATTGACATAGATAGTTATAATATGGTTTTCAACAGATTTTGAGCTAAAGTCTATACACTAATTTTTTTAAAAATCAAGTTGAAAACATTTTTTTTGTAAACTTTTTTTTGTTTATTTTTGCCATCTGGAAAAACGAATGGCTGCAAGGCCATAATTCGTTGAGAATGAGAAAAAATAAAAATTGTTACGAGTAAGATGAGCGAAATTACGAAAGACTACACCAAAGTTTGGAACAAGTGCTTGGGGATGATACATGACATTGTGGAGGAGGATGCGTACGAGACCTGGTTCCTCCCCATTGTGCCGGTTTCCTTGGAAGAGGATACGCTTGTGCTCCAGTTGCCGAGCCATCTTTTCTATGAGTTTTTGGAAGAACACTACGTCAATGTGCTGAAGAGTGTCATCAAGAAGGAGATCGGCCCCATGGCGAAGCTGAAATACAAGGTGATTATGGAACAACAGCCTGATCCTGCCCAGTCGCAGACCATCACGCTGCCGTCGCACAACCGCCCTGCCGTGAGCAACCCGCCATCCTTGGCCCCCATTGACGTGTACCAGACACCCAACCGCGACATTCCCGACCCGTTTGTGCTGCCCGGCATCCAAAAGCATAAGATCCCCTCCAACCTGGTGGAAACGCTGACTTTCGACAACTACATCGAAGGCGATTGCAACCGCTTGGCGCGTTCCGCGGGCTGGGCCATCGCCAAGGCACCCGGACAGACGTCGTTCAACCCGCTTTTCATCTATTCCGACGTGGGGCTTGGAAAGACGCACCTGGCAAACGCCATCGGTATCCAGACCAAGATCAACCATCCGGACAAGACGGTCGTCTATGTGAGCTGCGATACTTTCTACCAGCAATACGTGGAGGCGCTTCGCAACAAGAACATCAACGATTTTATATGGTTCTACCAGCAGTCTGTGGATATGCTGATTATCGACGATATTCAGTTTATCGCGGGCGGCAAGGGAAAGACCCAGGAGGCGTTTTTCCATATTTTCAACTCGTTGCACCAGCACAACAAGCAGATTATCATCACATCCGACAAGTCGCCGGTTGAGATCACGGGCTTCGAGCCGCGCCTGCTCAACCGTTTCAAATGGGGGCTTACGGCTGATTTGCAGGTGCCCGACCTGGAGACGCGCATCGCCATCATCAACAAGAAGCTGGAAAACAACGGCATCACCTTCCCCAAGGAGGTGGTGGAATACTTGGCCCTGCGCATCACATCCAACACCCGCGAGCTGGAAGGCGCCATGATCGCCATCCTCGCGCAGGCCTCCCTCAACCATCGTGCTATCACGGTGGACTTGGCCAAGGAGATGGTCGACAAATATGTCAAGACCAATGCCAAGGAGATCTCCATCGAGTACATACAGAAGATCGTGTGCGACTATTTCAAGATCTCCGCAGAGGCCATCAATGCGCGGACTCGTCGCCGCGACATCGTGCAGGCACGTCAACTCAGCATGTATTTTGCCAAGAAATACACCAAGTTGCCCCTTACCATCATTGGCGCCTATTGCGGCAACAAGGACCATGCAACCGTGCTGCACGCCTGCCGGACCATCAGCAACTTGTATGAAACCGACAAAAAAATGAAACTTTATGTGGATGATATCGACAAGAAGATGAAAATTTAGAAAAACGCTCCCTGCTCTTGACTTTGTGAAAAATAAAGTTTATTTTTGCAGGTTGATAAAAATGTGAAATTATGAATAAAAAGTGGATATGCCAGCAACTTCCGGATGACGCGGCCACGGCACGGCTCGCGAGCCAACTCTCCATAGAAAAACCGCTTGCAGCCCTTTTGATTCAAAGAGGCATCTCCACTCCTGAGGCGGCGGCCGAGTTCTTCAACCCCGATATCACCAAACTTCACAACCCCTTTTTGATGAAAGACATGGACAAGGCCGTCAAACGCCTTTCCAATGCCATCATCAACAATGAGAAAATCCTCGTCTACGGCGACTATGACGTCGACGGCACTTCCGCCGTCGCACTCCTGTACTCTTTCCTCTGCGAAATTATCGGTTCCGAATCCAAAGATCTCGTGGAATACTATATTCCTGACCGCTACACCGAAGGCTACGGCATCTCCGACCAGGGCGTGGAATATTGTCATGAGAACAATATCAGCCTGCTGATTTCCCTGGACTGCGGCATCAAGGCCAACGATAAAGTGGAAATGGCCAACAAGCTGGGTGTCGATGTCATCATCTGCGACCATCACCTCGAGGGCGACGAACTGCCCCAGGCTGTCGCAATCCTCGACCCTAAACGCAAGGACTGCGCCTACCCGTACAAGGAGCTCTCCGGCTGCGGCGTCGGCTTTAAACTTATACAGGGATACTGCCAGCAATATAAGCTGCCTGACCAGCTCTGGCTCTCCCGCATGGACCTCGTCGCCATCAGCATCGCGTCGGACATCGTGGCTATCACCGGTGAGAACCGCATCCTCGCGCACTTTGGCCTCGAAATCATCAACAAGTTCCCCAGAATGGGCATCAAATCCATTCTCGACCAGTCCGGCATCAAGATCCATTATCCTTTCAAGGAGGAGACCATCTTCTCCCGCGTGATCTCCATCTCCGACCTCGTCTTTTATGTCGGTCCCCGCATCAATGCGGCCGGGCGCATGAAAAGCGGACGCGAGTCGGTGCGACTGTTCATCGTCGAGGATGAGGACAAGTCCGCCGATATCGGCAAACGGATCAATACCCAGAACGAACAGCGCAAGGAACAAGACCGGAATGCCACAGAGGAGGCCATCCACATGATCAAAGGCTCCCACGAATATATCGGACGCAAGAGCATCGTCATCTATAACCCCAATTGGTTCAAGGGTATCATCGGTATCGTGGCTTCCCGCCTTGTGGAGGTGTTCTACAAGCCCACCATCGTCCTGACCAAGTCCTCCGACGGACTCATCACCGGCTCTGCCCGTTCCGTCAAGGAATTCAATATCTACGACGGTATCGACTCCTGCTCCGACCTGCTCGAACATTTCGGAGGCCATAAGTTCGCGGCCGGACTCTCCATGAAAGAAGAGAATCTTGAGGAATTTATCGAAAAGTTCGAAGCCTACGTGAACGAGAACCTCGACGAGACCTCCACGATTCCGGAAATTTCCGTTGATATGCCTCTTGACCTCTCGGAGGTTACCCACAGTTTCATGAACCACCTCAAACAATTCGCCCCCTTCGGCCCGGGCAATATGGAACCCGTTTTCCAGTCCAATGGCCTCGTGGATGAAGGCATGGGACGCATCGTCGGCGACAAGCACCTCAAATGCCGCGTCCTTTATCCCGACCGTGTTGTGCAGCCTATTGATGTCATTGCATTCAACATGAAGGACAAGTTGCCTCTCATCAGGGATAACAAGTCCTTTGACATGCTCTATCACGTTGAGGAGAATGTTTGGAACAACGTGGTGAATATCCAGCTTAATGCCAAGGATATTCGTCCAAGCAACGGCAATCAGTAAATCCCCTTGCGATGAAAATCGCTGTCAATACGCGACTTCTTCTGAAAGACAGGCTCGAAGGAATCGGATGGTTCACGCATGAGAGCCTTCGCCGAATCGTTGCACAGCATCCTGAACATCATTTCTATTTCCTGTTCGACCGTCCATACGACGAGCAATTTGTCTATGCCTCCAATGTGACGCCGGTGGTGGCTCACCCGCAGGCGCGCCATCCCTATTTGTGGTATCTCTTTTTCGAGTGTGGCATACCCTCCAAGCTCCGTTCTATCCGGCCGGATTTGTTCCTCTCAACCGATGGCTGGATTCCGTTGCACGTGCATGACACCAAGTGCGTCAACGTGATACACGACCTTAACTTTGCCCATCATCGCGATTTTATCAAGCCTGTCGTCTTGCGCTACTACGACCGCTTCTTCCCGCGGTTCGCCCAGTCGGCAGACCGAATCGCCACCGTCTCGGAATACACACGCCAAGACATTCACCAGACGTACAATGTCCCTCTGGAAAAAATAGAGGTCGTTTACAATGGCTGTAACGAGTTGTTCAGGCCTTTTACGCCTGAGGAACAGCAGCAGGTGCGGGAACGGTACGCCCGCGGCTGTCCGTATTTCTTGTTTGTGGGGCTGATTCATAAACGGAAAAATCTTGCCAACATCTTTAGGGCTTTCGACGATTTCAAGTCTCGTGAGCAGTCCAACGCGAAACTGTTGGTGGTGGGTGATAAGAAATGGTGGCAGGGAGAGATTGAGGACACCTACGAGGCGATGGGTTTCAAGAATGATGTTGTGATGTTGGGCCGACAGCCGATGGAAACATTGTGCCTGCTGTACTCTTCTGCGCGTGCGTTGGTGTATGCGTCTCTGTTTGAGGGTTTTGGAATACCCATTGTGGAGGCTTTCCATGCCGAGACGGCCGTGATCACCTCCGATGTCACCTCCATGCCGGAGGTGGCGGGCGATGCCGCAATGCTCGTCGACCCTCACAGTGTGTCGCAAATTTCCGATGCAATGCTTGCGCTTTGGAAAGATGACCTGCTGCGCGATGGACTCATCGCCAAGGGACGCACTCGCCGTGAACTTTTCAGTTGGCAGCAAACCGCAGACCGGCTTTGGCATTGTGTGGAAAATGTCTTGTAACGTATATCATAACACCTCCTTTCATGAAAAAGAGTCTTCTTACTTTGGTGATGGCTTTGTCCCTGCTGGCGGCATTCTGCCAGGACAGCAATCAAGTGCGCCAATACATTTGCGCCCTCGCGTCGCCTGCTTTCCATGGGCGCGGTTATGCCTACAACGGTGACAGTATTGCGGCGGAATACCTGCGTGCGCAACTCCGTCAGATTGGCGTGGAACCCTTTGTGCAGGAGTATTACCACCGATACGGGTTCAATGTCTATGCTATGGAAGGAACCGTGAAGGCCGCACTCGACGGCAAGTCGCTGCGCCCGTGGGAGGATTTTGCCATGGCACCCTTTTCTCATCCTGCGGACGGGACGTTCCAGTTGTTGCCCATCAACCCGTCGGATATCTTGGATCCCGACAAGTTGCTGGATTTTTGTCAGAAGAACAGCGCGGTCCTGTCGAAAAGTCTGGTTTTCGTCGACATGTCGCTCTGCACGGATGCGGAAGATGCGAAGAAGCTCAACTCGATATTCCGTCAGCTGGCTTGGTATAACGGCCAGCTGCCGTTCAGGGGCTTCTTGGTGGCTGTGAAGGACATTCCAGTGTGGTCGTTTGCGTCGGCGCAAAGCTCGTGTGACTACGTGATGGCGTACATCCACCCCCGCAAGATGAAGAAACACTCGAAGTTGACCTTGTCCTATAGCAATGTGCTGGCTTATCATCCTACCCAGAATGTGTGTGGCATGTTGCGCGGCACAGGCGAGCCCGACAGTTTGGTGCTGATTTGCGGGCATTACGACCATCTTGGCCAGATGGGGGAGAGCGTCATTTTTCCCGGCGCGCATGACAATGCCTCTGGTGCCTCGTCTGTACTCGACATGGCTCATTATTACAAAAAAAATCCTCCTTATTATACCACCTTGTTTCTGTTTTTCAGCGGGGAGGAGGCAGGCTTGATGGGATCCACGGCTTTCGTGAAGGACTCGTTGTTCGACTTTTCCAAAGTGAAGATGGTTCTCAATATAGATTTGATGTGCGGCGGTGATGACGGCATCATGATGGTGAATTCGCAGAGTGACAACACCAAGGATTTTTATCAGGCGATGGTTGACTATAACGACGAGGCACACCTCGTCAAGGAGGTGCGTTCGCGTGCCAATGCCGCCAACAGCGACCATTATCCTTTCACGGCCAAGGGCATGCCTGCTGTGTTCATTTACACCCTGGGCGGGCGTGTCGGCGGGTATCATAACCCCGATGACATGTGCGACAAGTGCGGGTTGGAATCGTACGAGGGCATCGTCACACTGCTGCTCAAGTCACTGGAAAAGGTGAGGTGACGCAAGAATAGGGGATAAAAAAACGGAAGCATTACAAATGCTTCCGTTGGCTTGGTAGCGGGGGCAGGACTCGAACCTGCGACCTCCGGGTTATGAGCCCGACGAGCTACCACTGCTCTACCCCGCAATGTTTACGGCTGCAAAAATACAATTTTTTTCGATATGTCTTTTGAATGAAAAAAATATTTTTTTCGTATTGATTTTTTTGTATTTTTGCACACTTCTTTCGTAAGAGGCTCTGCGACTGAGTATCAATAAATTAACCTCATAGTTTAATCTTTAAAAACCTAATGTCCGAGGTAAAACAGGACAAAATTTTTATGTCAGAAGAAATCATCAACAACCCCGAAGAGCAAGCCGCACAGGTTGAGAATCAGGTTGAGAACGTGGTCGATGCCGCAAATGAGGCCGTTGAAACTGCCGCAGAAGCTGCTGAAACTGTTGCTGAGGTTGCCGAAGTTGCAACAGAAGCTGTTGAAAACGTCGCCGAGGCTCCCGCAGAAGAGCCCAAGGCCCCGAGACCCCGCAAGATGAGAGAATTTGAAAACGCCTACGGCTCTCTTGAGAATTTCGATTGGAATAAGATCGACACGGAGGAATCCAGATATTCTGCCGATGAGAAAGCTCGCCTGGAGGATCTTTACACCAAGTCCTTCAAGTCCATCGACGAGAACGCCGTTATCATGGGTAAAGTCGTTTCCATCAACTCCCGCGAAGTGGTCGTCAACATTGGCTTCAAGTCCGACGGCGTCATCAATGCTTCCGAACTTCGCTACAACCCCGACCTTAAGATCGGCGACGAAATCGAAGTCTATGTGGAAAGCCAGGAAGATGCCAACGGCCAACTTCAACTTTCCCACAAACGCGCCCTCATCCTCAAGTCTTGGCAGCGCGTCAACGAAGCCTACGACAACCAGGAGATCATCACCGGTTACGTCAAGGGCAAGACCAAAGGCGGTCTCATCGTCGACATCTTCGGCATCGAGGCTTTCTTGCCGGGTTCCCAGATCGACGTCAAACCCATTCGCGACTACGACGTGTATGTTGACAAGACCATGGAATTCAAGGTTGTCAAGATCAACCACGAGTACAAGAATGTCGTGGTCTCCCACAAGGCTCTCATCGAAGCTGAGCTCGAAGCCCAAAAGGACGAGATTATCAGCAAGCTCGAAAAGGGTCAGATCATCGAAGGTACCGTCAAGAACATCGTTTCTTACGGCGCATTTGTCGACTTGGGCGGTGTGGACGGACTTATCCACATCACCGACCTGTCTTGGGGTCGTATCACCAACCCCGAAGAGGTCGTCCAACTCGACCAGAAAATCAACGTCGTCATCTTGGGATTCGACGAGGGCAAAAAGCGCATCGCGTTGGGTCTCAAACAACTCACCCCGCATCCTTGGGACAAGCTCGACCCGAATTTGCAGGTTGGCGACAAGGTGAAGGGCAAAGTTGTTGTGGTCAACGACTACGGCGCTTTCGTGGAAATCATCCCGGGCGTGGAAGGTCTTATCCACGTTTCAGAAATGTCTTGGTCCCAGCACTTACGCACTGCCAAGTATTTCTACAAGGAAGGCGACGAAGTCGAAGCCGTCATCCTTACCCTCAACCGCGAAGAGCGTAAGATGTCCCTCGGCGTCAAGCAACTCAAACCGGATCCTTGGATTGACATTCTCACCAAGTATCCTGTTGGCTCCAAGCACACGGCTATCGTTCGTAATTTCACCAACTTCGGTATTTTCGTTGAACTCGAAGAGGGCGTGGATGGCTTGATTCACATCTCTGACCTCTCTTGGTCCAAGAAAATCAAACATCCGTCTGAATTCACCAAGACTGATGCTGAAATCGAAGTGGTGGTCCTGGAAGTCGACATCGAGAACCGTCGTCTCAGTTTGGGTCACAAGCAACTCGAGGAGAATCCCTGGGATGTATACGAAACCGTCTTCACCGTCGGTTCTGTTCACCAAGGTACTATCACCTCTATCAACGACAAGGGCGCGGTTGTTGCCCTGCCGTACAACATCGAGGGCTTTGCTTTCAACCGCAACTTGCTGAAGGAAGACAAATCCACCGCTAAGGTTGGTGAAACATTGGATTTCATGGTAGTCGATTTTTCCAAGGAAGCCAAGAAGATCCACCTTTCCCACACCAAGACCTGGCAGATGACCAAGGAAGACGAAGAGCGCATGAAAGAAGAGAGCGCCCGCAAGCAAGCCAAGGAAATCGCCAAGGTTAACGAAAGCAATGTGGAAAAAGCCACCCTGGGTGACCTTGACGTTCTTCAATCCCTCAAGGAAAACCTCGAAAAGGAAGAGCTTAATTAATCCAAATGCTAAATAAGTATGAAAGGTCGACCGAATGGTCGGCCTTTTTTTTTATTTTCGCGCCGCAAAAAAAATGGAGATGAAAAAACTCTTTTTGATATATATATCGTTGATAATAAGTTGTATGGCCTTTATGGTCCCTGCATCGGCCCAGCGTTTTATAGGCTATGTCGCGGCAGGAGCCAACTTCGCTCAAGTGGAAGGCGACGACCAACATGGCTTCACCAAAGTGGGTGTCAACGCAGGATTGGGGCTGAAACTTCCCTTGAACCGCAAGCAGAATATGTCCTTGCTGCTGGAACTGCTTTATTCCCAAAAAGGTTCCTACCATAAGGCGGTACCCAACAATTTCTTCGATACCATTGTCGGTGCGCAAATAGACCCCACGGTGCCATTCAAGAGAATTTTCTACCGCATCACGTTGGACTATGTCGAGGTGCCGCTGATGTTCCGCTATGAAGATTTCCGGTCGGGCTTGTCCATCAGTGCAGGCATTGCCTGGAGCCGCCTCGTCCGTGCCCGCGAGATATACAAGGGATATACCTATACGACGAACCTCAGGTCGGGCACCTACAAAAAAAACGACTGGTCAGGGTTGATAGATGTCGATATTCGTCTCTATAAGAACCTTTCACTTGGAATCCGTTGGGAGATGTCGTTAGTGCCCATTCGGGAAATGCAAGTCGGGTTCTATCATAATGGCTCGTATACGGAATGGGAATGGCGAAGGATGCGCAATCATGTTCTGTCGGCGCGCCTTTGCTATTATATCAATGAAAAATACGTGAAAAACACCAAGACCAACAACAAAGGGGAACGTATTGGCACCCCGTGGATAAGAGAAATTCCAGACTATGACTAAACATACCTATATGGGTCGCATAATGGCGGCCTTGATGCCGTTGGCACTGCTCTTCAGCGCTTGCAACGATACTCCAGACCTTACAGCCGACTACAAGGATATCTCCATTGCGTATGGCATCCTCAATATCAATGATCCCATACACTATTTCAAGGTCTACAAAGGCTTCTTGACAGATGAGAATACCATAGTGCAGGCATCCCAGTGGGAAAATATCTATTACCCTATCGATTCGATAGAGGTTAGGTTTGAAGAATATAATGCACAGGGCATTCGTCAACGCAGTGCGGTGCTCGATACGACTACCGCGATAAACAAGGAGTCCGGCTATTTCGCCAACCCGCGCCAGCTCCTTTATTACTCGACATGGACACTTAATCCTCAGTGCAAGTATCGCTTGGTGATTAAAAACAAGCGGAGCGGCAAGGAAGTCTATGCGGAGACGAATGTGGTGGATAATTGCAAGTTTACGCGTCCGTTGAGCCAAAATCCCTTCAGCTCGGATTCCCCCACCGATGTCGCCCCTACGTTCCTGGTGGAGGGTGGCGGCGGTTTGTCCACGCGCGACCGCAATGTCGCCATTAGCGACTTCTATATCACATTCCATTATATAGAAGTGAACAACAATACACAGCAAGTTGAGCATAAAACCATCAAAAAGAAGATGAATTCAGGTTTTATGATGCCCCAGTCCAACGGAAATATAACGTTTGACAAGTTCAAGCCTTCCGATTTGTTGAGCATGATTGCTCAGGGCATGTCTCCCGATAACAGCTTAACACGCTACGTGGATACGGTGGACGGCCGCCCCTATTTCTGCTTGGAGGTGGATGCATGGCTGGCAAATTCCGAGTTCAACAATTACTACAATATCTCCAACCCCCATGGCGACATCGTGCAGCAGCGGATGGAGTATACGAACTTTGTTTCCGAAGGAGGCGATGCGTATGGTTTGCTCGCGTCTCGCAATAAATGCAGGATAATCCTGAAATTTGACAATACAACGGGTCACAACGAGGATTCGCTCGTGAGGGGACACTTCACCAAGAACTTGAATTTCGATTATTATCGAAACTCGCCGGAATTTTTTGAAGTAGTGAATTATAAATAAAAAAAAGCACCAGTTGGTGCTTTTTTTTTATCTCTTGCGGAAAGCAGTGTGCATTTCCACTTTGTTTTGGAACTTCTTCCAATCTTTATGCGAAGGGTCTGTCCAGACGCATTCAGCCAATGCGCAGATGCGCGGGTAGATCATGTAGTCGGCTTGTTCGGGCGTGTTGATGAACTCCGTCCATAGGTTGCACTGGCCGCCGAGGATGTGTTGCTTTGCCTTGTCGCTCAGCCCGGCTGGCATGGGGTCGAAGGAATAGGCCTTCTCCAGGGTGATGAGCCCGGTCATGGCAAGCGGTTCCTTTTCAGGGTCGTCTTGGTAGAAATTGAAGTAGCAGTGCGAGGTGGGACAGCGGATGATGTCGTTGCCATGGTTGGCCGCGATGACAGCGGCCTTGGGGTCTTGCCAACTCATGATGGTCGACATGTTGACCATGTCCTCAGATACGATGTCATCCCAGATGATGGCTTTCTTGTCGAGTTTTTTCAAGTATTTTTCGATTTCGTTCATCAACCATTGCTGCAGGGCCATTTCGTCCTTGAGTTGCTTGTCGGCGATGCGTTGCTGGCATTTGGGGCAGACTTGCCAGTTGTCGTTGAAGGCTTCGTCGCCACCAATGTGGATGTAAGGGTAGGGGAAGAGTTCTGCGACTTCCTGTAGGACATCCTTGTAGAACTCGAGCACGCCGTCGTTGCCGGCGCACATGATGGCCTTGGGCGGCCAATAGGGGCCGACGGCCACGGTGTAGGGATAATTGTCGCAGGCGAACTGCGGGTAGGCGGCGAGGATGGCGCTGCAATGGCCTGGGATTTCGATTTCGGGGATGACATCGATGTTGCGGGCGGCAGCGTATGCGATGATTTCACGGACTTGGTCTTTGGTGTAGAATCCGCCATACGTCATGGGCTCGTCTGGAAGGACAGGGTGCAGGGTGTCCCATTTGCTGCGCTCTGGACGCCAGGCCCCCTTTTGGGTCAGAGCCGGGTATTTGTCGATCTGGATGCGCCAGCCATGGTCGTCTGTCAAGTGCCAATGGAACTTGTTGAGCTTGTAGACGGCCATGCGGTCGAGGTATTTCTTGATATAGTCTGTGTCAAAAAAGTGGCGCGACACGTCAAGATGTGCTCCGCGGTAAGCGAAGCGCGGACGGTCCTTGATCTTGGCGCACGGGATGGTGGGCTTGCCGCCGTCCGCGAGAAGAGATCCATAGCTCATCTGCTTGAGCGTCTGGAAGGCATAGAACAGACCTGCGGCACTGTTGGCGCGAGCAACGATGCGCCTGCCCGTAATGGTCAGTTCGTAGCCCTCATCTCCCAAAGACTTGTCGTTTTTCTGGTTGACCTCGAAGAGGATGCTGTTCTTGCCGGCACTCTCCGCGTCTCCCAAGTTCGGGCGGAGCTTGAAAAACTTCGTGTACTGCTCTCTGATCGTGTTCTGGATGTCACGTTTATCTTCAGGAAAGTTGCTGAAGCAGAGAAATGTTTCTTCATCTAATGAAAAATGTCCCTTCTTGGGCGAGCATTCCAAAGGCTCCGGAATGACTGCAATCGGCTCCATTTTTTGGCAACTGTCTGCAAAAATAAGCGTTAAGAATAAGATAATGAGTAGGTTAATATGTTTCATAGCAAAGGTGTTTTGAACGGCGAAGATACGAAAAGATATTCAGATACAACGGTTAGCAATTTTTTTTAAAAAGCGGAAATTCAGCTTTTTTATTGGATATCTTTGCTTCGCTTTTTGGTGTATTATGCAATAAAAGCAGGTTATTAGAGTTTAGAAATAAATTTTTGTGATTATGAAAAGAATATTGTTATTGTTAGCAAGTGTTTTGTTTGTCGTGGCCTCGTTTGCGCAGGCTGACAAGGCTAAGTACTACATTGAGGGCGATTATTCCATCAGCCGTAGTGCCGGCGGGAAATTCGTCTATAATCTTTCCAATATCTCCTCCAAAGGCATCTATTTTTCGGTCCCTGACACGCTGCGCGGTGTGGTTGAGCCGGATGAGTCCATCTCGTTCACTTTCGAGAAGGCCACCACAGATTGCCCGGACGGGTTCAAGGATGGCTTGAAGTTCTGGAAATGGCAGAATAACGGCAAGAACTACTCCTGGCAGCGCGACAGCGAGGTTAAGGACGCCCAGCAGAACTTCGAGACGGACAAAATCATGGTCGCCATGCTGATATTGGACTGCAGCAACTCATTGGGTGATGCCAACTTCGCCAAGCTCAAGAGCAGCGCCATCAAGTTCCTTGATATCTTGTACAACGCCTCGCCCGACGGCAGCGTCCGCATCGGTATCATTGGTTTCAACACCATGAGCAACACAGACGAGATGGTGCGCGACATCGAGCCGCTCACTTCATCCTCCAAGGACCGTATGATCAAGTTTATCCAGGGCCTTACCCTCTATAACAACACCTCCCTCTATTATGCCATGCGCAAAGGCTCCGACATGATTTCCGACTATGTATCCTCCCTTTCTGCAGTGGATCGCGACAAGTTTGACCATGCCTGCATGGTCTCCTTCACAGACGGCTACGACAACCACTCCAAGGACGAACGCCTTGGCGTTCCTCAACGTGGCCTTGACAACCCCTATTTCCAATACATTCGCGACAATGTCGTGAATCGTTCTGTCGGCGGCAAGTTCCTCAAAAGCCATGTGATTGCCGTGAAGGGCAACGACGTGTCTGAAGACAACAAGCTCTATAAGGAGGTGTTCCAAGGCATCTCCTCAGAAGACCCCGTCTTGTTGGATGATTTCTCCCAAGTGGAGGCCCAATTCGAGAAGATGGCCAACGATCTTATCAAGCGTTGGCAGAACCTGACCTGTTACGTGCCCAGTGCCCACCAAGGTCGTGTGCGCTGGACTATCGGTGACTATACCGATAACAGCACCGTTACCCAGACTGTGGTGGAAAAGACAAAGGAAATCAAGGAAAAGACGGTCTCTTACACGAAAAAAGCCTTCTTGGGCGTGAATGCCGGCCTCGACTTCGAAATTGCCTCCATGAGAAGGTCCTTCACATATGTTGGACTTTGCGCAGGCTTCGACTTTGCCGTTCCTTTGAAAACCAACGATAATGTGGCTGTGGGCGGCATGCTCTCCCTGAAATGGCCGTTTATCGTGCGTGGACCGTTCCACCTCGGTGCTGGACCGTTGTTCCTCGTGGGTGACTATGAGAACAAAGCCTCTTTTATGCTCGGCACAGGTGTTGATCTGCGCTTTGGCAACAGGGTGGAGAGACCCAAGAAATTTGATTGGACTGCCCAAAACAAAATGGGAGCCGGTGGCACGCTACGACTGGGCTTCACCACCATCAAACATAAACTCTATTTCTTCACTGACCTGACATTAGGTGGATTCGGTACGAAATATACCGATATCAGAGATATCCCCACCACACCTGTTTATGATGAAAACGGTGCTGAGGTCCCGATGGATGTTTTAAGACCGCGTTGGGGACATAACGAACATTTCTATTCAGAACCAGGTGCATCTCCGTCAAATGAGATTCAACAATTCAAATACGAGGATGCTCACCACCTTTATTTCAATTTCTCCTTGAATATAGGTTATCGTTTCTAATCCACGATAAAGAGATTTTCGGCAATGCCGTCGGCGAACCAGAGACCTTTTGCGGTGAGTCTCAGTCTGCCGGCGGCATTTTCGTACCATATAGTCGGCACGTTCGACTCAAAATGGCGAATGATGTCCTGGACTCGTTTTTCGCCATAGTGCGAGGCGATTTCATCCAGCAGGAGTCCTTTGTGGGTGCGCAGCGACAGCAGGATTGTTTCGTTGTAGATGTCGGTGGGGGAGAGCTCTTCACGCTCCTCGCACATCCTGCCGCACTGGATATTTTCTGCGTAATGTTTCAGGTTTGCCGGGTTCCATTGCCGGGAGTGCCCGTCGAAGGAGTGTGCGGCGGGGCCCAATCCCAAGTATGGCGTGTGGCTCCAGTAGGCGGAGTTGTGGCGCGACTCGAAGTCGGGCTGGCAGAGGTTGGAGATTTCGTACTGCTCAAACCCTGGGCGTTCGGGTGTTCCGCTTGCGGTTATTTTCTCAATCAGCAAGTCATATTGCCGTGCCGCCTGTTCATCGTCCACGGGCGCGTGCTTGCCTCCTTGGATTTGCTTGTAGAGCCGGCTGTTCTCTTCCGCCGTGAGGGCATAGCACGAAAGGTGCCGGATGGGGAGGCTGAAAGCGGTGTCAAGGTCTTGCTCCCATTCGGTGTCGGTGCGTTCCGCGACCCCATAGATGAGGTCTATGGAGATGTTGTCGAAACCGGCCTGCCGTGCATTGCCTACGGCATCGAGGGCTTGCTGTGCTGTGTGCCGACGTCCCATGAACCGCAATACGTGCTCCTGGAACGACTGTACCCCGATGCTGAGGCGGTTGATGCCAAGCTCCCGCAGTGTGCTGCAATAATCTTGCGTGAGTTGCTCGGGGTTGGCTTCCAAAGTTATTTCCGTCAGATTGCTTGTGTCGTAATAATGTTCCACTTGTCGCAATATTTGCGACAACTCGTCGGCAGTGAGCAGGCTCGGGGTGCCGCCGCCAAAATAGAGAGTTTGTAGGGGGGCATGCGGCAGATAGTCGCGCCGAATTCTGATTTCATCCAACAGGGTCTTGACATATAATTCCTTGTCGCGGGTGCTCGCCACAGAGTAGAAACCGCAGTAGATGCACTTGCTCAGGCAAAATGGAACGTGTATATATATGCCGGCCATATTGGATCAGGGTAAAAAAAAGCACCTATGTGGATAGGTGCTTTGCTATCGGGAGGGTTGGATTACATCTTGATTAAGGCCATGTCGGGAATGGGCAGGTCATACTCGCCCTTGGCCAAACGGCTCTTGATGTCGCGGAAGGCTTCCAAGGTGCGGTTGACGTCTTCTATGCTGTGCGCGGCAGTGGGGATGATGCGGAAAATGAGCATGCCGGCCGGAATGACGGGGTAGGTGACGATAGAACAGAAAATGTTGTAGTTCTCGCGCAGGTCAACGGCGATGTTGGCGGCCTCGTTAATCTTGCAGGGCAGGAACACGGGGGTAACACAGGCCTCGGCGGGTCCGATGTCATAGCCTAACTCGCGGAAGCCTTTTTGCAGGCTGCGGGTGATCTCCCAGAGGTGGGCTCTGAGTCTGTCGCCCTCTTCGCTGCGGATGATTTCGAGACGTTTCAGGCAGCCGACCACGATGGGCATGGGCAGAGACTTGGCATACATTTGGGAGCGCATGTTGTAGCGCAGGAAATTGACGATGGCTTTTTCGGAAGCGACGAAGCCGCCGATGGTGGCCATGGACTTGGCGTAGGCGCCGATGTAGATGTCAATGTCGTCCATTACGCCGAAATGCTCGGAGGTGCCTCTGCCGTGCGGGCCCATGCAGCCGAAGCCGTGGGCATCGTCAATGAGTATGCGGAATTGGTATTTCTTCTTGAGGGCTGCAATTTGGTCAAGTATACCGAGCGCGCCGGTCATGCCGAACACACCTTCGGTGATGAGCAGGACACCGCCGCCTTGCTTGTCTGCAAGTTCGCAGGCGCTGGCAAGGATTTTGTCGCAATCTTCGATGTCGTTGTGGCGGAATTTGAAACTTTTACCTATATGAAGACGGATGCCGTCGCGCAGGCATGCGTGGGCCTCGGCATCGTAAACGATGACATCGCGGCGGGTTACCAGGGAGTCGATGGTGGACATGATGCCTTGATAGCCGAAATTGAATTCGAAGGCCGCCTCCTTATGCTCGAATTCGGCCAGTTCTCTTTCTAATTGCTCGTGCAGCGCGGTTTGTCCGGTCATCATGCGGCTGCCCATGGGGTACGCCATGCCCCAGCGCGCGGCGCCTTCCGCATCAGCCTTGCGCACCTCGGGATGGTTGGCCAATCCCAGGTAGTTGTTGATGCTCCAGCACAACACGTCTTTGCCGTTGAAACGCATGTGGGGGCCGAGCTCGCCCTCTAATTTTGGAAATGCGAAATATCCGTCGATTTTTTCACGATATTGTCCAATGGGACCGCCGGATGATTCTTTGACTCTTTCAAAAATGTCCTTCATAGTAGTATTGTTGGGTTAAGTATTTTCGGATTTATTGCTTGTTCTTTTTCAACTCTATTTTTTCATACTCTTCAAGGAATTGAGGCAGATTGAACATGTCAATTCGCTTGTTGAGGATGATGCGGTGGTCGGAATTGTCGATGATGAACATGGCCGGATTGCCCGTTTCGTATATGCCAAAGTAGTCAAGGTAATCTATGTTGCCCTTGTTGCCGCCGACTTGTGTCCATGGGTATTTGTTGTCCTTCACATACTTCTTCCACGCCTCGATGGTGTCGTCGTTGCCAATGGCGTAGACATCGAAATTACGTGTGCCTGCAGCCTCCAAGGAGTCGTATACTTGGCACAGTTTTTTGGATTCTTTCTTACAGGTAGGGCAGTTGGGATCGTAGAACCAGAGGATGGTATAGGGTTTTGTGGTGTGATATGACGATTTCCAAAGGCGGGCATCCTCGTACAAGTTGGTGTCAGGGATGATGAGCTCAGGGGCGATTTTCCCGATCAGGATGGGCTCGATGCGCTTGACGCGCTTTTGATATTTGCCCAGAAGGTCTTCGTCAAGCCAGTAACACTTGCCGGCCAATTGGTTGGTCTTCGCAATATGATAGAACACGGCATCATGTCCGATGATCTTGCTGGTCTCGAATTCGTATGTGAGCCAACTGACACAATAGTGGTACATGAACGTGTCCTTTTCTGTCTTTGCCAAGAACATGTCAATATATTGGTTGATGGTGTCGGATTTCTGGTAATAGAGTATTTTGGTGAAATACTCTTTCAATTTGGGCTCGAAAGAGGGAATATAAATGAAACGGTGGTCGCCGAGGTCGACATTGTCCCAATAATGTTTGCGATAATAGTACACCTGGGCTTCTTTGTCGACAGAGCCATCCTCTTTCGTGATCGTGGGCACTTCGATTTCTTGGTAGGATTTCTGCATCTTGGAGAACAGATAATCGGGATGGGCAGCGATGAGGTCATTGATGAAATCTTGCATCTCCGTGTTGAGATTCTTGAGTTTTTCCTTGTAGACATCTGCACTGTCCTTGTTGCCTGCGCCCTCAAATTCTTTCACTTTCTTGCCCCATTCCGTCGCTCTCTTCTGAGCGTCTGCAGTTTTGCGCTGGAACTTCAGCATCTCCACATTCTCGGGCGAATTTTGGACGTTGAAATTTTCAACGTTGCCTGTCGTGTCAAGGTTGTAGGTAAAGAATTGGTTGTTGTCGATAATGAAGTTCAGGTAGAGTTTCTTGTCACCGGACACGAGCGAATACATGCCGTCGTCATACTTCTTGGTCCCCTTGAATACGAATTTTCCAGGTGCAACGGGTGTCGCGGAGTCTTTAAGAATCAGCTTCTCATTGTAATGAATCACCAAGTACATCAATTTGTCCTTGGAGTTCTTGATGTTGAAAGTGATTTCGTGGCCTTGCTTGGGCGTGCTTTTGCCTTTTTGTGCGGAAAGGCCGCCTATGATGAAAACACAGATAAGAAAGAGTAATAAATAATGTTTTTTCATAACTGGTTTTTATTCTTTTGTGGTTCTGTTTTTGAAAAATAAGCGTAATTCGTCTAACGTGATTTGACGTGCAATTATTGTGTGATCCTGTGTGTTGTCTATCAAGAACATCACAGGGGTGGTCATGATGTCGAAATACTCGATAAAGTCGATGTTCTGCTCTCCACGCGAGGTGCTCAGGTTGGTCCAGTCCCAAAGCTGATGCTTGTAGGAGAAGGCCTTCCAGCGCTCGTAGTCGTCGTTAACCTCAACGGCAAATACCTCAAAGTCGTAGTCGTTGCCATGCTCTTGGTAGAGTTGATGCAACGGCGGTGTCATCTCTTGGCAGTGGTCGCAGTCGGGGTCCCAGAACCAAAGGACGGTGTAATGGGCCTTGATGTCCAGGGTGGAATGTGCTTTGCCTTCGATGTCATGCGAGATGAGTTCGGGAATCCGGGCTCCAGGGATAATCTTGCGCAGATTGTTGATTTTTCGTTCTATACGGCGCTCGGAGCCCTCTTCAATCCAACTATGATCGTAATGGTCGTAGAGATGCACCAGCACGGGGTCGTAGTCGGGATTGTGGACATCCAACAGGGAAAAGAGGCTACGGATGTAGTAGTCGCGCACGATGGGGTTGGTGCAGCGTGACAGCAGCTGGTCAACCTTGGCGATGCAGTCGGCGGCATTTTGGTCTTCCGGCTCCAAGATGTATTCCAGCATGGCACGGATGTAGTGGCCGGGCACATGCAGGAGACGAGGATCTGAAAAGTCGATGAGGTCGAGCAGGTGTTGGTAGGCTGTGTTGTTGTTGAGAGCTTCTCCGTAGAGAGAGAAGTTGTCTATGCGGATATATTGGGTGACGAAAGCGTCAGGAGCGGTTTCGGCGAGGTTGTCCAGCATGGTGCGCACAAGTTCGCGCTTTTGGGACATCTGGGTGTGATAGCGGAGAAGTATGTTGTTCTCTTCGTTGTCCGACGATGCGTTGTCCGTAAGGTTGATGCTGAAATGATTCCCTTGGTTGATGATGACGGGGAAACTTCGGAGACTCAAAGCATCGAGATCCGAGGCGTTGGGGATGGGAGAAACCGTGTAGACTCCACAGGGGATCTCTTTCTTCTTGTTTTTGAAAGAGTTTGTGTTCTTAATCACGATTGAGCTGTCCAAGCAGTAGATATCAATGCCGTTGTGTCCATACAGATATAGTTTGGAGGGGATCTCCTTTTCTCCTTTGATGGTGATGTCATATCCTTTCCGGACGGGTGTGCCGTTGTCGGTGGATACTTGTCCTTGGGTGGCGCAACCCCAGACGCAGCAGCAGAGTGAAAGAAGCAACAATCGTGGTTTCATGAGCAAACGCGGTATGCTTTGTTATTGGATGATTTCGCGGACGTCTTGGAGGATTTTGCGGGCGATGTTGTCGGCGGTGGACTCGGAGAGGGCTTCTGCATAGACGCGCAGGATGGGCTCGGTGTTGGAGCCGCGCACGTGTACCCAACTGTCCTCGAAGTCGATTTTGACGCCGTCGGTGCGATTGACCTCGTGGTTGGCATACTTTTCGGCGATGCTGTCGAGTATCTTGGCGGTGTCCATCTCGCCGCGCAGCTCGATTTTGTTCTTGGAGATCTTGTAGTCGGGATACAGGGAGCGGAGTTCAACGCAGGATTTGCCGGAGGTGGCCATGTAGGAGAGAATAAGGGCGATGCCCACGAGGGCGTCGCGGCCATAGTGCAGCTCGGGGTATATGACACCGCCGTTGCCTTCGCCGCCGATGACGGCGTTGGTGGCCTTCATCTTTTCCACCACGTTCACCTCGCCCACGGCAGAGGCATTGTATTCCACGCCGTACTGGCGGCTCACGTCGCGCAGTGCGCGGGTGGAGGAGAGGTTCGAGACGGTGTTGCCCGGCGTGTGCTGCAACACGTAGTCGGCCACGGAGACCAGCGTGTATTCTTCACCAAACATCTCCCCGTTGGGCTTGATGAAGGCGAGGCGGTCCACGTCGGGATCGACCACGAAGCCGATATCGTAGCGCTCCTTGTTCATCGCCTCAGAGATGCCATACAGGTTCTCTGGTATAGGTTCGGGATTGTGTGCAAATAGTCCGTTCGGCTCGTCGTTGAGCAGGGTGACTCGCTTGACGCCAAGTTGCTTCAACAGCGGCGGCAGGGCGATGGCACCCGTGGAGTTGATGGTGTCGATGATGACAGAGAAGTCGGCCTTGGCAATGGCATCGCGATTCACCAAGGGCAGACGCAGGATGGCATCAATATGGTCTTGGATCGAGTTTTCGTAGAGAGTGTATGTGCCGAGATTTTTGGCATCGGCATACTGGAATTCGTGCGCGGTGGCGATTTCTTGCAGCTTGCGCCCGTCCTCACTCGAGAGGAACTCGCCCTTGTCGTTGAGCAGTTTCAAGGCGTTCCATTGTCCGGGGTTGTGGGAAGCGGTGACGATGACGCCGCCATCGGCATGGTGGTGCAGCACCGCCATCTCTGTGGTGGGCGTGGTGGACAGCCCCGTGTCGATAACGTCGGCACCCATGCCTTGCAAGGTGCCGCAGACCAAACGGCTCACCATTTCGCCGGAGACGCGTGCGTCGCGACCCACCACGATGGTGATTTTTTTATCGCCGCAACTTCCCTGTATAAAGGCTGCGAAGGCTGAGGTGAGTTCAATGATGTCTATGGGGGTGAGGTTCTCGCCGGCGTTTCCGCCGATAGTGCCCCTGATGCCGGAAATGGACTTTATTAGTGTCATGAATCTCTTTGCTGTAGATTGGTTGTGAGGCCGCAAAAGTACAAAAAAAGCGGCGGAAATACAAACATTTTCTACTGCTATTTTTGGGACGTGAAAAGATGCCTTGAATTCACTTTTTCTGCAAAAACAGAACAAAATGTAAACTGTTTTCTTTCTGGATGAAAAGAGGGAATTGTTTGTCCGATGGCACAAAGTCTGCATTGTCGAGTCTCCAAACAATGCTTTTTCTCCAACTTCCTTTCGCGGCGCGGTGGAGCGTTGAGACGAGAAAGATCGTTGTTCGCCGCGAAACGGATGTGCCGTCAGGCGAGTGTGCGTGAGGGATTGCAGTGGAAATGGCTGGCTTGCCAGCCATTGCAACGGAAAGCCCGACGGCGCGGCGGCGGGAGCCACGCCGCGCCGGCACGCCCAAATAAAAAAAGTAAGAAACCCTGACGTCTTTGTGTCATTGGGTATATTATTCCCCGAAAAGTTACAACCTCCGATAATTGAGGCACATTACCGATATTGTAATTTGTTCAGGAAAAAAACGGGATTCCGATTCCGGCTGCTTGTATTACGGAAACGGTAGCCTGACAGCAGATAATAGTCGCTGTACCAGTGATATAATGCTGTTGTGTATACCATGGGCGCGTTGCGGTTCTCTTGGGGGAAGAGTGTGGAGGACCGGATGGGGTCGATGACGTTCAACTGCTTGTCGGTGAGCATGGTTGTCAAGGTCTGGCCGATGATATGGTAGAACAGGATTTGCTCTGGGGAGAAAGTGACCCGGAGGTGCGTGGTGAGGTTCGTGAGCAACATGTTGTCGAAGGGGAAATCGTAGTTTCCTATCTGATGGCCTTTGAAGTCGAAAATCCGAACATCGGCATCGATGAAGCGGTATCCCATGAAGATGGGCTCCGTGGTGGGCACTCCATAAGAGTAGGTGGTCGAATAGCGGTATTCGGGGTAGAAAGACTCCGTGACAAAAGCCACCAGTGAACTGTCGCGGAACAGGCGCCCGGGCAGGTAGAGGACTTCTGTCTTCCCGGCGGCTGGCGGATCGTATGTGCTTAGTTCAATGTTCGAAAATTCGCCGTTGTCGTAGATGAGCGTGTAGATTCCGGTGGCGGTGTTGTCGTAGGAGCTTTTTCGCAGTTGGTAGGTGCCGGCAATCATTAGCCGTCCGGAATCCAACAGGGCTATGCGGGCGTTCTGAAAGCGATAGGATCCGGTGTCAGGCAGGTCAATCATGCGTGTGACATCGCCTTCCAGGGTGCTTTCGCAAAGCCAGATGACGTTGTTCCGACTGTTTGAGCCGATGTTGGCGCATACTACCACACGTTTTCCTTCAGGGTCGATCGCATAATCGTCAATCGTGTAATCTGGTGCATCTTTGAGATAGAGCCCATGTACGTATGGCCGGTTGGAGGGTAACACAAACAAATTGCTGCTCGATTTTCCGGTAGGGCAGGTAAAAAAAATTGTATGTGCATAATTCCTGATGTGGGCAATATCCTCTGTGGGCAGATTGTGGATGTGCAGGGTGTCCATCCCGTCGAAGCCGGGTCGCAGGTGCAGCAATATGCCTCTCGGACCCTTTTTCTTCTTGATCTTTTCTTGATAGAGCACATACAGGTCGCCGTCGTGGTAGGTGGATGCAATGTATATATATTGTAAAGGCAAGCGTAGCAACGTTTCCTTTTGTTTTTGCAAATTGACGTCGTAGTGGACGATGTGTGCGACGGGTGTGTCGGTGTCGTAGGTTGGATAAAGGATATAAAGACCTGACGTGTCGCATAGGACGTACTGCAGTTCGGAGGAAAACTGGCTGGCGGGAAATTCCAGACGTATGGGATTGTCGCCCTGGGCATGCAAATGTCCAAGGACAAGGCAAAAAAGTATGCCGATAAGGGCAATCCGTGTTTTCATGGGAAAAGGGATTAGGACATGCCGCCGTCGCAAACGAGGGTCTGCCCCGTGACGTATGTGGCGAGGTCGGAGGCCAAGAAGAGGGCGCATCGGGCCACGTCTTTTGGGGTGCCTTGGCGGCGGAGGGCGATGCGTTGGAGGATGCTCTCTTTTTGTTCGGGTGACAAGGAGAGGGTCATCTCGGTGTCGATGAAGCCCGGGGCGATGGCGTTGACGCGGATGTTGCGGCTTCCCAATTCGCGGGCCAGCGACTTGGTGAAGGCGATAATGCCGGCTTTGGAAGCGGCATAGTTGGCCTGTCCTGCATTGCCGGAGATGCCGACCACGCTGGCCATGTTGATGATGACACCTTGGCGCTGGCGCATCATGATAGGCGTGCAGGCGTGGGCATAGTTGAACACCGACTTGAGGTTGGTGTTGATGACATCATCCCACTGCTGCTCGCTCATGCGCATCAGCAGGGTGTCGTGGGTGATGCCGGCGTTGTTGACGAGAATGTCGATGTGGCCAAACCGTTCGTGGATGGCGGCCACCTGTTGCTGGACTTCGTCAAAACAAGAGACATCGCCCACGAATGCTTCCGCATCGCAGCCGATGTCTCTGAGTTCTTTAAGGGTTTGTTCGGCCTGTTCGCTGGCATGGCGGTATACCAAGGCGATGGAGGCCCCGTTTTGGGCCATGGCCAACGCAATGGCCTTGCCGATGCCTCGGGAACCACCGGTGACGATGGCGACTTTGCCAGTGAGGTCGATGGTTGTCATTTACTTGACGATGTAGTTGACATAGATACCCGGGGTGTGGACGCTCTCCATGGGGATTTGGCCCACTTCGACCAGCTCCTTCGTCTCCACGATGACGATGTCAGCGGCGGCGGCCATCATCGGGTTGAAGTTCTGGGTCGTGCCCTTGTAGATGCAGTTGCCCATGGTGTCGCAGATGCTGGCGCCAATGAGGGCGACGTCGGCGTGGAGGGGTTTTTCTAGCAGATACTCTTCGCCGTCCACCATGACTTTTTGCTTGCCTTCCTCAACGATGGTGCCGAGGCCGGTCTTGGTGAGTACGCCGCCGAGGCCTGCGCCACCGCAACGGATACGCTCGGCCAGTGTGCCCTGCGGGCAGAACTCGATGTCAAGGGTCTTCTCGTTGAACTGTTGGATGGTGTCGGCATTGGTGCCGATGTGGGAAGCGTAGAGCTTCTTGACCTGCTTGTTGGCAATCAGCATGCCGATGGCCTTGTTGGGATAGGCGGTGTCGTTTCCGATGAGGGTGAGGTCTTTAACACCTCTCTTGGCAATAGCCTCGATGACTTTCACGGCAGAGCCGCAGCCGAGAAATCCGCCGTACATGATGGTCATGCCGTCTTTTACGTAGGAGGCGGCTTCTTCTATGGTGATTAATTTACTCATTGTGTTAATTTTATAGGGTTGGACAAAGGCCCTGCGCTTCAGGGGCGCAGGGCTTGTTTTTTACCAGGCGAAGAGAGGTCTGTCGTGCATCATGTCGTTGACCTGCTTGCGGGTCTTGGCGATGAGCTCTTCGTTTTCGACATCGCAGAGGATGTTGTCGATCATTTCGACGATGCCGTCCATATCGTTCTCCTTGAGGCCGCGGGTGGTGATGGCGGGGGTGCCGACACGCAGGCCGGAGGTCTGGAAGGCGGAGCGGGTGTCAAACGGGACCATGTTCTTGTTGATGGTGATGTCGGCCTTGACGAGCGTGTTCTCGGCGACCTTGCCGGTCATGTCGGGGAACTTGGTGCGGAGGTCGATGAGCATGAGGTGGTTGTCGGTGCCGCCGGAGATGATCTTGTAGCCTCTCTTGTTGAAGGCCTCGGCCATGGCTGCGGCGTTGAGCTTCACCTGTTTCACGTATTGTGCGTAGTCGTCGGTCAGAGCCTCGCCGAAAGCGACGGCCTTGGCGGCGATGACGTGTTCCAGCGGACCGCCCTGCACGCCCGGGAAGACGGCGGAGTCGAGCAGCTGGGACATCATCTTGACGACGCCCTTCGGGGTGGTCTTGCCCCAGGGGTTCTCAAAGTCCTTGCCCATCATGATGAGGCCGCCGCGCGGTCCGCGCAGGGTCTTGTGGGTCGTGGTGGTCACGATGTGGCAGTGTGCCACGGCGTTGTTGAGCAATCCTTTGGCGATGAGGCCGGCGGGGTGGGAGATGTCGGCCATCAGGATGGCGCCGATCTTGTCGGCAATCTCGCGCATGCGTTTCCAGTCCCAGTCGCGGCTGTAGGCGGAGGCGCCGCCGATGATCAGCTTCGGGCGCTCCTGGAGGGCTACTTGCTCCATCTTGTCATAGTTGATGCAGCCGGTCTCTTCCTCCACTTGGTAGGCCACTTGGTGGTAAAGGATGCCGGAGGAGTTGACGGGGGAACCATGGGAGAGGTGTCCGCCGTGGTTGAGGTCGAGGCCCATGAAGGTGTCGCCCGGTTGCAGGCAGGCCAGCAGCACAGCCATGTTGGCTTGTGCGCCGGAGTGCGGTTGCACGTTGGCCCATTCGGCGCCGAAGAGCTCCTTGACACGGTCAATGGCGATTTGCTCGCTCTGGTCCACGATCTGGCAGCCGCCATAGTAACGCTTCGTGGGAAGACCTTCCGCGTATTTGTTGGTCATGACGGAACCCATGGCCTCCATCACTTGGGGGCTTACAAAGTTCTCGGAAGCGATCAGCTCAATGCCGTTGGTCTGGCGTTGACGCTCTTGCTCGATAAGGTTGAAGATTTGCTCGTCTCTTTTCATGTCTTATTTTTATAAGTTATTGATTAATATATATATTGACTTTTTATAACAAGGTTGCAAATATATAAAAAAAAAGTGTACGATGGGAGAAGAGTGTGAAAATAGGGTGGCGCTCCATGGTCATGTCGTCCATGCTAGAATGGCATTGGCCGTTTTTTTGTATTTTTGCCCCGTCTTATCCGATCCTAAACAAAACCAAATCCAAGTAACACTCTATGAAGAACATCGACTCTAAGATTCCTGTAGTGTTCGCCCGCAAAAAAATGGCCGACCTGCTAACGGAACGCAGCAACCTCATCTCTTTGCTCCCTCGGTTGGGTGTTTCCCTCGGCTTCGGAGAAAAGACCGTTGCACAGGTTTGCGCCGATGACAAGATATCCCTGCCGCTGTTCCTGCTTATCAGCAATGTCTACACGATGGACGACTACCTGCCTTCCATTGAAGAGCTGCGCCAGTGTCCCATAGAGGAAATTGTCGTTTATTTGACTAATTCGCACAAGGAGTACCTTGAATATAAGTTTCCCCATATCGAAGAACATTTAAAAGAAGTCGTTGCGGATTGGAGCGAGAAGTACAAACGACTGATAACTAATTTCTTCTTTGACTACAAGAACGAAGTGGTGGATCATTTCAAGTATGAAGAGGATGTTGTTTTCCCCTTTATAAAAAAACTATTTGAAAAAAAATCACCCAAGAAAAACCGTCCGCGTCGCAGTGCCTTCGACAAGCAGCACACCAATATTGAGGATAAATTGCGCGACTTCACCAATCTGCTCATCAAGTATATACCCGCCGATGTGTCGCAGCGCGAGCGCATAGACATGCTGGAGGACATCTGCTCTTTGTCGGATGACATCGAGAAGCACGCCCTTATCGAGGAGAAGATATTGTTTCCGTATATCAATCTTTTAGAAGATGAAAGCAAATAAGATAGCCATTGCCGATCCGTCTCCCATCGTTATCGCAGGGCTGTCTGCCTTGTTGCGGGAGCTGTCCGACTGTGAGGTGGTTTTGCAGTCGGACGACATGCACACGGTGGAGACACGCCTGCGCATCCTCCGCCCCGATGTGCTCATCATCAACCCTTTGATGATCGATTTTTCCAAGCGTCGCATGGTGCGGTCGCAATTCGAGGATCTGCCCGACATGCACTTGGTGGCACTGATCTCCTCATACGTTGAATCGCAGATTCTCAAGCAGTTCCATGGCGTTATAGAGCTCAATGACGACATGCAGCGCATCAAGTCCACATTGCAGCAGGTAAGTGTTAAGCAGACTGGTGATGCAGAGATGGATTCTTCTATGTTGTCCGACCGTGAAAAAGATGTGCTGATCTGCCTTGCCAAGGGCCAAAAGAACAACGAGATTGCGGAAAATCTCCACATATCCACCCATACGGTTATCACGCATCGCAAGAATATTGTCCGGAAGACGGGCATCAAGTCCGTGTCAGCCCTTACCGTGTATGCGATTCTTAACAACCTTCTGGAACAGAAGGATATTATTTAGAAATAACTTTTTAAGGCAAAAAAAAGGTGTCCAAACGGACACCCCTTTTGTGTGTTACTTCTGTGGCCGAAGTTTGGACTCGCGGGTCCAGTCAACGGTCATTCCGAACAGCGACACGCCCAAATAACCGCGCATTTTGAGGGTCTTGCCGTAGTTTACCAACCGGATGTAGGTCTTGTAGGTGCCCTTTTTGCCGGGATATTTCAGCTTGCCGTTCTGGTATTCGTTGTCTTTGGCGTTGTAGGTCAGGCCGGTCATGAAGACGAGCCCGAGTTGGTTTTTCTTTTTGGGGTTCTCCACCCAAACCACCTTGGCCTCGTAAGTGCCGTCGGCGGCCTTGTAGATTTCGCATTGGGAACCCTCTTTGGAGAAGGGGTCCACGGAGTGGAAAATGCCGCAAATATCATCCGCATTTTGAGCGGACAAAGAGAAGCCCAGCAGGGCGATGAACAGGGTGATCAAAGTCTTTTTCATAGTGGTATTTTTCTATGTCAACAGATTATGGTTTATTCCTCGGGGGCGAACAATGGGTCCCAAGGCGGGAGATAGATGGGCGTTTGGTCGAAAAGTTTAAGGGTGGCGGCGGGGATGTATTTGGACTCCACCACCAAACGGAACATGTATTCGTTGAACCACTCGTTGGTCATGATGAGGAAGCCGTTGTGGCCGTATTTGCTGCCCCAGCTGTTCTCGACCATCCACTTGAGCGGTCTGCCATCCTTGTCGAGATCGACGGCGCAGAGCGTCATAGCGTGTGTGGAGCCGCTGGCGTACGTGGCGATGCGCTGGCGCTTGTCCATGTTGAACGAGGTGCCGAAAAGGGAACCGTAGTCGTAGTTGTTGATGTCCATGTAGCCGGTCTCGCGGTCGAGGAACTTGCCCACGTCGCAGGAGAAATACATGTTGGTGCTGTCCTTGATGGAGGCGATGGCCATGTCGGCGATGTCGCTCATCGGCAGGTTGAGGTAGCGCCAGTTCTGGCCGTCATAGACGTGCCGGTCGTACTGGATCTCATATACGCGGTAGTACTCGCGGGTGGGGTCGTTCATCACCATGTAGTACTTGCTGAAATCCTCGTTGGCGAACTTGGCGGCGAACGACTTCGGGGTATACTTGTCGGTGCTGACGATTTCGCCCTTGGCGTTGCGCTGTGTCCAGGTAAATTCGGTGGGAGGCTCGCCCAAGGAGAACACTAACATCTTGTAGATGACCTTCAGCATCTCCATCTTCTTGTCCTGCAGCATTTTTTCGGTGGTGCTTTTGTTGTTGGCCATTTCCCGCAAAATCAGTCCGTCTTCGCGTAGACGAAGCTTGATGAGCGACGACATCTGCGAGGTGTGGTTGCTGCTGTAGGTCTCTGGCATAGCCTCTTTGGGCATAATGCCGTACTTGGTGACCAAGTTGGCCACACCTGTAAACTGGCCGCCGTCGCCAATCGGGTTTTGGAAGAGCCATTTCACGGTCTCGTCTTCCATCGATTTGGCGCGGTTGTCGAGGATGGACTGCAGGAAGAGGTTCGCCTTCTCCAGTTGGTCCCAGAAAAAGGTATAGCACTGCGAGAACTGGAAGTCGGAGGGCAGGTCATATTGGGCGATGGCCTTGGCGCGGAGCACGTTCATGCCCGTGAACATCCAGCATCGGCCGGACGAGGCCTGGTCTGTAATGGCCTTGGAGGGCACTTGGTTGGAGAAATGGGCGTCGAATGCGGTGTTGTTGTCGTAGTTTTTGGCCAACTTGTTGATGTCGTTGGCCACCACTGCGTTGCGGAGAGCCTTTTCAACACCAGTGCCCTTGTAGGAGTTCTGCAAGGTGGCGATTTGGTCGGAGGACAATCCGCCATTTTGGCTGATGTTCTGTCCGAAGACAAAGGACAGGCAGCCGACGGCTAAGGTTAGGAGGAATAATTTTTTCATTGGATATTAAGTGTTTAAATTATGCTTGTTATGGTTTGAGGATGTGTTGCCTTACATGGGTTTGATTTTGCGGGCGAGTTTGGCGCAGAGGTTGGGGAAGAAGCGTTTGATGTGGGCCATGATCAGTTCGGAGCTGCCCACCAGTTGTTCGCGTTTCTCCTTGGCGATGGCCTTGAAGATGATGTGCGATGCCTTCTCGGGCGTGATGCCGCCGGCCTGTCCCGCGTCCATCTTGCCGTGCTTGCGTCCGTCCTTCTCCAGCGAGTTGACGGAGATGTTGGTCTGCACGCGCCCGGGGGTGAGGATGGTCACCCGGATGTTGTCCTTGTGGTTCTCTGCCGCCACGGTCTCGAAGAAGCCGTAGAGGGCGTGCTTCGCCGACGAGTAGGCGCAGCGCAACGGGAACCCGAAGAGTCCGGCGATGCTGGTGGTGACGGCCAGCTGTCCGCCGCCCTGCGCGATCATCTTGGGCAGGATAGCCTTGGTGAGGATGACAGGCGCATAGAAGTCGATGTCCATCACCTTGCGGATGACCGCCATGTCAGTTTCCACGGTGGTGCCGCGCTGGCTGATGCCGGCATTGTTGTAAAAGAGATCGATGCGTCCGTAGGTGTTCCAGGCATCCTCTGCGAGTTGCGGCAGCGCATCGGTTCGCGAGAGGTCGAAGGGGAGGTTGGTTACCGCCTCGGCGCCACGCCGCAGACACTCCTCGCGGACCTGCTCCAAGAGATCAGGCTCCAGCGCTGTGAGAACCAGCCGCGCACCTGCTTCCGCGAAACGGAAGGCGGTCTCCTTGCCGATGCCGGAGGAGGTGCCCGTGATCCATATCACTTTTTTCGTATAGTCATTCATAATCAATTCTTCTCCCTTGTTTGGGACAATTTGTGTTATCGGCGGCAAAGGTACATAAATTATGAATACATGGACAAATGTTTTCGGAGCGGCAGCAGGCCAACGACCTCTTCCAGGGGATGCTCATCCGTCTGTGGAAAGGCTTTGGCAGCTTCGAGGGCCGCAGCTCGGAGAAGACATTCTTTATCTGGCTTCTTTTGCGTCTCTTTGATCTACTCTTTTGGTATATCCTTCTCTTAGCCATAGGCATTCCTGTCCGTCGTATCGCTAAGAGGTAATGGTTTCATGATAATTCACCCTGCCATGTGGTGGGGCGAACTTGAAGAAACGCCTTATTGGAAGGTGTAGCGCACCCCGAGGTTTACCAATCCCCAGTCGAAGGTGTGGTTGACGGTGATCTCATGGTTGAATTGGAAACGGTAGCCCGGACGGAAGTCTATCTGTAGGGCGAGGGGGATGCCGAATTTGTATTCCAAGCCGATGATGCCGTGGGCTCCGCTTTTGCCCATGATGTTCTTGATCTGCATCTCTGGTGAGGATGGGATGTAATATGACACTGACGGATGCCAGCTGAACCCGAGGCTGACGCCCCCTCCCACAAAGCCGTACAGGCCTTTTACAAAGTGCCCCTCATACACGAGGCTTGCGGCGAGTTCGGTTGTCCACAGCGTGGAGCCGTAGCCTGCGATGATGCTGTAGTTGTACTTGGTGCCCAAGTCGAGCTGGATGGCGAAGTGGTCGGTGGGAAAGGTCTTGTAGGAGAGTGCCTGCATGGATCCGACCGTCGCGCCGATGCCGTGCCTGTAGGGGGACTGAGCGTTGGCTTTAAACACTATGGCAGCCATAATGGCAAGAAGTGCAATAAAACTGTGTTTCGTCATGTTGTTTTTTATGTTTTCTTGAAATTGTATAACCTAAATGTGTCCCATGAAAAACAAGCGGCTTGCCGAATAGCAGCCCGCTTTGTTGGAAATGGAATGACAGTTGCCGTGGCTTGTGGACGTGCAACTAAATTTCGTCTATCATTTTCTTGAAAAACGTGGCCCTTGCGGCGCCTTCGCCCGTGTTGAGAAGGACGGTCTCGCCGTTGTGGATCTGCCCCTCTTCCAGTGCTTTGTAGAATCCGGCGAAGCAGACGATGGAGGCGGGTCCGAGATAGATGCCGCGCTCGTTCTTGACGATCTTGCCGTATTGGGCCAGTTCGCTCTCTTTCACCTGCAGAAAGGTGCCGCCGCTCTTGCGCACGATGGGCGCCACGATGGGATACATGCCCGGGTTGCCGGCGGAGAGGATGGACACCATGGTCTGGGGGTTCGGAATGACGGGGTAGTCCTTCTCATAACCCTCCGGGAATCCGGCGGCCACAGCTTTGTTCCAGCCCTGCACCATCGGGTCGCAAGTGTCCTGCTGGATCAGCAACATGCGGGGCAGCTTTGTGTCGGGGAAGGTGGTCTGCATATCGCGCACGCCCTTGTCGAGGGCGATGGGGCCTGTGCCGCCCGCGACGGCCTGCACATATACGTCGGGCATCTTGCCCAATTGGCGCAGGTACTCGAATACCATTGTCTTCTTGGCCTCCACGCGGATGGGGTCGATGTTGCCGGCGGAGATGAGCACGTGGTTCTTCTGGTGGAAGTCGGAGGCCTCCTTCTTGGCGTCACCATAGTTGCCCTCGCATACGACCACGTTCTGGCCGTAGGAGCGGATGGCCTTGACGGTGTCCTCACACGCGTCGTGAGGCATGAAGACCGTGAACTTGATGCCAGCTTCGGCAAGATAGCGGGCGTAGGCCGTGGCCGTGTTGCCCGTGGAGGCAACACAGAACTCCTTCACGCCGTTCTCCTTGAAGAGGGAGGCAGCCAACGATGCGGCAATGTCCTTGAATGTGTTGCTGCCGCCGTTCAGGTCGTTGCGGTAGACCATCACCCGACAGTCGATGCCATATTTTTCTTTTGCCAACTTCTCTAGGAAATCCCACTCCTCGATTGGAATGGCACCCTCTCCGAAGGAGACGATGTTCTTCTCGTCCATCACAGGCAGGAAGTCAAAATAATGGTAGAAATTGGCCGGTTTGTGCTCGGGCTTGGTCAGCTCGGTGATTTTGTGATAGTCGGCGGAATAGACCACTTCGGCGCGTTTGCAGCCGCAGGGACACTCCTGGTTCATCTCAAACCAAGTGGCAAAGTCATCAATGACCTTGCCGCATTTCGTGCATACGAGTTTATATTTATTATTCATTTTAAGAATGGTTTTGTCATTAGAAAAATCGGGTGGCCGATATAGCCCGCAAAGATACATTTTTTGCGGGAAACATTATGGGTTGTTTGTACAGAAGGCCTCCATTTTTTGCATCCAGTGCAGAGCGGCCTTGATGGTAGGGATGTGGTGGATGATGAGGAGAAGTTTATGGTTGACCTCTTTGAGCTGGATGGCGGGGTGGTTGGCTTGCAGGAAGGCCAATACGCGTCCGAACTCGTCGGATTGGAAATAGCGGGAGGCAGCGCTGCCCGAGAAATAGCCGGTGAGGGTCTGTTTTTTGAGCAGGATTTTTTCAAAATGGAGTCTCGCCGCCGTCAGACGTAGCGGAATGGTCTGCATCAGCTCCACGGTCTGGGCGGGCATGGGGCCGAAGATGTCGGTGACTTTCTTGCGGAACTTGTCGAGCTGGATGAGGTCGCGGATGGCTTGTAATTCCTTATAGAGACTCATGCGTTCGCTGACGTTGCTGACGTAGTCGGTGGGGAAGAGGGCCTCGATGTCGGTCTCCAAGATGCACTCGCGGGTAAGGATGGCCGAGTTGTCAGCCATCTCGACCTCGTCGTAGTCGGCATACTGCATCTCCTGGATGGCTTCGGAGAGGATTTTCTGGTACATCTCGTAGCCGATCTCGTTGATGAAGCCGCTCTGGTCGGCGCCGAGGATGTTGCCGGCACCGCGGATGTCGAGGTCGCGGAGGGCGATCTGGAGGCCGCTGCCGATGTCGGAGAAGTCCTCGATGGCTTGCAGACGGCGCCGCGCCTGGTCGTTGAGCACTTCGAAGGGCTTGGTGAAGAGATAGCAGAAGGCCTTTTGGTTGTTGCGTCCCACGCGCCCGCGTAGCTGGTGCAGTACGTTGAGTGCGAAATTCTGGGCGTCGTTGATGACCATCGTGTTGGCGTTCACGATGTCGAGACCGGATTCGACGATGGTGGTGGAGACCAGCACGTCGGTCTGGTGGTCGATGAAGTCGGTCATGATGCGCTCTAACTCCGCGCCCTCCATTTGCCCATGTCCCACGGCGATGCGTGCTTGCGGCACAAGGCGCTGGATGAGGCCCGCCAGCTCTGCGATGTTCTGGATTTTGTTGTGGACCACGAACACTTGTCCCCCGCGGTTCAACTCAAACTGAACGGCTTGCCGGAGGATGTCCTCGTCGAACACGTGGACCTCGGTCTGGATGGGTTGCCGGTTGGGCGGCGGGGTGGTGATGACGGAGATGTCGCGCGCCCCCATCAGGGAGAACTGCAGGGTGCGCGGAATGGGTGTGGCCGACATGGTCAGTGTGTCCACACTGACGCGCAACTCACGCAACTTCTCTTTGGCCGCCACGCCGAACTTTTGTTCCTCATCGATGATGAGAAGTCCCAAATCTTTGAAGACCACATCTTTGCTTAGCAGTCGGTGGGTGCCAATGAGAATGTCGATGCGACCGTCCTTGAGCCGCTTCAGGATTTCGCGAATTTGCTTGGATGTCTTGAAACGGTTGACGTACTCGACGGTGCAGGGCATTTCGGCCAAACGGTCGGTGAAGGTGGTGTAGTGCTGCAGGGCCAAGACCGTGGTGGGTACCAGCACGGCGACCTGCTTGTTGTCGCAGACAGCCTTGAAGGCGGCGCGGATGGCGATTTCGGTCTTGCCGAAACCCACGTCGCCGCAGATGAGGCGGTCCATGGGATGCTCGCTCTCCATGTCGGCTTTTACGTCAGCGAGGGTCTTCACCTGGTCGGGGGTGTCCTCGTAGATGAAGGAGGCTTCCAACTCGGCTTGCATGAAGTTGTCGGGCGAGAAGGCGAAGCCCTTGCGGGCTTTGCGTTGCGAATATAGCTTGATGAGGTCGATGGCCAGCTCCTTGACGCGCTTCTTGGTGCGCTCCTTGAGCTTGTCCCAAGAGCCGGAACCGATGCTGTGCAGAGTGGGAGGGGTGCCCTCCTTGCCGACATACTTGCTGATTTTATAGAGCGAATGGATGCTCATGTCGAGTATGGCCCCGTCCTTGTACATCAATCGGATGGCCTCTTGCGTGGCACCGTTCATCTCGGTCTTGACCAGTCCTTGGTATATGCCCACGCCGTGGTCGATATGAACCACGTAGTCGCCGGGTTGCAGGTCGTAGATCTCTTTCAGGGTGAAAGCCTCGCTCTTCTTGTAACGGTCGCGGATGACCACGCGCTCGTTTTTTTCGAAGAACTGATGGTCGGTGTAGAGTGCCCATTTGCGCTGCTCGTCGCGGAAACCCTCGTGCAGGATGCCCCGCACGGGCGTGTAAAGCTGCTCTAATGTCAGGGATGCCTCGTTGTGACGGTTGTACTTGCCTACCAGGTCGACCATCACCTTTTCCATACGTTCCAGCTGCGATTGGTTCTCGGAGAGGAACAGCGAGTGGATTCCCTTCTCAAAGTTGTCGATCCACTCAAGCAGAAGGTAGTCGAAACTGCGTCCGAAATGGTTCTGTGGCTTGATGTTGAAGTCGAGGATTAGGTCAGGGTTGGCCACATCGCCGGTCTCAATCAGGCATCGGGTGCGTTGGGCCGCCTCCTTGTCGAAGTCGCGGCGTCGGATGAAAAGGTCGTCAACTTGCAAGGTGCTGTCGGAAGCGGGCGTGGATTGGTATTCCTCATCCACCTTGCGGTAGAGAGCTGCGATTTGCGAGCCGATGTCGCGTGGATGCTCTAACCACAGCACAGTGTCGGCCGGCAGGAACTCTAACAGCGGTATGCGCTTCTCCTCGATTTGATGGGAGACGATTTTGGGCATGATGTGAATGCTCTCCTCGTCGCGGATGGAAAGCTGCGACTCGGGGTCGAAGAAGCGGATGGACTCGATGCGGTCGCCATCCAGTTCGATGCGATAGGGGTATTCTTCCGAAAAGGAGAAAATATCGAAGATGCTGCCGCGCCAGGCGAACTGGCCAGGCTCAAAGACAAAGTCTTCTTGTAGATACTCAAATTGATAGAGGTAGTCGAGAAAGGTGTCGGCGGAAATCTCCTCTCCACATCGGATGGTGAAGGAGTGCTGGCTGATGAATTGTTGTGTGAGCACCTTCTCGGCCACGGCTTCGGGGTAGCTGACGATGCAGTAGGGAGTGTCGGGGTGGTTGGCGAGTTTGTTTACGATTTCGGAACGTAGCTTGACGTTGGAGTTGTCAATCTCATCGGTGGAATGGGCGCGCTTGTAGGAGGCGGGCAGATAGTGAACCCGCTTGTTGGGCAACGGCACTTTCTGGTCATGTAACAACTTCTCGAGGTCATTGTAGAAAAATGCGGCCTTTTCACGGTCGGAGAGCACGAAAAGTTGTGTGGATGGGGCACTGTCCGCAAGTTTGGAGGCCAATAAAGCATACGAGGAGCCTGTCAGACCATCGAGTTTGAGGGTCCTGACATCTCCTTTCCCGCTCAGCAGCGGTGCGATTTGCGCCACTTCCGCCTTGTAGAAGCGCGCTTGGATTTCTTCAATCGTCATGGCAAAAAATGAGGGCGCAAAGATACTATTTTTTGGCCGTCAGTTTGTGGTGGTATGTCTTCTGCAAGTAAAAAAAAGATGGTGGAAATCCTCTGTTGACCAATGTCTTTTTTTACTATTTTTGCCGCTCAAATCATCAATCGCTATGAAGGTACATTTTATCGCAATTGGAGGAAGCGCCATGCACAATCTGGCTATTGCCCTCCGTCTGAAAGGCTACGAGGTTACAGGTTCCGATGATGAAATCTTCGATCCCGCCAAGGGACGCTTGGCAAAGTACGGCATCCTGCCCGAAACTGTCGGCTGGCATCCGGAACGCATCACCCCCGATATTGACGCCATTATCCTCGGCATGCACGCCCGCATCGACAACCCCGAATTGCTGAAGGCTAAAGAGCTGGGACTTAGGATTTACTCATATCCGGAATATCTCTATGAGCAGAGCAAGGATAAGACCCGCATCGTGGTGGGCGGCAGCCACGGCAAGACCACCATCACCTCCATGATTATCCACGTGCTGCAGCAAAACCATATCGACTGCGACTATATGGTGGGGGCGCAGCTCGAAGGCTTTGAGGTTATGGTCAAGCTCTCCTCGGAGGCGCGCATCATGGTCATCGAGGGCGACGAATACCTCACCTCGCCCATCGACCGTCGGCCCAAGTTCCACGTCTATCAGCCCAATGTCGGTATTGTCAGCGGTATTGCGTGGGATCACGTGAACGTGTTCCCGACATTTGACATATATGTCGAGCAGTTCGAGAAATTCGCCAACATGATTCCGTCTGACGGTACCTTTATATATTATGATAATGACGAGGTGTTACATGCGCTTGGCGAGCGGGTTGTTGGCCCGCGGAAACAGCCCTACAGTGTGCATCCGCATCATATCAAGGATGGTGTCACCTATTTGGAGACCTCGGTCGGCGACGTGCCGTTGCAGATTTTCGGGCGTCACAACTTGGCCAACCTGAATGCCGCGCGGCTCGCCTGTGGCGCCGTGGACGTTTCCGACGCTGACTTTTATCGCGCTATTTCCACTTTTAAGGGCGCATCCAAACGCTTGGAATTGGTGGCTAAGAATGACAACAGTCTTGTGTACAAAGACTTTGCCCATTCCCCATCTAAGCTCAAGGCTACCATCGCGGCTGTGCGGGAGCAATATCCCGACAAGCATCTCGTGGCCTGCATGGAACTGCACACTTTCAGCAGCCTGACCGAGTCATTTCTCGCCCAATATGCTGGTGCGATGGACGATGCCGACGAGGCTATCGTCTATTTCTCGCCAGAGGCCATTGCTTTGAAAAAATTGCCGCCCATCCAGCCGCAGATGATCATGAAGGCGTTTGCCCGTCCCGACCTGTCCGTTTTCGATGATTCTGAAGATTTAAAAAAGAGGCTTTTAAACCTTCCCATGCAAGATGCAGTCTTGCTCATGATGTCCTCCGGTAATTTTAATGGAATTGATGTGAACGAGTTAGGAGAAAAAATTATATCTTTGCGGCCTTAAATTTTGTAAGGAATAAACGTTAAAATATTGTAATACAATGAAAAAACTTAGTTTATCAATTTTGATGGTTGTCGCTTTTGTGTTTTGTTATGCGCAACCGAAGATTCAATTTGACCAGACTACGTATGATTTTGGCCAAGTTCGCGAGGAGGGTGGCAAGGTCACTGGAAAATTCGAGTTTACCAATGTCGGTAACGAGCCGTTGGAATTGACACAAGTGCGTCCGGGTTGTGGATGCACCGCCGCCAATTATTCCAAGGGCCAGATCGCCCCGGGAGAAAAAGGCTATATCGAGGCTACATACAACCCCTATAACCGTCCCGGTCATTTCAATAAAAACATTCGGGTGACGACCAATGAACCGCAGTTCCTCGAAGACAGCAAGGCGGCTCC
Source organism: Bacteroidales bacterium (assembly GCA_017615795.1). Lineage (GTDB taxonomy): Bacteria > Bacteroidota > Bacteroidia > Bacteroidales > WCHB1-69 > F23-D06. The sequence continues at coordinate 68,397 of JAFZZK010000029.1, forward strand.
TCACATGATTTTCATCAAGGGAGAAGTTCTGAAACGCCCGGCTACTGAGTTTGAAAAAGCCGGTTATACCAAGACCGCTGGAATGGCCCGCTTCTTTGAACCTAACGTTTCCCATAATCTGCTGAATACGGAAAGCGTGCTGGACACTTTCAAGGTTCGTAACTTCTGGACCAAGCCCGTCAATTTCCGTCTTGAAAGCACCGCCCCCTATATCACGGAACAGTACCGTAGCTTCGGCGGCGACCTGCAACCGAACGAAGAGGGCATCATTGTCCTGAAATATGATGCGGGCAAGCGTGCCGCGTTCGGCCAAATGAAAGATGCCGTCACCTACATGACCACGGATTCCATCGAAGTCAAGAAGCAACTTCATTTCGCCGTCAACATCAAGGAGGATTTTTCCACGCTTACGCCGAAACAACTGAAAAAGGCTCCGATATCTTCTTATAGCATTGAACAGTACGATTTCGGTCAAGTCCAGAAAAACAGTCAGCATGAAATGGAATTTCAGGTTACTAATAATGGAAAAAATCCGTTGATCATCCGAAATTTGGCTTCTTCTTCCATCATGTTCAAGGCCGCCGCCACATTGACCGAGATTCCTGGCGGCGCCACCTCCACCATTAAGGTGACTTTTAAGTCCAATAATCGTGCTGGTATGCAAAAAGCCACGATTGAGGTCATCACGAATGATCCTGCCAACCCCATCAAGGTTATTACCTTGAATGCACAAATTATGTAGACAAAATTCAATATCTGAATATGAAGGCGTGGGCATTCCACGCCTTTTTTGTTTGTATCCATCAATGGTTCTGAGAGGTAAATCATTTTATGGATGCCTAAAACCATTTTGAAAAATCTGCCATTTTTTTTGTATTTTTGCAGTTCCTAAAACGACCTTATGAGAAAGATGAAAACATTGATGTTAGCAATGTTGGCGGCCTTGTCGCTCTCGTTCGCTTCTTGCGCGTCCAAGGGGGGTGACACCCAGACTCCGGAGTCTGCCGCCAAGACTTTTGTGACAGCCTTCTATACGGCTGATTTCGACGAGTTGTACAAAAGTACAGCGAAAAGCAACCGCCCCATTATCCAACAACTGCAAAAACACATGAACGACCATCCGGATAAGCTTCAGCAAATGCGCAAGAACGAGATCGTCATCAACGATGTGAAGTGCGAGATGCAGAATGATTCTGTGGCGGAATGCAAGTGCCAGTTCCTGTATAACCAGAAGAAACAGACCGCCACTTATAACATGCGCAAGGAGGATGGTACTTGGCGTGTGGACCTGACCATTAAGTATTAATGACTTTTTAGAACCCAAACATAAAACCCCAAATATAACGATGAATTTTGTAGAAGAACTCAAGTGGCGTGGAATGCTCCACGACATCATGCCCGGTACTGAAGAATTGTTGAACAAAGAGGTCGTCAGCGCCTATCTCGGCATTGATCCGACCGCGGATTCCTTGCATATCGGACACCTCGTGGGTATCATGATGCTCTCGCACCTGCAACGCTGCGGCCACCAACCTATAGCCTTGCTCGGCGGTGCCACCGGCATGATCGGAGACCCGTCAGGCAAATCCCAGGAACGCAATTTGTTGGACGAAGAGACCCTGCTCCATAACCAAGAATGTATCAAGAAGCAGCTCTCGAAATTCCTGAAGTTCGACTCCAACGAACCCAACCGTGCCCTTCTTGTCAACAACTACGACTGGATGAGCAAGTTCACATTCCTCGAATTTATCCGTGACATCGGCAAGCATATCACTGTCAACTACATGATGGCCAAGGACTCCGTCAAGAAGCGCTTCAACGGCGAGGGTGACGGCATGTCTTTCACGGAATTCTCTTACCAGTTGGTGCAAGGCTACGATTTCTTGTACCTCAATCAAAACTACAACTGCAAGCTCCAAATGGGTGGTTCCGACCAATGGGGCAACATCACCACAGGCACCGAGCTTATCCGTCGTAAGACTGGCGGCGAGGCCTACGCCCTCACCTGCCCGCTGATCACCAAGGCTGACGGCGGCAAGTTCGGCAAAACCGAGAAGGGCAACGTCTGGCTTGACCCGGAACGCACCTCCCCGTATGCCTTTTACCAGTTCTGGCTCAACTGTTCCGACGAAGATTCCAAGCGATATATCCGTATCTTCACCCATTTCACCAAAGAGGCCATCGAGGCCATGGAGAAGGACCACGATGCAGAACCGCACAATCGCATTCTGCAAAAGGCCTTGGCCAAGGACTTGACCGTGCGCGTCCACTCCAAGGAAGATTATGAGGCTGCGGTCAATGCTTCCGAGATTCTCTTCGGCAAGGGCACTGCACAGAGCCTCGCCGCCCTGCCCGAAAAACTCTTCCTCTCCATCTTCGAGGGGGTGCCGCAGTTCGACCTGCCCCTTTCCACGATTGAGAACGGCTGCGGTGTCGTGGACTTTCTCGCTGAACATACCCAAATCTTTGCTTCCAAAGGTGAAGCCCGCCGCATGCTCAAGGATAACGGCGTCTCCATCAACAAGTCCAAAGTGAAGGAAGATGCGATAGTGACAAAAGACAGTCTCTTGAATCAACGCTATATATTAGTCCAGAAGGGGAAGAAAAATTATTTCATTGTCAAAGTACAGTAGCTGTTGGCCATTAGCCATTAGCTTTAAACTATAAACTATTATACATGGCTTGGGGTAGCATCATTTTTATCATCCTGGTCGGCATTTTGCTGATGATATTGGATTTTTTGGTCATCCCGGGAGGGGTGGTGGCCATCTTCGGCGTGCTCTGCATGATAGGTGGGGTAGTGGCCTCTTTCGTTCAGTACGGTGCCACGGCTGGGGTTGTCTGCCTGCTCGTCACCGCAGTTGTGACCATCGGTTCATTTGTGCTGATGATGCGAACCAGGACATGGCGTCGCTTGCAACTTAAGACCGAGATTGACGGCAAGATGAACGATGTTGACCCGGAGAAAGTCAAGGTGGGCATGACGGGTGTTGCCCTTTCGCGCCTGGCCCCCATGGGTACGGGACAGTTCGGCGATGAAATCGTTGAGGTCTCCTCCACCCAGGAATTCATTGAGGTGGACACCGAAATCGAAATCGTGAAGATTGATGGAGGCAAAGTCATTGTGAAACCTAAAAATAACAACTGAATAAACTAATGTAATTAATTTTAATGCTATGACATCCACTATTTTAATCGTAATTGGCGTACTGGCGTTAATCATCCTGTTTTTCTGGATGGTGCCTTTGCGCTTGTGGTTCATTGCCATCTTGAATGGCGTCCACATTTCCCTTCTGCAGCTCATCCTGATGCGTTGGCGTCGTGTTCCACCCGATATGATTGTCAATTCAATGATTACAGCTACCAAGGCTGGCATCAAACTGAACCGTGACCAATTGGAGGCACACTACTTGGCTGGTGGTCATGTGAAGCCGGTGGTCAGTGCCCTGATCTCTGCCGACAAAGCCAACATTCCTTTGGATTTCAAGGCGGCCACGGCCATTGACTTGGCGGGGCGTAACGTCTTGGAAGCCATTCAGACTTCTGTGAACCCGAAGGTTATCAACACACCGCCGGTGGCTGCTGTTGCAAAAGACGGTATTCAGCTTATTGCCAAGGCACGTGTGACCGTGCGCACCAACATCCGCCAGCTGGTGGGTGGTGCTGGCGAGGAGACCATCATCGCTCGTGTGGGCGAGGGCATCGTTTCCGCCATCGGCTCCGCCGACACCCACAAGATGGTGCTTGAAAATCCCGATTCCATCTCCAAACTCGTGCTTTCCAAGGGCCTTGACTCCGGTACCGCGTTTGAGATTCTCTCCATTGACATCGCCGATGTTGACGTGGGCAAGAATATTGGTGCTTTGTTGCAGATGGACCAGGCCAATGCCGACAAGAACATCGCGCAGGCCAAGGCCGAGGAGCGTCGTGCCATGGCTGTGGCTCAGGAACAGGAGATGAAGGCCAAGGCACAGGAAGCCCGTGCCAAGGTTATCCTTGCCGAAGCCGAAGTGCCTCTCGCCCTCGCCGATGCATTCCGCAATGGAAACCTCGGTGTGATGGACTATTACAAATTAGAAAATATCAAAGCCGACACCTCGATGCGCGAAGGCATCAGCAAGGTCGGACAGACTACAACTCCTAAACCCAACAAGCAATGAAAAAACTAATTGTCGCAGCATTGATGGCTGTATTAATTCTTCCCTGTATGGCACAAGTAACAAAATTAGAAGTCTCTGCCGTGAAAAAAGAAGGCCCATCCTCAATAGAGCTTCCTAAACCGAATATGAAGGGTGGCCTTCCCCTTTACGATGCACTGAGCAATCGCCAAACCCAACGCAAGTTCTCTCCCAAGCCTCTTGATGAGCAGCAACTTTCCGATATGTTGTGGTGTGCAGGCGGTGTCAATCGTCCTGATGGCAAGCTGACTTCGCCTACCGCGCGCAACGCCCAGGAAATTGATATCATAGTTTTTATGGAAAAAGGTGCTTATCTTTATCTTCCAAAGGAAAACATGCTCAAGATGCTTTTGCCGGAGGATCATCGTGCCGAGATGTCTCAATACAGCAAAATGCCTGTAGAAGCACCCGTGACCCTGTTGTTCTTCGCCAACTACGAGAAAATGGACGGTTTCGACGAACAGGCCCGTGATTTCTATGGCGCCACCGATGCAGGCTTCGTGAGCCAGAATGTTTACCTCTATTGCGCCGCCAACAAACTGAGCACTGTCGTGATGGGCGCCATTGACCGCGAAAGACTCAGTGAACTCATTCCGATAAAGGGCAAACCCATTCTTGCACAACCTGTCGGTTATCCTGCCAAATAATGATGAGAAAACTGTATATAGTCATATTATTGATTTTGGGCATGACCGGCATGGGTTATGCCCAAAATTTTCAATATGGATATGAGATGATTCGTCTTACATCACAATATGACAAGAATATCGATCCCAAATCGCAAAAATACGTGGATCGTATCCGGACGCGCCTCAATCAGGAGATGAATGTGGTCATCGGCCAATGCGATGCCACGATGTCTTCATACGACCCCGCCAGTCCGCTCTCTAATTTTTTAACGGACATTCTGTTGGAAAAGGCTCCAGATTATGCAGGCGAATCTGATTTCCGTCAGTGCGACCTGTCACTGCTCAATTTCGGCGGCATTCGCAGCGAGTTGGCGGCTGGTGATGTCACCATCGGCGACATCTTTGCCATTTCCCCTTTTGAAAACTACCTCGTTTTCCTTGACATCAAAGGCAGTGAGCTTCGAAAGGTGTTCAACCGGTTCGAGGAACGCAAGAAAAATGCACCATACGCTGGTGCCAAGATCACTTACCACTCCGGGCATCCCATACAAGTACTGGTTCAGGGCAAGCCCATAGATGACGAGCGCATCTATCGTGTGGTTACCCTCAACTTTATAGCGGAGGGCGGTGACGACATCCTCCGCAACATAAAGTACGAGAGGACGCACTATACGCAAGTCGTGTTCCGCGATTTCCTCATCCAGGAAATTCGCAACATGACCCAAGAAGGCCGGCATATCGTTGGCAAATTGGATGACAGGGTTGTCATCAAGCCGATGCCATAAGAAGAGTTTAACGTTCAAATAATAAAGTAGGGACAACGCACGCGTTGTCCATTTTTTAAATTCAAAATCCTAAAATCACCTATGATCACTTTTCTCATAGCTCTTGTAGCATTAATGCTGGGGTATCTCATTTACGGAAAATTGGTGGAGCGCGTATTTGGCGCCGACCCCAAGCGTGAAACCCCTGCCGTCACGATGGCGGATGGCGTGGACTATGTTCCCATGAAGCCGTGGCGCATTTTCTTGATACAGTTCTTGAATATCGCAGGCGTGGGGCCTATCTGCGGTGCCATCATGGGCGCACAGTTCGGCACGGCCTCTTTCCTGTGGATTGTGTTCGGCAGCATATTTGCCGGTGCCGTCCACGACTATTTGGGCGGCATGATATCCCTGCGCGAAAAGGGCTGTAGCCTGCCCGAAATCCACGGCAAGTACTTGGGCAATGGGATGAAACAGGTGATGCGCTTCTTTACTATCATTCTTATGATTCTTGTCGGCGCCGTTTTTGTCAACACCCCCGCTGTGTTGCTCAACAACAACTTCACCCCTGATTGGAATATTTTTGTGTGGGTGGGCATTATTTTTGCCTATTACCTCATCGCCACGTTGTTGCCTATCGACAAGCTGATTGGCCGCATCTATCCCATCTTCGGCTTCCTATTGTTGGGCATGGCGGTGGCCATAGTGGTCGCCTTCTTCGTTTACCGTCCGGATATTCCGGAACTATGGAGTGGTTTGCAAAACCGCCATCCGGACGCGGCCCACAATCCCATTTTCCCGATGATGTTCATCAGTATTGCGTGCGGTGCCATCAGCGGGTTCCATGCCACGCAATCGCCGCTCATGGCGCGTTGCATGGTCAACGAGAAGCAAGGCAGGCCCATCTTCTACGGTGCTATGATTACCGAGGGCGTCGTGGCCTTGATATGGGCCGCCGCCGCCACCGTCTTCTACCATGACCCTGTCTTGGCTCAGAGCACTATCAGCCCTGACGGCCATCCTCTGGGCGGCAACGCCATGGTTGGGGTTATCGCCAACGAGTGGTTCCCCACGGTTATTGCCGTTATTTGTATTCTGGGCGTGATCAGCGCGGCGGTCACCTCCGGCGACACGGCATTGCGCTCTGCACGTCTTATTGCGGCCGATTTTATGCACGTAGACCAGAAGCCTGTCAAGAACCGTTTGTTCGTGGCATTGCCCATATTCGTTGTGGCCGCTGGCCTGCTCATATACTCCCTCGTCGATGCGAAAGGCTTTGACGTGATTTGGCGCTATTTCGCATGGGCCAACCAACTGTTGGCTACTGTCACTTTGTGGGCCATCTCCGTCTTTTTGCGTAAAAACAGGGGCGGCTATTGGTTCCTGATGACTCTCCTGCCAGCTGTTTTTATGACGATGGTTACTGGAAGTTTCCTTTTTGTAGCTGAAAAAGAGGGCTTTGGCTCCTTCTTGTCGCGTCCTGTCGGCTACGGCATAGGCATTGTTATCACACTCTCCGTGCTGATTGTTTTTCTTCTTAAAACGAATGAGAAGGGTCGTGAAGGGGGCGAGGAGTTGAACAAATAGTCCTTGACAGCTCGGGCCTGCCTGCTTGCATCCAATCTCAAAAAAAATTTGCGTTATTAAAAAGAAATATATACTTTTGCACCGTTATTTGCAAAAGTATAGGTTGCAAATTATGTATGTTGATTTCTTAAAATATTGATGATATGAAGATTACATTTAATGACGCATTGTTTGCGGTCTCCATGGATGAGTTGCGTGGACACGCAGCGTTGGGTGAGGCCGCCTTTCAGACCGCAGTCCAAAAAAGTGGACGTGGCAACGACTTTTTGGGTTGGATTGACCTTCCCGCAGAGATTTCAGATGACGACATGAAGTCTGTAGAGGCGTGTGCCTCCGCAATGGCGGCTCAGTCTGATGTGGTGGTGGTCATCGGCATCGGCGGCTCCTATCTGGGCGCGCGTGCCGTCATCGAGGCCCTGCAGCACAGCTTCCGCCCGATGCTGCCCGAACAGAAACCGATCATCTTGTATGCCGGTAACAGTATGAGTGAGGACTACCTCCACGACCTGCTTGACGTGTTGGATAAGAAGGATTACTCGTTGGTGGTGATTTCCAAGTCGGGCACGACAACGGAGCCGGCTTTGGCATTCCGCATCCTTAAACAGCATTGCGAGCAGAAATATGGCCTTGACAATGCCCGCAAGCGCATTGTGGCCGTCACAGACCGCGCGCGTGGTGCCCTCAAGACCTTAGCCACAGAGGAGGGGTATCCCACCTTCGTGATTCCTGACGATGTGGGTGGTCGTTACTCTGTGCTGACGCCCGTGGGACTGCTTCCTATCGCAGCAGCCGGCTTTTCCGTGCGCAAGCTCGTGGAGGGTGCCAAGTCCATGCGCAGCCAATTGCTCGCTGCTAAGTCCTTTGAGGAAAATCCTGCCATACAGTATGCCTTGATGCGCTATATGCTCTATAACCAAGGCCTTAAACTGGAGCTGATGACCTCCTTCGAACCCAAGCTTTTCTATTTCATCGAATGGTTCAAGCAACTTTTCGGCGAAAGTGAAGGCAAGGAACATAAGGGTATCTTCCCGACAGGTGCCATCTTCTCCACCGACCTGCATTCCCTCGGCCAATACATCCAAGAGGGCACACGACAACTCTTTGAGACGGTGCTTACTGTGGAGAATGCCCACCATAGTGTAGCCATCCCTGCCGACGAGAAGAATACGGACGGCCTCAACTATTTGCAGCATCGCTCCATCAACGAGATTAACCACATCGCCCAACAGGGCACTTGCATGGCTCATGTTGATGGTGGTGTGCCTAATATTCAAGTTGTCATCCCGGAAATCAACGAATTCTATCTGGGTGAACTCATTTATTTCTTCGAGATGAGTTGTGCCGTCAGCGGCTATATGCTTGAGGTGAACCCCTTTGACCAGCCTGGTGTGGAGGCCTACAAGCGCAATATGTTCAAACTGCTCGGCAAGCCCGGCTTCTGATTTTCCTTTTGATGTCCGGTTTTATATTTGCCTTCTTTGTATTCTATGTGGTGCTGCTGTTTGTGATTACCGGCATCACTTCCCGAAAGGCTGACAACCAGACCTATTTCACGGGCAATCGGAAGTCCCCGTGGTTTGTGGTGGCGTACGGAATGATTGGCAGCTCGCTCTCGGGCGTGACCTTTATGTCCGTGCCCGGTGATGTCTATACCACGCAGTTTACCTACTTCGGCGTGGTGCTGGGTTATGTGCTGGGTTACTTGGTCATCGGCGGTTTACTGCTGCCGTTGTATTACAAGCAGAACGTCACCTCCATCTATGAGTACCTCGGCGGGCGCATCGGCAACGAGGCGCACAAGACCGGTTCGGTGCTATTCTTTATCTCCCGCCTCTTAGGTTCCGCATTGCGGATGTATCTTGTCATCTTCGTGCTGCAAGTGTTTGTCTTCGACGGTTGGAACATTCCCATCTGGCTCACCTCCATTGTGATGATCACCATCATCCTGCTCTACACGATGCGGGGCGGCATCAAGACGGTGGTGTGGACCGACCTGCTGCAGACCACGTTCCTGATAGGGGCGCTGGTCATCACCATCATTGTGATAATGCGCAACTCGGGCGGCTCGTTCTCCGACCTGTGGCAGGGAATGTCCACCGCGGGCAAGGGCGGTGCCGACTGCCGGACGGTGTGGAATCTGGACTGGCACGACAACAGCTTTTTCCTCAAGCAGATCATCGGCGGGATGTTCATTACCATCGCGATGACGGGTCTTGATCAGGATATGATGCAGAAAAACCTCTCTTGCAAGTCGCTGCGCGATGCGCAACGCAATATGTTCTCGTTTACCTCCATTCTGGTGGTGGTGAACATCCTCTTCCTGATGCTGGGCGGTATGCTGCTGGTTTTCGCGCAGCGCAATGGCGTCGATGTCTCGCAGATGCCCACCGACCGCATCTATCCCGAAATCGCCTTCAAGTATTTGGGCAAGGCGGGCGCGATGGTCTTCGTGTTCGGTCTCATCTCGGCGGGCTTCTCCTCCGCCGACGGCACCTTTACGGCACTGACAACGACCGTGTGTTACGACATTCTCCGTATTGAGCGGCGTTATCCTTCCGAAGCCACGCAGTTGCGGGTGCGCCGCATCGTGCACGTGCTGATTTCGTTGCTATTCTTGATGGTTATCATCATTGTCTCCAACCACCATAACGACGCGCTCATCCGCATTATCTTTATGGTGGCCTCCTACACCTACGGACCGCTGCTTGGCCTCTTTATGTTCGGCATCTTCACCAAGCGGGAGGTGCCGGCCGGTCGCCGCTGGGCCATCCCTGTGATTGCAGTGCTGATACCCACATTATGCTACATCCTCTCTTCGCACTCCCAGCAATGGCTGTGGGGCTACAAGTTCGGCTACGAGCTGCTCATCGTCAACGGCCTGCTCGTCTTCGCCTGCCTGATGGCCGTAAGCAAAAAGAAGGAAACCGTTGAGTTGTTAAATTATTAAACTATTAAACTATTAAACTATTAAACTATTATTTCTAACCCCTGAAACCTGAAACTTGAAACCTGAACCCTGAACCCTGAAACCTGAACCCTCCCCTCCCCTCTGATCACCTTTATCACCAATAATCCCCAATTACAAACTTAAAATTAACGCTTATGAAAAAGTATTTCGCTGAATTAGTCGGAACGTTTGTTCTGACGCTTCTTGGCTGCGGAACAGCCATGTTCATCGGTTGCGCCACTCCTGCTGGTGTGGTGGGCACCGCTATCGCATTCGGTCTCACCGTGGTGGCGATGGCTTACACCATTGGTGGCATCTCCGGCTGCCATATCAACCCGGCTATTACCTTTGCCGTGGCACTCTCTAAACGCATGACCTGGAAGGATGCTTGTGGCTACTGGATTGGACAAGTCCTTGGCGGTATCCTTGCTGGCGCTGTGCTGTTGCTGCTTGCCAATGTGGTTACACCTGGCGCCGCGGAATGCACGTTTGGCGTTAACATCGCTGAAAACATGCAAGGTCTCGGCACCAATGGTGTCGCCAACGCTGGCGGTGTCGGTGGCGCGTTCCTCGTGGAGGTCATTGCCACGTTCATCTTCGTCCTGGTGGTGCTCGGCACTACGGATGGCAAGGTGGGTGCCGGCAACCTCGCTGGTCTCGCCATCGGCCTGACGCTGATCCTTGTGCACCTCGTCTGCATCAACCTGACCGGAACCTCCGTCAACCCGGCTCGTTCCATTGGACCGGCCCTGTTCGCAGGTGGTGAGGCTCTCTGCAATGTTTGGGTGTTCATTTGCGCCCCGCTCGTGGGTGCCGCATTGTCTGCACTCGTATGGAAGGGTTTCAGCTGCGACAAGTGCGCTGAATAGTCTTCCCCTCCTCATTAGGTAATGAACCCGGAGATGGCATCCGCCGCCTCCGGGTTTGTTTTATTTTTTATATTACTACCCCGGCCTACGGCCACCCCTTCTACAATAGAAGGGGATTTTTTGTGCGTCCGCACTTCATTGCGGACAAAGGAAAGTAAATTGCGATCTATCCACATCTAAATCATTGACTTTAATGATTTAATAGCTGAATAATTTAATAATTTAATAGCTTAATAACCCCCACTCTCAACTCTTAATTTTTAATTCTCAATCCTCAATTCTTAATTCTTAATTCTCAACTCCACCGTCACGCAGTACTGCGTCTCCTCGGTTACGGGGGTGAGGGCGAGGAACCCCTCGCGCCAGCGCCCGTCCTCGCTGGCCATTGCCGGCTGCTGCTGCACATACTGCAGCATTTCGCCCCGCGCCGGACGGTACTCGATGCGCATCAGTCCCGTGGCGTTCGGGTGCACGTGGCGCTCGTAAAGCAGGTGCGCCGCCATCCCCATCGTCATCCGCAGGTTGATCTCCACCATCGGGTTCAGCTTGTACCCGTCCGCTTCGTACACGAACATATCCACACCCACGCAACCGTGATAATGGGGCTGGATGACCTCTTGGATGAATTCTTTCAGGGCAGTCTGGATGCTTTCCAACGTGTTGGTGTCAATCCATTGCGAGAGGATGCGCACGATGTCGGGGTCGGGGCGCAGCTCGTTGCCGGCATAGCCGTAATGTTGGGTGCGGAAGAGCGAGTAACCGCAGAAACGTACCTCTTCGGGGATGGCGACGAACTCCATCGCGAAGTCCTGCACCACATTGTACAGCGGCTCTGCCAGCAGGGCGCCTTGCCGGCGCAGCACTCCCGCGCACTGCCGCCGCAGGGTGGAGGAGAACTCCCCGTGCGCATACAGGTTGCCCCGCCCGTTACCCGAGTATGGTGATTTGAAGATGCAATCTTTCCATTCAGCAATGTATCCCTCCACCTCGTCGATGCGGGTGAGCCGGCGGGCGGTGACGGGCAGCGGCAGGTCAGGACACCGCCGCCGCAGAAAGTCCATCGCCGGGATGGTGATTTGCCGGTGGGCCAGGTCCCGCAGACTGTCCAGTTGGCTGTCGGTGGGGAGAAGGGACTCTGCCAATCCTGCCGCGCGCAACTGCCGCCGCATCAGCCGGTCCCATCCCCACGGACGGATGTCCACGTCCTCCAAAGTGGAGAGATCGTGCGGCTGCTTGTCGTACGGGTTGAAGAGCAACGCCTCCTCCGCGTCGGCCAGATAGCGCACAAAGGGGGCACAGTCCCTCGCGAACTGCACGGCCGACTGCAGCGGGACAAAATGCTCGCTGTTGTTCGCCAAGGCGTAATCGTGCTCGGGATTGAAGAGGTAGAGGGCGCGCGGCTTGGCAGTATGCATTGCCGGGCGGGGCGTTAAGCGAAGCGCACGGCCGTGCCCGATGCGGTGACCATCAGCATACTGTTGTTTCCGCCGAGCACTTGATACTCGAAATCGATGCCTACAACGCCGTCAGCACCCAAGCTGGCTGCGCGTTCCTGGAGTTCCGCCAAGGCGTGCTGGCGTGCATCCATCAGCTCTTTCTCGTATGAACCGGAACGGCCCCCGAAGAAATCGCGGAGCCCCGCGGCAAAGTCCTTGATGAAGTTGATGCCGGTGATAACTTCGCCGAATACAATGCCCTTGTATTCGTAAATCTGTTTTCCTTCAATGGTAGCAGTGGTGGTTAGAATCATTTTTTTAGGTTTTAGGTTATAGGGTTTAATCCTGCCGCCATAAGCGACAATCGCGACCGCAAAAATAAACAATTATCCGATATGTTTTTGGTGATTATATGCAGATTTGTCCCGAAGGGACTACATCCCAGTAACCCCGCACAAGCGACCGGGATGGAGCGCAGTGTGGGGGAGAGGCGGCGTGCCACAAACCCACGCGGCGCGGGGAAGGCTTTCCACGATGCAGGGAGCGCCCTCGCCGCAAAAGGGAGACGCCGGATAAAAGCGATGAGTGACGACCTCATAATGCGATGTAAGGTGTTTTTTTGGATTATAATGGAAAAATATTATAATAATTTTCCATTATATCATAAAAAATAGTATTTTTGCATTTTGAAAAAAAAGTAATAATATGATAGAACGCGCTTTAAAACAATTGGTCAGACAGAGGATGTTTCGCGGAAAAATTGTAATACTCACGGGACCGCGACAAGTAGGTAAGACCACACTTCTTCGTATGTTGATGGACGAATCGGACACTAAAACGCTTTTCTGGAATTGCGATGAACCCGATGTGAGGCAGAAACTTAACAGCCCAGCATCGACACAACTGAAAGCGGAGATTGGCGATGCAAAACTCATATTGATAGACGAAGCACAGCGGGTTCTTAACATTGGCCTTACCTTGAAACTTTTGGTTGACAACTTTCCTGACAAACAGATCGTCGTTACGGGTTCCTCTGCATTGGAACTTAACAACGCCACAAACGAACCATTGACAGGTAGAAAATTTGAATACAATATGCTGCCCTTGTCAGCTGAGGAACTTTTAGGTCATTATGGAAAAAACATTGAAGGGCGACTTTTGGGGCGGCGACTTGTTTATGGCTCATATCCCGATGTGGTGAATCTTGAGGGTGAGGAACGAGAGATTCTTACCAATCTGGCGGGAAGTTATTTATATAAGGATATTTTCGCATTTCAGGACGTTCGCAAACCCGAAATCATTGAACAACTCTTGCAGGCATTGGCCTTGCAATTGGGAAACGAAGTCTCGTTCAACGAGCTGGGCAAACTTCTCGGACTGAACTCTCAAACAGTACAGCGATATATCGATTTGATGGAAAAAACATTTATCGTGTTTCATTTGCGTTCATTCAGTCGGAATGTGCGCAACGAACTGAAAAAAAGCCGCAAGATATATTTTTGGGACAATGGCATACGCAATGCTATTCTCGGCGATTTCAAACCCTTGAATTTGCGGCAGGACACAGGTGCATTGTGGGAAAACTACCTTGTTGTGGAGCGGTTGAAGCACCATTCATATAGTCAGTTCTATGGAAAGAGTTATTTTTGGCGCACCCAGCAACAGCAGGAAATTGATTATTTAGAAGATGTTGACGGAATGCTACACACCTATGAGTTCAAATGGAGCAACACAAGGCATCCGAAACTGACGGAGACATTTGCCAAAAATTACCCTGAACACACCTATGCTGTGATAAACCCAGACAACTATCAGGATTTTGTTGCTGGCAAGGTGTGAGCTTGAGAATTATCCTGCAAAAGAGACAGTGGTTGTTACCCCCGAAAACTATTTAGACTGGTTGCACTGATAGGAGTGTTTTTTTTGGAAAATACATTCCGAATACAGTTCGAATAGAGGCAGTATGGTCGTGTGCCAACAGATCACTTTCTTCTATGCTTGCATCACATCGAGCTCCTCCCTTTCGCACCGTGCAAACGCCGTGCTTCGGGGCAAGGTGCTCCCGCGGTGCGATGGTTGTCGGGCGCGCATTCCTCCCCCCAGACTGCACCGGGAGAGCGGCGCGCCACAAACCCTCGCGGCGCGGGGAAGACCTTCCACGATGCACAGAACGTGCTCGCCGCGAAAGGGAGACTACAAATAATAGCGATGAGTGACGACCTCATTGACCTATAGTGTTTGCATATAATCCAAATTTCCTAACATTCGAGTGATGACGCTTCGGAAATCTGCTTTGAAGCCATCATTCTGCTGGTACTCCTTGTACAATGAATTGTCGCCCTTGCGTTTCTGTCGCATAATTCGGTCAATAATCTCATTCATTAGGGCATCCACAGCCTGTTGGTCGGGGTTGCCCACTACCAGCGACTTGTAGTCTTCGTCGTTTGCAACGGCTTGTGCTACGCTTACCAATTTCATCTTCTGGTCGTCAGGTGTGGCATTCCAACCATTAAACCAGCGGTTATTGAACTCCTTGAGAATCTCATCCAACGGGTCTTTGGTCACACCCTCACCTCCAGCATTGACCATCTTCGCTTTCAGTGGGTCAATGGTGGCCTCCCCGGCATCCAGAGTGATAGGCTCGTTCAATGCGGTGCGACGAAGCCCGTAGGTGTTCAAATCCACCGAATCCAGCAGATCCTTCATACTGTCGATGTCCGGACCCGTGATGTGCAGGCTGGGAATGAGGTAACGCAGGAACCAGAACAGTTTCTCCCACTCTTTCACCTCAAAGGGCATGATGGCAGCCACTCGAGAATAGATTTTCACAAACTGCTTGCACTTCATCTTGAAATCTGCTTTGCCGTTCTCAGTCCACTCAATTTCCAAGTTGAACCGGTCGGCGGCAGCATCGATAATGGGTGCCCACTGGTCGGCCTCGGCACCGTGGATATATAAGTCAATGAAGCTGTTAACCTCTTCCATATCAAACACCCCAATTCCTATGATGGTGTTTTTCAGTTCGTGCAGGATGTTGACATCGGTGGCCTCCGACAGTGTGGTAGCCGTGTAGAAGGGGTCAAAGGAATCTTTAATATCCTCTTTCGTATTATAGAAATCAAGAATGAAGAGGTCTTCGCTCAGTTTGCCCAAATCGGGGGCGGAACGGTTCAGACGCGACAGGGCTTGGACCGCCAAAACGCCCGCCAGAGGCTTATCCACGTACATGGCACAGAGTTTGGGCTGGTCGAAGCCGGTCAGATACTTGTTAGCGACCACCAAGATGCGATAGTCATCAGTGTCGAACATCTCGGCCGTCTTGGAATCGGGGAAACCGTTCATGCCCGCTTCGGTGTATTGTATCCAGTAACCACTGCGTTCCTCAGCGGCTATGGCATACACTCCTCCCTGCTCGGTGGAATGGAGGGCGCAAGACTGATGCTCAATCTTTTTCTCGCCGCTAAAGGCGATTAAAATCTTGTAGGGAAGATTCCGTTCCATGGCTAACTTGTTCAATGCCTGATAATAAAGGATGGCGCATTCGATGTCTTTGGTCACCACCATGGCTTTGGCCTTGCCTTTCAGCTTATGACTGCGGAATATCTTCGCATCGAAATGAGTCAAAATCACGTCAGCCTTTGCGGCAATGGTTTTCGGATCACGCTCTACTGCGCCCCGAAGTTTCTTCTGTGCCCGCTCGTTGTTGTATTCGGGATTGTCTTCAATGCTCTTGGTGAGCTCGTAGTAACTCTTGTAAGTCGTGTAGTTGGTCAGCACATCAAGGATGAAACCCTCTTCGATGGCCTGTTTCATGCTGTAGAGATGAAACGGGTGGAACTTGCCTTCCGTATCCATGCTGCCGAAACGTTCCAATGTCTCTCTTTTCGGGGTGGCAGTGAAAGCGAAATAGGAGCAGTTGGTGCTCATCTTGCGGTCTTTCATCAACTTTTCCAACAGTGCATCAGTGTCAGCCCCGTCCGTATCATCATCTTTTTGCAATGATGCGTTCAGCTTGTCGGCAGCAATCCCGCTCTGACTGCTGTGAGCCTCGTCAATAATTACGGCGAAGTTACGGTCGCTCATATTATTGATGGTATCGCACATGAAGGGGAATTTCTGTATAGTCGTGATGATAATACGTTTTCCATCTTCAATATGCTGTCTCAGCCCTGTCTTTGGAATCCTGTCTTTGCTGTCTGCACAATCGGCGTGAGCCACTATTTTTGAGGCCTTTCCGAAGGTCCGTATGTTGTCTGTTATCTGTTTGTCCAGCAACTGGCGGTCTGTCACCACGATGACGGAGTTGAAGAGGGGAGCGTCCATTGCCTTGGCTCTGACCGCATCCATCGAGTTGGGACAGGTCTTGATGAGTTTGTAAGCCAGCCAAGTGAGCGAGTTGGACTTTCCCGAACCTGCCGAATGTTCGATGAGATAGGTCTTTCCCACACCTGCTTCAGCCACATCGTGCACCAATTTATTTACCACATCCAGCTGGTGGTAACGCGGAAAGATTAATTTCTTGGCGTTCTTCATGATGTGCGGCACCTTTTTCTGTGTCTTGGCCTCGTCGTAGTCGAAGCAGACGTAGTTCATGATGATGTCGGCCACGGTGTCCTTTTGCAGGATATGCTCCCACATATAGGAGGTCTTGTAGCCACCGTTGGTGTTTACGGGATTGCCCGCACCCTGCCCATTGGGCAGACCTTGGTTGAAGGGCATGAAATAGGTCTTGTTGAGGTTGAGGCGTGTGGTGAAAAACACCTCATCCTTGTCCATCGTGAAATGTGCCAGACAGCGACCGAAGTTCAGCAATGGCTCTTTTGGGTTGCGATCTGTTGATTTGTATTGCTTCTGTCCGTCGTATTTGGCGGTTTGATGTGTCCAAGGGTTCTTCAGTTCGAAAGTGAAAAGCGGCAAACCGTTCACGAACAGTACCATGTCGATTTCCAAAGCGGGGTTGGCCACAGAGAAGGTTTGCTGGCGTGTGAGGGAGAACTGGTTTTGGGCATATTTCTGTTTCGAAGCCTCGCTATCGGCTGCTGACGGTTTGGGATAGAACAGCGAAATATGGATATTATCAACATCCACGCCTTCGCGCAGCACCTTGATGACGCCGAATGTCTCCACCTCTTTTGCAATGCGCTTGGGCAGTTCGCTCTTGAGGTCTTTGCCCTTGTATTCATTGAGCGTTTCCTTTTGCGAAGTCTCAAGGAAAGCCCACAGCCGCCGCAGATCAATAGCCAATTTCTTGTCCATGTCCATGGGCAGGCCCCAATAGTATTGTTGCGCGTTGGGCGACTGGGCTTCCACATCGTTATGCCCGTTGGCCGTGCGTTCCTCATGGGTGTTGCCCACTAAAGCTCTTTCTATGAGGGCCTCAAAGGCTTGTTCGTTGGTTTGGGATACGTTCATCGTTACTTTTAAATTCACCTACAATAAGGGATGGGACGAAATTCTTTATAACACGCATGTGTATTAACGACGCTCAAATCAAGATTCTCGACATCTTTATCTTTTGTGATTCTTTTATTGCAACGATCCTCCTTTATGATAAGTTTGCGGTATTTGATTTGACGAACATCGAATTCAGGAAAATCATTTTCTTCTTTTATCCTTTCTGCTGATTTCAAAATGAAATCAAAAAAGGTACATGATGCGTCTATCTGTTTCTCTGCTCCACTTGTAACACCGCGCTTCATTTCCAGAAAAAACACAAACAATCCATTAATGTGCTGTACCAACAAAATATAGTCACAAAAGCTGTTTAATCCTTCTGGTGCCGTAGGTTCATCTCTTCTCTGATTGAAAAAAGGGAACAGCTTGTTCACATTTTTGTCAGGGGTGTTGAAACAATATAGTTTCATATCCAAAATAGACCGAGTATCATTTTTAATGTCCACACGTTGTTCATCATGTAACAAATCGGAAGGCTCAACCATTGTCAATGCTCTATCCCCCTCTTGCAAGAAGTCCGAATTAAGAATCCATTTTAAATAATCAATTTCTTGCATAATTCAATTATTCAATCGGGTGGTCGTATTTTAAAACTTCATAGAAGGTGTTCGTCACATCATTTTGTTGGTTAATGGCATCATCAATGGACGGCATGTTGAACCCGTACCTATCTACGGCAAGAGGCTCCACGATTACTTTTCCTTTCGCATTTTTTTGGAACAAGAATGGTGCGAACTTGTCTTGGGAAAGGCAAAGACTTTTATCATACCCCATTTTAGCCATAATCTCGTCACCAGCCTTGTTTAAGCCATCCGCCATGATCATATTGTTGATTTCACGAATGATGTAATCGCTATGGGTGCTGACGACGAGCCTGAGACCTGCATTGATCATCTTGACGAAAATCTTAGCCAAAAGAATCTGATTCTTTGGGTGAAGGTTTAGTTCAGGCTCATCCACAAACAGAACATTATATTGTCCAGCAGTATGACGTAAATAAAACACTAACGGTGCCAACGTTTTGACCGCTGACGATGACTCATTGTAACCAAGTTCAGTATTATTGGAAACATGATACAAAACCTCTCCATCCTCTGAAACAGTGAGGTTGCCATGCAAAATCATCTGTTCTATTTCATCTGCGAATTCCGTATAATCCGATTCTTTTTTCCTTTGGTTCACCACATCTGCAGCATCCGCCAATCCATCCGCAATCGGTTTAGGATAACGGGCATTCAACCGTTCTTCCGGATTCCTAAGCCTGCCAACAGACAATTCTTTGTTGAAGGTATAAATACCACTGCGTTCGGCAGTAAACATTTGAGCCCCAATAATACCATCAAAATACAATGCGGTAACTAATAAAGCTTGCACAATAGGCTGGTGTTCTTCTTTTTTCCACCGCAATTGATATTCATACGAGTTGGCTTTTTTTACAATGTGATTGGATCCAACAATTACCGCTTTCTCATATAATTCTTTTTCCCATTCTTCTTTTGTGGTTGCAATTTCACATTTGAATGAATTTGTAGTAATATTCAAATTCATTGAATCAACCACCATTTTTTTACGATGTTTAAGAAAATCTATCAACAGGTCATATAACTTAGCTGCATTAACTTCTCCATCAACGCCACTGTTAAGTCTTTTAGTAATATTCAATTCTGCTTTTTCAAAGTGAAAATCTTTATTCAAAAGCACCTTACGCAATTCCAAAATCAGAGAATAAAGGAATGTTGCCGCGTATGTTTTTCCCGTCCCGTTGTCACCCGCAAAGAGGATGAACGGTTGGGACATATCAATTTCCATTGAATCAATAACACCAAGATTGGAAATTCTCAATTTCATAACTATTCTAGTTTATCATTTTAATTTGCAAAAATACCATTTTTTTGTTTACGAACGCCATAAGGTTGCATCTTCAACTTTCCAAATCTGCAATTTTAGCTTCATCATCCAAATGATAAGCCTCATTTTTATACTCTTTTATTAAATCATCAAAAATCTTTGTCATTCTCGGATAAAGCAGTTTCGTCTTTTCTCTATACTTTTCAAATTTCGATACAATTGAGCGTTCCTGATTTCCGCCTTCGTTATAGGCACGACTGGTGATACCTCTACTATTGTAGATTCGAGTGCTGATATGCTGGTCAACGACATCATTGTCCAACTCTTTTACTAGTTCACAAAGTGCTTGAGGCGGGTAGTTTTCATCACGAGGAATGTCACCTAATATGTCACCCACTACATAGTCGATTGCCCTGACTCTTTTTCTTTCTTTCGCCAAACGGTATAGAGATTCAATATACTGCCTCATTCTCTCGCCGTCAAATGCTCCATCTTCATTATTGAATAAGACAATAGGACGCCCAAAATACAATATATGGAAAGCGTTTTCTGCCAGAAGCCTCTTATTATCTTTTGCACCACATTCCAATTGCTCCACTTCACCATCATCAGGACGATATGCTAATTCCACGAGCTGAATCATCAATTCCGGATCACGCGACAATTCTTTTGTAAACCGTAACAGGGACACATCCATCTGATATTCAAGGACTCTATACAATAGGAACTCCACAACTATCAGTGTCTTGATTACTTCTGGATTTTCAGATTTATCCAACTCTTTCAACAAGGTTGATAGATAAAAGTGATCCATTTGCGAAATCATCTTGACGTCATATGTAATACACCCATAAATAACCTTAACTATTTCTACATCACTTATCTGAATGTTTGTTCTATGATGGTATATAACATGAATTGCATCATAATATCTCGCTACTTTTACCAACTCATGAATAACTTCAACAGCATCACTCATCTCAATATAACCAACCTCTACCGATTCCCAATATTTCTGTTTGATTGAATCTCCAAAACTTGTCGCCACATCTGCCAACCCTTTTATATATCTTGGAGCACAAAGGAGTACCAATAAATCCTTGTCTTTTTCCAGGGTTCGCTTAGCTAGTTTTTGATATTCAATCGTGTCGCTATAACATAATACGCTAAAATATGACCTCGCAAAACTCTCGCTTATCTCTTTACTCTTATACTTTTGGCAAACATCATCATACAGTTCTCTTCCATAAATAGAGACTAAACTTTCTGCTAAACTCTCTGGACATTTCACCAAATCCACAAAGTTCCAAATGCCTTCCTTCCCCTGTGAAGCAATGATTTCCCGAAGTGCGTTAGTTCTAATTTCCAACAGCTCTTTTCTATTCTTCTCAAAGTCGAATCCATTTTCCCAATCATGCGGCAACTGAACATAAATAGACTCAAACAACCACGCATTCTTATGTAATACATCTTTAGGCTCAAGTTCATTAAGCAAGTTTTGATATGGCTCCAATTCTGCTTCAGACAAAGCCCACTG
>JAFZZK010000030.1 GCA_017615795.1 Bacteroidales bacterium
CCTGACTTCGTCATTGCATACCCCAAAATTCGTTGGTGAATAAAGGGGCTATGCGCTGATGGCGTCTCATGGGCATTGTCCTGGTGACTTTCTGCCCGTTATGCATCCTGATGGTGATGGTCGTCACGGACTTTGCCATGTTCAAGACCTTGTCGACGCTCATGCCGATGTTAGCTCTTTTGAGCAGTCTCTCCAACTCCTTATATATCTTTAGTGCCACGAAGCAGATGCAGATGTGAGCTTCAATGCGCCTGCGCGTGAAGTGGAACATGGGGCGTATCTCGATTTTGGATTTTGCGATGCGGAAGGCTTTCTCCACATTCCACAGGTTGTGGTATGCCGTGAAGACATCGTCGGTGGGTATTTCGGTGTTGGTCAAGTAGCCCTTGAGCCCGTCCCACTGGGCGTCCTGCGCTATCCTGTCACGGTTGATCTCTATCTTGGTCTCTCCGTCCATGTCCAGGAACTTGTTATAGCCGCGTCGGTTGATGTTCTCCTTGGTCAGCTGCCCTGTGCGGAACTTCTTCTCAAGTTTCCTTACACCCTTGTCTCGGTTGTAAGCGTCTTTCCTGGCCCTGTCATCGCTGTAGCCGATGAGCAGCCTGCGTCCTCCCCCTTTGTCTATCTCGTGCATCATCCCGTTCACTTTGGGATACGACAGTATCTGCCGCTTGGTATCCTCCGCCTCGTTCCTGATGCGGGCACCGATGATGTAACTGTAGCCCATGCGTTCCAACTCTGCGATGTTTGCGCTGTTCATCAGACCCGAGTCGGCTACCACGATGAACCCGTCAAGATCGTATCTCTGCACGAACTTGTTGATGACCGGCAGCATGGTGTGGCCCTCGTACTTGCTCCCTTCATGGATGCAGTAAGCCAACGGATAGCCGTCAAGGCTCACAAGCAGGCCGAGGATAATCTGAGGGTTGCTATGACGACCCTCTTTGGAGAAGCCCGTTTTGCGCAGGTCGTCCTCATGGTCAGTCTCGAAGTAGAGTGTGGTCACGTCATAGAACATAACCCCGATGTGACCACCCAACGTTTCCATCGTGTGCCGCACACTGATGTCCTGCACCAGGTCTTTGTGGCGGTCGTTCAGCTTGTCCAGGTAGCGGTATATCCTCGACAGGTCAACGTCATCATCGAAGTGGTTCTTCAGGTACTCCACCGTGGCTGCCTTACTGGCGGGGAATGACAGGCGACTGCATACCAGCTGGCGGAACACCTTGTCCTTGATCTGGTTGAACCCCACCAGGTCGAAAACGCGGTCCAATATCAGCTCACATCCGTTGAGCTGAACATTCTCGATGCGCCCGAAGATGTCATCCACCATGGCCGCATCCTCGCGTCGGCGCTTCTCTTTCTCGCCGTCAAAGTCGATTGTCGGATTGGTACGCTCCATGTGGTCTGCTATCCACCCATTCCCTCGTCCTACAAGTGCCGATAGCTCATCCTCATCGGATGAAACGCCCATAGTGGCCAAACGCTTGAACTTGCCTTTGTCTTTCAGCCCGACAACTACACTTGTCCTGCCAGAACGGTTCTTGATTTTCTTGACGAACATAGTTAAAAAACCTTTTGCATACCCCAAAAATGGGGCATGCAAAGTTACAACTATTTGTCTAACAGACAATTATTTTTTAACACCGAAAACGGTGACGAAGTCAGGAAAAAATCTAAGAAGAAATAGAGACATCGCGCGTGAGGTCCACAATCACCTCGCGGGCAATCAACAGACCAGCCGCGGCAGGAACGAATGCGTTGCTGCCCGGCTGTTTTTCCCCGTCAACATAAACAGGCACATCGAGGTTAAACCGAGGCTCCTCCTCGCTATACACACACTTGAAGTGATGGATGCCCTCGCGGTGCAGCAGTTTGCGCAACATCCTTGCCAACGGATCGATGCGCGTCGAGTCAAAGTCCGCAACACGGAAAGCCATCGGATCCATCTTGTAAGCAGCCCCCATCGAGCAGATATGTGTTACCCCTAGTCGCAAACACCGCCTAGCAATCTCCATCTTAGCCGTGATGGTATCCAGGCTGTCAACTACATAATCGAAGCAAGAAAGGTCTATTTCATCGGCATTTTCTGGCAAATAAAACATCTTGTGCGTCGTCACCTTACATGCAGGATTGATATCCTGAACACGCTCGGCAGCAACGTCAACCTTGGCACGACCAAGGGTGCTGTGCAAGGCAAAAATCTGACGATTGATGTTCGACACGCTCACAGTGTCGTCATCAATCAAGTCCAATGCCCCCACCCCACTGCGAGCCAACGCTTCGACCACATAACCGCCCACGCCGCCGATGCCGAACACAGCCACGCTGCTCCGCGCCAACTTCGCCATCGCCGCAGCACCCAGCATCAACTCCGTCCGCGCAAACGGATTTTCCACTACCCTATTTTGATCATTCTCCATATCCGAGCATATTATCTGACCGCAAAATTACTATTACCACCCTCTACGACAACCCTTTTCGCATGAAAAAATCGCATTTTGACAAAAAATGTCCGATTTTTTGTCCCCAATTCAAAAAATTGACTTACCTTTGCACCCGCTTCGACGCCCAGATGGCGGAATCGGTAGACGCGTTGGTCTCAAACACCAATGGGGTAACACCCGTGCCGGCTCGACCCCGGCTCTGGGTACGAGTTTGACTCGAAAATAATCGCTAAAGCCTTGAAATTAAGGACTTTAGCGATTTTCTATTTCTCAGTTTTCCCCACATTTTCCCCACATCTGCAAAGATTCTTGCAAAAATTTTTCTTTTCCCCACAAATTTCCTCCCTATTTCCCATCTTTCCCCACCAAGACCACAACAAACACCCCAAACATCCCAAACATCTCTACTTCATTAAAACCAATTAAACAGTTTTCAATATTTCTCAAATTAACACAACTTTTCTACCCTCTATTCGGAGAGATATTAATGCTTTAATCTCGTTATTTCATCAGGAAGGTGTAGAGTTCCCAGTATTTGGAGATGGCCATGTCGTAGAGCAGTTTCTTTTCCTTAGCATCGCTGCCTAACAGGGTGGACAGGTAGTTCCAGAAGGATTTACGATGGTGATGATGTTTGATGTGTGCCATCTCGTGTAATATCGTCTCGTCCATCAAAGCCGGTGGGAAAATCACGATCAGTGGTGACAGGCGGATTTGGTTATCATATGTGCATTGTCCCAAGATGCCTTTCCTCAATTTCTTGACTATGACGCTTTGGGCATACAACTGGTGTTTGTCTTCGAGTTCATGCAGCCTTTTGGGCAAAGCAATAGTTGCTCTTGCAGTGATTGTGTCCCGAATATTCTCCCTCAGCCATTTCTGGAGACGCAAGTTCTCGAATTGCTGGTCCTCATGGTACAAGACGAACAGCCGTGAATAATCCTCACTGTAGACGAGGTGAACGCATGTGGTGCCAGCCATATAGGTCTTGCGCCTTGGATGCTCCATTTTGCAGAAAGCAAATAAATCGCTCTTGTCACATGATTGCCATTCAAGGCAGAATTGTGGGAAACGCAGTCTGGTATTGGGATTTATCCAAAA
>JAFZZK010000031.1 GCA_017615795.1 Bacteroidales bacterium
AATTTCTTTCTTTTTCTTTTTTGTCTGTCCCGACTTCATCGCTTTGCGAATCTCAAAAAAATCCTTGAGTATTTGCTACATCTTTCCATTCTTTCAATGAACATCCCCAATCGCCTCCCCTTCTCTCCGTACCCTCTGAAACGTCTCCCGTTTCCTTCCTGATTGGGAGCGCAAAAATACACTTTTTATAATACACTACAACCATATCATACAACTTTTTTTTATTTTTTTCTTATCTAACTGAATATCAGTCTAATAAAATTTTAATAAGCACACTTTTTCAACAATAAAATGTGGAAAAACCGCCCATTTCGTTCAATTTAGAGGTCATTTTCAAGTGCTTCGGAGAGGGCATTTCGGAGGATTTTGGAAAATCATCCGCAAAACGTGTTTTTCAGGGCAAGGAGCAAAGACAAAAAACCAAGGTTTGGAACACGACTTTTTTCCCCATTTCCGATAAAAACATCGCTCTCCTCAAGGCGACATTTGCCTCTTGGGAGAGCGATGCAACTATTTTGTCTTGTAGTACTCTATTTTATATGGCAGGTTTGCAGTCTGTATTTCATGCCGCCAAGGAATACTACCGTTTAGTTTGTTCCTTTTCCTTCACTTTGACCAATTGTTTTTTCAGGGCATCGACAGCCAAGTCGACGGCTTCTTCGAAGCTTTTGGCGGTTTTGCTGGCAATAGCGTCATTGCCGCGTATTTGTATGCGGATGTCAGCCGTTTTATTTTCCGGTGCTTCTGTGTTCTCCAGTTTCAAGGTCACCTCGGCACCCATGATGCCGTCATGGATCTTGCTCAGCTTCTCGACTTTTTCATTGATGAAATCTTCTAACTTTTGATCCGTTTTGAAATGTACGGAAGAAATGTTGATAGTCATAATAACCTCCTTTGTTTATGCCCTGGGATGGGCTTGTTTGTAAATTGATTTGAGTTGTTCCATGGAATTGTGCGTATAGACTTGTGTGGCGGCCAGACTGCTGTGACCGAGGATTTCCTTGATGGCATTCAGGTCGGCACCGTTATTCAGCATGTGCGTCGCGAAAGTGTGACGTATCACGTGGGGGCTCCTCTTGTCGATTGTCGTTACCATATCCAAGTATTTTCGCACAATTCTATAGACCGCCTTTGGATAGAGTTGTTCTCCATTGGCGGTGACAAAGATATAATAATTTTGAATATCTGGCCGGATTTTTTTTTCATAATTTCCGATGTGCGTTGTTAATAAGTCGCACAACTTGTTGCCAAACGGAATGACACGTTCCTTGTTCCGTTTGCCGAGGACTTTTAACGTATTATTTGTGAAATCTATGGAATTCTTCCGCAGATTCAACAATTCTGACAGACGCATGCCTGTAGCATAAAACATTTCCAATATCAGTCGATCACGCACGCCTTCAAAGTCCTCGCCGAATTCCACATCAGCAAAGAGATGTTCCATGTCGCGTTGCTCAACATACTCAGGCAAGCGCTTCTGAAACTTGGGCGAATGGACTTGCCGCATCGGGTTGTCTTTCACGGTGCCCACTTTCACCTCGTGCCGATAGAAAGCCTTCAGCGCGCTCAGCTTCCGATTCACCGTGCGTGCAGTGTTGCCATCGTCTTCCAACAATGTGATCACCCACGTGCGAATGTCGCCCGCAGTCACCTCCTGCAACGTCCCGATGCCTAACGCCTCCTCCATATAGCGCGCAAACTGCTCCAAATCACGACTATAAGCCGTGACCGTATTCTCCGACGAACGCTTCTCATACCGCAGATAATCAACAAATGCCGAATACAAAATCATGTGTATATAACTTATTGTATATATATATTATTGTACATGATAAGCAAAAAAAAACAGGGTTACCCCTGTTTTGCGATGATTGTCAAAGCCTCTTATTCGTTTTCAGCATTGCGAAGCTGCTGGACATAGATAGCTTTGCGCAATTGCTCCCTTCTCACGACACTTTTCTTGGTGAATTCCTGACGTGTACGAATTTCTTTCTTCACACCAATTTTGTCGAATTTCTTTTTCAGTCTTTTGAGCGATTTGTCAATGGAGTCGCCTTCTTTAACGGGAACAATAATCATAAATAATACCTCTTTCTTTTTTTGGTTAGTACTAATTTTTTAAGGGCGGCAAAAATACACTTTTTTTCAATGCCACATCCATTGTTGATTATATTTTTTCACCAGAAGCAGAGATGCGCATCTATACAACACATACTTAACAAAAAAGCCGGCATCTTCCGATACCGGCCACTTATTAAATCGCCAGGAGGACATACTGTTCAAGCACATCCATCCGTAAGATTCCTATTATTTCACGTAATACGTTTGGCGCATGTTGATACTGACATGCTTTTGCTTGGAAGAGGTATTGAACGCACCACCCCAGGAATAGTCTTCATCGGCGGAGTTGGGAGCCGTGATCTGGAACACACCCGTCGTGGCAGTCTTCAAGTCGCCCAAGCGACCGCCCGCGTTCTTGGTGATGGTTTCAGCGCGTTCATGCGCATTTTTGGAAGCCTCTGCCAACATCTCAAGCTTGAGGTCAGCCAATTTCGTGTAGTAGTACTCGGGATTCCAGCTGTCGATATTGATGTTTTGCTCATACAACTCGGAGATGGCGCGGATGACCTTTTCAATTTGCTCCACATTTTTGGACTCGATGCGGATAGTTTGGGTGGATTCGTACCCTACAAATCTGTCGACCCAATGACCATTTTCCCAGTGACCCTCCGTCCTGCGCTCAGTGGAGATGTTCTTGAAATCCATCTCTGAATCCTTCACTCCTTTGGCGGTAAGAAATTCCTTGACAATAGCAGCCTGTTCCTTGATTTTAGCGTAGGAAGACCTCATGTCATTTTCAAGCACATCATAGCGGATATTCCAGACGATGAGATCTGAAGTGAAGTCCTTTTCGGCAAGGCCGACTACAGACACAGTCTTGACAGGCTTTTTAGTTTGATAGAACGCAATGCCCAGCGCGAGGGCCGCGAGGAAGAATGCAATGCCAATGATGATGGCGATGGAGACAGATTTGTTCTTCATTGTGATTAAAACTTTAATGAGACTGATATTTCAACCAAGATGATAAACGCAGAGAGTATTGGAATATTGTAAACCGAAATAAAAATAAAAACTTTTTTTAGGAGTATCTGTGCTATCGGAATATTTTTTTAAACGACTAACAATAAGCGATTTACAATTAGAAGATTACTTTATCAGCGTCACAGAGCCATGCAGAGGATAGGAGAACTCACCCGTAAGCGTGTTGACGTACACATTACATACATAATAGAAGACGCCATCGGAGCACATCTGATGAGTGGTTTCTTCTGTCCCATCCCACAAGATGGCGGGGTCCTGCGTATGGAACACCCGCTTCCCCCAACGGTTATAAATGACCATATCCACCTTCGACACCCCGTGATAGGGATCGAACGGCCTGAAGAGATCATTAAATCCATCACCATTGGGAGTGAAAACGTTTGGAAGACGATAGTCCAGACATTCGTAAATATCGATGCACGTCGAATCGGACAACTCCGTGCGATTGCGGTTGGTGTCGGATACCGCCATGGCAAAACAGCCAACAAGCACGTCGCTTGTCAACTGATACACACAAGGTGCTGGATAGCAAGTGTTTAAATTATTTGTAAAAGAATCAATGCAAGCGAACGCGCTCTCCAACGTCGGCTTATAATATATATAATAGTAGAATGCATCGGAAGCTGCGCTGTCGGAAGAGAATGTCCATTCGTAGGTGACGACGGAGCAATCCGTGGTAATAGTGAGTTGCGGCATCTCGGGCGGCTGGTTATCAACGGGCATGTCACACGTCACTTGCGAACGGTTGTAGAGCGGCCCGATAGTATCCGGCACCCAGTAATACCCTTCCGCACAGACAAAATAGCAATAGGTTTGGCCATTATCCAATCCTTGGTCCACGTATTGCATCCCTTCTACAGTTGCAATAGAGTCCCAAACATCATTCACATCGTTGTGCCGATAGATGGTGTAGGCCACATTATTCCACGGCTGCTGCACCTGCCAAGACAGGGTCATGCGCCGGTCACCTGGCTCTGTAGTCAGGAATATCGAGGCGGCAGGATCGGAATACTCGATAACGGTGTCATTATTATAAAATTCCACACGATAGGTGTATGGCATGTTCCGTGTATCAAGGTCATGGTCAAGATACTCGGAGGTATCAGAACCGATGAACGGGAAGGGAACATTGTTGAGCAATGTCCAATCCTCGTCATTGTCACTTTTGCGATAAAGGTTGTAAAAATACGGGGGAGAAAATGTCACGGAATCGAGTTCCGGAGGAGCAATCCAGCGCACATTGAGCGTTCCGTGCTGGTCATCGGTGGTCACCACGTCTGCATTGATAATGAGCGGGGCATCATTGAAAATGTGGGTGCAGGCCTCGTCGGAGACGTAGCTCTCAGCACCATCTGGGAAAAGAGCCACTACACGATAGCAGTAATCATTGGCGTGATATAGCGGCAGGTGGGAACCATCGTCCGTAAAGAGCGTGTCATCCCATGAGCTTGTTCTTCCGATCCACTGATAACCAGTCCCGTAGGGCATCCCCGTTTCACAATAGTCAGGTTCAAAGGGATTGCTACCGCTGCGACGGTAGATGTCATAGCCAACGGCGTTGGGACAGGAGTCGGGTGACCAGGAAAGATGGACGACGTTGCCCTCTGGAATGGCAACAAGATTTTCGGGCTTGGGAGCCACAATAGTGATGCGCAGGGTCCTGAAGGAGACCAGTTCAACTTGGGGACCGTTGTCCCTCGCCTTGAAAAGAACCTCATACGGAGCAGTGCGCACATGGGAGCACTGGGTGTTCCAATGGAAGAAAGTCGTATACTCCACACTGTCTGTGATTTGCATAAACTGAGCGGGACCATCGGAGAGATAAAGAGGTTCGCCCGTAGCGGACAGGGTGACATGTGTGGAGGTGTTATCAAAGACTTGTACGGGAAGATGCAGTTGCGTGCCGGCCAACACACACGTGTCATGCACAAGAATTACAGGTGGTTGGTTATTGCACGGCGCGATGGTGATTTGCATATCGCGCACCATGCTGCTGATGAGTATGCCGTTACGCCACTCCTGAATGAGAATGGCAATATTGAACTCGCCGGCCATGGTGGGTGTTTCCCACACCAAGTCGCCAGTGATGGAATCGATGGCGATATAGCTGGATGCATAGGGCAGTTGGTAGCCCGGAATCACCTCTCCCTCATAGCCACGACAATCGACCAAAGAGTAAGAGAGACTGTCGCCATCGGGGTCGTATGCACCGGGATTGTGGTAATACGTCACACCCGTGCAACCATTGTCAATGGGCGGGTTCATCAGCTGCGGCGAGGAGTTGCCACCGACAAACGGATTGATGACAATCATCGTTTCGATGAAGAAGGGAACCTCAACAGAACTTGGGATGTTGACAATACCGGCGTTGCGGTTCGGATCCTCAAAAGAGACATAAAACGTGCCCGATGCAGGGAAAGTGTGCCGAGTGACATAGACGTTTTTGCTAATGTCGTTCTCCATATTGATTTTAAGGGTCCTGGCCACCGTTGTAACAGTGCCGTCACCCCACGTGATGTCGATTTCGGGACGGTCGGCCAGGCTGGGCGTATAGGTATAGGTCGTAATGGTAAATTCATAGGTGAGTCCGGACACATAGACATAGCTGATCTCACCAGCACGCTGGTGGGTGGCAAAAGCCTGGAAGCCGCATGTCAACAGGCAGCTTAGCAGGAAGATGCGAAGGCCATATATCCAGAATCTCTTCATCTACAACTCCACAACTTCATTCTCTTTAAGTTGATATCGCTTCCCGCTTTCCGGACAAATAGCCATGCCGTCGGCATCAAAGGACAAGGCACATCCACAAGCACTCACCCATCCTATCTGATGGGCGGGATTGCCAACCACGAGAGCGAAATCGGGCACTGGCTTGGTGACCACAGCTCCGGCGCCGATGAGCGCATAGCGTCCGATGGTATTACCACATACTACAGTGGCATTGGCCCCGATAGTGGCGCCTTGCCGTACCAGCGTCTGTTTATACTCCGACTTGCGGCTTACAGCAGCGCGCGGGTTCAGCACGTTGGTAAAGACCATCGAGGGACCGAGAAAAACATCGTCCTCGCACACCACGCCATCATAAAGGGAGACGTTGTTCTGCACCTTCACATTCTCCCCAAGCACTACGCCCGACGCCACAAACACATTCTGCCCAAGATTGCAGCGATTCCCGATGCGACAACCCTGCATCAAATGGCAAAAATGCCAGATATGGACTTCGTCCCCGATTTGGCAAGGTTCGTCAATCACAGCAGTGGGATGGATATAGGTGGACATGGCAATATTGTTTTTAGATGTTTTGAACGAGATTTTGGACGATATATTGAATCTGCTCACGCGAAAGTTCCGTATGCATGGGCAAAGAGAGCACACATTGGGCAAGATTTTCGGAGGCCGGGAAATCACCGGCCTTGTAGCCAAGATATTCGTATGCCTTCTGCAAATGGAGGGGCTGCGGGTAGTAGACGGCAGTCGGTATGCCGACAGCGGCGAGTTCCTCCATCAGCGACTGGCGCGGGATGCCATTGAGTTTGAGGGTATATTGATGGAAGACGTGGCTGGAATATGGGGCAATAACAGGTGTCACAAAGGCAGGATGATGCTCAAGGGCTGACGTGTATTCGGTTGCTGCCCGTCTCCTGGCGGACGTAAACTCGTCGAGGTGGTGCAGTTTGACGCGGAGCACAGCGGCCTGCAGGGTGTCGAGACGCGAGTTGAGGCCGACACTCTCATAGCGGTAACGCTCGCGCATACCATGGTTGGCCATGACACGAACCATGTCTGCCAGGGCCTCGTCGCGCACAAAGAGGGCACCGCCGTCGCCGTAGCAGCCAAGATTCTTGGAAGGGAAAAAGGAAGTGCAGCCGATGTCGCCCATCGTGCCTGCCTGGTGACGGGTGCCGTCGGCAAAGACAACCTCGGCTCCGATAGCCTGACAGGCATCCTCAACGACGAAGAGACCGTGCTTGCGGGCGAATGCCAGCAGCGGCTCCATATCAACACAATGACCAAAGAGATGCACTGGCAAAACAGCACGTGTCCGCGGGGTCAAGACAGACTCCAATTGGGTGACGTCCATGCAGAAAGTGTCGGGGTTCACATCGACAAACACGGGGGTCAGTCCGAGCAGGGCTATAACCTCAACCGTCGAGACGAATGTGAAAGGCACGGTAACGACCTCGTCGCCGGGTTGCAGGCCAAGAGCCATGAAGGCGAGTTGGAGAGCGTCGGTGCCGGAAGCGCAGGTGATCACATGGGGCGTGCCAACGTAGGAGGCCAATTCCTCCTCGAAGGCATGCACCTCAGGACCGCGCACAAAACGCGCCGAGCGCATCACCTCACGCAAAGATGCGTCCATCTCCTCCCGGAGCCTTCCGTATTGACCCTGCAGGTCAACCATTTGTATCTTTTCCATCGTATCCAAAAAAGAGTGCAAATGTACATAAATTACGAATACATACCGACTCATGAAAATGTCGTTCTATTAGACGACAAACAAGGAGCCCATTCTTATTTTTTGTATTTTTGCAGCCGTTCTAAATTTGCATACAATGACGAAATATCCGGATTCCATAGACAGGATCACAAAGGCACGGCTACGCCTGTCCGCTTTCGGCTCCATCTTCAGCATTGCACTCACCATGTTCTTAATCGGAATCTTGGCGTTCTTTGCTTTCTTTTCGACAGAGTACCTGAAAAATCTCTCCAAGAAAATCGAGGTGGAAGTGTTGTTTTACTCCGATGTCAAGGAGGCCGACATCATCGCCTTGGAACAACAGATCAAGCTGAAACCCTACATTGCCGCATCGCGCGTATCCTCGCGTGAGGAGAACACGCAGAACGCCATCAAGATCATCGGCAACAACTACACGGACCTCATCCCCAACCCGCTCAACGCCTCCATCATCATCAGCGTGGCCCCCGACTATGCGAACACCGATTCCCTGAAAAAAATCTCCAAAGAGCTGAAGCGCAACGAGATTGTGCAAGATGTGGACTACCCCGACTTCATCGTGAAATCTGTCAGCAACAATTTCCAGAAGTTCCAATGGATCATCTTAGGAGTTTGTGCCCTGTTCATGCTCATTTCCATGATGCTCGTCGCCAACTGCATCCGTTTGAACATTTATGCAAAACGTTTCAACATCAAGAGCATGCTGTTGGTCGGCGCCACCCCGCGATTCGTGCGCAAACCCTTCATCACCAAGGGATTGGTGCAAGGTATCTGGGGCGGCATCATCGCCATCCTGCTGCTGGGCGTCACGCTCTATTTCGGCAACCGCGCCATCCCCGAGTTTGTCGACTTTTCCAAGATGGCCCACATTGCCATCATCCTTGGCGGCATACTCCTTTTCAGCATCATCTTCACGGTCGTCATCTCAGCCTTCGCTGTGAACCGCTACATCCGTATCAAAGACGAGAGACTCTATTTATAAAACATAATTCCCAAAAATGGCAACTGTTGTTAACACTCAGAAAAATTCACCCTTGACCAACAAGAAGCAGGGCAACCGCCCCCCCTTGTTCCGCAAAACCAACTATATTCTCATGGTTATTGGGGCCATCGTCCTCATTGCAGGCTACATGTGCCTGCGCGGAGGCGCCGTTTCAGACCCCAACACCTTCGACGGCGAAATTTTCAACACCCGTCGATTGGTGGTGGCTCCCATCCTGATGTTCGCCGGCCTCGTCATCGAAGTGGTGGCCATCATGTGGCACCCGCGCCAAAAGAAAGAAGAGAATAACGAGCAAGCCGAAGCATAATCCATGAGTTGGCTCGAATCCCTTTTACTCGGCATTATACAAGGATTGACCGAGTTTTTGCCCGTGAGCAGCAGCGGTCATCTAACCATTCTTTCCAACATCTTCGGACTCTCGGGTGAGGAGAACCTCACCGTCACTGTCACGTTGCATGTCGCCACTGTGCTCAGCACCATGGTGATTCTTTGGAAAGAAATCGTATGGATTTTCAAGGATCTGTTCACCAAACAGTCGTGGCGTAGCTATGGCGACTTGAACGACGGCACCAAATTTGCAATCAACATCCTCATTTCCATGATTCCCATCGCCATCGTGGGTTTCTTCTTCAAAGATTATGTGGAAAGCGTTTTCGGCTCAGGGCTGCTGATTGTGGGCATCATGCTGTTAGTGACGGCATCCTTGCTGGCCTTTTCCTATTTCGCCAAGCCCCGCCAACGCGAACAAATCACGCCGTGGCACGCCTTCATCATCGGTGTGGGGCAGGCCGTTGCCGTGCTGCCCGGCCTTTCCCGATCGGGAACCACCATCGCGACAGGGCTTATGTTAGGGGACAAGAAAGACAAACTCGCCCAATTTTCGTTCCTGATGGTCATCCCACCCGTGTTGGGTGAAGCACTTTTAGACGTAAAAGACATTGCCGAGGCAGGCTTCAGCACTGCCATGAGCGGTGTTTCCGCAGGCGCATTGCTCATCGGATTCATCGCCGCCTTTATCACGGGATGCTTAGCCTGCAAGTGGATGATCAACATCGTCAAGAAAGGGAAACTTGTCTGGTTTGCCATCTATTGCGCCATCGTGGGCATCCTCGCCATTTGTTTTGCCTAATCCATGAATAAGAAACTTGTCCATGAAGCCACCTTCACGCTTCCGGAGTTCGAGGTGAACCCCGAAGCGGACGTCTTGTTCTTTGACAAGCCTTACAAATGCACCTCGTTCGACATTGTCGGCAAGGTGCGACGCAAAGTGCAAAAGCAGGTGGGGCACAAGGTCAAGGTGGGGCACGCGGGCACGCTCGACCCCCTGGCCACTGGTCTGCTCATCATCTGTGTAGGCAAGATGACCAAGCAAATCGACACCCTGCAAGGACAGGAAAAGGAGTACACGGGCACGTTCCGACTTGGGGCCACCACACCCAGCTTCGACCTGGAGCATCCCGTGGATCAGGAGTATCCTTACGAGCACATCACACCCGAGACAGCGCGTGAAGCCGCCCGTCAATTTGTCGGAGAAATCGATCAGGTGCCCCCCATCTTCTCGGCCATAAAGCTGGCTGGCAGGCGCGCCTACGAACTGGCACGCGAAGGGAGCGAGGCTCCCATCGCCGCCAAGCAGGTCACCATCCGAGAATTTGAACTGACACGCATCGAACTTCCCGACATTGACTTCCGGGTGGTATGCTCCAAAGGCACCTACATCCGTTCCCTGGCACGCGACTTTGGCGCGGCTTTGAACAGCGGAAGTCACCTCACAGCCCTGCGCAGAACGCGCATTGGAAACTACTCCGTGGAGGATGCCATCCGTCCCATTCTTTT
The DNA here is from genome assembly GCA_017615795.1 of Bacteroidales bacterium. Classification (GTDB taxonomy): domain Bacteria; phylum Bacteroidota; class Bacteroidia; order Bacteroidales; family WCHB1-69; genus F23-D06. The sequence continues at coordinate 10,398 of JAFZZK010000031.1, forward strand.
ATAAGATTCTTACTATCAACACATTATCAAAAATTAAAAATTGTTGATAAATAAAAATCGCAACTACTTGAACTATTATAAAAAAAGTGTATTTTTGCCGTCCAAAAAAATAGACAAATAAAAAACGCGAGAAAATGAAAAAAGGTATCCATCCGAAAGAGTATAGAACAGTCGTTTTCAAAGATATGTCAAACGATTACGCATTCCTCACCAAGTCCACCGTCAGCACGAAGGACACGATTCAATGGGAAGACGGCAACGAGTATCCCTTGGTGAAGTTGGAGATTTCCAACACCTCCCACCCCTTCTTCACGGGCAAGATGAAGTTGGTCGACACCGCTGGCCGTGTGGATAAATTCCGCAACAAATACGCTCGTCATCTGGACGCAAACAAAGCGAAATAAATTCATATAATTTTGTACTTTCGCTGACCTTTTCCGAGTAAATCGAAAAAGGTCAGTTTTGTTTTATAACATATTATCTATGAAAGACATATCCCTGATTGACGACTTCATCAATAACGAGTCCAATTTCATTCCGATCTTCTCTTTAGACGATGAGGAGAATCTTCGGAAGGTGGCCGTGCCCGATGAAATCGCCCTTCTACCTTTGCGAAACACCCTTCTGTTCCCCGGAATGGTGATTCCCATCAACGTAGGCAGGAGCAAGTCCATCAAGTTGGCGCAAGATTATTCGCGTTCAAGCGATCCCATCGGGGTCATTGCGCAACGTGCCAACGAAGTGGAGGAGCCGACAGTGGAAGACCTTTACAGCGTGGGCACCATGGCGAAGATCATCAAATACATCACCATGCCCGACGGCGGCGTCACCATCATCGTGCAAGGCCTTCGCAGCTTTATCCTCAAGGAAATCACGCAAACCGAACCATATTACAAATGCTCCATCGAGCCCTTCGAGACCAACGAGAACGACCCGGCCATCACGGGGCACAAGAACTTCAAGGCGCTCATCGCCTCCTTGCGCGACACAGCCACCCGCATGGTGAAGCTCTCCCCCAACATCCCGCGCGAGGCCGCCTTCGCTCTCAAGAACATTGACAGCGACACCTTCCTCATCAATTTCCTCGCCACCAACCTCTCCACTTCCGTGGAGGACAAGCAGGCCATCCTTGAGATGGACAACATCGTGGACCGCGCCAAGAGCGTCCTCAAGCTCCTGCACCGCGACCTCCAGCTTGTGGAGCTCAAGAACCAGATACAAGACAAATCCAAACACGAACTCGACCGCCAGCAACGCGAATATTTCCTCAACCAACAGATGAAAACCATCCAGGAGGAACTGGGCGGCTCACCATCTGAGAAGGATTATCTTTCCCTGCAAGAACGTGCCGCCGCGAAGAAGTGGAACCAAGAGACGGCCGACCTTTTCCAAAAGGAACTGGACAAGCTGCAACGCACCAACCCCATGGCGCCCGACTATTCCGTACAACTCAACTATCTGGAGCTTTTCGTGGATCTGCCGTGGAATGAATACAGCAAAGACAACTTCAACCTCGCGAAAGCGCGCAAGGTGCTCGACAAAGACCATTACGGGCTTGACAAGGTCAAGGAACGCATTCTCGAATATCTGGCCGTGCTGAAGCTGAAGGGCGACATGAAATCGCCGATACTTTGTCTGGCTGGGCCTCCAGGTGTGGGCAAGACCTCCTTGGGCAAGTCCATCGCCGCCGCCCTCGGTCGCAAGTACGTGCGCGTCTCCTTAGGCGGTCTGCGCGACGAATCCGAGATCCGCGGACATCGCAAGACCTACATCGGCGCCATGCCGGGCCGCATCATCCAGAACATGCGCAAGGCCGGCTATGCCAACCCTGTGTTCGTGCTGGACGAAATCGACAAAATCACGGGCATGAACGTGCAGGGCGACCCTTCAGCCGCATTGCTCGAGGTAATGGATCCCGAACAAAACAACGCCTTCTACGACAACTATCTGGAAACCTCCTTCGACCTGTCTCGCGTGCTCTTCATCGCAACGGCCAACAACCTCAACAATGTCCACCCCGCGCTGCTCGACCGCATGGAGATCATCGACATCGCCGGCTATCTCGCCGAAGAGAAACTGCAAATTGCCAAAAGGCACCTCATCCCCAAGCAGATGGCAGAAAACGGCTTACGCAAAGGGCAACTCTCCTTTAAGGACAAAACCATTGAAGCCATCATCAACGACTACACCCGCGAGTCCGGCGTCCGCACCCTGGAACGCACATTGGCCAAAATCATCCGCAAAGAAGCAGCCCGATACGTTCAAGAATCCAAAGCCGACGACACCATTCGACCCGACATGCTGAAAGACCTGCTTGGCGCTCCCATCTTCCAGTTGGAGAAAGCCATCGACCACTCCGTACCCGGGGTGGCTACCGGCTTGGCCTGGACTGCCGTGGGCGGCGAAATTCTCTTCGTGGAGGCACTGACCAGCCCCGGCAAGGGCGAGCTCACCATGACCGGCAGTCTCGGCGACGTGATGAAAGAATCGGTGACCATCGCCTACGAATACCTTAAATCCCACGCTGCCGAATTCGACATTTCTCAAGAGGCTTTTGAGAAAAACAAGGTTCATGTTCACGTGCCCGAGGGTGCAACACCCAAAGACGGTCCGTCCGCCGGCATCACGATCCTTTCCGCACTTGTCTCCGCCTTCACGGGCAAACCCCTGCGAGACAAGATAGCCATGACGGGCGAAATAACGCTGCGCGGCAAACTGCTCCCTGTAGGCGGCATCAAAGAGAAGATCCTCGCCGCCAAGCGCAGCGGCATCTTCGACATCGTGATGTGCATGGAAAACAAAAAGGACATCGACGACATCAAGGAGAACCTTATCGAAGGCATGACCTTCCATTATTTCACGTCCATGAAAGAGGCTGTGGACTTCAACTTTGGCAAAGAAAACATATAGCAGGGGCTCACGTTCTCGCATCATACAAAACACAAAGCGATGGAAAGATTTTTCAAATCAGCGTTGACGGAGCGCGAAGGGGTGGAACAACCCATGAACGTAAACCCGCACCCGGTGGTGCGGAAAAGGCGGCAGTTGTCGTTAGACGAGTATTGCCAAGGCATTCTCAACGGCGACCGTACCATCCTAAGCCGTGCCATCACGATGATTGAAAGCTCCAATCCAGAGCATTTGGCGATAGCACAGGACATCATTGAGCGTTGCCTGCCCCATTCCGGCAACTCCTTGCGCATCGGTATCACAGGCGTTCCAGGTGTAGGCAAGAGCACCTTCATCGAAGCTTTCGGCAAAATGCTGACCTCCACAGGACATAAGGTGGCGGTATTGGCCATCGATCCCAGCAGCGAGCGCACCAAGGGCAGCATCCTCGGCGACAAGACCCGCATGGAAACACTTTCCGTCGACCCCGATGCCTACATCCGCCCTTCGCCCTCCGGCAGCACTCTCGGCGGTGTGGCCCGCAAAACAAGGGAGACCATCGTGCTCTGCGAAGCTGCCGGCTTCGACGTCATCCTAGTGGAAACCGTCGGCGTGGGACAGTCCGAAACGGTCGTCAAGTCGATGGTGGACTTCTTCCTGCTGCTGATGTTAGCGGGTGCCGGCGACGAGCTGCAGGGCATCAAGCGCGGCATCATGGAGATGGCCGATGGCTTGGTTATCAACAAGGCCGACGGAGACAACAAGTCCAAGGCCGTGGCCGCCCAAGCCCAGTACCGCGCTGCCCTCAAGCTGTTCCCCATGAACGAAAGCGGCTGGACCGTTCCCGTGGAGGTATGCTCCGCCTTGGAAGGCTTTGCCATCGACAAAGTTTGGGAAATCATCAACCAATACGTCGCACTCACCAAAGCCAACGGCTATTTCGAACGCAACCGCACCGAGCAAAACGTGAACATCTTTTACAACTGGATCAACTTCACGCTGCAGAGTCGTTTCTACAACGATCCTGAGACACAGAAGCGCATAGAGGAATTCCTGCCGAAAATCCGCAACAAGCAGGTGTCGCCCTACATGGCGGCGGGGGAACTCACCGAAGGATAATCGCCCTACTCTCCAAACGAGGATCCATCGAAGCAGTGGGTGCAGATGCGCTCCTTTGGCAGGCCGATGGCCTTGGCAATGGTACTCAATTTATTGAATTTCAAAGTGTCAACACCCAAATGACGGCGGATAATCTCCACCATCTTGGCATATTGCGGGGTGGTGTCATCCATATACAGGTGAAGATTTTTGGTGCTGTCGCCCTCCAACTCCTCAATCACTCGACGGGTGATGAGTTCCATCTCCGTCTTGGATGCGGAAAAGTTAAGGTAATAACAGCCATACAGCAGCGGGGGACAGCTGATGCGGATATGCACCTCCTTGGCTCCGGCGGCATAGAGTTTCTTCACATTGTCACGCAGTTGGGTGCCACGCACGATGGAGTCGTCGCAAAAAACCACGCGCTTCCCCTTTAAGAGTGTTTCATTGGGCAGCAGTTTCATCATCGCCACGTGTTCCCTCATATTTTGATTGGAGGGCATGAAGCTGCGTGACCAGGTAGGCGTGTATTTCACGATGGCGCGCTCGTAAGGAATGCCTTTGCCCTTGGCATAGCCCACTGCCATTCCGATGCCTGAGTCAGGGATGGCAGAAACAAAATCGGCCTCCACATCATCAGTCTTTCCCATCTCGTATCCTCCTATATAACGGGCGTTTTCCACATTGATGTTCTCGTACATCGTGGAGGGATAACCATAGTACACCCACAGAAACGAGCAGACCTGCATCTTGTCGTTCGGCGGCAACATTTGCCAGCATCCGGTGGCGGTCACTTCGACAATCTCGCCCGGGCCGACAAAACGGTCGATTTCGTAGCCGAGGTTCATAAAGCTATGGCTCTCGAATGCCAGGGCAAAGCCGTTTTCATTGCGTCCGATGACGATAGGGGTGCGTCCGTACAGGTCGCGGGCAGCAATGATTCCCTCGCTGGTCAGCAACAACATGGAGCAGGCACCTTTGATTTTGCGATACACATTCTGAATGCCATCCGCAAACGTTTCACCCTGTGTAATCAACAGGGCGATGAGCTCGGTCTGGTTGGTGACGCCGGAACTGAGTTCCGTGAACTGCTGGCGGTTGTCGAGACACTCCTTCTCGAGTTCTGCGAGGTTGTTGACACGCGCCACCGTGACGATGGCGAACCGTCCCAAATGGGAGTTCACCACCAAAGGCTGCGAATCCGTGTCGCTGATGACACCAATGCCCGAATTGCCCACAAACTTGTCCACCTCATCCCCGAACTTGGTGCGGAAATAGGTGTTGTCGATATTATGGATAGAACGGTGAAAAGAGGTGCCGTCCCACGTAACCAGACCGCCACGTTTTGTTCCAAGATGGGAGTGATAATCCACTCCGTAAAAGAGATCCGAGATGCACGGTTTTGTTGATACCACACCAAAGAAACCACCCATAAGAAATTAGTTATTAATCAATTATAAGAAATGTAAAACTGGAAAACAAGGCGCAAAAATACATTTTTTCTGCAATTATAAAAAAAGAAAAAGCAATAATGGCCCAAATGACAGAAAGGCAGGAAAATCCGTTTACAATTTTTATTATTTTTGCCGCCTATATAATAAAATGTAATTTTTAGTGTTATACGGGTTCGGATTAATATGAAAAAAGCATACTTCAACCGGTTGTGGTTCCACATATTGTTGGCGGTGATCGCTTCACTTATCCTGTTATTTGTCATCATGCTGCTGATGCACTGGTTCACGCGCCATGGACGGGAGTTCGAAATGCCCTCATTCGAAGGAGAATCTGCACAGGAGTTGACGCAACGGGGGCGCGAAGAGGGTTTTGTTTTCGTGGTGAGCGACCATCTTTACGAAAACGGAAAGAAAGCCGGCACCGTCCTCAAACAAGATCCCGCCCCTGGCGAGAAGGTGAAGCGCGGCCGCAAAGTCTACCTCACCGTCGCCGCTTCCGAACCACCCACTATCAAGATGCCTGAATTGCACGACATATCCCTTCGTCAAGCCCAAATCATCCTGGAAGCCCAAGGCCTTGTGCTCGATCGTGTCATCGAAAAACCCAGTCCATACGAGAATGCCGTGCTTGACGTGCTTTACCGAGGCCACTCTATCGCCTCTGGAACTGAAATCAAGATGGGGGAGAAAATCTCCCTTGTCGTTGGCAAGAACATCGGCGACCTGCCTGACGCCGAACCTATCGAAGAATCTCAACCGCAAATTTAATACGACACTTTAACATACTATGACATATAATCCCAAACGACTGTTTGTTCTATCATTCCTCTTTCTATGCCTGCCATTCCTGTCATCAGGACAAGAATTCGTAACAGGACTCACCCACAACCCCGTTGTGGCAAAGGCTGCAAAAGAGTGCCCCAAGCAAGCCAAGAACACAGAAGCCTTGAAACTGCCCTTTATAGAGGATTTTTCCAAAGGCGTCGGATATCCTGACCCAACCTTTTGGCAGGATCGCCAAGCATTCGTCAACCAATCATATCCTATCTTTCCCCCCAGTATCGGCGCCGCCACATTGGACGCCCTTGACGAAGAAGGCAAGATCTATGCCCAGGCCAACCGCGATGCTTTCCCCGCCGACACGTTGACCTCCAATCCGATACGACTCGACAGCAACTTCACGTGGCAACGCGAGATGCGCATTAGCGACTCGATATATTTCAGTTTCTTCTACCAACCGGGCGGCGGCAGCCGCGCCAACCCTCCCGTCGAGTGGGAACGCATCGGCGACGCCCCCGAATTCAGTGACGAACTCATCCTTGAATTTGGCTATGCCACGGGCAACATCATCTTTCTGGGCTACACTTACTCCGATTATATTCTGGGAGACGGGGAATACTACGTGGCAGGCGACACCATTGACAACCCATTCATACCGGGGACCATCTACATCTTCGAAAGCAACGCCTTCCCTGGTGAAACCATCCTGCTTCCCTCCGATTCACTCTTCGGTCCGGAATATGTTTGGCACGAAGTATGGTCCACGCATGGCTGCACCCTCGATGGATGGTTGGCCGAAAATCCGCTCCAATACTTCAAGCAGGTACTCATCCCCATCACCGACCCTCAATATCTGCGCAACAACTTCCAATTCCGGTTTCGCAACTACGCCTCCTTGGATCTCGACTCCTGGAGCAGCGGCAACATCGTAGGGTGGGCCTCCAACTGCGACCAATGGCACATTGACTACATCCGCCTCAACGTCGACCGGACTGCAGAAGACCTCTACCCCAACGACGTGGCCTTCGTGTCGCCCACCACTTCCGCCCTAAGCCTCTACCAGTCCATGCCTTGGCACCAATACAGAACCAGCGACATGGCCTCCAAATTCCATAACGACCTTTCCAACCTGTCGTCGTCCGTGAAAAACACTTTCTACACTTACAAAGTGTTGAAGGACAACAACACCAACATCTACACCTCTCCTGTCAACAACGAAAACGCACAGCCCTATCATACCCACGGACTGCACAACTACCAATACCACACGGAGCCGGGCATCAATTTCAGCTACAGCTACGATAACGAGGACAGCGCGCGGTTCGTCATCACACACATCTTCCGCATGGAAGGCGCCAATGACGAAATCCTGCGCAACGACACCTGTGTGTTTGAGCAGCTGTTCTACAACTATTATGCATACGACGACGGCACCGCCGAAGGCGGCTACACCCTGCTCTCCTCAACGGGCAATCCAGATGCATCCTTGGCCATACAATTCACACTTGCCCAACCCGACACGCTGCGCTGTATCCGGATGTGGTTCAACCGCACCTTGAACGACGAGAATGTGGACTATTTCACCCTCATGGTATGGGGCGACAACGGCGGCCGACCGGGCGAAGTACTCTATTCCCTGGAGTCTCAACTGCCCGCCTATAACGAAAACGACTATCTGCAGTTCGTGAACTACTATCCAGAAGAGCCCATTGCCCTCGACGGCACCTTCTACGTGGGCTTCCGCCAGACACACAACACCCAGCTCAACCTCGGCTTCGACCAGAACAACGACGCCCGCGGGCATTTCTTCTACAAGACCACCAACGAATGGCGCGAGTCCTTCTACCGCGGCGCTCCCATGATCCGCCCTGTGGTCGGCAAAGCCTACGACCATTCCAACATCCACACGGCACAAATCGCCTCCCTGAAACTCTATCCCAACCCCACCACGGGTGACATCCACATCAGAGGCGACATCGACACCGACGGTCTTCAATATCAACTGTACGACCTCTGCGGTCGCCTGCTCGACGCACAGCAAATCCACGACGGACGCATCCACACCAGCCAGCTCGTCCCTGGCATGTACATCGTCAAAGTGTTGGATGACACACAAGTTATTGCCACCGAAAAGATTATCAAAAAATAGACGTCATGCAAATAAAACTCACCAAGCCCCTCTTGTTTTTCGACCTGGAAACCACCGGCCTGAATGTCGGAAAGGATAAGATTGTGGAAATCTCCTTCATCAAGGTGATGCCGGACGGCACGGAGATTGAACGCACGGAACGCATCAATCCCGGCATACACATTCCGGAGGAGTGTTCGGCCATCCACGGCATCTACGACAAGGACGTGGCCGACAAACCCAAATTCGAGGATTTGGCCGACGATTTCCTTGCCTTCATCGGTGATGCCGACTTGGCGGGATACAACTCGAACAAGTTCGACGTGCCCCTGCTCATCGAAGAATTCCTGCGCTGCGGTCGCCGTTTCGACCTGCGCAACCGCCACCTGATTGACGTGCAGAACATCTTCCACAAGATGGAGCCTCGCAACCTCACGGCTGCATACAAGTTCTATTGCCACGGCGACCTTGCTGAGGCCCACCACGCCAACGCCGACACCCGCGCGACCCTCGATGTCTTCAAGGCACAACTCGACAAATACGACGGCGTCGAATACACCGACCCCCGCACCAAGCACACCTACGTGCCCGTGCAGAACGATGTAAAAGCCCTCAGCGCCTTCACCCAGGAGTCGCACAACGTCGACATGGCCGGCCACATCGTCTGGGACAAAAACCAGCGCGCCGTCTTCAACTTCGGCAAGCACAAAAACATCCCCGTGCACGACGTATTCCTCAAAGAACCTGCCTATTACGACTGGATGATGAAAGCCGATTTTCCCCTCTACACCAAGGAGGTCATCACGCAGATCTACCACGAGGTGTGCCTGGAAAAGAAGTTCGGCAAACAGCAATAAGAGTACAAAAAAACAAATATAGCAGAGAAGAGTCCGGGGATTTTTTCCGGGCTCTTTTTTTTTATACAGGCACTTTGAAAAATCCCTAAAAATGGGGATTGCGGATTTAAAAAATTATATTCGCGGGCCATGGTTTTGTATGCAAAATATTAGTACATTTGCACCCGATTTGAAAAATGCTCGGTAAAGAATATTTTTTTAAACAAAATACTATAACCCAATAATTTACAAACAAAACTTTTAAGTATGGAAAAAATTAAATCATTGGCGGATCTCAAGAAGAGAAGAGAACAACTCCAGTCTAAGCTTGAGCTGCGCGAAGAAGGTGACAACGTGGAAAACTTGGTTCAGGTGAAGGTCGCCATGGCCACCTGCGGTATCGCCTCCGGCGCAAAGCAGACCATGGAAGCCATCATTGAGGAATGCAAGAAGCAAAACGTCAAGGCCGTCGTTTCCCAGACGGGTTGCATGGGCTACTGCTATGCCGAACCCACCGTGGAAGTGAAGAAGCCGGGCGAGGATCCCATCGTGTTCGGTCATGTTGACACCAAGAAGGGTCAGGAACTGGTCACGAAATACATCATGGATGGTGAAATCCTCGAAGGCGTCATCCCTGTCAACTACGAAAAAATCGATAACAATTAATAAGGAGGTCTCCAATGGCAAATTACAAATATCACATATTGCTTTGCGGTGGTACAGGCTGTACCGCTTCCGAAAGCCCGAAAATCAAAGAAAATTTCATCCAACTGCTGGCTGAAAAGAACCTTACCGACGACGTTCAAGTCGTGGCCACCGGCTGTTTCGGTTTCTGTGAAAAGGGTCCCATCGTCAAGATTCTGCCCGACAACACTTTCTACACACAGGTAAAACCCGAGGATTGCCGCGAAATCATCGACGAGCACATCATCAAAGGTAGAAAAGTCCAGCGCCTGCTTTACGAAAACCCCGAGGATCTGAAGCACATTTCCGACTCCAAGCACATGGGTTTCTACAAGAAACAGATGCGTATCGCTTTGCGCAACTGCGGTTTCATCGATCCTGAAAACATCGACGAATACATCGCACGCGATGGTTACAAGGCATTGGCCACCGTC
>JAFZZK010000032.1 GCA_017615795.1 Bacteroidales bacterium
AGGACGTACACGTCCACGGGTGTGTACAGGGACACCATAGCCAACGCTTCTGGCTGCGACTCCATCGTCAAGCTGAACCTGACGGTCAATGGCCACACCACCTACGGCTCGGAGAACTTGGTTGCCTGCGACAGCCTCGTGTGGCACGGCAGGACGTACACGTCCACGGGTGTGTACAGGGACACCATAGCCAACGCTTCCGGCTGCGACTCCATCGTCACGCTGAACCTGACGGTCAACTCGTCCTACAACCAAGCCTTCTACGAAACGATCGACAGGAGTGATTTGCCTTACACTTGGCGAGATACAGTATTTGGAACGGAGACAACGAGCGGAATCCATACCTTCACCTTCCACCGCACGACGGTGTTAGGCTGCGATTCCATCGTGACCCTGCATTTGACAGTGAACCAAGGAAACATCACGATTACATGTCCCACTGGCTCAGACATTTCCAAGAAATACGATGGAATAGCCATGCATCCTGCCGCCTTGGCTACGGGTGTCGGTCCCGACGTTATCAAGGTTGAGTACAGCGTCAATGGCGGTGCCTGGACCGAGACGGTGCCGAGCGTCACCCACGTGACTGCAACTCCGCTCAATGTCGATGTGAGGGCATCAAACCTCAACTACGATACCGCTTACTGCAACTACTCTCTCACCGTGAACTGCCGCCAAATCACCCTCACCAGTGGCTCGGCTAGCAAGGTGTTCGACGGAACAGAATTGCGCAACGAGAGTGTGACAGTTGGTGGCGACGGATGGCTTGCTGGCAAAGAAGCTGTCTACGATGGATTCAATGGCATTGTCGATGTGGATACCGTTGAGAATATCTTCAACTATCATCTTGCGGCTGGCGAGGTTGCTTCCGACTACTGTGTGACAGTGAAATACGACACGCTCATGATTACTCATGCTTTCATGAGCATCTCTATTGAGGTTTCAAAGGAATACGATGGCGAACCGTTAGTGATAAATTACACACATCCTAATCTGATTGTAAATGGCTTAGTGCCTGGTGATATGTTGACGGCTGGTGAGGTGTCTACTTTAGATCCTTACAAGGGAGAGTATATCCTCAGAACTCCTAATAGGATGAGAGGTCCTGCTGCCACTATCACAATTCCGTTTGCAACTGCAAAAGATATTAAGAATTATGAGCTGTCGCTCTTCTTGAAACTTGGTATCACACCGCATGTGCTGGTGTTAACCGCTGCCGACTCCACGAAAGTGTATGACGGAACAAGTTTGACCAACACGCGCTATGAGATAACAGGAGGTAGTATTTTAAGCACGGATACTATTACCTCCATAATTCACAAAGGCAGTCAGACCTGTGTGGGAAGCTCTGCACATGCCATCGCTGATGCTGTTATAATGAAAGACGGTGTTACGGATGTGACAGACCAGTATGCTATCGCTTACGTGGAAGGTAAGCTGAAAGTAACTCTATTCACAGATTTCTCCTGTGCAACGGACGAAGAAGTTACACTGCAATTCGGTGCCTGCGATACGGCATACACACCAGTGGGTGTTCCAGTCGTCGGCCCAGGCATGACACCGGGCAGCTATACGTTGACAAGTTCTCCTACCGGTCCATTTGGAGTGGGCTCATACCTGATTACATGGACGCTCAAGGACACTTGCGGAACGGAGATGGCCACTTGTACACAAGTTGTGACAGTAAAATATCCGGATTGTCCCGATGCGGTTGACTATGAAGGGAATGTGTATCACAGTGTGCGTATTGACTGCGAATGCTGGACACAACGTAACCTTGAATCCCTTGTTTACAGCACGGGCGACAGTATTCCTGGCGTGTACAATTATACCGCACTGGAGTATCCGAACACTGCGCTGAATGTCTCCATTTATGGTCGTCTCTACGATTGGAGTTCCACTGTGAAAGATACAGTAGCCAATGCTTACGGGCATGTGCAAGGTGTTTGTCCGGCAGGATGGTATGTGCCGACAGCAGAACAATATGTGTCTTTGAACGCTCATGGTTCAGATGCTCTCAGATCCAATCTTTACTGGTTGGATGGCGGCGGCAGCAATACCACGGGCTTTACTTCACTGCCCGGCGGATATTACGACGGCTCTATTCCAAGATATTTAGATCTTAGAGGAGAAGCATACTACTGGTCCACAACAGAAGTCAGTGGAAATGTGCTTTCTCACCCATTCATAATCAATATGCATTGTAGTGATATGGTCGATGCCGAAGTGCGTTCTGGTCTCGGTTACAGCGTACGATGCATTAAGGAGAAAGAATAATGAAGAAGAGGCCGACTAATTTTGGGTCGGCCTCTTCTTATTTTAGGGTGTCTGTTTATGTTCTTGTCAAAGTGTCAAGACTACATCCTTCTGAATCAATAGCGACGCTCCGGAGAGGATAACGAAGAACTGAAGGATGTGGCCAGCCGTTTCCGCCTTCTTACTTGGCGTTTCTGGCGCGGATCATCGCGCCGGTCTTGGCCTTGCCCACGCGGATGTAGTCCAGCAACGGGCGGTTGGAGGGGCAAATGTAGGAGCAGGAACCGCACTCGATGCAGTTCATGATGCCGTTCTTCTCGCAGTCCTCCCAGCGTTGCAGTTGGGAGAGGGTACACAGCAGGGTGGATTCCAGTCCCATCGGGCATCCGTTGACGCACTTGCCGCAGCGGATGCAGGGATAGACCTCGCCGCGCTTGCTCTCTTTCTCGCTCATAAAGAGGAGGCTGGACATGCCCTTGGCCACGTAAGCGTCGAGGTTGGCGATGGCCTTGCCCATCATCGGGCCGCCGGAGATGATCTTGCCGGTGTCCTCGGGGATGCCGACGGCGTTGAGCACGTCGCGGATGGGGGTGCCCAAGCGCAATCTGAAGATTTTGCACTGCTCCTTGGGTATGGATTTGCCGGAAACGGTGGTGTAGGCCTGCACGATGGGTTTGTTCTTCTGCACGGCCTGATAGAGCACGTACATCGTGGTGATGTTGTTGACGATGCAGCCCACGGAAATGGGCAGTGCCCCGTTGGGCACGCTGCGGCCGGTGATGGCCTTGATGAGCTGCTTCTCGGCCCCTTGCGGGTATTTGATCTTCAGGGGCTGCACCTCGATGTTTGTGAACTTCTTGGCCATCTCCACCAGGGCGGCGATGGCGCGGGGCTTGTTGTCCTCAATGCCGATGATGGCCTTCTCGGCGCCGGAGGCGATGAGGGCGCATTCGATGCCGATCATACACTGCTCGGTGCGCTCCAGGATGACGCGGTTGTCGGTGGAGATGTAGGGTTCGCACTCGGCAGCGTTAATGATGAGGTATTCACATTTCTGCTCGGGTTTGAGCATATACTTGATGTGCGTGGGGAAGCAGGCGCCGCCCAGGCCCACGATGCCGCGGTCTTTCATACGGGCGATGATTTCCTCCTTGCTCAGCTTGATGTCGCGGATGATGTCAGGCGTGGTGTCGATGCTCTCGTCCCACTCGTCGCCCTCGCGGTCGATGACGATGGCGGGCTTCTTGTAGCCGGAGATGTCGGCCACCATATCAATCTTGCTGACGGTGCCGGAGATGGGGGCGTGGATGTTGGCGCTCACGAAGCCGTTGGCCTCCGCGATGAGCTGTCCCACCTTCACCTTGTCGCCCTTCTCGACGATGGGCTTGGCGGGGGCACCGAGGTGCTGGGTCATATAGACCACGGCCTGATCGGGCAGCGGGAAGGTCTCCACGTCTGCGGAGTGGGCGAACTTGTTGGCTTCGGGGTGGACGCCACCCATGCTGAAGGTTTTCTTGCCTAAGCGCTTGATGTCTTTCTTTATTTCGACGGCCAGTTCTGCGGCCAATTCTGCTGATCTGCTACTCATATCTTTTTTTCTTATAGTTGAGATGCACGGCTGTGCGTCATTACTGTTTTTCTAATTAGGCTTGCGCTGTTTCGGGTTGGGCCTCAGCGGGTGCGGGTGCTTTCTTCTCGGGGAAGTTCACGGCGTGGATGGCGCCGGTGGGGCACTCGGCCACGCACTTGCGGCAGGCCTTGCACTTGGTGTAGTCTATGTAGGCGAGGTTGTCGGTCACGGTGATGGCCTCGAAGGGGCACACCTTGGCGCACTTGCCGCAGCCGATACAGGCGGCGTCGCAGTTCTTGCGGGCCACGGCGCCCTTCTCCTTGTTGTTGCAGGCCACATAGACACGGCGGTTGTTCTTGCCCTTGTCGCGGATCTCGAGCACGCCGCGCGGACAGGCCTTGGCGCAGGCCTTGCAGCCGACGCAAAGGGCTTCCGTCACCTCGGGCAAGTGTGTCTCGGGGTTGATATGGATGGCGTCGAACTGGCAGGCATCCACGCAGTCGCCGCAGCCTAAGCAGCCGAAGGGGCAGGCGCCCTCGCCGGAGAACACGGTGTTGGCGAACGCGCAGGTCAGCGCGGAGTCGTACATCACCTTGGCGGGCGAGTGGTCGCAGGTGCCGTTACAGCGCACCACGCACACTTGCGGGTCGCGGGTCTCGGCCGTAATGCCTAAGATCTTGCCGATTTTTTCATAGTCGCCGCCCGGGCAGTAGGCCACGCTTGTGTCCATAGCCTTCACCATAGCCTCGGCCATCGCGCGGCAGCCGGCAAAACCGCAGCCGCCACAGTTGGCGCCCGGCAGGCAGGCCTGCACCTCGTCGATGCGCGGGTCCTCTTCCACGTGGAATACTTTCGATACAAAATACAGAATCACAGCCGCTATCAAGCCCGTAAGGCCTATGGTCAATGCGGCATAAAGGATAGTTGTTGTTGCCACTTTGTAGGTTTTTTAATTAGGACCGCAAAAATAAAAAAAAATGGGGTATGTCGGGAAGAAAAAATTCAGCCGGTAAACATCCGTTCCCCATCCATTATTTTTCTTATCTTTGCCGCCCTGTAACGACGATAATTTATTTTTACCATTTACCATAACATTTTACCTTTTTATTATGTTTGATCTTATCGTTATTGGCAGCGGCCCCGGCGGGTATGTGGCTGCCATCAAAGCATCTCAATTGAATATGAAAGCGGCCGTCGTCGAGCGCGCCGAAGTGGGCGGCATCTGCCTTAACTGGGGCTGCATCCCCACCAAGGCTCTCCTCAAGTCGGCCCAGGTTTACAAGTATATGTCGCACGCCGCCGAATATGGCCTGCAGGTTGAAGGTGCTGTCAAGCCCGACTTCGAGGCGGTGGTGAAGCGCAGCCGCACCGTGGCCGACACGATGAGCAAGGGCGTGCAGTACCTGCTCAAGAAAAACAACGTGGAAGTGATTGCCGGCTTCGGCAAATTGACAAAGGACAAGAAAGTGGAAGTCACGGCTGCTGACGGCACTGTGACCGTCTATGAGGCCAAGCACATCGTGCTGGCCACCGGCGCCCACTCTCGCAGTCTGCCCAACGTGCCCCAGGACGGCAAGCACATCATCGGCTACCGCGAAGCTTTGACACTGCCCCAATTGCCCGAGACTATGGTGGTGATGGGCTCTGGCGCCATCGGCAGCGAACTGGCCTACTTCTACGCCACGATGGGCACCAAGGTCACCCTCGTGGAATATATGCCGCGGCTCGTGCCCGTGGAGGACGACGACATCGCCGCCACGCTCGCCCGCTGCTTCCGCAAGGCCGGCATCAAGACGATGACCGGCGCCGCCGTCGAGAAGGTCGAGGTGGTGGACGACAAGTGCAAGGTCACCGTCAAGGACGCCAAGGAGAAAGTCACCGAGCTGGAGTGCGACATCGTGCTCTCCGCCGTGGGCGTGGCCACCAACATCGAGGGTATCGGCCTTGAGGAGTGCGGCGTGGCTGTGGAGCGCGGCAAGGTCATCGTGGATGACTACTACCGCACCAACGTGGAGGGTGGCTATGCCATCGGCGACATCGTACATGGTCCCGCCCTCGCGCACGTGGCTTCCCACGAGGCTGAGGTCTGCGTTGAGAAGATCGCCGGCCTCGACCCCGAGCCCGTCGATTATGCCAATATTCCCGGCTGCACCTACACCACACCCGAAATCGCCTCTGTGGGCCTCACCGAGCGCGCCTGCGTGGAGCAGGGTAGGGAAGTGCTGATCGGCAAGTTCCCGTTCACCGCCTCCGGCAAGGCTACCGCCGCCGGCAGCCGCGATGGCCTCGTCAAGGTCATCTTCGACAAGAACACCGGCGAATGGCTCGGCTGCCATCTCATCGGCGACAACGTCACCGAGATGATCGGCGGCGCCGTGATGGCCCGTAAGAAGAAGATGACGGGCAAGGAGATCATCTCCTCCGTGTTCCCGCACCCCACCATGTCGGAGGCCATCATGGAAGCCGCGGCCGATGCGTACAAGGAGTGCGTACATCTTTAGGGGCGCACGGTCGTGCGCCTGTCTAATTTAATGCGCCTGTCAATTGTCGGGGATTCCGCCGCACCGCGGCGGAATGGTGATAACGTCAAAATATCAATGATGAAAAAAATTATTTCGATATTGTTGTTTGTTTGTGTGGCAGTGGTCTCGTTTGCGCAGAACGGGCCGACGGTTACCCGTGTCCGCTATTCCGACACCACCTGGCACGACAAGGGATTCGATCTCTACATCGGCGCCGGCATGTTCATTGGCAACAAGTACAACGCCAACTACTACAACGGCAGCAACCTCAACGAGTGCGGACTCGACTATGTGCTCTATAACAACACCTATTGGTATAGGGAAATCCAGCAGGAGGTGAGTCGATTATACCCGTACATTTCCAATGAAGCCGAGCTGACTTTTCAGCTAGATCCTGCATCCAACAGCGACTTTAACTGGAATCTGCATTACAAGCTGAATGTGATGGTGGCTCTCGGGGCCCGATACAAGATCCGTGATGGTTGGGGCATCTCGTTGTCCTATTCCTTCAGCCGATTGACGACATCTGCCAGCATGTTGCTGACTACCCCGTCGCCTTCGGGAAACCAGCGAGAAAGGCCTGTGGTCGAGTTCCATGGTAAGGAAGACCGTTCCATGTTCGATTTGTCAATGTCGTACATCTTTAATAAGGTGCACCCTGTCGTCAAGCCCTTTGTTGAGTTGGGCGTGCAGTTCAACTATGCGAAAGTTAAGCTGTTGGATGCCATTATCGGCGAGAAGCACTATAATATGATGGATCCTTACATGGGGGAGAGTTATTATCCTGGCATGCAGGGCTATGATGTGGTGTATGGCGGATCCGGGTTCGGGTTCTCAGGATCGGCCGGTCTTAAGATTGTGGTGGCCAAGGGCGTCTCAATCGACCCCACATTCTATTTCGCCCTCCAGCGCCTGGCCATCTATCAGACCAAAAACGGCCCCGAGCAATATCAGACCGGCAACAGGTTCACCCCCAACTACGGAGTTCTCGTCCGCGTGACGATGAACGACTTCTTCTTCTCAAAGAACAAATGATGCGCCGTGGGCGTATTTTTTGTATTTTTGCCGCTTAATTTTTACAAGATGGAAAAAAACGCAGAAGAGAATAAAAAACAGAAGAACCAACATAGAAGACACAAACCGTCGAAGCAGCGTCAGGAGCGGGCCAAGACCAATGGCAACACATTTGAGGAAGAGGGCAAGTTGAAGGATTCCCCCTCCATGTCGGAGGAGGAAGATTTGCGCCCTGTGGGACTGCTCATGGAGCCGCAGGAGCCCGAGATGGAGGATGACGACCCCGATGATGTGGGCGACATCTCCGACCTGGGACCCCGCCCTAAGAAGGCCAGACCCACGCAGTTCGACGATAAGGACCACTCCCAGACCGAGGATTGGGAGAAATACTTGGATATGGATGTCCGCACGGGCATGTCCGTCGAAGCCGAGAAGATATCCCAGAACATATTCCTCACCCGCGGCTTGAGCGACATCCCGGACCCCGAGCGCGCGCAATGCCGCCAGTATAACTATAACGCTTGCAAGCTGCCCTCTTACGACTGGATTTCCAAACTCGACATCGCGCTCGACTATACGGAGTTCCCTATCGCTGAGGTGCGCTTCAAGAACAGCCACAAGGACTTCTTCCTGCTGCCCGATGGCGTGTTCCGCGTGGGCGACATTGTCTCTGTGGAAGCCAATCCCGGCCACGACATCGGCATTATCTCCATGCTGGGCCTCCAGGTGAAGCGCCAGATGGAGCACAAACGCGTCAAGCCCGCCGATGTGACCAAGCGCATCTACCGTGCCGCCCGCTACACCGACATTGAAGAATGGATCGCCGCCGTGGGATTGGAGCACCAAACGATGCTCAAGTCGCGCTATGCAGCCTGGGACCTCAACCTCGACATGAAGGTCAACGATGTGGAGTACCAAGGCGACGGCACCAAGGCCATCTTCTATTACTCTGCCGATGACCGCGTGGACTTCCGACAGCTTATCAAGATTTTGGGCGAGCAGTTCCATATCCGCATCGAGATGCGCCAGATCGGCGTGCGCCAGGAGGCCGCCCGACTCGGTGGCATCGGCTCTTGCGGCCGCGAATTCTGCTGCGCCACGTGGCTCACCAACTTCCAGTCGGTTTCCACCAGTACGGCACGCACCCAGCAGCTCTCGCTGAACCCGCAGAAACTCGCCGGCATGTGCGGCAAACTCAAATGTTGCCTCAATTTCGAGCAGGAGACTTACCAGCGTGAGATTAAGGAGTTCCCCAACCCCCACGTGCAGCTCAAGACCGCCAAGGGCAAGGGCATATACAACAAAATCGACATTTTCAAGAAAATTGTCTGGTACGCATACGCCGACGACCCATCCACAATCTTCGCCATACCCCTTGATAAGGTGAACCAAATCATCAAGATGAACAGCGAAGGGAAGACCCCGGAGAAGTTGGAGGAGTTTGCCATCGTGAACCAGAAGAAAGTGGAGGAGGGCAACAGCATCAGCATGGACGAACTCAAGAACATTGCCGACTCCTGACCGGATATTCAAAGTCATCATTCGAATGGTGGGCACATGCGCCTGCCATTTGCATAATACAAAGTGCGCATCATGAAAAAGATAACACTATCCTTGTTGGGGCTGCTCTGGCTGCTTTCCGCTTGCAACCACAACGTTTACTATAGCGACATCCAGACGCTGCCCAAAGAACGCTGGAAAGCATCCGAGCCGCTCACGTTCACCATGGACATTGTCGATTCGATGGACTATTTTAACATGTTCTTTAACGTGCGCAACACCACCGATTTTGAGACCCAGAACCTGTACGTCTTCATGAAGACGCAGTACCCCGACGGCCACTCCGAACGCGACACCTTGGAGTTTATTCTTTGTGACAAGCAAGGCCGTTGGACGGGCAGGGGCCAGGGACGCATCAAGGACAACAAGTTCCTGTTCCAGCCCAAAGTGCGATTCCCGAACAAGGGCACCTACACCTTCACCGTCACGCAAGCCATGCGCACCGACGAACTCAAAGGCATCTCTGATTTCGGGATAACGTTGGAAAGGTTCAAGTGAGTTATCATTTTTTTATTTGGGCGTGCCGGCGCGGCGGACGCAATCAACGAGCAACATGTTCGGGTGTGTTCATCCATTCCGCCGAAAAATTACAAAATAATCACAAATGATGCTACCTCCTGGCCGTTGATGTAGATGGTTGCCCTGCAGAGGACTGCTCTTTGCCATAAATAGAAGGTACCCCATAGGGATACTATATCTGCACCACCACATCGAACGATGCTTATTATTTTGTATTTTGCTGATATACAGTTTGGTATGCTATTTGTAAAAAATAGGATTTGGTTTTCTACACAAAAGAAAAAAAGTGTATCTTTGCAGCCTCAAAACTCAAGGGTTGGGGCGTTAGCTCAGTTGGCTAGAGCGTCTGACTGGCAGTCAGGAGGTCGTGAGTTCGATTCTCATACGCTCCACAAGAAAAGAGAGGCATTTGCACTTGCAGATGCCTCTCTTTTTTAGCATTCTTCTGTTTTTTTTCAGGACGGTACCGTTATGCTGCAAAAAACATTATTTTTGCGGCCTACTTAATTTGAAAAATAAAAACAGCGTTTTCGCAATTGATTGGGATTGCGAGTGACAAATGCAAATTTATTCACAAAACAACTAATACACTGTATCATGTATAGAAGATTCATTACGGGGATTCTACTGATGGCCATCTGTCTCCTGACCATCAGCTCCTTCGCACAGAATTACCACAAGGAGACTTATCAAAACGACCCGATGAACGTGATCCACTACACGTTGGACAACGGTTTGCAGGTGTTCCTGTCCGTGAACAAGGATGTGCCGCGCATCCAGACTTACATCGCCGTGCGTGTGGGCAGCAAGAACGACCCCGCCGAATCGACGGGCCTTTCCCACTATCTCGAACACCTGATGTTCAAAGGCACCAACCACTTCGGCACCCTCGACTGGGCCAAGGAACAGGTGCAGTTGAAAGAGATTGAACGTCTGTATGAGGTATACAACCACACCACCGACCCTGCGAAACGCAAGGCCATCTACCATCTGATCGACTCCGTCTCCTACGAGGCTTCCAAGTATGCCATCCCCAACGAGTACGACAAGATGATGTCGATGATCGGGGCGCAGGGTACCAACGCCTTCACTTCCAATGATATGACGGTGTATCAAGAGGATATCCCCAGCAACGAGGTTGAACGCTGGCTGATGATCGAGAGCGAGCGTTTCGCCAACCCTGTCTTCCGCTTGTTCCACACCGAGTTGGAAGCCGTGTATGAGGAGAAGAACATGAACATGGCCAACGACAGTCGTACCGCCTATGAGAAGATGAACGAGGCCTTGTTCCCGAACCACCCATACGGAACGCAGACCACCATCGGTACCATCGAGCACCTGAAGAACCCGTCGCTGACCAACATCAACAAGCACTTCTATACCTATTATGTGCCTAACAACTATTGTATCGCAATGTCGGGCGACTTTGATCCGGATCAGGTTGTTAAGCTGATTGATAAATATTTCGGCAAGATTCAGCCGCGCTATATCCCCGACTTTACCTACGTAAAGGAGAAACCCATCCGTGAAGTGAAGGTGGTGGATGTGTATGGTCTGGAGCCCGAAAACGTGCAGATCGGTTTCCGCATTGACGCGGGCACAGGCTCCCGCGACGTGCTCCTTGCCGAGATGGCCGATGCTGTGCTGATGAACGGCTCCTGCGGTATCATCGACGAGAACATCAACCAGAAGCAGCTGGCGCAATACGCCTCCTCCGGCGTGAGCGACCTCAACGACTACTCCTATTTTCGCCTGTCGGGCAAGCCCAAACAGGGCCAGACACTGGAACAGCTCAAGGACCTCTTGCTCCAGCAAATCGAGATTTTGAAGTCCGGCAACTGGGATGAGAACCTGCTCACCGCTGCCATCAACAACCGCAAGCTCAGCGATATGACCTCGCTCGAAAGCAATGTGAACCGCGGTATGAGAATGGCGTTCGCCTACATCGCGCACCAGAGCTGGCAGGATGTGCTCAACGAGACCGAGAATATGAGTATGGTGACCAAGGAGGATGTCATCGACTTTGCGCGCCGCACCTTCAAGAATAACAACTATGTGGTGGTTTATAAGCACCAAGGCGAGCAGCGTGACGTGCAGAAGGTTGACAAGCCCGAAATCACCCCCGTGGTGATGAACCGCGACGTGGAGAGCTCCTTCCTGAAAGAAGTCAAGGACATGAAAGTGAACCCCATCGAGCCTATGTTCGTGGATTTCAACAAGAACATGCAGAAGGGCAAGGCCAACGGCAACGAGGTACTCTATGTGCAGAATACCGACAACGGCCGGTTCCAGTTGGTTTATCGTTACGAATATGGCTCTTTGTATGACAAGAAGGCCAGCGTGATGAATGACTTTATGGACCAGCTGGAGAGCGAAAACCGCACGCTCAGCCAGATTAACCGCGAGATGTACGACCTTGCCTGCAGCTATGACATCCGTTTCCGCGACCTCAACACCACGGTCAGCATCTATGGCTTGAGCGAGAATATGGAGAAGGCGATGGCAATTGTGGAGGACATCCTGAACCACCCGAAGATTTCCGAAGAGGCTGTGCAGAACGCCATCTCCGATGTCCTCTTGAGTCGAGAAGATGCCAAATCACGCCAGAACAACATCTTCCAGAAGATGATCAGCTATGCTTCATACGGCAAGGACAATGTGCGCAAGTATTTCGTCAACAATGACGAGCTGAAGAAACTCACGGCCCAGGATGTCGTCAACCAGATCAAGACGCTCACCTCACAGCCGCAGCGCGTGTGCTATTATGGCGACCTTGCGCTGGCCGATTTCGAGAAGGTTGTTGCCAACAAGCACAGCGTGCATCCGGCCAAGAAACCCGTGAAGAAGAATGTCGATTACGACCGTCTGCCCACGAAGGACAACAAAGTCTATTTCGCCCACTACGACGCCAAGCAGTCGCTGTGTCGCCAGCTCACGACCTCCATCCCTGTCAATGTGGCCTTGAGTCCGCAGGTGGAGATGTACAACGAGTATTTCGGTGGCAGTATGAACTCCATTGTCTTCCAGGAGATCCGTGAAAAGCGTTCCTTGGCTTACTCCGCAGCCGCTTACTATGTAGAGTCGGGCGAGAAGGGCCGTTACAACTACAATATGACGCACATCGGCACGCAGAACGACAAGCTGATCGATGCTTTGGAGGCCTTCACCGACCTGCTGGACAATATGCCTGTCTCGGAACTCAACTTCAACCTCGCCAAGGAGTCGCTGATAGC
>JAFZZK010000033.1 GCA_017615795.1 Bacteroidales bacterium
CGAAGGCACAGGAAGCTACAACTACTCCTGGAGCCCGAATGCGGGCGGCACGGACAGCCTGGTGAACATCCAAGGCCAGGACTACACGCTCACGGTGACCGACAGCCTCAACTGCATGGCCACCCGTACTTTCACGGTGGAGGCGCTCCCCAACCCGGAGGCATGCTTCACGCTGATACCGGAGGCGCCGTCCTATTTGGTCGGCGAGACCATCCTCTTCAACAACTGTTCTCAGTACCAGGACTTCAACCACTGGGATCTCGGCGACCTCAACACCAGCGAGGAGGTGGGTTTAACATACGTGTACAACGAAGTGGGTACGTACACAGTCACGTTGCATGTGAGTAACGAAGTCGGCTGCGAAGACACCTACGAGCGGGAAGTCGTCGTCCACGAGAAGACCCGCTTCTACTTGCCCAACAGCTTCACCCCGAACGGCGACGGCATCAACGATGTGTTCGTTCCGGTCCAGATGGAGGTGAAGGACGACTCTTACAGCATCACGATTTACGACCGTTGGGGCAACCTGGTGTTCAAGAGCAATGACATCACCGAGGGTTGGGACGGCAAGGTGGGCGGCAAGATGGTGGCCACAGGCTCGACATACGTCTATTTTGTCACATACCAGGATTTCGACAGCAGAGTATATGAGAAGAACGGCAAAGTGACTGTCGTTTACTAAATAAATTGCATCATTACGATTAAAAAAAAGGCCAGTCTCGAGACTGGCCTTTTTTATGATCTACTGTTTTATGGCTAATAGCCATTAGCTATTGGTTTTCAGTCTATGGTTTCCGATTTATGGTCGCAAATCTTAAATCGCACCTCGTCTCTACGGATGCGTTGCCGGGGAAAAACAATATTTTACAGGACTTCCATTTGCCGGGCCGCTTCCCAGATGGCAATGCCGGCGGCGATGGTGACGTTCAGGGAATGCTTGGTGCCGTGTTGCGGTATCTCAAGGGCGGCGTCACAAAGGGGCAGGAGCCGGTCGTCCACTCCGAACACCTCGTTGCCGACCACCAAAGCCACTTTTTTATATGCCTGGAAAGAGAACTGGTGCAACATCTTGGATTGGTCCACCTGCTCCACAACGAACAGGGCGTAGCCGTCCTCTTTGAGGTGCCGGGCAAGCGCCTCCACGTCTTCGGCGTATTCCCATGCGACGCTTTCTGTCGCGCCGAGGGCGGTCTTGGCGATGTCTTTATGGGGTGGGCACGCGGTGATGCCGCACAGGTAGAGTTTCTCGACATTGAAGGCGTCGCATGTGCGGAAGACAGAGCCCACGTTGTTCATGCTGCGAATGCTGTCGAGCACGACTACAATAGGGGCTTTGGGCTGAGCCTTGAACTGCTCCGGTGTGACGCGGTGCAGTTCCTCCATGGTCAGTTTTTTCATGGTGTGAGGATGTTAGTATGGGTATTCACCGTCTGGAGAAGGCTCGGGCTGTGCGGGCGTGTCGTCGTTCATGCTGGACTCCATGATGCTGAAGCTGGGGCTGGGAGAGATGTTGACGCCCGGCACGGAGGCAACCCCGTCGCTGGTGAAGGTGGTATCGCCGCCCAGGTAGTAGCCAGTCTCCACATCGGAAAACTTGGTGTATTGGCTTTGGAATCGCACGCGGACATTGCCGGTGCTTCCGTGACGGTTTTTCTCGAACATGATTTCGGCCAGGCCTTGCGAAGGGGTGTCGTCTTCAAATTTGTCCATTTTGTAATACTCCGGCCGGTAGATGAAGAGCACGAGGTCGGCATCCTGCTCGATGGAGCCGGATTCACGGAGGTCGGAAAGCATGGGGCGTCTGTTGCCGCCACGGGTCTCGACGGCGCGGCTCAGCTGGGCCAAGGCTATGACGGGAATGTCCAGCTCTTTGGCCAGGGCTTTCAATGAACGGGAGATGTAACTGATTTCCTGCTCGCGGTTGCCTCCTTTGTTGTTGGTGTCGGAGCCGCCCTGCATGAGCTGCAGATAGTCGATGATGACCATCTGGATGTCGTACTTGTGCTTGAGGCGGCGGCACTTGGCGCGCAGGTCGAAAACCGAAAGCGCCGGCGTGTCGTCAATGATGAGGTTGGAGCTGTCCAAGGCTCCGATGCTGTTCACCAACTTTGTCCATTCGTCCTCGGAGAGTTGCCCTTTTGCGATGTGCTCGGTAACGATGCCGGATTCCATGGAGAAGAGACGTTGTGCGAGCTGTCCGGCGGACATTTCGAGGGAGAAGAAGGCCACGGGACGGTTGTAGTCGAGGGCGGCGTTGCGGGCGATGGAAAGCACGAAAGAGGTCTTGCCCATGCCGGGACGTCCGGCCATGATGATGAGGTCTGATTTCTGAAAGCCGCCGGTTTTCTCGTCGATGGCGCGGATGCCGGAGGGCACGCCCTGCAAATCGTCGGAATTTTTGCGCATATTGTCCAACTCGTCGAGCACTGACTGCACGACCTGATGCAACTCCTTGCTGTCGCGTTTGAAATTGCTCTCGATGATGTTGAAGATCTTGGTCTCGGCTTTGTCCAACAGATCGAGCACGTCGTTGGACTCGTCGTATGAATCGGTGATGATGTCGTTACAGTTGTGGATGAGTTCGCGGACGACGAACTTTTCCATGACCACGCGGGCGTGGTACTCGATGTTGGCGGCGGAAGTGATTCGGTTGGTAAGGCCTGACAGGTAGGCGGCGCCGCCCACCACGTCGAGCAGCTTGTCCTTGCGCAGCTGGTTGGTGACGGTGAGCAGGTCGATAGGCTGTGCCATCGTGAAGAGCTTCTTGATGGCGTTGAAGATGTGCTGATTGGCGGCCACATAGAACATCTGCGGCTGCAGGAAGTCGAGAATGGTGCTTACAGCATTGTCATCGATCATGAGCGCGCCAAGCACGGCCTCCTCAAATTCCACGGCTTGTGGCGTGACTTTGCCGGTGACTCCTAAAATATTCTCGACACGGTTGTAAGACGGACTCTTGGTCTGTCGATTTTCAGTAATGGGCTTGTTTTCCATAGATTGGGGAAGTAAAGAGGTGATTTGATTCGGGCGGCAAATATACATAAAAAGTATATAACCCGAACCAAAAATGCAAAGTACTTAATTGTCAATGCTTTAAAGCTAACTTCTCTCTGCTGGACTCTATGGCAGGAAGCCGGCGTGGAAAGTGTACGGCAGCAGGTCGGCCACGCACCGCAGGTGGTATATGGGTCCCTCTTGTCCTGCGAGAATCACCTCGATGGGTTGCCCGAATTTTTGTTCGTACTCGTAGAGCACTTGGCGGCAGCTTCCGCAGGGGGACACCGGCACCTTGAGCGGTTCCACGGGGTTGATGGCCGTGATGGCGATGCGGGAGAAGGGCACCTCCGGGAATTTTGCCGACGCTGCGAAAGCGGCGGTGCGTTCGGCGCATAGGCCACAAGGGTAGACGGCGTTCTCCTGGTTGCAGCCCGTGACCACCTGGCCGTTGTTCATCAGGATGGCGGCTCCGACCTGGAAGTGGGAGTATGGGGCGTAGGCACGCGTGGCAGCATGCTCGGCCTCCACCAATAGTTTGAGGATGTCAGCGGGAAGCTCGACGCGGTCTTCGTATACGAGAATGCGGGATTCAAGGGATATAGTTTTCATTGTCTTGTTTTTTGCGTGGAAAATATTTTGACGGGGTGGGGGGGCTACAGGCAGCCGCGCACCTCCTCCCAGCGGGTGATACCCTCTTTCTCGCAGAGCGTCTGCAGGTCGTTGACAATGCGTTGTCCTGCGAGCGGGTCGTTGAAATTGGCTGTGCCCACCTGCACGGCTGTGGCGCCGGCCATGATGAACTCGAGTGCGTCCTCAGCCGTGGCTATGCCCCCGATGCCGAAGACGGGCACGTTTACTCGCTTGCAGACGGCATGCACCATGCGCAAGGCGATGGGCTTGATGGCTGGCCCGGAAAGCCCGGCATAGACGTTGTTGAAGACGGGTTTCCGGCGATGGATATCGATAGCCAAGGCCTGGAATGTGTTGACCAATGAAAGGGAGTCGGCGCCGGCCTCCTCGCAGGCGAGAGCCATCTCGACGATGTCTTCCGCGTTGGGGGAGAGCTTGACGATAAGGGGCTTGCGGCAAACCTCTCGCACGGCGGCGACCACTTCGCGGGCGACGTTGGCTTTCAGGCCGAACGCCATCCCTCCGCTTTTGACATTCGGGCAGGAGATGTTGAGCTCTAACATGTCGATGTCGGCATTGGAGAGCAGCTCCGCGCCGGCGACATAGTCGTCGATGCAACTGCCGCCCATGTTGGCGATGAGTACCGTGTCGAAACGGCGCATCTTGGCGACGCCCTCCTCAACAAAGGCCCGCACGCCGGGATTCTGCAGCCCTACGCTGTTCATCATGCCCGAGGCGGTTTCGTATACACGGATGCCCTCGTTGCCCTCCTTGGGAATCCAAGTCAGACCTTTGGAGCTGATGCCGCCCAGACAGCTTACGTCATATAGTTCATTATATTCATCTCCGAAACCGAAAGTGCCAGATGCGGCAACGATGGGATTCTTGAAACGGATGCCGTTGATGGTGGTGGAAAGATCCATGGTGTTGGGGATTTTGCAGGAGTGTTTGATTATTGTTGAAAAAGGATGTTGGCGGGAAAGACGGGGCCTTCCTTGCAGACGCGCTTCATGCCGTCGGCGGTTTTGATGCTGCATCCGAGGCAAGCGCCGATGCCACAGGCCATGCGGTGCTCCATGGAACACCAGCACGGCGTTTTTTGTTCAGCGCACAAGGCGGCCACCTTGCGCATCATCACCTCCGGGCCGCAGGTGTAGACGGCGTCATACTTTTCGGGCGTGAGCAGGTCGGTGATATAGCCGCGATAGCCCTCTTCGCCCACTTCGGTGGAGGCGAAGATGTTGGCGCAGTGTGGCTCGAACTCCTCCATGGCGAACAAATCGTCGCGATAGCCTAAGTAGGCATCCACAAGGACACCTTTGGCGGTTAGCTCTTTCGCGGTCTGGCAGAGCGGCGGGATGCCGAGGCCGCCGCCTACGAGCGCCACGCGACCGGCGGCTTGGTCAAGGGGGTATCCTGTGCCCAAAGCACCCAACAGGGAGATGGGGTCGCCGGCTTTCAGTCCAGAGAGCTTGCGGGTGCCTTGGCCCACCACGCGGTACATGAAATGCAGCGTGTGCTCGTCAGCTTTGAAGATGCTGATGGGGCGCATCAGGGTGAGCTCGTGTTCCCAAGCTTTGAGCATGAAAAACTGGCCGGCGTGGGCGTCGGCGCCGTTGCGTTCCGCGACGAGCACGTATATGTCGTCCGTCAGGCGGGATTGGGATATGACCGTGGAATCGAAATATTTCATAGGGTCGATGGTTGGGTTATATGGCAAATGGGAGAACAAAAATGTTCTCCCATTGTGATGATTAGCATTGAATGGCATTGAGGATGTCGTCCCTCATGCGGATGGCCTCGGTGCGTGCGCAGTCGGCGAAATGTTGTTCGCCGTTGGGTTGCTTGCGGTAGGCGAGCAGGATCCCTCTTGACGAGTTGACCACGCCGCCGTTGCCGTTGTGCAGGTACTTGGCGATGTCTTCGGCTTTGCCGCCCTGGGCGCCGTATCCAGGAATGAGGAAGAAGGTGGAGGCGAGTATACGGCGGATTTCGGCAGCCTCGTCGGCGTGGGTGCATCCCATGACACCGCCGATGCCGGAATAGCCGCAGGCGCCCAGATAGTCGCGCCCTATCTCGTTGATCTTCTCACCCACCACATGATATACACGGCGATTGCCGGTGGGCAGGTACTCGATGTCCTTGGCTCCTTCGTTGGAAGTGCGGATGAGCACGAAGATGCCTTTGTTGTGATTCTGCACGTAGGGCAGGTAGGGCGTGAGGCTGTCCATTCCCATATAAGGGCTGAGCGTGACAAAGTCGGCCTCGAAGTCGCCCGTGAAGTGCGCCTTGGCATACATCTCGGCGGTCTTGGCGATATCCCCGCGTTTGATGTCGGCGATGGCGACGGCATTTTTCTCGCGCAGGAGGGCAAGCGTGCGCTGGTAGGCGCGCAGTCCGGCCATGCCGTAAGATTCATAGTAGGCAATTTGCACTTTGTAGCAGGCCGCCACGTCGAGCGTGGCCTCGACAATGGCCTTGTTGAACTGGAATATCCCCTCCTCGATGTCGGGATAGCGTTGGGCGAACTCGGGGGGCAAATAGCCATAGTCCGTGTCTAGTCCCACGCACACATGCCCGTTTTGGGCAACTTTTTCGAACAATTTGTCTATAATCATGATGCCTTGGTCTATGGGTGAACAATAATGGAGCTGGTCGTGCCTGTCGCGCGGCGATTATTCCGACACCTTGAGCATGAATCCGGTACCATGCACGTTGACGATTTCCACCAACGGCTTGTAGTCGCCGATGTAGGAGACTTTGCGTTTGCCTTTCTCCTTGGGTGCAATGTGCCCTTCGTCGTCGATTTGGAGGTAGGAGCGCAGTTTGGTGAGAAATACGTCCATACTTCTGCCGACGGCGTGGTCGTCATCACCCCATATTTCTTTGAGGATGATTTCGCGCGGGATGAGCTTGTTCTTGTGGTCGAGCAACAACTTGAGCAGTTCGGCTTCCTTGCGGGTGAGTGTGCGGGTCATCTTCGGATGGATGAGTTGCATGCCGCTGAAATTGAAGGTGAAATTGCCCATCTTGTAGATCTTTTCTTCATAGAGGGATTTTTGCACGGCGGTGCCACGTTTGCAACGTTTCAAGATGGCGCGCACGCGCAACTCCAGCTCCTCAATGCTGAAAGGCTTGGCGACATAGTCGTCGCAGCCCAGTTTGAATCCTTTGACTCGTTCCTCCTTGGATGTGCGGGAGGTGAGGATGATGATGGGCGTGTAGTCGTCGATCTTGCGGATGTCCTGCAATAACGAGAAGCCGTCTTTGCCAGGCAACATCACGTCGATGATACATAAATCGTACATGTCCGTGTTGTAAGCTTTTGCAGCCATCTCTCCATCCTTGAAATCAACTACCTCATATCCTTCAAGTTCGAAATAGTCCTTGATGACATAGCGCAGGTTCTCGCTGTCGTCCACCAACATGATTTTTTCTTTGTTGTTTTCCATATCTGGTTATATTTTAATATTTTATGTAGTTCAGGCTGGATATATTTTAACTTAAAATCTTTAATTTTTTAAAATTGTGCAAAAATATAAAAAAACAAAAACAAATACAATACTTTGAAAAAAAATCTATTTTTGCTATCTTTGCAGCCGTTTTCGGAAAGTGAGGGATGACTTTGTCGAGTCCTTACTATGTACATTATATAATATAGTACTGTATGACAATGGGGAAAAATGAATATTATGTGGCAAAGACTTTTGCGGGATTAGAGCATTTGTTGGCGGGCGAGTTGGAAGCGCTGGGGGCGCGGAACTGCCGTGTCATGAGCCGATCCGTCGCCTTCGAGGGGCCCGTTGAGCTGATGTACGAAGCCAACTATCACTGTCGGACTGCCCTGCGCGTGTTGTGGCGGCAGAAAACGTTTTCTTTCCATAATAATCGGCAGTTCTACGAGCAGATTTTCGAGTTCCCTTCCGAGAATTTCCTGCATCGCGACGGCACGTTGGCTGTCCATGCCACCATTGCAGACACCATTTTCAACACGCCGCTTTATGCCTCTGTGCTCGCCAAGGATGCCATCTGCGACCGTTTCCGTGATCTTTACGATGAACGACCGTCCGTGGATCGCGACTCCCCGGATGTGCAGTTCCATCTCCACATTTACAAGGATGAAGCACAGTTGTTCCTCGACAGTTCTGGCGAGTCGTTGCACAAGCGCGGCTACAAAGTGCGCAACCATCCGGCCCCCATCAACGAAGTGGTGGCCGCGGCCATGCTCATGCTGGCCGGCTATGACGGCAGCTGTGACTTCATAGACCCGATGTGCGGCGGCGCGACCCTGCCCATTGAGGCCGCCATGATGGCACTCCACATCCCCGCCGGATTCTATCGCCGCGACTATGGATTCTGCCGCTGGAAACGCTTCGACCCGCAACTCTGGAAAAGCATTCGCGACAAAGCTGAGATCCTCGACGACGTTCCCGTGAATTTCTATGCCAGCGACATCGACCCTCGTTTCGTCGAAATGGCGCGCGACAACGTGAAACGCGCGCGCCTCGTCGACTTTATCCACGTCGAACGGCGCGATATGCGCCAGTCGAATCCTGCGCGCACACCCGCCTTGGTCATGATGAACCCGCCATACGGCGAACGCCTTGAGGTGAAGGACATTGAGGACTTCTATGCCGAAATCGGCGACACCCTGAAACGCAATTATGCGGGCTGCAGGGCGTTCTTGATCAGCTCCGACATGAAGGCCCTCAAACATGTCGGCCTGAAGCCAGACTCCAAGACGACACTCTTTAACGGCTCCCTGGAATGTCGTTTCCTCGGCTATGATCTCTTTGCCGGCGACAGGAAGAACCATGTGTCCCAGAATTCTCCCTCTTCGCATACCAAAAACTAATAATGGGCGTTTATGGATGCAGAAAAACATAAAATATTATTTCAGATGAAGCGAATATGGCTGTTTTGCCTGTTTATAGGAGTCTCATGTGCGGGTTTGGGGCAGGTTAACAAGTATAGCAATGAGTTCCTTTCCTTAGGCATTGGCGCTCGTGGTCTTGCCATGGCCAATACCATGGGGGCGATTTCCGACGATGTTACCTCCGCCTATTGGAATCCGGCGGGATTGTCGCGCATGGACAAACGCTACCAGTTGGCCCTGATGCACGCCGAATATTTCGCGGGCATTGCCAAGTACGACTACGCGGGCATCGGCTTCCGTGTGGACGACCGCTCTTCCGTGGCTTTGTCCTACATTCGTTTTGGGGTGGACAACATTATGAATACCACGGAGTTGATTGATGCGCAGGGCAATGTGGACTATGACCGTATCACCTATTTTTCCACTTCTGACAACGCCATACTGCTGAGTTATGCATACGCTTTCCAGAAGGTGCAAGGCCTCTCCTTGGGTGCCAATGCGAAGGTGATCTATCGCAATATCGGCAAGTTTGCGCACGCGTGGGGCTTCGGGCTGGACTTTGGCTTGCAATACAATCACAAGGGTTGGCAGGCGGGTGCGATGCTTCGCGACGGCACCTCTTCCTTCAACGCGTGGAGCTACCGGCTGTCAGACGAGATGATCGAGACATTCGAACGCACGGGCAACGAGTTGCCGAGTAATGATTTGGAACTGACCATGCCCGCCTTGTTGCTGAGCGGGGCCAAGAGGGTGGAATTTGGCAAGGGCTTCAACGGCACATTCGCCTTGGGGTGCGATTTTACTTTCGATGGCAAGCGCAACACTTTGGTGCGCACCAATGTGATGAGCATGGATCCCCATTTCGGCATGGAACTCGCCTATAAAAAAATTGTGGCGATCCGCATGGGCATCGGCAATCTGCAGCAGGAACCCGACTTTGACGGCAAGCGCAAGACCACCCTCCAAATCAATATGGGGTTGGGCGTCTGCATCAAGAATATCGTCACCATCGACTATGCGTTTACCGATATTGGCGACCTTTCCATCGCCCAATATTCGCATGTGTTTTCACTCAAAGTCGCTATCGACAAATTTAAAAAAAATAAGCAATAAGTGTTATGATCAGAATTGAAGAATATCCGTACACAGATGCGCAGTTCAAGCAGCGCATGCAGGAAGACATCTACAGTTTCCGGAATGTTGTCCAACCATATGGCGGTATGGACGAGCAAGAGGTTTGGCGTTTTATATTGGGAAGCATCGACCTGACGACCTTGGAGGGCTCCGACAACAAGGCTGTGGTCGCGAACCTTTGCCAAAAGGCCATTGACTTTCGCGATGACAAGCGGAATGTGTCCTCCACGGCTGCAGTGTGCGTGTACCCGCCTTTCGTGGCGTTAGCCAAGGAGAAATTGCAGGGCACGGGCATCAGGGTTGCCTCTGTGGCGGGTGCTTTTCCAGCCGGGCAGTCGCCCATCGAGATCAAGGCCGCCGAAGTGCGCTATGCCGTACAGCAAGGGGCGGACGAGATTGACATGGTCATCTCGCGCGGCAAGTTCCTGGAAGGCAACTTGCAGGAGGTCTTTGACGAGATACGCATCATCCGTGAGGTCTGCAAGGACGTCACCCTCAAGGTCATCTTGGAGACGGGCGAGCTGAAGACCCCGAACAATATCTATAAGGCCTCGCAGCTGGCCATCTTGGCGGGCGCGGACTTTATCAAGACCTCGACGGGTAAGATCGCCGTGAACGCCACGCCGGAAGCATTCGTCGTGATGATGGATGCCATCCGGAGATGCCAGGAAACAACGGGCAAAAAAGTGGGCATAAAAGCGGCCGGAGGCATCTCCGACGCCGAAACTGCCCTCCTTTATGTGCGTATGCTTACCCAGATTTTGGGTAAAGATTGGCTCTCAAACAGATACTTTAGAATCGGTGCAAGCCGCCTTGCCAACAATGTTTGCGCCAAGATACTCTAAAAAAAAATCATAAATGATGGAGTGTAAGCAAAATAATTGTATTTTTGCGCCCTCAAAAAGAATACTACTATTTTTAACACAAAAACCTTAAAATTATGACGAAAGCAGATATCGTTAATGAGATCTCCAACAAGACTGGATTTGACAAGAACAGCGTACAAACCATCGTCGAAGTGTTTATGACTTCTGTGAAAAATTCTATGGTGGGTGGTGATAATGTTTATCTCCGTGGTTTCGGTAGTTTTATCATAAAAGAAAGAGCCGAAAAGACCGCTCGCAACATTTCCAAGAACGAAACCATCACCATTCCTGCTCACAATATCCCGGCCTTCAAGCCTTGCAAGACTTTTGTGAATGCCGTCAAGAAATCCACCAAGAAATCTAAAAAATAATCCATAAACCTTAAAACTCTTGTACTATGCCAAGTGGTAAGAAAAGAAAAAGACATAAAATGTCTACTCATAAGAGAAAAAAACGTCTCAGAAAGAACAGACATAAGAATAAATAGTCTCTTATGAGTTGAATGCATGAAAACTAAACGTGGCACTTGCGGCTCGTTTAGTTTTCATTGTTTTTATATAAACCGAATTTATGAGTGAAACCCAAATACAGAAAGAATTAGTCATCACCTCGCTCAACAACGAGGTGCAGGTGGCGTTGATGGAGGACAAGAAGCTGATGGAAATCCATCGGGAGAAGTCCTCTATGCAATTCTCCGTGGGCGACATCTATTTGGGTAAGGTGAAGAAAATCATGCCGGGGCTTAATGCCGCGTTCGTCGATGTGGGCAGCGACAAGGAGGCTTTCCTCCACTATTTGGACCTTGGCATCAACGCACGTACAGTCAATGCCTTTGTGAGCCAGGCCATCACGACCGGCAAGCGCAGCATCAGCCGCGTGCAATATTTGGAAGAGGTCCCGAAAAATGGAAAGATCAGCGATGTCATCACATCGGGCCAGCAGCTGATGGTCCAGGTGGCCAAGGAACCGATTTCCACCAAGGGACCGCGTGTCACTACAGAAATATCCTTTGCAGGACGATACCTCGTCTTGGTGCCGTTCAGCGACAAGGTTACCATATCTCAGAAAATCAGGAGCGGCGAGGAACGCAAACGCCTCCGCTCCCTCGTGCAGGGCATCAAGCCCCGCAACTTCGGCGTCATCATCCGTACCAACGCTGAACACCACAGTGCCGACGAACTTTCCGCCGACCTTGACCACTTGCGCTATAAGTGGGACACCGCTGTGGAAAACCTCTTCGCCTCCAAACCCCCCGTCCGCATAAGCCAGGAGGAGGATTGCATCTCCTCCATGCTCCGCGAAATGCTCAACGACTCCTTCCACGCCATCCATGTCGATACCCCCGACGCCTTCAAGGAGGTCAAGAGCTTCGTACACCTATACTCCCCGGAACAGGAGAATATCGTCAAATTATACAACGACAAACAACCGATATTCGAACGCTTTAACGTCGCCAAGCAGATCAAGGGCTCCTTCGGCAAAGTGGTTACTGTGCGTAGCGGCGTCTACTTGATCATCGAACATACCGAGGCTATGCATGTCATCGATGTCAATAGCGGTAATCGCGTCAAGTCTTCCCAAACCCCCGAGGAGAACGCCCTCAACACCAACCTGATAGCCGCTGCTGAAATCGCCCGGCAACTTCGTCTGCGCGATATGGGCGGCATCATCTGCATAGACTTCGTCGACCTCCACGACGCCAAGAATCGCCTTGCCCTCTATAAGGCGATGGAGGAATTCATGGCCAACGACAAGACCAAACATACCATATTGCCCCTCAATAAGTTCTGTGTCATGCAGATCACCCGCCAGCGCGTGCGCCAGGCCACGGTCATCGAAACCACGGAACAGTGCCCCACATGTCGCGGCACTGGCAAGGTGAAGCCGCCCATCCTCATTGAAGACGAACTGGACAACACCCTCGATTTTCTCTTTGGAAAGCAGGGGGAGAAGGGCGTTACCATCATGGTGCATCCTTTCGTCTATGCTTATCTCAAGCAAGGATTTCCATCCATCCTTATGAAATGGCGCTGGAAATACCGCAAACGCATCAAGCTCGTTTCCAAACAGAGCTATCATTTGATGGAACACCATTTCTTCAATCAGAACATGGACGAGATTGTTCTCTGGAGCGAGCCTGGCAGAGAGGTGGAGGAGCAAAAGCCCGCCGCGAAGTCGCGCAGCAAGAAAAAATAGTGATAGATGGAAGTTAACCCTCAGATTTTTGGGCAGTTGGAACGATTTTGCGCTTATCAGGAGCGTTGTGAGCAGGATGTGCGCAAAAAGCTCTCTTCTGTTCCCTGCTCGCAGGAACAGCGCGATGCTGTCGTCGAGGCGCTCAAGGAACAGGGCTTCCTTGACGAGGGGCGTTTCGTGGATGCCTTTGTACGGGGCAAACTGCGCGAACAGTGGGGGAAACTCAAAATACGCATGGCGCTCGTCGCAAAACGCATTGATTCGTCATTGATTGACGCCCGCCTGCAAGAAATTGACGAGGAGGCATACAGCCAATCCCTTGAGGAACTTGTCGGGAAGTGGCGCCGCATGCATGTCTCTGATGCCAGGAACAAGCCCAAACTCATTCGTTTCCTCTTGTCGCGGGGATTCACGATGGAGGAAATCCGTAAGGTGACAAACGACAAATAACATGTTAAAATGGCGAACGCTTGCGTTGGCCCCGCAATTTTTAGAATATGACCACATCAGAACAAATCAAGAACCTGCTAACGAGGCTCGGTGAGCTAAGGAGGTATCTTTGACGTCGACGGTAAGAAATCCGAGATAGCCGAGAAAGAGAACATCTCTCAGCAGGAC
This sequence comes from Bacteroidales bacterium, assembly GCA_017615795.1. GTDB lineage: Bacteria > Bacteroidota > Bacteroidia > Bacteroidales > WCHB1-69 > F23-D06. Next base: position 13,318 of record JAFZZK010000033.1, read on the forward strand.
GGCTTTTGGGACGACCCCAAGGCTGCCGAGAAGTTGATGCGCGAGATCAGTGCGCTCAAAACCTGGGTCAACGACTATGCGGCAGCGGAGGACTTGTACGATGAACTTACCGTCATGGACGAGTTCCACGCCTCCGGCGACGCCACGGAAGAAGAGGTTGATGCCGCTTACGACAAGGCGCTCAAGGCTGTGGAAACCCTCGAATTCCGTAATATGATGCGAGAAGAGGAGGACCCCCTCAATGTCATCATCAATATCAATTCCGGCGCCGGCGGTACCGAAAGCTGCGACTGGGCCGACATGCTGCTGCGCATGTATACCCGATGGGCAGAGCGCAACAATTACAGTATCAAACTCTTGGATCGGCAGGAGGGCGATGTGGTGGGTATCAAGTCCGCCTCCATTGAGTTGGACGGTCCCTACGCGTATGGCTACATTAAAAGTGAGATTGGCGTACACCGTTTGGTGCGTCTCTCTCCCTTTGATGCCGCCAACCGCCGCCATACGACCTTTGCCTCCGTTTTCGCCTATCCGGTCATCAACGACGACATCGTCATCAACATCAATCCCGCCGACATCAGCTGGGACACCTACCGTTCCAGCGGGCATGGCGGCCAGAATGTCAACAAGGTGGAGACGGCGGTCCGGTTGCGCCACCAGCCCTCCGGCATCATCGTGGAATGCCAGGTCACCCGTTCGCAGATTCAGAACCGCGAGATGGCCATGCGCATGCTCAAGTCGCGCCTTTACCAGATCGAGTTGGAGAAGAAGCGCGAGAAACAGGCTGAAATCGAGGGCACCAAGAAGAAGATAGAGTGGGGGAGTCAGATCCGCAGCTATGTGCTTCAACCTTACAAGATGGTCAAAGATTTGCGCACGGGGTACGAGACGGGCAATGTGAATGCGGTCCTGGACGGTGAGATCGACGATTTTATCAAGGCCTACTTGATGAGTGGCGGCAAATAACTTCGTTTGGATATTGTTGATAAAAATTGACAATTTTTTCTTGCAGATTCAAGAAACACTTGTTACTTTTGCAGGCATAAATCTAAAAACCTAAAATACACAAATATCAACAAGTTATGGATTACGAATATGTTTTAGTTGCAGGACGTGCCAATCCGGAGCTCGCCAGACGTATTGCGGAACACCTAAACAAGCCGCTTTTTCCTGTTGACATTCTCCAATTCAAGGACGGCGAAATCCAGGTCTATTTCAACGACACGATACGTGGCAAGAATGTCTTTCTCATTCAACCCACATTCGCGCCTTCCGACAACATCATCGAGTTGCTCATCACCATTGATGCTGCCAAGCGTGCTTCCGCCCGCAACATCGTGACCGTGATGCCCTATTTCGGTTATGCCCGCCAAGACCGCAAGGACAAGCCCCGCACCTCCATTGGCGCCAAGTTGATGTGCAACCTGCTCACCGCCGCTGGCGTCACCCGCGTCATTACGATGGATTTGCATGCCGACCAGATCCAGGGCTTCTTTGAGGTTCCCGTTGACCATCTTTTCGCGTCCAATGTGTTCATTCCTTTTGTGAAGGCCATGAACCTGGACAATCTCTGCATCGCCTCCCCCGACACGGGTGGTACCAAACGTGCCTCGACGTATGCCAAGGCTCTCAACTGCGACCTCGTTATTGGCTACAAGCACCGCGAGAAGCAGAACGAAGTGGCAACCCTGCAAATTCTCGGCGATGTTCAAGACAAGAATGTCATTATCGTTGACGATATCATCGACACTGCGGGCACGCTATGCAAGGCAGCCGCCCGCATCAAGGAGATGGGCGCCAGAACTGTACGCGCCATGTGTGCCCACGGCCTCTTCTCCGGCAACGCCATCGAGAATATCGAGAACTCCGTCCTCGACGAGGTCCTCATCACCGACACCATCCCGTTCCGCAAAAAATGCGACCGCATCAAGGTTGTGTCAGTCTCCGAACTCATGGCCAAGGTTATCCAGAGCGTCGTTGACGACACGTCCATCTCAACGCACTATTACGTGTAATCAATTTACCGCGGCTTAATTGCCGACGCAGGACACGGAGCCTGCCATTTATTTATAGCTAACTGCTGACAGATATGCTTAGATTGCATGAAAAAACCGCCATCCAATGTGCGGACAGACAATATACATACGCCGATCTTTCGCGTTATGCGCAATGCTACGCCGACGCGTATGGAGATCTGGCGAAGGACTCGAAAGTGGCAATTTTCGCACCCAATTCACCGGATTGGGTGTTTGCGTTCTATGGTGTGTTGTACGCCCATGCCATCGCCGTCCCCATCGATGAACAAGCCACCGATGATGAGTTGAGCTATGTGTTGAAGGATGTTACGCCCGACATCATAGTCACAACCCCAGACCGCGAGGAACGTGTGCGTGGTATTGTCCGTGATGCGGGCGTCGCCACGCGCGTGCTACTGTTGGAGGATGTCCCCGAAGAGGATTTGAACATCCATGCGGCAAAGGATATCCTTGCGGGAGACCCTGACGACGTGGTGCTCATCATCTACACCTCGGGCACGGCGGGCACTCCCAAGGGCGTGATGTTGACCTATCGCAACATCCTTTACAACGTGGACGCGGTTTCCAAACATGTCCATATTTTCGACTCGGAGCGTAATGTGATGATTCTGTTGCCGTTGCACCATGCCTTCCCGCTGATGGGGTCGCTGGTGGCACCGCTTCGCGTGGGTGCAACCGTCGTCATCGCAGGCAAACTCAATGCGGAAAGCGTGCTCCAAACCCTGAACGACGGCAAAATCAGCATCATCATCGGCGTGCCCCGCCTGTATGATTTGTTGGCTAAGGGCGTGATGGCCAAGATTAACGAGCGACGTATCACCCGTTGGCTCTATAAGACGGTCAGCGCCATTGGCTGGCAGTGGCTTTCCAAAACGGTGTTCTCCGCCGTACACAAAAAGTTCGGTGGTCATATCCAGTTCCTTGTCTCAGGTGGCGCAGCCCTTTCCATTGAGACGGCTAAAGTCTATAAGGCATTGGGATTCTATGTGTTGGAAGGGTATGGCATGACAGAAACGGCCCCCATGATCAGCTTTACCCGTCCTGGCGGGCGCAAGATCGGCTATGCCGGCCATCCCCTGCCTGGCATCGAGGTGAAACTGGATGAGAACGGTGAGGTCTGTGTGCGCGGCGACAACGTGATGGCCGGCTACTACCACCGCGAAGAGGAGACTAACGCTGTCATCCGCGACGGCTGGCTCCATACAGGCGATACTGGCATCCTCGACAAATATGGTCTCAAGCTGACAGGGCGTATCAAGGACATCATAGTCACGTCTAACGGCAAGAATATCAACCCCGAAGAGATCGAGAACGCCCTCTCCAAGCATTACCCGTGCATTAAGGAGGTGGGTGTTTGTGCCCCCAAGGGCGTGCTCACGGCCATTATTGTCCCGGAGATGAGTGCCGTGCGCGATGATGCGAGAAGATCCATGGAGGATGTGATCCGGGATGCTGTGCTGGATTATAACAAAAACGCAGTGACTTACAAACGATTGCGTAATTTCAGCATTGTGTCAGCTGAGCTCCCCAAAACCAAATTGGGCAAGCTGCAGCGTTTCTTGTTGGAACCGCTGTTGGCTAAGAAGAAGGAGGACAAGCCGGAAGAGACGGAGGTGGAACATCTGGGCGAGGCTTACGAATTGCTCAAACTGTTTGTGGAACACGAGATGGAGACCAAGGCCTCGCCGGACGCTCACTTCGAAATCGACCTCGCCATGGATTCCCTCACGCGCGTGGCCTTGATTGCATACGTGGAAAGCACTTTCGATGTGAAGTTGTCGCCAGAGCAGTTAGAAGAGCATAGCACACTCCGCAAATTGACGACTTTTATCGAGACACAGACACACAACACTCATGCCGAAACCAGGTCGTGGCGGGAGATTCTGCTGGATAAAGTATCTCAAGTAAGACTTAATAAACCAGGTATAACATTTTGGTGTGTAGATACTTTCATTAGAATACTAATGCCTATTGTCTATAAAATTAAAGGCAAAGGGAAAGAGAATATTCCCGACGAACCATGTCTGATAGTGGCCAATCATCGGAGCTATATGGATGCTCCCAGTCTGATATCACAACTTACGGCAGCCCAGGCGCGCAGGACCTATTTCTTTGCCAAAGCCAAACACTGGAAGTCCAGCTTTATGTCGTTTATGGCCAAAAAAAACAACCTTATCTTGATGGACATCAACCAAAACGTCACGGCAGCCTTGCAGCAGGTGGCGGCGGCTTTGATGCGGGGCAAGAATGTTGTGATTTTCCCTGAAGGCACCCGTTCACGCAACGGTAGGTTGGGCAAGTTCAAGGAGACTTTTGCCATCATTAGCCAGGCACTGAACATCCCTGTTGTTCCAGTGGTGATTGAGGGCACGGAGCGTGCCGTGGGACGCTGGGGCAAAATCCCCTATTTCAGGTTCCGTTTCCCCATTGATGTGCGTTTTTTGCAGCCGGTATATCCATTGCCCGGCGACGAGGCCAAAGCCACGCGTGACTATATTGTCAGCATCTTTGAAGAGGCTTTGAACCAGAAATCGTAATCCGCCTAATATCGGGTTCCTACTGAAGTTGTTGCAGGTACTGCCGGATGGTCTCTTGCAGGCCAAGGTAAAGTGCGTCGCAAATGAGCGCGTGGCCGATGGAAACCTCCAGAAGGTTGGGGATTTGCTCTTGGAAGTAGCGTAGGTTCACCAACGACAGGTCGTGGCCGGCGTTGAGTCCGATGTTTTGTCGCTCTGCTTCTTGTGCAGCGGCGACAAAGTCGCGGATTGCGGCTTCGCGATTGTCGAGATAGTGTGCGGCGTATGACTCCGTGTAGAGTTCCACGCGGTCGGTACCGGTCTCTTTGGCATGTACAATCATCTCGGGGTTGGCGTCCACGAAAATGCTGGTCCGGATGCCCTTGGCTTTCAGCTGCCCGATGATGTCGGAGAGGAAGCTCTTGTTCCGGATGGTATCCCAGCCTGCGTTGGAGGTCAGAGCTTCGGGTGGGTCGGGCACGAGCGTGACTTGCGTGGGCTCAATGTCCAGCACCAGTTGCATGAAACGTTCGGAGGGATAGCCCTCGATATTGAATTCCGTGGTGACTATATTCTTGAGGTCGTAAACATCTTGATAGCGGATGTGCCGCTCGTCAGGTCGAGGGTGCACGGTGATGCCTTGCGCGCCGAACCGCTCGCAGTCTTTAGCCACTTGTATTAAGTCGGGCAAATTGCCGCCACGCGCATTGCGGATGGTGGCCACCTTGTTGATGTTGACACTAAGTCTTGCTGTCATAGTCTTTCTTGTTAATCGTATACTCGTCTTGTCTAATTAAATCTTGTATGTCTTTGCCGGTTTGTGTTTCTTTTCCGGCGTGTCGGATGGTGTATCCTTTGGGGTACGGGCTGGCGCAACCTCGATTTGGTATCCTTGGGAGGTGATGGTCTGATAGTTGCCGCTGTCGTAGTTGTAATATTGATAGGTGACTCCGGGGATGTGGAACGTGCCTTCCGAGCGTGGGATGACGGTGTATTTGAAGGTCTTGGAACCAGACACGATGTCACCCTTGGCCGAAATGTTGCCCGTGACCTTGGGGTAAGTGACATCACAGTCGGCGGGGAAGTCGATATGGAGGTCGTCGGCGCTGATATGGTGCAAGTTGCCGGTACCCGAGAAGGTGACAGTCAGCACTACAGGCTCGTTGACGTACGTCTCGGTTTTGTTGAGTGAGGAGCTGACGGTGAAGTTGCCCACCACTTCTGTCGCGGAGGAGCGGGCGTTGGGCAGGCTTTTGACTTTCACGGCAATGTCGTTGGATACAAGGGGAACGTCTTTGCTTTGATATGTGGAGTAGGAGCCCCAGAAGGGGTCTCGAACGGTGGCTGGCACGCGCACGCGCAACGTCAGGTTGAGCTTCGGAATGGTGAGCTTGCCCGTCTTGCGGGGGTAAAATGCAGTCTGCTTGATGGTGTACACGCTGTAAGTCTTGCCATTGACGGTCTCGGTGGTTTCGTTCTTGTGGTTGAGATCCAGACTTTCGGACCAGAATGCCTCAGAGGGGTCGAATACGGCGCGCTGGACACCATAGCCGCGGTTTTGGGTCTTGATGTAGAGCTTGTGCGTTACGATGATGGCCTCGCCTTGGAATGCTTCCAAACTGGATGTGGATGCTTTGATGAAAATGTCGTCTTTGTCGATGTGGTCGTCAATCTCAGCTTTTTCCTTGGACTTGGATTTAGATTTGGACTTTGGCTGTTCCTCATCCTGATCATCATTTCCCCATTGGGGCATGAAAGGCGTGAAAAAATCGGAGAAATCGGACCAGTCGGGCATCTGGGGCATCTCGAAACGGAACCACGTGTTGGCATCGTCGTCGGATTGCTCCTCCATCTTGGGGGTCTTGACCACGCTCACGGACACGGGATTGCTCTTGAGTACCCGTCCTTCGATGGAAATGCTGACACCGGGGATGGTGAAGGTGCCTTCTTTGTCGCATTTGAGGTAATAGGTGTAAGTGAAGGTGGTGTTTTGCTCAACGTTGCCATTGGACATGGTGATGGAAGTGCTGGATCCGATGCTGGGACCGCTGACCAGTTCGAACTTCCCGAAATCGTAGGAGAGAACCTCCCCGCGCTCGGAAACGGAGACAATGTATTTGAACTGGCGCCCGACGGCGACTTCAGACGGGGCCTTGGCCATGCAAACATCATCTTGTGCCTGCAGCATATTCGGGAATGTCAGCATGCAGGTGGTGAAAATGATCAGCGACAATAAGTTTGTTTTCATATTCATAATAGTCCTTTTTTATAGCGTAGAACTAAACGATGAGGTTGCGTGTTTATTGTATGTTTGTATGCCTCGTATAGCGTAGCTATAATTAGCTTACATTCGTTCTGGTACGTCAATGCCGAGCAGTTTCATTCCGTTGCGCAGTGTGTTGGCGACCCATTGGGATAGCTGCAGCCTCAGCAGGCGCTTGTCGGCGTCGGCTTCGCGCATGACGGGTGTCTCTTGGTAGAAGTGGTTGAACTGTTTGGCCAGGTCGTACACATAGTTGGCGATGAGGGCGGGACTCAGGTTGTCGCCGGCGGACAGCACCACTTGCGGGTATTTGTATAGGGCCTTGACCAGTTGCTTCTCCTCGCCTTCGGGCATCGAGCCGGCGGGCAGGGGAGTGCTGATGTCCACGGATTGTTCCGCGGCCTTGCGCAGCAGCGAGCGTATACGGGCATGCGTGTATTGGATGAAGGGCGCTGTGTTGCCGTTGAAGTCGATGGATTCTGCGGGGTTAAAGAGCATGTTCTTGGCAGGGTCCACTTTGAGGATGAAGTACTTGAGTGCGCCGAGACCGACAATCTCGTAAAGGGCTGCAGCCTCGTCAGGTTGGAAATCGAACTTGCCGAGAGCCTCGGTACTTTGCTTGGCTTCCAGAAACATGTCGTCCATGAGGTCATCCGCGTCCACGACGGTGCCCTCCCGTGATTTCATCTTGCCGGAAGGTAGTTCCACCATACCGTAGGAGAGATGGAAAATGCTGTCGCCGAATGCTTTCCCGAGTTTTTTCCCTAAGACCAGCTTGAGCACGTCGAAGTGGTAGTTTTGTTCGTTGCCCACCACGTAAATCATGCGGGAAGGAAGAAATTCCTCGTAGCGCAGCTGTGCGGTGCCGAGGTCTTGGGTCATGTAGACGGAGGTCCCGTCCTTGCGCAGCAACACTTTCTCGTCTAAGCCTTCATCGGTGAGGTTGACGCGCACAGAGCCGTCTTCATGGCGTTGGAACACGCCTTTGTCAAGGCCCTCCTGCACGAGTGCTTTGCCGAGCAGGTAGGTGTCCGACTCGTAATAGGTCTTGTCGAACTGGATGCCAAGGCGGCGGTAGGTTTCGTCGAAGCCGGCATATACCCATTGGTTCATTTTTTGCCACAGGGCGCGCACCTCAGGGTCGTTGGCCTCCCATCGGCGTAGCAATTCTCTGGCTTCAAGCAAGATGGGTGCTTGCTGCGCGGCCTCCTCCTCACTCATGCCTTCGGCAATGAGCTTGGCCTGCTCCTCTTTGTAGTGCTTGTCGAAGACCACATAGTAGTTGCCCACCAGATGGTCGCCTTTGATATTGGAGCTTTCCGGTGTCTCGCCGTTGCCGTAGCGCAGCCAGGCCACCATCGACTTGCAGATGTGGATGCCTCTGTCGTTGACGAGGTTCACTTGTACGACGGGATGCCCGCAGGCCTTCAGGATTTGGGAGACGGAGTGCCCTAACAGATTGTTGCGCACATGCCCTAAATGGAGCGGCTTGTTGGTGTTGGGGGAAGAGTATTCTATCAATACGGGAGCCTCTTCGCGGGCGGGGTGGATGCCGTATTGTTCATCTGCATGTCCGTTGCACAGTTGCTCACGCCAGAAATTGTCCGAAATGGAGAGGTTGAGGTAACCCTTGACCACATTGTATTTCGTCAGGCAGTCAAGACGCTCGCACAACTTGTCACCAATCTCCTTGGCGACGGCATCGGGCGCCTTGCGCGCCAGCTTGACATAAGGGAACACGACGATGGTCATGTCGCCCTCGAACTCCTTTCGGGTGGGTTGGACAACCGAAGCATCCGCTTCGATGTCTATGTTGTATAAATCCTTCAGAACAATCTTAAGTTCTTGTGCAAGTATACTCTCTAAAGTCATGTATGTTTGTTTTTTACGTGATTACTTTCTTATTGGTTATTCTCCACTTTCTTCTTGTTTTTGAAGAGGGTCTTCCAATAGTTGACGTGCCAAAAAATATGGAAGAGGGCGATAATGGTCATGGCAATGCCGAACTCCACGTGCAGGAGCTTGACCGTCCATAACCAATCCATCTTGACGTTATAGTTGATCTGGATGACGAGTAGGAATCCGAGCAGGCAGGAGACGAGTGCGAAAACGAGCAGCAGCACATTCCAAATCTTGCGGTGCGTGGCCAGTTTCATCACGTTGGCCTTCACCAAGATGAAAGTGAGTGCGTAGAGCCCGAGAGTGAGCGAGGAGATGAGGATGAGGTGATAAGGTTTTTGGGAGGATGTTTTGTCTGCTTGGGAGTCCGTTTCATCCAAGGATGGTGACGCTTCGTCGGCCTCTGCTGCTTCGGGGACGAGGCTTGTGGCTCCTGTTACGCCGTCGGTTTCGGATTCGTCCTGTGGAGTGGTCGTCGGGATTGCTTCAACTTCTTTGGGTTGGGTTTGGCGGGTTGTGGCTTTGTATGCGGGAGTCTCTTTTTCCTCTTTTGCGGGGGCGGTAGACTCTGTTGTCGTGTTCCCCGTTGGGTTGGATAGTTGTCCGCGGTCGCAGAAGCCGTCGCTGTTTCCGTCGATGAAGCGGCCACAGCGGCCCGGGCAGTCGATTTGCGGGCAGTCTTGTTCCACTTGTGCGAATATGGAAGTGGCCAAAAGCATGAGCAGCAGGGTGAAAATGGTTCTTTTCATGGAAGTGGGGAAGGCTGTGTGGTTCTATTAAAAGGGGCGAGTGTTGAACCCGCCCCTGTGTGTCTTATTCGAATGAGAGCAATTCAATTTCAAAAATCAAGGTTGCGCCGCCAGGGATGAGGCCTCCTCCTGCACCTTGGTCGCCGTATGCGAGGTCGGAGGGGATGTAGAGGATGTATTTGGAGCCGGTGCCCATCAACTGCAAGCCCTCGGTCCAGCCGCGGATGACTTGGTTCAGGCCGAAGGAGATGGGCTCGCCGCCCTGTTTCTCGGTGGAGTCGAACACGGTGCCGTCGAGGAGCGTGCCTTTGTATTTGACTGTCACTTTGCTGGTTGCGTTCGGCTTGGGACCTTTGCCCTCGGTGATTACCTTGTATTGAAGACCGGATGCGGTGACCTTTACGTCGGGGTTCTTCTTGTTCTCTTCAAGGAACTTCTTGCCTTTTTCTTTTTCAGCTGCGATAGCGTCGTTTTGCTTGGCCTGCATGTCCTGCTGGAACTGCATGAAGATTTCCTGCATCTCTTGGTCTGAGAATTTGTTCTTGTTGGCCATGCCGTCGCGGACGCCTTGCATGAAGGATTCCATGTCCAAGTTTAAACCATCGCGTGCCACTTGTGTGCCGAAGTTGGCGCCGATTGCATAGCTGACTTTCTGATCTTTTGTCATGTCTTGTTGGGATTTGACGGACAATGCAGTGCTTGCGAACAGAAGCACGAGTCCGAAAGTGAGTAATTTTTTCATTGTTATGTGTTTTTTTGTTAATCTGATAAAGGGCGGCAAAAATACAAAAAATGTCCGTAGGCACAACGCGTTCGTTGCCCATTTATTGCCCACCGGCACTTTGTCGGGTAAGCGGGAGCTTTTGTGAATTGATGGTCCGATTTAGCTTCTCACGTCCATGGCGTTGCGCAGGGCGTTGCCGATGAGCATGAAGGAGAGCACGAGCAGCATGATGGCGATGCCGGGCACAATGGCCAGATAGGCCTTGTCGAGCACGATGTAGGCGTAGTTTTCCTTCATCATCATGCCCCATGATGGCATTGGGGGTTGCACGCCGAGGCCGAGGAAGCTGAGACCCGCTTCAGTGAGGATGGCCGACGAGAAGTTGGAGGCGGCAATGACGATGACCGTGCCGGTGATGTTGGGCAGGATATGCTTGAAGATGATGCGCGGATTGTTGTAGCCCAATGCCTTGCCGGACTCGACAAAGTCTTGCTCGCGGAGGCTGATGACCTGGCCGCGCACCACGCGCGCGATGTCCACCCACATGGTAAGGCCTATGGCGATGAAAATCTGCCAGAACCCCTTGCCGAGGGCGAAGCTGATGGCGATAACCAACAGCAGGGTGGGGATGGACCACACCACATTGATGATGAACATCAGTACGTCGTCGACCTTGCCTCGGTAGTAGCCGGCCACGGCGCCCACGGCGATGCCGATGACCAATGCGATGAAGATGGAGAGGAATCCCACGGCCAGGCTGACGCGGGTGCCCATCATGAGTTGGCTGAGCACATCACGGCCATAGCGGTCGGTGCCCAACAAAAACTTGCGGGTGACCACGGGCGGGTCGGCGAGCTCGGCGAGTGTGTAGGTGACCCAGTCGGACTGCTCCAGCAGGCGGGCGCGCAACGTGTCGCCGCTCACCTCGTACTCGCTGATGGGGATGGTCTGGTAGCGGTCGGGCTGCCCGGTGAGCATCTTGCGCAACAGACCCACCTTGGGAATTTCCAAGCCTGTTTCGACTTGCAACAGCTTTGTTGAGAAACCAGGAGAACGCAGGGCGATCTCCAGCTGCTGGTGGTTGCAGTGCGGTGAGTGGTCAGGCGTGATAAGATAGCCCAAAATGGCGATTATGATGACCAACAAGATGAAACCGAGGGAAACCATTCCCTCTTTCTCCTTCTTGAAGCGCTGCCATGTCAATTCCGACAGGGAGGTGGCGCGGTATTTCTTGGGCTTTTTCTTGAAAAATGACATCTTGGATTAAACGAGGGTGCAAAAGTACAAAAAAATCCGCCGCAAAATACCTTGCCCACTGTCATTTGTTGCATAATACGTGGGAAAATAAAAGGATTGCACCCCGTCGAGGCTCTTTGAAAAACAACATTTCATTGTTGAAAGAAAAAAAACGGGAAAGGTTGCGAGACTGAATGCTTTTTTGTATTTTTGCCGCCGATTGATGGTGTGTTGTCGGTGAGTTGCTCTTTATGAAACCCTTCCGCGTCACACCGTACCTAACTTTAAAACCTAACCTTAAAACACACAACACTATGGGAAGAGCTTTTGAATATAGAAAGGCAAGAATCTTCAAACGTAACGCATACTTGGCTCGTACCTTCACCCGCATCGGCAAGGAAATCACGATGGCAGCAAAGGCGGGCGGTCCCGATCCTGCACAAAACTCCAAACTCCGTCTGCTCATCCAAACGGCCAGAAATGAAAATATGCCCAAGGACAACATCGATCGCGCCATTAAACGTGCCTTCGAAAAAGACCAGTCCGACTACAAGGAGATGGTCTATGAAGGTCGCGGACCGCACGGCATCGCTATCCTGATCGAGGCTGCCACCGACAACAACCAACGCACGGTCGCCAATATCCGCAGCTATTTCAACAAGTTCGGCGGTTCCCTCGGCACCTCCGGCATGCTCGACTTCCTTTTTGACCACAAGTGCATCTTTACCATTGCTCGCAAACCCGAACTCGACATTGAAGAATTTGAACTCTCTATGATGGACTTTGATGCCGAAATCGATGCCGACGAGGAAGAAGTCATTATCATGGCTGATTTTACCGCTTTTGGCCCCATCCAAAAGTATTTGGAAGACAATGGGTTGGAAATCAAGAGCTTTAAACTTGACCGTATTCCCAAGGAACTCAAAACCCTCACCGACGAACAACGCGCTGAGGTTAACGTCCTTCTCGACAAAATCAATGACGATGAGGACGTGACCAACGTTTACCATAACATGGAAGAGCCTGAAGAACCTGCAGAAGAGTAATCAGGCCCTTCTTTTTTCTTCACCAAAACCATTCACCTATGTATTACTACAAGTTCAGAGTCTATTACGACGAAGTGGAGGATTTCGTGCGTGACGTGGAAATCCTTGCCAACGACAACTTTGAGTCCTTCCACAAACTGCTGTACGACTGCATCGGTTTGAAAGGTAACGAGTTCGCCGCATTCTCCATCTGTGACCCCAAGTGGAACAAACAGAAGGAAATCACTTTGATGGACACCTCCGATGACGAAATAACCGAGGAGCCGGAATACGACGACATGGACGAGTACAGCACCAAGTCCCATCTGCCGACTTTCGTGATGAGCGAAAGCATCCTGAAGGATTTTATCTCGGATCCGCACCAGCATATCATGTACGAATACGACTTCATGAACCCGAAGGTGTTCTACATTGAATTACAGAAGGTATTGCAAACCGATGATCCCAAGGGCTTTCCTCGCTGCACTTTCAAGGCGATGGAAATGCCGGTGTCCGTCAATGATGCCGATTTGCCGACCCCGGAAGACCTTCTTCTTGAGGAAGAGGAGGACGAGCCGGAAGATGACAATCTCTTCGGCGATGTCTACGACGAGGAGGATTTCAGCGACTTGAATGATTTCCAAGACTATTGAGGATCGCACCCTGCTGGTCGTCACGGGCCCGACTGCGGTGGGGAAGACTGAGTATACGCTTTCCCTTGCAGAAAAGCTCGGTACGGTCATAATCTCCGCAGACTCGCGCCAGATGTTCCGTGAGATGAGCATTGGCACGGCGCGTCCCACACCTCAGGAACTTGCCCGCGTGCAACACTATTTTGTCGGCACACTCTCCATACACGACTACTACAACGTCTCCATTTTCGAGCATCAGGTGCTGGATTTGTTGGAGAAGCTTTTTGTGTCCCATCCTGTCGTGATTATGACAGGCGGCAGCCCCCAATATATAGATGCCGTTTGCAAGGGTGTCGATGAGATGCCCGACCCTGATCCCGCTGTTCGCCAGTATGTCCATAAACTTCTGGAAACCAACGGCCTTGAGGCTTTGCGCGCCCAGCTGCTCCTCCTCGACCCGGAATCTGGCAATAACATCAACCCCAACGATCACAAACGGCTTTGCCGGGCCCTTGAAATTTGCCTGCAAACGGGTAAACCCTATTCTTCGTTCCTGAACGGCGTGCCGCATCCCCGTGACTTCCATATCCAGAAATATTACCTCAACCGTCCCCGCGAGGTGCTCTTTGACCGTATTGGGCGCCGTGTGGACCAGATGATGGAGCAAGGCCTTCTCGAAGAGGCGCGCGGGCTCTATCCCTTCCGGGATTTGAATGCCCTGAACACGGTGGGCTATAAGGAGATGTTTGACTATTTCGATGGAAAATGCAGCTTGGAGCGGGCTGTGGAGGATATCAAGACGCATACCCGTCGCTACGCCAAACGGCAACTGACCTGGTTTAAAAGGGAGTTTGAGGAAATCAGGTTGTGATCCTTCCGGTTATACGATAAGGCGATTCAGGAGCTGAGGCCCTGTTGGGATAACATCCTTATTGCGGCAGCGGCGGCGAAACAGCCGAACACGGCAGGCATGTAGGATATGGTGCCTACGGTGGAGAGTTTGTTGGCGGTGGGCTCCTCGTCGATGACAACAGCTTCGTCGGGCACGTGCTCGGGGGAGAACACGACCGTGATCCCGTGCTTGACCCCCAGACGATAGAGACGTTTGCGTACCATCTTGGCCAAGGCGCAGTGGTGGGATTTGGCAATGTCTGCTATCTGTACTTGCCCAGGGTCCATTTTGCCGCCCGCACCCATTGCAGATACGATGGGAAGGCCGCGCTTGTGCGCTTCGAAGAGAAGGTACACTTTGGGCGACAGCGTGTCGATGGCATCCACCACGCAGTCGTAGTGCGTGGCATCAAGCACCTCGGCGGTGCGCTCATCGCGAAGGAACTCATGGATGCAGTGCAACTTGAGCTCGGGATTGATGTCCAGGAGGCGTTTGGCCATGATCTCAACTTTGCTTTGCCCGACGGTGGAGTGCAATGCCGGCAGCTGGCGGTTGATGTTGCTGACGGACACGGTGTCGGCATCCACGATGGTGAGCTCTCCGACGCCGGCGCGGCAGAGTTGTTCGGCAGCGTATGCTCCCACGCCGCCCACGCCCACCAGCAGCACGTGTGCCTGCTCTAACCGGCGAAGGCCATCCGCACCGATCATGAGTTCTGTCCGTGTCTTCCAGGTGTCCATTACTTTGAGTCTTAAATCTTGAACTTTACATTTTCTTCATACACACGAAGATAGATGCGGTAGATTTCGTCCCAGTTGAAGATCTGCAGGGGATGCAGGTCGGTGATGTGTTGCTCGATGGTGGCGAAACGCTCACCCACATAGAGGACCTTTTCTGCAATGTCGTCGGCGGAGTGCAGGTCGGCGGCATAGCCGATTTTCCCGTCGGGACAAAGCCCCTCGGGGGCTTCGTGCAAGTTGTGGATGATGGGGAGACCCTGCGACAGGGCTTCTGCGTAGAATGGACGTGCGGTGTCTTTCAACGAAGGCACGATATAGATGTCGTTGTTGCGAAACTCTTGAAAGAGGGCATCTCGTGTGATTCTTGGGATGATATGCACGTTCGTGTCGTCAGCCGTGTCACATCCCATGACGGTGAGCGAGACGTTGTAATTCTTTTTGTGCAGCAGCTGGATCGCTTTCTTGATGGGTGTCACGCTCTTGGGCAGGAGGTCCGCACCCGCTAACAACAGGCGTGTGTGTACCATCGACACGGGCTTGTGTATGTGCAGATTCTGGAACCAGAACGGGTCGATGCCGTCGCAGATGCTGAGTGCGTGGCTGAAAATGCGGTCCGAGTCCTCGTCGGAAAGGCGGTTGGCAACAAAATCCTGATGGTTGCGGTCGTGAAAGATGGTGCGCAGAGCATGCAACAAGACGGAGGCACCCGTCTTGCGTCCGCGTTGCGGATTGTCGGCCCAGAAACGGATGTCTTCAAAATCCATTGCGGCAATGTAGGGGATGGCGTGGCGACGTTGAAGCTCGAACGCCACGGCTCCGCCCGGCCATACAGAGTGTGCATGGATAAGCCCAATCTCCTCCATGCGGACGTTTTGTTCGATGAAAGTGGCGGTCTCTGCAACCATTTTGTCGAAGTGAAAGAGAGAACCGGGGTCGCAGGGCGTGGGCGAATGCAGGCCGGACACCGGCGCGGGCTTGTTGTCGCTCTTCGTCGGGATGGCGACGGTGATGTTATGGATGCTGTTCTCCGTGCGGGCGATCAACTCGTCTATGCGGGCGGAAGAAACGTTGTCGGCGTATAGATGTAGAATGTTCTTCATTGAGTCGATGTTAGTGAATCTTTTCGCTTCCGGGCGAAAAACAAAGGTGCAAAAATATCATTTTTTTTGTTGCAGCTGGCGTGTTTTTTTGAGAAAATGTCGAAGATGAAGTCCTGCAAAATGTTATGGAAAAAAGGCTGGATTGTGTTTTTAAGTATGCTTGGAATAAGGGATTTTGTTGTATTTTTGCGGCGTATTTTGAAATATGTAAGCAAATTCTATTTTATTTATGAAAAAGAGCCTTGAATTTAAGCAATATGTATTGGGAATAGTATGTGCCGTTTCTTTCCTGACGATTTCTGTGGCGTTGACAGCCATGCAGTTCAATGAGACCAGGCCTATGCATGCCGCGCGACGTTGTGTGGCGCAACTTGACGCTCCTGATGACCCCGTGCGTTTCAGCGGCGATACGATGATTGTGAACACTGCAACTATAGGCAAGGATATCAAGGGCTTCATCGGCAGTGTGCCTGTGGAGGTCTACATTTTTGATGGTAAAGTCGTCAAAGTCTCGGCTCTCCCCAATGATGAGACCCCCAGCTTCTTCCAACAGGCGGCTCGTTTGCTTGGCAGTTGGACGGGACTGACACTCAAACAGGGTATTGACAAGGAGGTGGATGCCGTTAGCGGTGCCACATATAGCTCCAATGCCATCGTCGCCAACGTGCGTGTCGCTCTTGAGTATGCCGCTAAGGTTGATGTGAAGGAGTTGCGCTCGCGCTTATCTGCCCAAACCCCTTCCAAGGATGCCCAAAGTTTCGGCTTCAAGAAAATCAACGTGATGTCGCCGGAGGATATGCCCGCAGGTTTTTCGTTCTATACGGGCGACAACGGCCACGGTCTCCTGCTGTGCTCCGGTGACTCGCAGCATAGCAACGCCATGACCATCGGATGGGGCGCACTTGGTACGCTATGGGGTAGACGCCCTGCGGTTACCGTCTATGTGGCTGAGAAACGCTACACCCGAGAGTTTATGGACAAATATGAGTATTTTACCATCATGCACTTCCCCGACAATAAGGTAGTTGACTACATGGGTTCCCACTCTGGCCGTGATGGCAACAAGGCTCAGGCACTCGGGCTACACACCCTTTACACGGAAAATGGCGCACCCTACTATGCTGAAGCTGACCTTGTGATTGAATGCCGCATGATGTATGGAGGCGATCAGTTCGACCCCAAGCATTTCCGTAGTGATGTGCCTCGCAAACGGTATGAGAACTTTCCCGCCGGTATCCATTACCAGTATATTGGTGAGGTTGTGAACGCCTGGAAGAAAAATTAATCTATATAGCCTGTTATTATGGAATTCAGCATTTGGGAGGTGTTGTTCCTCCTTTGTTTTGCGGTAAGTTGGCCTATCTCCATTGCGAAGGCGCTTCGCACGAAGGTCGTGGCCGGCAAAAGCCCCCTGTTCATGTCGCTCATCATCTTGGGCTACATTTTTGGCATCATCCACAAACTCACGCACAATTATGACATTGTGATGTGGCTCTATGTACTGAACGGCACGATGGTCTTCATCGACCTGATGCTCTATTTCTATTATTCACGGCATCCGAAAATGCAAAAAAACGGCAGCATATAGCAACAAACCCTATTTATATGAAGAGGCTTCTCTCCCTGTTTTCCATGCTCTTGATGTTGTGCTTTGCCTATGCGCAGCATGATCTTGCCACTACCAGTATCGACCCGTCGGCAGATGCGGCAGCCATTGCACGCATGCGCCACAAGATGGACTCCATACGCAAGTATCGCCCTACTGTCGCGGTTGTGCTGTCGGGTGGTGGAGCCAAAGGTGCGGCCCATGTCGGCGTACTCGAGTATATCGAGGAGATGGGAATCCCCGTCGACATGGTGGTCGGTACCAGCATGGGCGGTGTCGTCGGCGGACTCTACGCCATGGGCTATCCGGCCTCCCTCATCGACACCATCCTTGTCAATATGAACTGGAGTGTGATGATGAGCGACTTCGTGCCGACAGAAAAACTCAATTACCGACGTCGTAAAGACAACGAGACATACGCCCTGCGCATCCCATTTTACTATGATAATGACAAGAACGTGTCGGACCGCAAACGCAGAAAGTACTTCGAGCGCGAGACAATGGAGGTGGAAAGCCATGCGGCTTCATCTGATGTCGGCGAACAGGCTATCCGGCGCGGTATGGTCGCCAATATGCCCGAAGGAATAACCTATGGATACAATGTCTATAACCTGATAAACAGCCTTACAGTCGGGTATCAGGATTCCATGAACTTTTCCGACCTGCCTATCCCGTACTGCTGTGTGGCCGCAGATTTGGTGACGCTGAAAACCAAGTACTGGACCAGCGGGTGCTTGCCGGAGGCTATGCGCTCCACGATGTCTATACCGCTCTATTTCACACCAGTGCGAAACAGGGGGATGGTGCTCGTGGATGGCGGCACCCGCAATAACTTCCCGACGGACATGGCACGCGCTATGGGCGCTGATTATGTGATAGGCGTTGACTTGAGCCAAAACCGGTCGTTTGAAGAAGTCAATGGTGTGGGCAAATTGTTGCAACAGAGCATTGCGCTCATGGGCAAGGAGGCGTATGACCACAATATACCGCTTGCTGATGCCTATATCCATCCCGACATGGATGGCATGAACATGTTCAGTTTTCAGACCAAGAATATCGTAGAGTGTATCCGTCGTGGACGTGAAGCTGCCAAGCTGCAGGACTCCAGCTTGCAGGTTATCCGTCGTGCCGTAACGTCAAGACATGGTAAATCTTTGAAGACGGAAGTTCGAAAACAGCTGCCTCACGGGGTGAACATCGCCAAGCAGGACATCCTTGTCGGCGACATCCGTTTCAAGGGAATTGGTGGCGAATTGACGGACTTCCTTTTGCGGAATATAGAGATGGACACGGGCAAACGCTATAATCGTGATGCTATAGAGAATGCCTTGGCAGTGCTGTATGGCAGCGGCCTTTTTAAGAATGTCTATTATCGCATTGAAGGTTCTCACGAGCCATATACCTTGGTGTTCCAGGGCGAGCGTGGGCCTATTCATCAATTTGGAGTCAGCCTTCGCGTCAATTCCCGCGACCTGATATCGTTGGGACTCAATTTCGGATTCAACCGCCGCAAACCGAATGGCTTTAAGTTTGATGCTTCTGCTGTTATTGGAAAAAACCTTAAGGGTGGGATAGACCTCTATTATGTCCCACGCCGCGGACCAGCCGTGGGAATTGATGTCAGGTCCTCTTACACTCAGTTGAAAGTCCTTCCCCTTCAAACTGTGATGTCCGATTATATCCTTAACACTCTTTGTACGTTCAACTACTGGAACAACCGCCTGCAACTCTACGTCGGCGATAATGGCTGGCTGCATAATGGATATTATAAAGGAGGCTTTGAGGTGAATGTGTTGCCGTATGCATTGTCCACTTTTTTCTTGGACCCTGTGGCTGATGGAAATGCGGATAGTTCTATGGTTGAATCTGTCGATGAATATGACTATGTGGTGGATGGACTCGCCTATCTTTACAGAAACCATTGGAATAATCACACAATGTCCATTTTTGCAGAAGGTGCGTATGACAATACCGATGATAAATATTTCCCTACACGGGGTGTTGATGTGGGCGGACGATACGATTTGGTCTTTCATAGCGAGACTCCAGAAGGCGAAAAATACCGTTACCATGTCCTGAATATGCATGTCAAGGGGGTTATCCCTGTGATTAATCGTTTTGTAATCATTCTTTCTGGAAATATACAATCCATCCAGAGTCTGGATTTCAAGAGCGTTAATCATTATGTGGCATCTTACAATGATGTACATCAGCCTTTTGTCGGCGGGGTTTTAGACAGGGAATACAACGCTAACCATCTCTCTTTTGTCGGGTACAACGTGGTGCAAACCGTATATGCCAGTAATACAAACGCTGTCGCCAAAATGGACATCCGCTACCAGTTCGGACGGAAAGACTATGTCTCTTTTATTGCTTCCGTATACAAAGCCTACAATTTGTTTGATAAATTTGGTGACCATATCCGCGGTGTTGACTATATACGTCCCACGGATTATTGTTTTGCCCTCCAGTATGGCCATAAGTCCCTCATTGGCCCCATTTTGTTCAATGTCCATTGGGCAAACAAGGGCAGACCTACCCGATGGGGCGCGTACTTGAGCGTCGGTTTTGATTTTTAGGATTCCGCAGGCGATAATGAAGAACTTTAAAAACTAAAAAATGTATTTTTGCCACACTCTAAATTATTGTTGAGATTTTATTGTTACATTGAATTCATAACTAACTATTACAAAAATGATTAATTTCAGCTATTGTACCCCCACCCGCATTGTGTTTGGCAAAGGTGTGGTGGAAAAATTGCCTGAGGTGCTAAACCCTTTCGGCAAACGTGTTTTAATGACCTACGGCGGAGGCAGCATCAAGCGCAATGGCCTCTACGACAAGGTCAAGAATCTGTTGAACGACTTCGAGGTCTTCGAGCTTCCCGGCATTGAGCCCAACCCGAAATACACGCAGAGCGTGGTGCCGGGCGTGCAGATGTGCAAGGAGCATCATATCGACGTGATTCTTGCCGTGGGCGGCGGCAGTGTGCTCGACTGCTCCAAGGCCATCGCGGCGGGCGCCTGCTACGACGGCGAGCCGTGGGACCTCATCACCTACCAAGTGAAGACTCAGGCGGCCCTGCCCATTGTGGACATCATGACCCTGGCGGCCACCGGCAGCGAGTACGACGCGGCCAGTGTCATCTCCCGTAGCGAGACCAACGACAAGGTCGGCTACATCGATCCGCATCTCTATCCCGCCGTCTCTTTGCTCGACCCTGAATACACGTTCACCATTCCGCCGAAGCACACGCGCGCGGGCATCGCCGATGCCATGAACCACGTGATGGAGCAATTTTTCGCCGAACCATACACCGCCCTCAATGACGGCATGTGCATTGCGGCTCTCAAGAGCTTGATGCTCAATGCGCCCAAGGTGCTGGCCGATCCGAACGACTATGAGGCGCGCGCAGAGGTGTTCTATACCTGCACGCTGGCATGCAACGGCATCTTCTGTAATGGCAATGGACACAGCGGCTGGCCTATGCACGGCATTGAACATGCCCTGAGTGCCTACTACGACATCACCCATGGCGAAGGCTTGGCCATCATCACCCCGCGTTGGATGAAGCAGATCCTCAACGAGAAAACCGTGGGACGCTTCGTGACCTACGGTACCATGCTGTTCGGCATTGATGCCAATCTGGCCCCGATGGAAATTGCAGAGCTTGCTATCAGGAAGACTTACGATTTCTTCAAGGAACTTGGCATTCCCATGACGCTGCGTGAAGTGGGCATTGACGACCAACGTCTTGGCGAAATGGCACACCATATCGCCGTCAACGAAGGCCTTGAGGATGCCTGGGCACCGCTCAATGAAGAGGATATCTTGGAGATCCTGAAAGCGTCGCTGTAAAGATGGAAAAATGAAAAGTGCGCGCTACAATGAGATGTGGCGCGCACTTTTTTTATGGGTCGGGGCCTTTATCTGTGCATGATGTATTGGATGGCGGCATTAAGCTGCGGTTTGAGGTCGCCATTGTGGTTTTTGCGCAGGATGACCTCGTCGGGTGTGAAACCGATGCCCTCCATGACTTTGCCGCCGATTTGGGCCTCGAACGAAGAGGTGTAGATGTAGTGCAGCCCTGTGGCACTGTTGTCGCCGAAGGGACCGCCATAGTTCAGGTTGACGTCTTCCGCGGGCTGAAGAGGTCCCGTGCCGCCGTAGGTGCGTTCGCCGATAGTGTATGCGGTGGGCAGCACAGCCTTGATGACCATCGGCTCGATTTCGCCCATGCTTGCGGAGTTGATGTCGCAAATCACGACATACGGGATGTCTTCCGCTGTGATGTCGCGGTGAAAGCGGGCGTTGGGTTCAATGTAATAAGGAGTCCAAACGGAATGTTCCAGACGACCGGGTCCCTCTTTGTAGCGGGTCTTGAAGATTTCAGTGCGCTCGTTGAGGAAGCTACCGACAAGGTAGTCCAGGTCGTCTTGGTAGCCGCCGCGGTTGTCGCGGTTGTCAAGGATGATGCCTGCTAGCTCGTTGCGTGGGGTCTCTGCGATGGCTTTCAGCCATTTTTCCACCACGCTGTTGCCGTCGCTGGAGCGGATTACGGGCGTGATGGCGGCCATGGATTGCCACAGATACGGGATCTTGCGTCCGTCGGGCAGTACAATGAGACAGTACACGTAGGTTACCTCCGAACTGAGTTCTGGAACAGGGTAGGTGGCAGTCTCATGTGCGGCAATGTTGTACAGGGATTCGATGTCCCCCAAGAAGCTCAGGATCCGTTGTTTCTCTTCGCCTGCGGATTCGATGTAGTAGTTTCTGGAACAGACCTCTGTGTTGCCGGGCTGGACGTATGCAAAACGGCTCGGCTCGTCGGCGGCGGGAAACAGGTTTTGGACTCGAACCAGCATGTGATGGTCTTTCATGCCACCCATCATCTTATCATATAATTGTGCGAGGGTGGCGGTGGGCACGGTGCCCCCGCTCTCCACGATTCTGTCGAGTTCCTGGAATTTGGGCAGGTAATCACGGTAGACGGCATCCCAGTCGGTGTTGTCCACATCCCAAAAGACATAGCCCGTGCTCATGCATTTCCAAATGTATTCAAACTGTTCGGCGTAGGTGTTGTACGCTAATTTGCCGCTTTCGCCTATGTAGGGATGATAGTCTGCCTCTTGGCGACAGGCGGTGGAAAGAAGTGCTGCAATCGCTGCAAGTATGATGATTTTTTTCATGACAGGCTGGTTTTAGAATTTATAGGAAACGCCGAGGTCAACGGAAAGGGTGTTGAGGTAGCGCGGGTCGCGCAGGTTGGCATAGCCGCGGTGATGGCTGGTGAGGTCGTAATAGTATAGGGCTTCCAAGTTTAAGGCCCAGTGCTCGTTAATGTCGTATGAGAGTCCAAGGCCACCGGTTACCCCAGCACAGAATCGAACATCCTCCCGGGTGAACTCCCGAATTTCGTCAAAGTCGTTGAAATAGACGTAGTAATCTGTCATCCAATAGGTTGTGCCTTCTCTTCGCTCTCTGAGCCAATAGCCGGCATAGCCGCCGAGCAGGGCGTGTCCGCGCACATGCTTGCCGCCGAAGGAGAAGTCGACCGTCAAGGGAAGCATCAGGTAAAGGTTGTGATGGCTGGTGTAGACGGGCTCCAAGTAGTTGAGGTTGCGGTCCATGCGATGGGAGCGGCGCATGAGGTTGAGGTCGAGGCGCAGGACTACCCAGTCTTTGAAGGCGTAGCGTCCCTCAATGCCGACATCGAAGCCGCTTTGGGGTGTGTAGGTTTCGTCGATACGCCCCAGGTTGGAGCGTGTGATGGAGGTCCAGGCCCAGCCACCCCGCAGTCCGATGGACCACTGGGCCGTAGCCGGCAACGTCGCACCGCAAACCAGCAAGATGAGCAAAATGGTGTGTAAAAAGAATCTTTTCATAATTTGTGTTTACATTAAAGGGCAAAGGAAATGCCGAAGTGGTGAATGGACTTGACACCTGTAGCATCGCCAAAGGTGGGGAGCAGGTCTATTATAAAGTCGAGATGAAGTGTGTGACTTTGGGAAATGTGCAGGTCGAGTCCGATGCTGCCTTGCAGGTTGAAGGGCCTGTAGATGTTGATGCGGTCGGAAGACTTGCGCCATTTGCCCGCCTCATCCATTTTGCGAGACCATAGCCTTCTGTTGTGAACATACATGGGGGTGAGGCTGATGGAAAACCCCACAAAGTCTTTCCAAAAAGAGGCGTGGGGTGTGAAGACAATGGTCAGTGGAACGCCGACAGTTAAAGTGTTGAGGTGTTGCTTGTGCGTGATTCCTATGGCAGTGGTGTCGATGACGAGCAGCCGGTTCTCGACGCAGACGCTGTTCTTGAGCCATTGTCGACTGTAACCCAAGCTGATGCCGGCCCGGAATCCCAGAAAACGACGGACATGCAGGTCGCGGGTGGTGATTCGCAACATGTACGTTGTGGCGTTGGAAATCTTATAGGGCGAGGCAAGTGAGGTGAAATCGATATTGCCGAACGTGGAGGCGAATCCGATGCCGATGTTGGCATCCAAGAACTTGAGGAAGCCGCGATTGTACCAGGGGACGGTGTCGGATGCTTGCTTGTCGCTTTTTTGCCCTATCTTTTCTTTGAGTTTGTTCAGTCCGTGGCGGTTGATTTCCCCGACTTGTGTGGCGCCTTCGTCGACGTGGCTCCGGGGATCGGTCCAAAGAGTGAGCTTTTCAGCTGTGATGCTGCCCCATGCCAGCATGGAGGTGCCGCGTGTCACGAACGTGACTTTGCTTTGACTGGTGAGCCTGCCGATGGATAGTTGCGCATTGTTCTGGATGTCAACGCTCAATGGGGTCTCACCTGCGTTGTAGTTGGCTATGCTGAGCCGTGCGTCCGGCGACAGGATGATGTTCCGGAGCGGCTTGGCAATGTGGATCTCCACTACAGTCTTGCGGGGCATGAGGTCGTTTTTCCGCAGGATCATCTCGCCCTCGACAGGGAAAGTCACCAAATGCGGACTTTCGTCGTCCTCGAAGAAATCGGGGCAATGTGTGATGAATACCACGTTGGATTCAGCACTTTCCGGCTCTTGTATGAGCCGAACGTCCCAGCCTGCGTTGACCACTAACACCGAGATCTCGTGGTCAAAGGTCTGCACATAGCGATACGCCTCTTGGGCGTGAATGCCCCAAGGTGTGGCTAATAAGCAAAATATCAGTAGAATACGATTTTTCCACATGCTAATGGTCCGGCATGAATAATAATGTTGCAAAAATAGGAAAAAGATTATTGATTCGTTTTTTCAGGAG
The DNA here is from genome assembly GCA_017615795.1 of Bacteroidales bacterium. Taxonomy (GTDB): domain Bacteria; phylum Bacteroidota; class Bacteroidia; order Bacteroidales; family WCHB1-69; genus F23-D06. The sequence goes on from JAFZZK010000033.1 coordinate 37,989, forward strand.
CCCATGACTTTATGCAAATCGCATAATTTTGTATTTTTGCACACTGCAAAGGCTTAGTGCCCATATTTATGTTGTTCCCGACATGCAAAATCACCTTGACATGAACATAGCCATCTATACCCTCGCCTCAGAGTTGCACGACGAACAAGCTGTCGCCGCGATTACCCAAGAGTTCCTCGCAGGACTACAGCTCGATTTCGATTGTAGGGGAAATGACTATTCCGACTACGGGAGTTATCCGTTGAGTCTCATTTACGTTCAAACGGGCGGCACGGAAGGTGTTTTCCGCAAGATGTTTGCTGCCTTGCAAGAGACGGGTCATCATCCATTCTATCTGTTGACTTCGGGCAAGAGCAACTCCCTCGCCGCGTCCATGGAGATTTTGTCATACTTGCGGAAAAGTGGCATTGACGGTGAGATTCTTCATGGTAGTAACGAATATATTAACAAGAGAATCAGGATGTTGGAACGAGTGTCGATTGCCCGGGATAAATTGCGGGGCTGTCGTTTGGGCATCATAGGAGAGCCTTCCGACTGGCTCATTTCCAGTGACGTGGATCGGATGGCGGTGCAAAGTAGGTTAGGCATTGAGTTGGTCGATATTCCTATGACGGAGTTGCTGGAAGAGATTCAGTCTGCGCCCTTGAAAATGCCTGGTGAGCTTTCTGCGAACCCGCAGATAGTGGGGGCGCTTCCAGGCGCAAACCAAATTTACATGGCCTTGAAGTCTATGGTGGAAAAGTGTCATCTTCAGGGATTTACGTTGCGATGCTTTGACCTGTTGCCAGCTGTCCGCAATACGGGTTGCTTGGCTTTGGCCAAGCTGAATGCCGAAGGGATTGTGGCGGGTTGCGAAGGCGACATTCCCGCACTGCTTTCGATGATGGTGGCCAAATCGCTTGTGGGGGTCTCGGGATTCCAGGCCAATCCTGCCCGCATCGATCCTGAGACGGGGGAAATTCTTCTGGCGCATTGTACCATACCGTTCAATATGGTGGACAGTTATGAATTGGACACCCATTTTGAGTCGGGCATTGGCGTGGGCATCCGGGGCTTTATGAAGGAGGGACCTGTCACCATATTCAAGTTGTCGGGCGATCTTGCGCGCTGTTTTGCGGAAGAGGGTGTCCTGGTTCGGAACCAATCTCAGCCCGACCTTTGTCGCACGCAACAGGTTATCCAACTGTCCGACAAGTCGAGGATATCCTATTTTCTCACGAATCCCATTGGCAATCATCACATTGTATTGCCTGGGCATTGGAAGGTGTTGTTGGAGGAGATGATACGATAAATTGGCAGGCATCCGATAGACGTCGCGAAAACTGGAATCATGTACCGCAAGATCATTCATGTTGATATGGATCAGTTCTATGCTGCCGTGGAGCAGCGCGACCGCCCTGAGCTTCGGGGCAAGCCCGTGGTGGTGGGGCATGACGCGCCTCGTGGTGTCGTGGCCACCGCCAGCTATGAGGCACGGCCATACGGGGTTCATTCCGCCTTGTCCATCCAAACCGCCAAGCGGTTGTGTCCCAACCTCGTCATCGTTCCCCCCGATTTTCAAAAATATAAGGCGGTGTCGGCTCAAATTCGCGGAATCTTCCACGAATATACCGACCTTGTTGAGCCAATATCGCTCGACGAGGCCTTTCTGGATGTCACTGAGAATAAGTGCGGTGTTGTATTGGGCGTCGATATAGCTCGCGAAATCAAGCGGCTTATCTTTGAGAAAACGGGTTTGACAGCCTCCGCGGGCGTGAGCTATTGCAAGTTCCTCGCCAAGATTGCTTCCGACTACCGCAAACCCGATGGCCTTTGCGTTATCCACCCCGATCGTGCATTGGACTTTATCGCCGACCTGAACGTCGAGAAATTTTGGGGGATAGGGGAGAAGACTGCCGCGAAGATGCACCAGATGGGCATATACACGGGCGCAGACCTTCGCGAGATACCCGTGGCGCAACTCATCGCCGCTTTCGGGAAGGTGGGGCGCGTGTTCCACGAATTTGCCAACGGCAGGGACGAGCGTCCTGTTATCGCTGAATGGGAGCGCAAGTCCGTGAGCTGTGAACGAACCTTCGAAACGGACATCAGCAGCTCCTCTGACATGACCATCGCGCTCTACCATATTGTGCTGGAATTGCTCGAGCGGCTGGAACGTGCCGACTTCGAGGGCTACACCCTGACACTGAAAGTCAAGTTCCACGATTTCAGGCAGATCACTCGCAGCATCACGGTCAATTACATCTTGCGCTCCAAGGAGGAGATTCTGCCGTTGGCCAAGAAATTGATGAAGGAGGTGGACTATAACGAGAATCCTGTCCGCCTGCTTGGCCTTGGTGTGGGGAACCATCGCGAGGAGAGCGATGCCGATCGCTTGCGGCGATTGCAGCTGGAATTGGATTTTGATGAAAGTTGAGGGCTGAGACACAGCTGTGCCCGGGACCAGGGCTTTTCATTTTCCTGTACTCCTTCCTTTGTTTCTTGTTTTTTCGCTATTTTTGCCCCGTTGAATTTTAAATTGTTAATTATGAGAATCTACAATAACATTGCTCGTCCGGATTTTACGCCGGAATGGATCACTGATTTGAAACCTGACGAGGTTTTTGTCTTTGGCAGCAACTTGGCGGGAGCTCATGCCGGCGGCGCGGCACGAGTGGCCGTGGAATGTTTTGGCGCCATCTGGGGCCAAGGTGTTGGTTTGCAGGGACAAAGCTATGCCATTCCCACTATGCAAGGCGGAGTGGAGACCATCAAACCGTACGTGGATGAGTTTATCGCTTTCGCAAAGAGTCATCCCGAACTATTCTTTTATGTCACGCGTATCGGCTGCGGCATCGCGGGTTTTGTGGATGAGGAAATCGCGCCACTGTTCAAAGCGGCTGTCGGGTTGGAGAATGTTTGCCTGCCGGAAAACTTTTTAAAAGCCTGTTGACGGACGGTTATTGCACGTTCCAGTATACGGGGTGGTTGAAATAGGTGTCAGGGTAGGGTTCGTTTTTGAGGGTGAAGTGCCACCACTCGGTCTCGATGGGCTTGAATCCGTGTTTGACCATGGTGTTGCGCAGAAGCATGCGGTTGGCAAGTTGCTGGCGTGTGAGTGTTGCAGTGTGGGAAGGATGGCTCTCGACGCCAAACCAGTCGAAGGTGCCCCCCATGTCGACCTCTTTCTCGGTGCGCATGTCGAACAGCGTTAAATCGACGGTGGAACCACGCGTGTGACCCGACCGGCGGGCGATGTAGCCGTTGTCGAAAAGATAGGGCTTCTCGAACATGGGATAAAAATACTGCTTCGTCAGAGTGTCGTTTGGATCCTTTGACCAGCGTACAAAGTGGTCTACAGCTTGCTGCGGGCGGTATGCGTCGTATATTTTGAGCCGATAGCCTTGCTCCTTCAGCTCGTCGCTCACCTTCTTGAGGGCGTTGGCCGCTTCCACAGTGAGTAACGCAATGGGCTGGAGATAGCCGTCGATGCGAGTGCCTGCGAAATTGTAGGTGCTGTAGTAGCGGATTTCAAGAATGGCGTCTGGAATGACATCTGTGAGGAGTACAAAACCCTCGGGGTTGTGCGTGCTGTCAACGTATGCCGAGTATACGTCGTTGGGCTCGGCAGGAGTGTTGTCCGCGTTTGAGTCTTCTTGTTTGGAGGATGAATGGCATGAACACAGCAGGCATGCCACCATGATAAAGGAGGTGAATAAATGTTTTTTCATCATTCTTTTGAGTATGTTGTTTGTTGATAGATTTCTATGAAAGGGATCCAGAACAGGTTTCTTAACGCGAAGAGCGAGAGTTTATTGTTACTATATTATATTTACAAGGAAAATGTCTGAACCGAACCATTTTTTTTGTATCTTTGCCCGTTTTAAGAAAATAATCAATTAGCCTGAAAATGAGCGAGTTAGAAAACCAGAAACCTACAGAAGAAACCTACAGTGCCAGTAACATCCAAGTGCTTGAAGGCTTGGAGGCCGTTCGCAAGCGTCCGGCCATGTACATTGGCGATGTCAGCAAGCGCGGTCTGCACCACCTGGTTAGCGAGGTGGTGGACAATTCCATCGACGAAGCCTTGGCTGGTTATTGCAACAACATTGAAGTTAAAATCTTGGAAGATAATTCAATAAGTGTCCTGGACAACGGGCGCGGCATTCCGACCGACATGCATGAGAAAGAGCATCGTTCGGCTCTCGAGGTTGTGATGACGGTGCTGCATGCCGGCGGCAAGTTCAACAAGGACTCCTACAAGGTGTCCGGCGGCTTGCACGGCGTCGGCGTATCCTGCGTGAACGCCCTCTCCAAGCACCTTACCGCCGAGGTCTTCCGTGACGGCAAGCACTACATGCAGGAATACGAATTGGGCAAGCCCCTCTATCCAGTGAAAGTGGTCGGCGAAACGGATTATCGCGGCACCAAGGTGACGTTCACCCCTGACGACAGCATTTTCTACGAGACCGTTTACGATTACAACATCCTTGCCGACCGCCTCAAGGAATTGGCGTATCTTAACAAGGGCATAAGCCTTTCCATCACAGATTTACGTCATACTGATGAAAATGGCGAACATCCTTCGAATCGTTTTTATTCCGAGAATGGCTTGCGCGACTACATCACCTATTTGGACGAGGGCAAGACGAAAATCACCAGCAAGCCCATCTATATTGAGGGTGAGAAGCAGGGTGTCCCTGTCGAGGTGGCCATGCAATACAACAACTCTTTCAACGAGGTGATCCATTCGTACGTCAACAACATCAACACCATTGAGGGTGGTACGCACTTGGCCGGTTTCCGCCGTGCCTTGACCCGCACCCTCAAGAAATACGCGGACGACAACAAGATGCTCGACAAACTTGCCAAGGACAAGATCGAGATTTCCGGCGACGACTTCCGCGAGGGTATCACCGCCATCATCTCCGTCAAGGTCGCGGAGCCCCAGTTTGAGGGACAAACCAAGACCAAGCTTGGGAACAACGAGGTGGCCGGTATTGTCGACCAGATGGTGGGCGAGATGTTGACCAACTATCTGGAAGAGAACCCCAAGGATGCCAAGGAGATTGTGGACAAGGTGGTGCTGGCGGCCCAAGCGCGCCATGCGGCCCGCAAGGCGCGCGAAATGGTGCAGCGCAAGACAGCCTTCAGCGGCTCCGGACTGCCGGGCAAGCTCTCCGACTGCTCCTCCAAGGATCCCTCCAAGTGCGAACTGTTTCTCGTGGAGGGTGACTCCGCAGGCGGTACCGCCAAACAGGGCCGCGACAGCCATTTTCAAGCCATCCTTCCCCTCCGAGGCAAGATCCTCAATGTCGAGAAGGCTATGCAACACCGCATCTTCGAAAGCCAGGAAATCAAGAATATCTATACGGCCCTTGGCGTGACCATCGGCACGGAAGACGACAGCAAAGCCCTCAACCTCTCCAAGTTGCGCTATCACAAGGTCATCATCATGACCGATGCCGATGTTGATGGCAGCCATATCGCCGCCTTGATCCTCACGTTCTTCTTCCGTTATATGCGTGAGCTTATCGAGCAGGGACATGTCTATATTGCCACGCCACCCCTGTATCTTGTCAAGAGAGGCAAGGATCAGCGCTATGCCTGGAGCGACGAGCAACGTGTCCAGTTTGTCAACGAGATGGGTCGCAACGGCAGTGAAAGCAGTGTTCACGTGCAACGCTACAAAGGTTTGGGTGAGATGAACGAGGAACAACTGTGGAGCACTACCATGGATCCGAATTTCCGTACCCTGCGACAAATTTCCATTGAGAACGCCGCCGAAGCCGACCGCGTCTTCTCCATGCTGATGGGTGACGAGGTCCCCCCGCGCCGTGAATTTATTGAACAAAACGCTACATACGCCAATATCGATGCCTAATCCAGAAGAACTCCAGCAAGCCGAAGCTACTCCGGCCACCCCGCAACAGCCCGTTGTGGAAGATGTAAAAACCGAAAACGAGACGGCTGCCGCCTCCGAGAAGCCTATTCTCGAGAATGTGATCTCCTTCCAAAATGTGGACATTTACCAACGCCAGCTGATGGTGCTGTCCAAGATTTCGTTCGATATCAAGGCGGGCGAATTCGTCTATCTGGTGGGAAAGACCGGCACGGGCAAGTCCTCGATCCTCAAGACCCTCATCGCCGAAGTGCAACCCAAAGGTGAAAAGGCGATGATGATCGGCTACGACTTGTTGAAGCTCAAGTCTAAGAAAATCCCGGAACTGCGCACCAAAATTGGTATGGTTTTCCAAGACTATCAGCTGCTCAGCGACAGCACGGTCATTGAAAACCTGCTGTTTGTTTTGCGTGCCACCCGTTGGAAAGACAAACAGGCCATGCTCAATCGTTGCAAGGAGGTGCTGGCTTTAGTCGGTTTGGAAACCAAGGATTTCAAGCTGCCATCCCAACTCTCAGGCGGTGAACAGCAGCGTGTGTGCATCGCTCGTGCCCTGCTCAATAATCCCGACCTCATTCTGGCCGACGAGCCGACGGGCAACCTCGACCCCATTACCGCCGAAGAGATTTTCCAAGTGTTCCATCACATCAACCAGTCGGGCACCACAGTCTTGATGGCAACGCATAACTTTAATTTGATCAATAAGTTCCCTTCCCGCACGCTTCTTATTGAAGACGGCAAACTCATCGATTCGGGCGTGTAGGAATTTTACGATTGAATATCACTGTTCACAGGGACGGGGTGTGTGGATCTGACATGCTTCGTCTCTGCCGTTTTTTATGGGGTGAACCCAGAGTGAGCGCAATGGCGATTGAAAAGGCTATGCATTCTAGGATGAAAAGGATGGGTAAAATTGGACGGCGATACCGGAATGTGAGGGTATGGTCGCCTTGGGGAACTTGGATGCATAGCAGAGCATGATCGGCAGACACGATGTTGAGCCGTTCGCCTGTCTCGGTTGTGGCTTGCCACCAGGGAGTGATGTTTTGGCAGAGCACTAACGGACGTGCTTTGTTGGTGCGAGTCTCTATAACAATCCGCTTGGGACTGAATTCCCGGATGCGGAATGCGGACTTATAGGTGGAATCGTAATACAGGGCCTGAATTTCTGTCGTGAAGATGGTGCCTGTATCGTAAAAAGACCGGGTGGTGTCGTTGGATACGGCGGCAGGGAAAAAGGCGATGGGCAGACGCATGACACTGTCTGTGTCAAGGTATGCTCGTACCATTCGCTCGTGCTTGCGGAAAATCAAGGGGTTCCGACCGTGCCATTCCACCTTTTTCCGAAAACATCCAGCATTTTCCCACATATAGTAAGGGCTCTCGTGAATGATGTCTTGCCAACATGTCAGGCTGTCGGGTATTGGATAATCTGTCACATAAGTGTCTGGTGGCATTGCATCGTGTTTCACCCTGGCGTCATAAACGGTGTGGGGAGCGCATAGATGGGTGTGTACAAGTAAATCAATCAAGCATAGCAGCACCCAAGGAGAGAATCTGTTTTTTGTTCTGAGAAACAATGCGAAGCACATTGCCGCAGCGAATATAGCAAGGCATGTCTTCCATTCCGTCAGAATATTGTGGTGATTAGCCATCACGGCTTGGAGTTCTATGAGCAGACCTGTCTGCATGAGGATATAGGGGATGGCCAGCAGCACAGTCGAGGCACAGGTGAATATGATCAGGGACTTGCGGAATTTGGGCCATTCATTCATGACACAGGCTAATCCGACCCCGCTCATGACTAATGTCGGGATGATGAAAAATACCCGGAAAAGAGCGGGGAGCCGAATGAAACTTATGAGGGGCAGATAGTTGTATGCGAACTTGTGAAATGGCAGGTTTGTCCCGAATGCCGTGAGCAAGGCCAGGATGCCGGCCCCGAAGAGTATCCAGAGGGACACATTTTTGTTCTTGATTATGCCGACCACGACAAAGAACGGGGTGAGAAGTCCCATGAAGAGGCTGCACATGCTGGCGTCGACATGAGATATTATGTCATTGCTGCAGAGAGAACATGGCAGGAAAACGGAGAGCAGGCAGGGGGCTGTTAAAGATTCCTTGATGCTCTCGTAGGGAAGGCCCTCTCCCCGGGTGATGAGAGGACGTATGCTGAAAATCGAGTATAGGGTGGGGGCCGCGAGGATGAGGCACCCGACGATGGCAATGCCGCAGAACGCAATAAGCCGCCACAATCCTTGCATATTGTGGGCTCGGATGTGCCGGATGGTGTGGCAGAGAGAAAGGGCGAAGATGATATATACAAGCACAAAAGCAAAACCGGGGTATCCTCCAGTGAGGAGAAATGCGGTGAAAATGGCGGTAAAAAGCGCGTTTTTCAAGTCCGGCTTTTCGAAAAGGGAAAAACATGCCCACAGTACCCACGGGAGCCATGCTCCGGCGATAATCCATGAAAGATGCTGTGCATTGCCTACGAAAACCCCGGACATGATATATCCGGCGGCCGCGATGCAGGATGCCCAACGGTGCTTTGTGAATCGGTAGGTCAGGGCGTAAAAGCCGCACGCGGCAATGAAGGCATGCAGGATAAAGTCGAAGGCGCAACTGATAGTGGTGTATTCTCCAAACAATGCAAAAAACCATAATGGCGGGTAGAATGCGCCGGATTGTGGGTCGGCATGTATCGGCGTGCCCATGGATTGGTAGGGATTCCATGTGGGGAAAATGCCATGACGGATGCTGTTTACCAAGACAAAGCGCTCGGGCAGGAATTCGTTGAAGAAGTCGTGTGCAGGCGGATGAAAGAACAACGAACCGAATGCCGCCACGGATATGATGAGCAGCAGGATGATCTGAAGCCAGTGGCGTTCTCGTTGTGGAATGTCAGATGTCATGCTTTTTTGAAAAGAGTTGCAAACATACAAAAAATGCGCATTTAATATTAGATGGAAAACATAATTTGCGCCTTTATTTCGGTTTTGTGAGGAGCGTCAATTTGATTGAGGCCGCTGCCGACAGTCTGTCGATCAATGTAATGGGTTCTCGCTAACCGAAGCCAGACGCTGACCCACCTGTATCTGTAGCGCAGCATGAGGTATCCTCGGATGCCTTTGTAGTAGTAGGAACCGATGGTGAAAGTGTAGTATAGATCGTTCTCATACGCATAGATCCGCTCCTCGTAACGGTCAGTGTCGAAATAAGCGATGCGGGCGTGCAATGCTAATCCGATGCGGGTAATGTCGACGGCGGCATCTTGGAAGAGCAGCAAGCCTTGATAGTGTTTTCGGGTGTCGTTCTCACGTTGGAATATCCAGTCTATTTCGCTTTTGAGCTTCAGCCAGGGGTAGGGGGCTCCACTCCATTGCAAGCGCACCTTGTGCCGTAGGCGGTCGGCGATCGCATGCAAATGCATGTCTTCGCCCCCGTTTTGCGGTCGGGATCGCCAAGAGTATTTGCAAATGAGCTGACTGCTGCGCCCCATCCGATACAGCAGGGAGAGCCCGCATTCCAGTCCCGCCACGGGCGCGTCCGTGCGGTAGCTGGGTGCAGTGAGCCGATAATAGTCGGCATAGAGCGACAGCTCGCAGTCTTTCCCCGCGATATATTCGGCAGCCCAATAGAGTCCCGTTTCCCCGCTGTTATGGCTGGTGGCTCCAAAGCCCTTGCCTAACGGAGCGCTGAAGTCTCGGCTGTAGTGGCGGAACAGCAGCAACAATTTGAGGGTGGGAGCGAGGTTGAACTTGGCCGCCTGCAGGATGGCAACCTTGCCTTTTGAGTTGACAGCCGCCTCCCCAAAGAGCAGGTGCCGTTTGGCGATGAGATGGTAGTCTGCAGCCACGTTGAAACCCGTGGGTGAGAGAAAATCGACGATTCTCTCGCCTGGCGAGGCGCGCGCCGTGTCGCTGGTGGAGAATGCCATTGCGCGCACCCCGATGCGGAAGAGCGCGCGTTGATAGGAGAGATCTGCCCCGTATGCGTTGTTAAAGCCGCCAAACCTGCGAGCTGCGAACAACGATCCTGACAAACGGTGGTTGCCCAGGGTGATAGCCGCACCCCGCAGGAAATCGCCCTCGTTGGTGGGTGTTACCGCCCGGAAACCCGTGCTGAAGCGCCGCATGCTCTCTGTGCTTCCGCCACGACCCGACAATAGCGAGGACCCCATCGCCAGTCCTTGTCCGAAGTTAAGCCGGAAGTCGCCCAATACAACCCGCTGCAACACCCCGATGTCCTGGATACAAAGCGAACCGGCGTAAAAGTCAAAACCGGCCCGCTGTTCCCCGCGGAAAAATTGCTCGCCCGCATCCTTCTCGCCCGACACCTTGAGGATGACTTTGTCTTGAGAATTGAAACTGAGACGGAAACAATCGTGGCCGGGCGAGCCGGCATAATGATGGGCTCTCGATGTGTCATATCCAGCCTGCCGTTCCAAGACCTGGCCGTGTCGTACCAGGAGATTACAACTGCTCTTCCGGAAAAAATTGCGGAAAAAGTTCTGCCTCTGTCTTACGGGTTGTGCCACGACTGATCCGGAAAGCCTTTCGACATCAGCGTTGGAAAAGCCGTCAATGGCCGCCAATTCGTAGATCGAAGCCAAAGCGCCATGCTCTTCTATATATAGTTGTAACTGGTAGTATTGATAATCCGTGAAATGTAATTTCTTGACAGCTGTTTCATAGGACAAATCGTTGAGGTTGATGTTGTTGGGGAACTCCTCAAAGAGTTCTTCGACAATTTCTTCGGACAATGCGGCCTCGCCATCCCAATGTTCCAGACTGCTTTCAAGTTCGTCGGCGACTTGCTCGATTTGCCGGTAGGAACTGTCCACCTGCGCTTGGGTTGGGTATGTGAGCAAGACCGAAATGATGATGAGTGGAATATGTTTGTTCATAATGAGGCAGTTGGATTAGAGATTGAATAAGTATTGTAATCTTGCCGTGTTGGAAAAACTGACGCGATAGTACCAGGCTGTGTTTATGCCTATAAGCAGGTGTCGCCATGGTATATAGATCCCGATGGCGAGTTTGTGCAGTCCACATTCGCCAGCCAATAGCAGATGGGAAATGGGGCGGCAGAGCAGCCCTGCAGATGCATCGAAGCTGCCGGGGAGCCATTTGTGCGCGCGAAAATGCATCATGAGTTTATCATTCCATTGATAGTTGAGTTGCAAGGCGAATTCCATGGGGATGATTTCCGGCCCTGTGATCCCTCGCCGCAGCCGGATGGGGTTGTAGAGCTCCATGGCGATGTCCCAATGGGGTGTGATTTGACAATAGCTCGACACGTCGATGGTTATAGAATGCTGGGAAACATAATGTTCAGCGTGTCGCAACAGATAGATGCCGCGCATGGCAATGGAAAAACGCTTGCCGAAACATCTTGCATAGCCTATGGTTGCTTGCATTTCGCCGAAATGGGAGTATCCATCATGCGTGAGCGTCGCCATGAATGTGTTGTCTTCATGAGTCAGGGAAACCGTCAGGGCCTTGTACATCAGCTCCGGGGTGCAAAAGTCATTGCGAAACTGAAAGTCAAGCACACTGTTCTCCACCATGGATGTATATGCAGGTATTTCATTACAGTACAAGGATTTGAAAAGGGTTGAGAGCCCGGATTGTGCATGGAGTGCGGAACCCGATTCGGCGGAACTCAGAGAGAGGAATGCACAATAGTATAATATATACAATTTTAATTTATAATTAAATAATATTCTCCAGGCATCCTTGTGTCTTCCAAGTTTGCTATACACGGGTGTATAAGCCATTCTACATGTAAAATGTCTTTTCATATTGTTTGATTTTTGAGGCTGCAAATATAATAATTTTTTAAATTATGGAGCCCGTATAAAATAAAAAAAACACCCGTTGGGGTGTTTTTTTTTTATGTGTGAAAGAGGGGTCGAGTCTTACATTACGAATTTAAATCCCGTGCCATGTACGTTGATGATTTGGATGCGGGGCTCGCTTTTGAAATATTTACGCAGCCGGGTGATGTACACATCCATGTTGCGGGCGTTGTAGAAGCTGTCGTCGCCCCAGATCTTCTTGAGGGCGTAGCCGCGCTCGAGGATGTCGTTTTTGCTGTCCACGAGCATCCCGAGCAGTTGTGTCTCTCGTGTGGAGATGTGTTTCTCCTCCCCTTGGATGGTGAGGGTCTGCCTTTTTTTGTCAAAAAGGATGCTGCCGAGTTCGATGATGTCGTTTTCCTCTTCTTGCGGCCGGGCGCGGCGTAGCAGGGCCTGAATGCGGGCGAGCAGCACTTCGATGGTGAACGGCTTGGTGATGTAGTCGTCGCCGCCGATGGACAGCCCTTTGATGATGTCCTCTTGTAAATTCTTGGCGGTCAAGAATATGATGGGGATTTTCTTGTCGAGTTTCCGGATTTCTTGCGCCAATGTGAAACCGTCCTTCAACGGCATCATGACATCGATGAGGCAGATGTCGAATGTGTTGGTGCAGAACATTTCGTAGGCAATTTCCCCATTGGTGGCATGGCTTACCTCATACCCTTTGGAGGTGAGGTAGGTCGTGAGTACCTTGCCCAGGTTCACGTCGTCTTCGGCAAATAAGATTTTGGTGGAATCCATCATGGTGTGTTTTATGTTTTGAATTACATTAACGAGACAAACTGTATTTTGTTGCATGAAAATCGGGGCAAAGATACACAAAAAAACGAATTGCACAGATGTAAATTATTTTTTATGAAAATGAATATGTATGATTAATTTTTATATATTTGCAATGTTTTTGTACGCGTGTTCTGATTTTAATATATTGTTGTAACACAAAAGTTTATAAAATATATTAATAAAAATGACGCTTATGAAAAGTCTTAATAAAATCAGAACTGCAGCGATTTGTGTGTTCATCTTCACGGTTGCGCTGGCACAGGCGCAGACCATTCTCTATCAGGAAAATTTCGGAAATCCGGCAGCCAACACGTTGATACAGGACTACACGGGTTGGGAGAACAGCCATGTTCTTTACGCGGGCAACGGCACGTGCGATGTCCGTTCCTCGTCGGCATCCAACGGCTACGGCGGCGCTTCCGGCGGCGGCAATGTGATGATCAACGATACGGTCAAGTGGTTTCAAGTGTCCGGCATCAACACGGCAGCCGACACGAGCATCTCGCTCTATTGCGGCCTTCGCAAGACCAACGCGGAGAATGGGGCTAACTTTGTCGTCGAAGTGTCGGCGGACAGCCTCTCTTGGACCCGACTCGCCATGGAAGGCGACACGCTCCCCTCCGGCACGGGCACGTCGGGATGGCATCGCGTGCGCTATCTCCATGTCATCTCATGCCCCAATCTCCATCTCCGATTCTCCAACCTCGCCCAAGTGGACTATCGCCTGGACGACATCGCCCTTGTCGTGGGAACGGAGAATACGCTCGAAACGGTCGGCAAGCCTACATTCTCGCCAAGTGGCGGCACATACTACGAGCCACAAACCGTAACGCTTTCCTCGCAAACCGCGAATGCCTCCATCTTTTATACGATGGATGGTTCGACACCTACTCCCTCGTCCAATCCATACCTCGGTCCGCTGACCGTCAATAATTCCGTGACCATCAAGGCTATGGCCATCCATGACGATATGTACGACAGTGAGGTCGCCTCGGCTTCGTACGTTATTCTCGATACCAATTCCTTGGTGCATCTGCCGCTCGACTTGTCCGATAACAGTGAAGTGGGCAAGTTGGACATTACTCATTTGCCGGGCTTCAGGGGATATCACTTGGGCTCGTCATACGCCGATGGATCCGCAAAATTCGAGTCGTCCCATGCAGGGGAGGCTGTCCTAAGAGCCCATCTCGACAGTGCTCCCGGCACACTGACTTTTGAACTCAAGGGACGGACCGGTGGCTCCAATCCGGCTGCATACGAAGGCGTGCAAATGGAATTGGCCGAATCTCCCGACGGCCTGCAGTGGCATCCCCTGGCTGTCTTGACGGAAAACGACATCTCAACGGATGGATATGTGCGGTTTACAGGGTACACCCTGATGCAGACGACACGATATGTGCGCTGGAAATTGTTGTCAACAATGAAAGGCAACACCCAGCTGAACAATATTACCATCAGCCAATACTCCGGTGGCGGGAACGACAGTGTGCCGGTTATGTCGTATGACTTGCCGCAGGTATGTGTCTATCCCAATCCTACCAGCGGATCGGTGAGTGTTATTGCCTCATTGACCCAAGTGGAGGAAGTGATTCTCACAGACTTGCGAGGCAATGTCTTGTATCGCTGGTCTATGCCGATGGGAAACATTGACCTGAGTGTTTTCCCACGTGGTATGTACATCATGTCGGTCCGAACTCCGCAGGGCGTGACCAATAAGAAGATCGTACGATATTGAGTGCCATAGAGACTTGGGGACTCTCTTGGGATAGGTAAAAGAAAAGGGGAGAGTCCCAAATCTCTTTTTTTGTATTTTTGCACGCTTTTAAATGCAGAATATGAGAAAAAGCCATTTGTTGATTTTTGCAGCACTTGTTTTGTGCGCATCTTGTACGAAAACGGAAAAGACATACTACCCGGACGGTCATGTGCAGTCATCTATACAATACCGCTTCGGCAAGGAGCACGGCAAGTCCATTTATTATTACGACACCCCCAATACGGTGGAAATCGAAATGGAGATGAAGCGTGGCAAACGGCACGGCGAGTTCAACCGTTACTATGAAAACGGCTACTTGGACACGCATTGCCAATATGTAAACGATTCTATTGAAGGCGTGGAGACCAATTATACGGCCAATGGCGTCAAGGCACAGGAGTTTACGTATGTCCACGGCATCAAGAACGGCCCCCATAAGGCCTATCACCTGTTTGGTGAAATCAAGGTGGAAGGCAATTATAAGAACGGCAAATATGATGGCGAGTGGACCTATTACGACGATCGCGGAGTTGTCGTCGGCGAAGGTGCCTTCAAAGAGGGTACGGGCGAAGTCGTCTTTTACGATGGAAGAGGGCTCCCCATGCAAGTGACGCGTTACGTCGATGGCAAGAAAGATGGCAAGGAAGAATATTTCACGCCGGCGGGGGAAGTCTATAAGGAAATTGTATACAAGAACGAACGTATTGTTTCTGAAAAAGTTGACAGTACATTGCTGAGATAAGGGTTACCATGAAAAAGGTCTTGCTGTCGTTGCTGCTTCTTTTGACGGCCTTCACGATGCTGGAGGCCCAGGACAACCGCAGGATACGCTATCGTGCCGACATGGGATTCTATGACGAGGATTACATACCGGGTGCCCAGCGGTTGGTGGGTAACGTGGCTTTCGCCCAGGACAACGTGCGCGGCTATTGTGACAGTGCCTACCTCTATGACGCCGACAATTACATCGTTGCCTTTGGTGATAAAGTAAGAATATATGTTGGAGATTCGGTGAGACTTTATGGCCGTCGCGCCTACTACGATGGCGATGCGAAGGTCGCCTCTATTGCTGTAGCGGTACGTCTGGAGAAAGGCGATGCTTTTCTCTTGTCGGACAGTCTGATTTATGACACAAGAAATGATGTGGGTTATTATTTGACGGGAGGCCAGTTGGTGAATGACGAAGATACCATGACCAGCAGGGAAGGGTGGTATTACACCAAGACCGACGATGCCATCGCAAATTACAATGTGCTGCTCTGGAACAAGACCTATCGCGTGGATTGCGAGTCCCTGAAATACAATGCAGCCTCCAAAATCGCCTATTTCGTTTCCCGCACGCACCTGCATTCTGACGATCAGGATATCTACACCACTTCTGGATGGTACGATACGGAGAAAGAAATCACTACTTTGGCCCAGGATGTGCAGCTTTTCGATGGCCCTCGTTCCGTATTCGCGGATAGTGTCTATTATAATCGCCCCGACTCAATGGGACGCGCTTGGAACAATGCGACACTGGTTGACACTGCTGAAAAATATGTTCTGAAAGGCAATTATGTGGAATTTTATCAAAAAGGCGGCATCTCATTGGCGACAGATAGCAACTTGATAATCTTTATCGATGACAATAATGATTCCCTGTTCCTGCATTCCGATACCGTGAAAGTCTATGTGGACAATGACAAAGAGATGCAATGGGCATCTGCCTACAATAAGGTGAAATTCTATCGTAACGATATGCAAGGTGCCTGTGACTCCATGGCCTTGGTGCGGGAAGATTCGGTGTTATACATGTACTATAATCCTGTGCTGTGGGCCGATGAATACCAATTGACGGGCGATACCATACGGTATGTGATGATTGATTCTTCGGCTTCCACCATAGAACTTTGCAAGGCTGGCTTCATTGTCGGCGAGTTGTTTGAGGAAACCGAGTTTAACCAAATTAAAGGACTCAACATCAAGGGTTATATACGAGACAAGAAATTGTATCGAGTGGATATTGTGGGCAACGCCGAATGTGTCTATTATCTGCAAGAGGAAGACAGTTCTCTTATTGGAGTTAATACTTCCATTACAAGCGAGATGCGCATCTTTCTGAATGATAACAAGATTCAGCAAATTCGGTTCTATGATGCCCCGGACGGTAAGGTCTATCCTGATGAGAGCTTTGAGGAAAAAGACCGTAAACTACAGGATTTCCGATGGCTTCCCGAATATCGCCCCCGCAAGCCGGAAGACATATACGTCAATCCCATACCAAGGGTGAAATAAGCCCGGGATTCATCCGATAGATTACCGTATAATCGTAATCGACCCACTGTAGTTCACCGTTTTCGCCTTCCCTTTGTAATAAAAGCTGTAGTAATAGACTCCGTCGGAGAGTCCGGTTCCGTCGAAGTGTTGTGTCCCCAGATAAATCTGGCCGTTTTTGGCGTATGTGTCATAGTCGTGCGCCTCGTATACTTTCTTGCCCCAGCGGTCGTAAATGAAAAGCTCATTGTGACGGAATTTGTCGGGGTCCTCTGGGTTGATGCTGGTGTTGAGGTTCTCGATGGCGAAGGCGTCGTTGATGTTGTCACCGTTGGGTGTGATGACGTTGGGGAACGCCAAGTCGTCTTCAATCACGACGGTATGCGTGATTTCGCTGTTGCAGCCAGCGTCGGTCTCGATGCGGAGTGTGACGTCGTAGTCGCCCCACTGTGAGTAGGTGTGGGTGGGGGAGAAGTTGTCGTTGTCAGTCTCCCCATCGCCAAAGTCCCAGATGATGTTCGCCTCTTGTGAGAATGTGGAATCCGCGTAGTTGGTGAAGACAACCTGCCCGCCGTAGTCGCTCATTAGTGAAATCTCGGGGCTTGCAGAGAACTCCGCCACGGGCTGGAAGTTGGCCTGAATGTGGTCGGGCAGGATGATGGAATCCATGCAGCCGGCAGGCGAGGTCACGATATAGCGCAGCGTGTAGGTTCCTGGCTCTTCGATGTCGAAGATTGGGTCGGGTAAGATAGAGGCGTATGCGATGTTGCCGTCGGCATCGTAAAGATACCACTCGTGCATGCAGGAGTCTGGCGTGGTGCGGTTAGTGACGCGAACCTCGAGGGGTACACACCCCTGTCGCGGGTTTGCTTCGAAGTCGATTCGCGGTTGCAGGGCGGAAACGACCATGACCGTGTCGCGCCCGTAACATTGGTAATCGCCGCTGGTGGAGCTGCCAATGACACTGACATAGTATACCCCTTCGGACAAGACCAAGATGTTCGGGGTGGTGTCGCCCGTGTTCCATAAGATGGAAACATCGGCGGGCACGCTGTCCAAGGAAAGTTCTATCATGTCGCCGTGGCACAGCAGGATGTCATCCCCCAAGTCGGGGTTTACGCTCTCCACGATTTCCACGTTCATCACAACGGCGTCGTCCACACCATTGGGATTCACCACGATATGCTCCAGGGAGTCGGAACTTGTAAAGGTGACCCCATACCAGTCGAAGGGAAGGTCATAGGAGCAGATGATGGTGTCCTCGAAGTGGCGGACGAGTACTTGGATAGTGTCGGTGATGCCGCAGTTGGTGAGCTTGAAAAAGGAGATGTCGTCCAAGCCGAAGTCGTTGCCGCCCGCTTGGGTGTTCTGGTTGATAATGGAAATGGTGGCTTGCGTGTTGTTGCCGCTGTTCCAGACAATGTAGAAGTTGTGCCATGTGTTGGCTTGTCCGTATGTGGAGGGCGCTGTGAAGACGTTGCCGATCTGTTGTCCGTTGATGCTGAACTGCAGCTCGGCCCATGGACTGTTGGCCACCGTGGTGACCCACGTGGTAAAGGCGTAGTCTGTCGCTGGCGTGACGTTGATGGTCTGCGACCATACTATTGTCCCGGGATAGGTGGCACCGTTGACAATCATGTAGTTGCCGCTGCCGGTGGTATGGTCCTGTGCCCCCTGGAAGTTGGTGTGGTAGGTGCTGGCATTGCTTCCCACGTAATAGGTGCCCTCGCCCCACAGGTTGGTGTTTTGGGTGTAGTCGCTTGTGAATCCTGCGAAGCCTTGCTCGAAGTCGCCGTTCCCAATCAGGTTGATGCCGGTGTTGTATCCTGTAACAAAGACGTACATCGACTGGTTAGGGGTGCAGATGGTGTTGCTCGTGATGGTGGTGCTGAGGTTGCTGGCAGGCGCCCAAACGTAGTAGTCGGCTCCGGAGGCGGAGAGCGCCACGCTTTGTCCCTGGTCAAGGATCGTGTCGCCTGAACATTGTATGGAGGGGAGCGGGCTGATGCTCAAGGTGAGTGTGATGATACTGTCGCAACCGGTACCATTGGGTGATGTTCGCACGAAGATGCGCGAGGGTCCCCCTTGAACACTGTCGGGCGGCAGGTTGAAGCCGTGCTCTGTGTAGTACTCGCCTTGGCATGCGTTGCCGTATACGGATAAATATGTCGGTGTCCCGACAACAAGGGTCATCACCACCACACTGTCGCTGCCGTCTGAGGCGGTGAGTACGGCGGATTGGGTGCCGGCTTGGATGAATACAACCCCGTTCCAGATGTAGGGCAGTTGGCTGGCGCAAATCCCCATTTGCACATAAGTAGTATCTGAACAAACGCGAAATATATCAGTGGAATAGTTGTAAGAGGATGCTCTTCCACTTATTATCCCTACAAAAATCCAAAATGATAGGATTGCAAATCGCAATCTGCTCCCGACAGTTTGTGACTGCAATTTTGGCCGTTTTCCAGACAGGTCGTACATTTATAATGTTTCTTTGAAAGAAATATATATTTTGCAAAGAAACAATTTTTTTTGTTATACAACCTATCCAATAGAATGTAAAAATGTTCCAATACAATGATTTTGGCAAAACCGATAATAGGAAATGCCTTGAAAAAACTGGAGTATATGACGGGAGAAGAGTATGGAGAGTGTCTTGGCAACTGTCAGGTGATGCGAAACAACCTGACAGCAAAAGAACCCGCTAATTGAGTCCGGTTACAAGATTAGGATAGAAACATTACAGAATGTCAAAACTCCTCTTTACAAACTCACTGAGCTTTTCACCAGTGAGGATGTTCTGCGACAGCAGGGCCAGGTCGACCATCTGCTGTACCAGCCGGGTGCGGTTGGTCTCGTCCTGCTCGGCCAGCACGCGCGACGCTAACGGGTGATTGCCGTTGACCACGATGTTGTAATGCTCGAAATTGCCGTACAGTCCCTGTTGGCCGGAGACTTTTTCCATGTCTTTGAAACGCCGCATGAACTCGTTCTGCGTAATCATCACCGGCAGGTCGGTTTCGCTCAAACTTTCCACCATTACCGTGAATTTGCTCTCATCCACGCTCTTTGTGAAGAAGTCCTTGAGACTCTTTTGTTGTTCGTCGGACAGTTTGGAGGGCGTGACGTCGTCTTTCTTTTGGATAAGCTTGTCCACGACGTCGGCATCCACGCGGGTGAAGCGCATCTTCTCATTCTTCTGTTCCAACATTTGTATGGCATGCGCATCGAGAAAGCCGTCCATCAGCAATACATCGTAGCCTTTCTCCTTGGCTGCGGAGATGTAGAGGTTCTGCTCGTCGGCATTAGCGGCATAGAGCAGGATGACGTTGTCGTCTTTGTCCGTCTGCAGCGCACTTACGAGGTTCCGGTATTCTTCAAGGGTGTAATATTTGCCCTCTGTGCTCTTTAACAGATAGAAATCCTTGATTTTGTCATAAAATTTCTCGTCGGTCAGTGAGCCGTATTGCAGGAAGACCTTCAACTCGTCCCATTTCTTCTCGAAATCCTCGCGGTTTTCCTTGAACATCGACTCTAACTTCTCGGCCACTTTTTTGCTGATGTAGGTGGAGATTTTCTTGACATTGGCATCGGACTGGAGATAGGAGCGGGAAACGTTCAGGGGAATGTCTGGCGAATCGATGACACCGTGCAACAAGGTCATGAACTCGGGAATGATGCCTTCCAGTTCATCTGTGATAAAGACCTGGTTGCAATAGAGCTGCACTCGGTTTTTCTTGAGGTCGAGTTGATTCTTGACCTTGGGGAAATAGAGGATTCCCGTGAGGTTGAAGGGGTAGTCCACGTTGAGATGGATCTGGAACATGGGATCCTCGAAATTCATCGGGTAAAGTTCGTGGTAGAATTTCTTGTAGTCCTCGTCGGATAGCGAGCTGGGCGATTTCTGCCACAGCGGGTCGGTGTCGTTGACGATGCGAGGCACCTGCACGGCTTCCTCTTTGGGCTCCTCTTTCTTCTCATCCTTGCTGTCATCGGAGGTCTCTTTAGGCTTGGGCTCGGGCTTGCGCCATTCGGTCTTGGTGCCGCAAAGGATGGGGATGGGCAGGAAACGGCAGTATTTGTTCAGCAGTCCCACAATTTTGTTCTCATCGAGGAACTCGGCGGTGTCGTCGGCAACGTGCAGCACGATCTCGCTGCCGCGCTCGCGGGGCTCGATCTCCTCCAAGGTGAAGTCGGGCGAACCGTCGCAACTCCATTTTACGGCATTGGCGCCCTCTTTATAGGACTGGGTCAGGATGTCGACGCGGTCGGCGACCATGAAGGAGGAATAGAATCCCAACCCGAAGTGGCCGATGATGTTGGCGGCATCAGTGCCCTTGTATTTGGCCAAGAAGTCCTCGGCACCGGAGAAGGCGATCTGGTTGATGTATTTGTCCACCTCCTCGGCTGTCATGCCGATACCGCGGTCGATGACACGGATGGTTTTGTCCTCCTTGTTGACCTTCACCTCGATGGTTAGGTCGCCCAACTCGCAGTTGGCCTCGCCGAGACTTACCAAACGTTTGAGCTTCTGGGTGGCGTCCACGGCGTTGGAGATCAACTCGCGAAGGAATATTTCATTGTCGGAATAGAGGAATTTCTTGATGACGGGGAAAATGTTTTCTGTCTGAACATTAATTTTACCGGTTTGCATATTGTTGTGTTTTAATATTTTAAATGTATAATGTAAAAAAGCGCATTTTGTCTGCAAAATTTATGCCAAAAGGACAAGATGACATAATGTCAGTTCGTATGTGTACTTGAAAACCAACAAGAGAAGACAGGTGCCTGACGGCTGAATTTTTATTATCTTTGCAGCCCGAAAATCATGGACCTGTGAATATATATAAAGCTGATTTGCACACCCATACGCTACTCTCCCCATGCGGGGACCTGGAGATGACGCCTGACAACATCATCGCCTTGGCCCTTGAACGCGGCGTGGATGTCATCGCTATCACGGACCACAACTCTACGCGACATTGCCGGTTGGCGGAACACTATTCCACCAACCGTGACATTTTCGTGCTCTGCGGCGCCGAGGTTACCACCAAGGAGGAGGCCCACTGCCTTTGCTATATGCCGGACCATGAGCGCCTCGATATCCTGCAGGAGTATCTTGACAAGCATCTGCCTGACATCCCCAACGATCCTGACCTCTTTGGCGACCAGGTGCAGATCGACGAGGATTTCAACATCGTTTACGAAGAGCCCCGCCTGCTGACTTCCGCTATCGACCAATCCGTCAACCAGATCGCCGATTTTGTGCATTCCGTTGGCGGTCTCTTTGTGCCGGCTCATATCGACAAACTCAAGAACAGCCTCATTGCGCAACTCGGTTTTATCCCTTTCGACCTTGAATACGATGCCGTGGAACTCTCCGAGCATGGCAATAAGGATGAGATTTTGAAAATCCATAAGTATCTCAAAAACAAAACCTTTACCCGTAGCTCTGATGCCCATATCCCGGACAGGGTAGGGGTGTCACCCTGTTATCTCCGCCTTGAGACCCGTTCCTTCGACGAGATTGCCATGGCATTCCGCCAGCAAGAGGGCAGGGAAGTGCTGCTGGATCCTCCAAGTGCTGTATGATCAATAGACAAATCAACAAATCAACAATTCAACAATAATACCATGACTGTAAAGGATCTTATCGAAAAAATGAATCTTACCGTGTTTTGCGGCGAAGAGAACGTTGGTAACGAAATCAAGGGCGGATATGTGTCCGACCTGTTGAGCGACGTGATGGGCTTTGCCCAGGAGGGCAATGCCTGGGTGACGCTGCAGACTCACAAGAACGTGATTGCCATCGCTTCCCTCAAGGAACTGGCTTGTGTGGTGCTCGTGAAAGGCAACAAACCCGACGATGACATGTTGGAGCAGGCTAAGGACGAGGGCATTCCGGTGCTCGGCACCACTGAACAGACCTTCGAGGTGGCTGGCAAAATATACCAACTACTGAACGCATAGCGATGAAAGACCTGTCGATGCACATTATGGACATCCTGCAGAACTCCACGCGCGCCAAGGCCACGGAGATCACGCTGGAAGTCCTCGAAGACAAAACCAAGGATACGCTCACGCTCGTGTTCAAGGACAATGGTTGCGGCATGGACGCCGAGACCGTCCAAAAGGTCATCAACCCCTTCTTTACCACGCGAACCACCCGCAAGGTGGGGCTGGGGCTGCCGCTGCTCAAACAGAACACCGAGCAGACGGGCGGCTCCCTCGACATTCAGTCGCAGGTGGGCGTGGGCACGACTGTCACCGCCGTGTTCGGCCTCACCCATTTGGACACCCCGCCCATGGGCGACTTGGCCGGCACTATTGTGCTTACCATCTCCGCCCATCCCGAAATCCGCTTCATATTCCACTATAAGCGTGATGACGAGGTGGACTATACCCTCGACACAGACGAAGTGTACGAGATCCTCGACGGCTTGCCCATTAGCGATCCGGACGTGATTTCGTCGCTGAAGGAGATGGTTCAGGAAAATATCCAATAGATTTGGTGAAAAAGTGTATTTTTGCCCGTTTTTTTCAAACCTGAAACTTATTTGAAATGCAAGTTATTACAACTGTCAATGAATTAGTTGAAAAATCCGCCGCCGCGCGTGCTGCAGGCAAGCGTGTCGGATTGGTGCCTACCATGGGCGCTTTGCACGAGGGACACCTTTCGCTCATACGACGTGCCCGCGAGGAGAATGACGCTGTTTTCGTCTCCGTATTTGTCAACCCTGTGCAATTCAACAACCAGGACGACTTGGTGAAATATCCGCGCACCTTGGACCGTGACGTGGAGTTGATCGGCGACTTGGCCGATTTCGTCTTTGCCCCTTCAGTCGAGGAGGTTTTCCCGACACCGCCCACTGAGGAGTACCACTTCGGTCCCGTCGAGGAGGTGATGGAAGGTGCCGCCCGCCCGGGCCACTTCAATGGTGTGGGCGTTATCGTGGGACGCCTTTTTAAATGGGTTGACCCTGACAAGGCCTACTTTGGCGAGAAGGACTACCAGCAAATTGCCGTCATTCGAGAGCTGAAGCGTCAACTCGGCGTGCGGGCAGAGATTGTCTGCTGCCCTATTGTGCGCGAGCCTAACGGCTTGGCCATGAGTTCCCGCAACCGCCGCCTCTCTCCGCATGAGTTTGAGACCGCCGCCCAAATCCATCGCATCCTCGAGGATTCCAAGTTGCTGCCCGACGTGCCCGAGATCAAGCGCTTTGTGGAAAGCGAAATCGCCCGCGTCCCGGAGTTTAAGCTCGACTACTTCGAGGTGGCCGACGACCAGACCTTGCAAACGGTCCACTCCATCACCGACGCTCCCGGCATCATGGGCTTCATCACCGTTTATGTCGGTGAGGTGCGCCTGATTGACAACATTCGTTATCGTTAACCCTTCAACTCTATCGTTATCATGAACATAGAATTGCTGAAATCAAAGATTCACAAGGTCGCCGTTACGGAGGCCAACCTCAATTATGTGGGCAGCATCACCATCGACGAAACCCTCATGGATGCCGCCCATATCATCGAGAATGAGAAAGTGCAGGTGCTCAATGTCAACAATGGCGAGCGCCTCGAAACCTACGTCATCAAGGGAGCCAAGGACAGCGGCATTATCTGCCTCAACGGTCCGGCCGCCCGCAAGGCTTGCGTCGGCGATGTGGTCGTGATCATCTCCTATTGCTCCATGCCCATCGAAGAGGCCCGCAGCTTCAAGCCATGGATCATCTTCCCGAAAGAGGGCAATAAAATTTAGTCGCGGGCGAGGATGCCTGCGTCCATCGGTAATCGTATAATTATAATCGAATAATCAATAATGTATAAGCTCATATTAGTTCGGCACGGACAAAGTGAATGGAACCTCTCCAACCAGTTTACGGGTTGGACGGATGTGGATCTTACGCCGCAAGGCGTGGAGGAGGCCAAGCGCGCCGGCAGAATACTCCGGGATTCCGACCTCGACATTCGTTTTACATACACCTCCTTCTTGAAGCGTGCCATCAAGACACTCAATTACGTGTTGGAAGAGATGGACCGTCTTTGGCTGCCCGTGGAGAAAACCTGGCGACTCAACGAGAAGCACTATGGAATGTTGCAGGGACAAAATAAAAAGGAGGCTGTTTCTGTCTATGGAGAGGAACAGGTCCGCTTGTGGCGCCGCAGCTATGATGTGGCACCGGCCCCCATTCCTGACGATGACCCACGCCATCCTAAGTTCGACATTCGCTATCAAGACATCAAGTACAAGGCAGCACGTCCTGGCACGGAGTCTTTGCAAGACGCCACAAGACGCATCATCCCGTTGTGGAACGTCGGTATTGTGGATAATTTGCGCAAATACAAGCAGGTGCTCATCGTCGCCCACGGCAACAGTATCCGCGGTATCATCAAGTTTATGAAGAACATGTCCAACGAGGAGATTGTCAAACTCAACATCCCCACGGGCATTCCTTATCTGATGGAACTCGACGAGGAGATGCAAGTGGTCACCGATAAGTATATCGGACTGTCAGACGAGGAGTTGCGGGAGCTGCAGGAGAGCGTCGCTAACCAGACCAAAACCAAGTAAAAAGAAAAAATCTCTTAATCCAAGATTTTTTATTATATTTGCCCCGCTAAAAACGAAACAATAAACAACCTTAATATTAATAACTTAAATTATTTTTTTATGAAAAAAGTGAGAAACGTCATCATCATTGGTGCAGCTGGAAGAGACTTCCACAATTTCAACACCTTCTTCCGCCACAACAAGAACTACAACGTAGTGGCTTTCACGGCTGAGCAGATCCCTGGTATCGACGACCGTATGTATCCGAAGGAACTGGCCGGCGAGGATCTGTATCCGAAGGGCATTAAGATCTACCCCGAATCCATGCTGACCGAGTTGATCAAGAAGTTTGATGTTGACGATTGCGTTTTCGCATACAGCGACAAGCCCTATTCTTACGTGATGGGCGTGAGCGCTATCGTGAACGCCGCTGGCGCCAATTTCTGGCTGATGGGCCCGAAGGACACGATGATCCCCTCCAAGAAACCCGTCATCGCCGTCGGTGCTACCCGTACGGGCTGCGGCAAGTCCCAGACTTCCCGTAAGATTATCGAATACCTCGTTGGTATGGGCTTCAAAGTGGTCGCCGTGCGTCACCCGATGCCGTACGATCCCGATCTGAACAAGCAGATCGTCCAACGTTTCGCTTGCGTTGACGACCTCAAATATCAGAACTGCACCATCGAGGAGATGGAAGAGTATGAACCGCATGTGGTCACCAAACGCAACGTCATCTACGCTGGTGTTGACTACGAAGCTATCCTCAAGGGCGGCAAGACCAAAGATCCTCAAACCGGCAAGTGGGTTGAGATGGCTGGCGCTGAGAAGGATCCCGACGGCTGCGACATCGTGCTGTGGGACGGTGGTAACAACGACTTCCCCTTCTATAAACCCGACCTGACCATCGGTGTGGCCGATCCTTTGCGTCCCGGCGCTGAAGTTAGCTACTATCCCGGTGAAGTGGTTGCCCGTATCGCAGACGTCATCGTCATCAACAAGATCGACTCCGCTTCCTTGGAGAACATCAACACGGTGCGTGCCAACCTCGCCAAGATCAACCCGAACGCCAAGCAGATTGACGCCGCTTCTATCCTGACGGTTGACAAACCCGAACTCTTGAAGGGCAAACGCGTCCTCGTTGTGGAAGACGGTCCGACCTTGACCCACGGTGAAATGAAGATCGGTGCCGGTACGGTTGCCGCTATGAAGTATGGCGCTGCCGAACTCGTTGATCCTCGTCCTTACACCGTTGGCGAGCTCACCACCACCTTCGAGCGCTACCCGAACATCGGCACGCTGCTTCCCGCTATGGGATACGGCGCCCAGCAGATGAAGGACCTCGAGAAGACTATCGCCAACACCAAGTGCGACGCCGTTGTCATCGGCACCCCGATCGACCTGCCGCGTTTCATCAAGATTAAACAACCCGTTGTGAAGGTTGGCTATGAACTCCAGGAAATCGGCACCCCGACTCTGAAGGAAGTTTTGGACGATTTCGTCGCCAAACACAACCTCAAACCCAGAAGAAGAAGAAAATAATCCTCCGATTATTTGTTTCTACTGATAAAAAAACAGGCGTCTCCATCGGGAGACG
>JAFZZK010000034.1 GCA_017615795.1 Bacteroidales bacterium
CGAAAGGCTTGGCGGCCTCCATACCGATGTAGAGGCATTCCTTGGCCACATCCACCAATTTCTGCTTACGCGCCGAAGTCTTGCCAATGATATACATACGCGAGGCGTCGGCATAATAGCCGTCCAAAATGGTCGTGCAGTCCACGTTGATGATGTCGCCTTCCTTCAGGATCTCCTTGGCCGAGGGAATGCCGTGGCAGACCACCTCGTTGATGGAGGTGCAGACGCTCTTCGGGAAGCCTTCATAACCCAACGTGGCGGGTATGGCGCCATGTTCAATGGTGTAATTGTGCACAAGGTCGTTAATCTCCAAGGTGCTCATCCCTGCGTGGATCTTCTCCCCCACAAGGTCAAGGATGGCTGTGTTGATGACACCGCTCCGCTTGATGCCTTCAATCTCTTCGGGGGTGCGGATGAGGCTGCGCTTGGGCACCATCGCGCCCTTGGCCTCCATCGCCATCACCTTTTTGTCCAATGCTGTCGGTTCCTGTCCGGCCGGCACACGCCATTTTCTACGCCTGGTAAACATAATGCTTTGAATTTGCGCGCAAAAATAGTGTTTTTTTGAATACGGCCCTTCGACAAGCTCAGGGACCTTTACTTTTTCAGGAGTTAAGGGTGCCTGAGCCTATCGAAGGCCCCGACTACTTAGCTATCACTATACCCAATTCTTTATTAATCTGCTTGCGGAGGGCGTCGAGGCCCATCTTCTGCTTGAGCAGGATGAACTGGTCGGCGGGGTCGGTGGCGGCTTTCAGTTCCTCCTCTACGGCCTTGCGCCGCTCCTCAATGATGAGATCCTTGTAGCGGTAAAGCGAAGACAAAACCATAGCGCGTAGCACATCTTCCTCACGCTTCACGAAAATGCCGTATTTCTCCCACTGGTCAAGTTTATAGGGTGTGGAGAGCAAATCGGCGGCCAACTGGGCAATGGTTTCATCTTCGTGCGATACAAAAACCTGGTCGTCAGGAATATAGCCTGCGTCAATAGCCTGGTCGAAGATGTCGAAAATCTTACGGTTGACGACATTGGTGAAAAGGAAGTCATCCATTTTCAGGTCATCGACAATCAACTGAGCCACGGAGACTTGCTCGTACACTTTCTCGCCATTTTCATCCAAACGCTCATCGGTAATCATCTCTTTGCCGTACATCAGCAACAGCTTCACCAACTCGCGTTCTTGGTAATAGCCCGCTGGTAGCTGATCCTCAACGGTTTCCTCCTGTTTGGGCGACACTGTCGTGGTGTCCGTCTCAGGAACCACATTGTCATCAATCCCCAAGGTCTTTTTCAGCTTTGCCCGCAGGATCTTGTTCAACTCATTGGTAAGTGTCTGCTCGGGCATGTCCAAGAGGCGGCTACATTCCTTCACGTAGGTAATGCGGAAGATGCTGTCGGGAATGACGGAGATGGTTTCCACGATGTCACGGATGACCTGACCACGCTTGATGGGGTCGTTTTCGGCATCTTTCAGCAACAACTCGGTCTTGAAGCGAATAAAGTCTTTGGCGTTCTCTTTCAGGTAGTTGCTAACATACTCCACTGAAAACTCTTTGGCGAAAGTGTCAGGGTCGTGTTCGGGAGGCAGCACCACCACGCGCACGTTCATCCCCTCGGAGAGGATCATATCCGTACCGCGCAAAGCGGCATGGATGCCCGCCGCATCGCCGTCGTAAAGCATAGTGATGTTCTTCGTGTAGCGCTTCACAAGGCGGATTTGCTCCATTGTTAGGGAAGTGCCACTGCTGGCCACCACGTTCTCGATACCGATCTGGTGCATCCGTAGCACATCGAAATAACCTTCCACAAGGATGCATTCGTCTTGTTTGGCAATGGCATTCTTGGCAAAGTATATACCGTAAAGCGTCTGCTTCTTGTCGTAGATTTCCGACTCGGGCGAGTTTTGGTATTTCGGGCTTTTCTTGTCGTTGACAAGGATGCGACCGCCAAAGCCGATGACGCGTCCTGTGAGGCTGTGGATGGGGAACATCACGCGGCCGTGGTAGCGGTCGTAGAGGCCTTTCGAGCCTTTGATGGACAAGCCTATCTGCTCCAACAACTCTTCGGAATAGCCGTTTTTCTTGGCATGTTCGGTGAAGGCATCCCAATGTGCGGAATCAGGATTGTAACCGAGATGGAACTTCTCGATAATGGGGTTGAGATAGCCACGTTCACGGAAATACTCTAAACCGATGGTCCTGCCTTCCTCGGTATTCCATAGCGTATCAACGAAATACTTGTCGGCAAACTCGTTGATGTTGAACATCTTCTCGCGAAGGTCACGTTGCATCAACTCCTCTGGAGTAGGCTGTTCTTCTTCAATTGTAATGTTATATTTTTTGGCAAGATAACGTAATGCTTCGGGAAAAGTGTAATGCTCGTATTCCATAAGAAACTTTGCAGGATCACCTACTTTTCCACAACCAAAACATTTATATATGTTATGCGTAGGACTAACTGTAAAAGAAGGTGTTTTTTCATTATGGAAAGGGCATAAACCAAGGTATCTTGCCCCACTCTTTTTCAGCGTGACAAACTCACCCACAACCTCCTCAATACGAGCGGTTTGCAGGATTTGCTCAACTGTTTCCCTTGGTATGGCCATGGCTGTGTTTTGTTTTGCAAAACTACGAAAATAATTTGAATTGAATTTTATTCTATTTTTGCGTTTTTAATTCTTTGACACATGAAAATCCGCTATTCATTATTCGTTTTCATCGGCATTTTGGCCTTCGGTTGCAGCGAACAACCCACCGTGACCACCGAGCCAGAACCCGCCGCCGATTACATCCAATACGTCAATCCCATCATCGGAACGAATGGTATGGGGCATACCTTCCCTGGGGCTTGTGCACCTTTCGGCATTGTGCAACTCAGTCCCGATACCGACACCGTGCCGCACGACATTGATGGCCAATATCAGCCGCGTGTGTATGAATATTGCGCTGGTTATCAACACAAAGACAGCACCATCGTAGGCTTCAGCCACACCCATTTCAGTGGTACTGGCCATTCCGACTTGGGCGACATCTTGGTAATGCCCGTCACGGGTGAAATCAAGTTCAACCCTGGGACGCAGACCAACCCCGATGCTGGCTACCGCTCACGCTTCTGCCATGACACTGAGATTGCTGTACCAGGCTATTACGAGGTCTTCTTACAGGATTACGGTGTCAAAGCACAGCTGACGGCTACGGAACACGCTGGCATACACCGCTATACCTATCCAGAAGGTCAGGACGGCAGCATTATTTTGGATTTGCAACACGGCATCTACAACTATGACGGCAAGACCCTTTGGGCCAATCTCCGCGTGGAAAACGATACGCTACTGACGGGTTATCGCATCACCAACGGCTGGGCAAGAACGAATTATACCTATTTCGCCATCAGCTTCAACCAGCCCATTGCCGACTATGGCTACCGCGAGTTGCAGAAACCGAAGTACAATGGTATGTGGGGCAAGTTCGATGTGAAGCACAACTTCCCTGAAATGACGGGGCGCAAGATTGTGGCTTATTTCACCTTCAACAATCCCAAAACTTTGGAGATGAAAGTCGCCCTTTCTGCCACAAGCACCGAGGGGGCCCTGCGCAACCTCCACGCTGAGACCGATGGCAGAGACTTTGAACAACTTTTGGCCGAAACACAAGCCAAATGGAATAAAGAACTCTCCATCCTTCAGGCAGAAGGCACTGAGGATCAGAAGGCTATGTTGTACACTTCACTCTATCACACAATGATCAATCCTTCTGTATATATGGATGTTGACGGGCAGTATCGCGGCATCGACCACAACATCCACCAAGCCGAAGGCTTCACCAACTACACCGTGTTCTCACTTTGGGACACCTATCGCGCCTTGCATCCGCTCTTCAACGTGCTGCAACCCCAGCGCAATGCTGATATGGTGCAATCGATGCTGAAACACAGCGAGCAGAGTGTCCACGGCTTGTTGCCGGTATGGTCGCATATGGGCAATGAAAACTGGTGTATGATTGGCTACCACGCCGTCCCCGTGTTGGCCGATGCCTATGTCAAGGGTATTACCCGTCATTGCGAGGAACGAAGCTATCCAGAAGAGATGTTAGATGCTTTACGCCGCAGCTCCACTTGCCCCTATTACGTCAATCTTGATGACTACCAAAGTCTAGGCTATGTGCCTTTCGATAAAAACAGCGGCTGCGTCTCCGTGACCTTGGAATATGCCTATGATGACTGGGCTATCTGCCAAGCTGCGCTGAAAGCAGGCAACACCGAGATGGCCAATATCTACAAGCAACGTGCCTCCAACTGGCGCAACACCTTCGACACCGAGTTGGGCTTCGCCCGTCCGAAGATGAGCGACGGCACCTGGAAAACCCCATTTAGCCTCTTCGACACGGAGGGCGAGGGCTTTGTGGAAGGCAACTCTTGGGTGTATTCGTTTTATGTGCCACAAGATGTGAAGGGGCTTATTGAGGCTATGGGCGGTGACGCGCAGTTCATCCATAACCTCGACACCTTATTCGTTATGCAACTTCCGCCCGAATTTTTCGAAAACACCGAGGACGTCACCGAGGAAGGCCTCATGGGATGCTATAACCACGGCAACGAGCCTGCACATCATATCGCCTACCTATACAACTGGACCTCACAGCCTTACAAGACCCAATACTGGCTGCGTGAGATTATGAACCGCTTCTACAAGAATAACATCGACGGCCTCTGCGGCAACGACGACTGCGGCCAGATGTCCGCTTGGTACATCTTCTCGGTGATGGGCTTCTACCCCGTCTGCCCTGGCAGCGACCAGTATGTGCTCGGAGCGCCTTATCTGCCTTATCTAAAGGTACGCTTGGGCAACGGCAAGACCTTGGAAATCAAAGCGCCTGAGGTCAGCGATGAGAACCGTTATGTACAGAAAGTGACGCTTAACGGGCAGGAAATGAGCAAATTATATCTCACCCATGAGCAGCTGATGCAAGGTGGAGAATTGGTCTTTGAGATGGGTTCTGAGCCGAACCTCACCAGAGGAGTGAATGCCGAGGACAAACCTTATTCGATGACGGAATAGATTTTCTTGCTATTTTTGCAGCAAAATAATAAACGATGAACATAGCCGCATTGGTTTCGGGGGGCGTTGACAGCTCGGTGGTGGTGCCGCTGCTGAAAGAGCAGGGGTACGACCCGCATATCTTTTATATCAAAATTGGTATGGAAGGGAAGGAAGACCTGTCGAGTTGTCCGTCGGAGGAAGACATCGAAATCACGACCTACATCGCCAAAAAATACGGCTGCAAGTTCGACATTGTGGACCTGCAGCACGAGTATTTCGAGACCGTGGGCAAATACACGATGGAGATGGTGCGCAAAGGCCTCACACCCAACCCCGACGTGATGTGCAACCGCTGGATCAAGCTCGGTGCCTTCGAGGAGAAGGAAGGCCATAACTTCGATAAAATTGCAACAGGGCATTATGCCCGCTCGTGGGAAGATGAAAACGGCATCTTTTGGCTCGGCACGGCGGCAGACACCTTCAAGGACCAGACCTATTTCCTCGGGCGCATCACCTATGCCCAACTGAGCAAGGTCATCTTCCCCATCGGCGACCTCCCTAAACCCGAGGTACGCCGACTGGCGGCACAATACAAGCTTCCGAGTGCAGAACGCCATGACAGTCAGGGCATCTGCTTCCTCGGCAAGATCAACTACAACGACTATATCCGCGAATATCTCGGCGAGATGCCCGGCGACATCGTGGAGTTGGAGACAGGCAAGAAACTGGGACGCCACAAAGGCTTCTGGTTCCACACTATAGGGCAGCGCAAGGGCTTGGGCCTCGGCGGCGGGCCTTGGTTTGTGGTAAAGAAAGACATCCCCAACAACATTGTCTATGTGTCGCAGGGCTACGACCCCGTGGCGCAGTACACCAACATCGTCCCCTTGGGCGACCTGCAGCCGATGAACCCAGCCTTGCAGTTTGTTGACGGGCAGCGTGTCCGTTTCAAGATACGGCACCAGCCAGAGTTCACCTATGGCCGTATCAGTCTTACGGAGCGTGGTGCTGACATCGTGTCGGAGGTCGCCATCTCAGGCGTGGCTCCTGGACAGTTTGGGGTTGTTTACCATGAGACGGAGCCTTATGTCGTGGGGAGCGGAGTCATCTGCGAGCCGGAAGAGACGGTGACAGGGTAAGGACTAAGTAGTACTGGGTCTTTCTTCTCTATCGTCCCTACGGGACTAAGCTACAGTAGGACTGGACTCGAAAAACAGGGGCTCACGCCGCCTGCATACTGAAATTCCGTCCCTCCGGGACTCCACAAAACCCCGTAGGGGTGACAGACCAGTAAACAGGCGACGTGAGTCCCTGCATACAGAACACAACAAAAAACCTAGCAAACAGGCGACGTGAGTCCCTGCATACAGAACACAACAAAAAACC
>JAFZZK010000035.1 GCA_017615795.1 Bacteroidales bacterium
GCTGCTCACTGAACCCGACATCCTCCTGCTGGACGAGCCCACCAACCACCTCGACGCCGAGTCGGTGGAGTGGCTGGAGGCCCACCTGCAACAATATAAGGGCACCGTCATCGCCGTGACCCACGACCGCTACTTCCTCGACCACGTGGCTGGCTGGATCCTCGAACTTGACCGCGGCGAGGGCATCCCCTGGCAGGGCAACTACTCCTCCTGGCTGGAGCAGAAGTCGAACCGCCTGGCGCTGGAGCAGAAGCAGGAGAGCAAGCGTATGAAGACGCTTGAGCGCGAGTTAGAGTGGGTGCGTATGGCCCCGAAAGCGCGCCACGCCAAGTCAAAGGCCCGTCTGAACGCCTACGACAAGCTGCTCAACGAGGATGTGAAGGAGAAAGAGGAGACCTTGCAGATCTTCATCCCCAACGGTCCGCGCTTGGGCAACAACGTCATCGAAGCCCAGCACGTGCGCAAGGCATTCGGCGACAAGCTCTTGTTCGACGACCTCAACTTCAACCTGCCACCCAACGGCATCGTGGGGGTCATCGGGCCCAACGGCGCCGGTAAGACCACCCTCTTCCGCCTCATCATGGGCTTGGACAAGCCCGACAGCGGCGACTTCAAGGTGGGCGAAACGGTCAAGGTGGGCTATATCGACCAGCAGCACACCGTCATCGACCCGGAGAAGAGCGTCTGGGAGGTGGTCTCGGAAGGCAACGAGCAAATCATGATGGGCGGACGGCTCATCAACTCGCGGGCGTACCTGTCGCGTTTCAACTTCAGCGGCACGGAACAGAACAAGAAGGCCGGCGTGCTCTCCGGTGGCGAACGCAACCGTCTGCACTTAGCCCTCACCCTCAAGTCGGAGGCCAACGTGCTGCTCTTGGACGAGCCGACCAACGACATCGATGTCAACACATTGCGCGCGTTGGAGGAGGGCTTGGAGAACTTCGCGGGCTGCGCTGTCATCATCAGCCACGACCGCTGGTTCCTCGACCGCATCTGCACGCACATTCTCGCCTTCGAGGGCGACTCGCAGGTCTATTTCTACGAGGGCAGCTACACCGAATATGAGGAGAACAAGAAGATGCGCCTCGGCAACGTCACGCCAAAACGCATTCGTTATAAGAAGATTACGGTGATTTAATTTTACAGCATAATACTGAAGCAATTCGTGACGGCCATTATGAGGTTCAGTCACCAAATTGATTTGTAAGGACATCGAACACGGGGACATCAACCACTTCCTGAAGGGCGTTGCGCAGGCGCTCCGACTCCACCATAAAACCTGACGGAGAGACAGGATTGATACTAATAGCCAACAGATTGGGACGCTTTACCACCATGAGGCGACCGCCTTTTCGCAAGAATCCACCCAATACGATCGGAGAAACAAAAATCTTGGTGAAATCCTTGACAATAAGACAAATATCTTTCACATTGGGTTGCACCCGCAAATATTCCAACATATTGTCGGTAATGATACCACTGACAAAGAGTGTCGTGCCGTGGCTGAAGAGTTTCTCCTTGCATTTCGTAAACAAGAGTGGCGATTCTATGGGGAGTTTATGCAAAACATCATCTTCGACAGCGCAGATACCCGGGTCGGCGAGCATCAGCTCTTCCGCCATAGATGTCCCATATTCGGGCAGTTGCGTCAACTGATAGACAAACTTTGTCTTATTGACGATAGAAGCCAAATCAGGGGCGATGGCAGCCCCGGTGCTCAAGATCAAGCCCTCCGTAATGGCAGGCGAGGCGGGACTCACGCGCGAGAGGGCCCCGTCTACGATGGTCAGGTCCACGCCATGCGCGGCCAGCTGCCCGATGAGAGCTTTCACGCGCGCTGTGGTGGCAGGCCCCGTCAGTATCACTTTGCCGCGCTGTAACACACGCGCTGTGACCAATCGGCCCAGCGAGGTCATCTCGCCCGACACATCGTATATCTCCGACAAAAGCCGGCGCTGACGGTAATGGTACTCCGACGTCACGAAGAACATCCCCTCCGTCAATTCAATCTCCGGTTTCTCGGTCTGCGTCACCTGGTCAGTCTTCTCCCCGTCCAGGCCTATGGAAGTCACCGCCACCACCTTGCCGGTATGTTGCAGTTGTTCCAACACATAGTTCAGACAGACCGTCTTGCCGGTATTTTTCGCCATACCGACAATCGACAGACTGCCCAAAGCTGCAATTCGAGAAATCAATTCGTTTTTCACAATACTATACTAATCTACGTTACGCGAAAGGAGAAATTTGGTTTCAGGTTTCAGGTTTCAATGTTTATATCTTTAACATGAAACTTTAAACTTGAAACTTGAAACATGAAACTATAAACCACTTACCAACCAACCTGATATGAACAAACACGCAAGACTTGAATTTTTAAGGTATGACCGATGGGGCATCAAGCATCCCGCATCAATGATTCAATTTCCTCCACCTCCACGGGCGTACCTGCGAAGAGATCGATGGGCGTGTCCGCGACGACGACATCGGTTTCGATGCGCACGCCGATGCCCTCCTCGGCAATGTAGATACCCGGCTCGCAGCTGAGCACGTTGCCAGGTTGGAACACCCAGTCGCGCTGGCCCACGTCGTGCACATCAAGCCCTATGAAATGGCTGGTGTTGTGCATGTAATACTTTTTGAAAAGCGGAGCGGCAGGATCTTGGTTCTGAACATCCTTGCGCGTGTAAAGGCCCAGCTTGATGAGTTCCTCATCCATCCGTTTGAAGACAAAGTCATTGATTTTATGGATGGTCATGCCGGGGCGGAATCGAGGAATAGTCTCTTTGTAGATAGACAAGACCGCCTCATACACCTGGCGTTGTCGCGGGGTGAAGGCACCGTTGACGGGCACGGTACGGGAGCAGTCGCCGGCATAATTGGCGTACTCAGCGCCAAAGTCCATCAGCAGCAGGTCACCGTCCTGCATCTGCTTGTCATTCTTGATATAGTGAAGGATGCAAGTGTCGGGACCGGCGGCCACGATGGGTGCGAAGGAGTGGGTCGTGGCACCGTTGCGAATCATCTCGTAGGTCAACTCTGCCTCGATCTCATACTCATAACGTCCCGGGCGGATGGCGCTCAGCGCACGCTCGAAAGCCTGGCGCGTGATTTGGCAAGCCTTCCTGAGGGCTGCCAGTTCTTCGGGGGCCTTCACGGCACGCAACGGATAGAGGATCGGGGCCAGGCGGCGATAGTCGTGCAGCGGGTAGTCCTTCTTCAACTGCGCAGCAAAGCGCACCTCGTGGGTGGGAAACGTCGGCTTGATGCGCGGATCCTCCGGAATGTGGAGGTAAACATGCTCCGCATGCATCATCAGGTCATTGAGCACGCTCTCGAAAGATTCCGTGAACATCACCGTGCGCACGCCCGACAACTCTGACGCCTGCTCCTTGCTCAGCCGGTGTCCGAACCAGACGATCTTCTCGGGTGAAGGGTTCTTGATGAAGAGAATCTCCCGATAGTCAGGGTTGGGATGCCACGGTGCCAAAGTCAGGAAAGTCTCTTCCTGGTCGATGCCGCACAAGTAAAGTAAATCGGAATTCTGGCGGAAAGGGTGTGTCGTGTCGCCGCAACGCGGATATTCGTCGTGGGACACCAATACGGCGACAGAGTTCTGGGCCATTTCGCTCACCACGCGTTTGCGGTTGCGAGTATAGAAACGAGAATCCAAAGGTTGATATCGCATAGTCGTAATTTTTATCAGGCTGCAAAAGTACGAAAAAATAGCGATTGAACGTTAGCATTGGGTTACCGACATCGGCTATTTGATAGGCAGCGAAGTGCAAACGTTTGTCCTCATGTTGTTTTTTTATATATTTTTGCAGGCGTAAATGCAAGTTAATCAAATCTGAAATATCATCAACTAAATCATTGAATATGAAACCGAAGATTGTCATTGGAAACTGGAAAATGAACAAGAATTTCGACGAGGCCGAAGAACTCATCACCGAAATCACCGAAAAGCTTGAAGGTTACAACCTGGAGACCGAAGTCGTGCTTTGTCCGCCTCTCGTCTATGCGGAATTGGTCACTGACCACGCGAACGAGGAGGGTGCACCCTTCTATGCCGGTGTGCAGAATGTCAGCGAATATGAGAACGGCGCCTACACGGGCGAAGTCTCCGCCGAGATGCTGGCCAACATGGATGTTTCTTTCTGCATCGTGGGCCACTCTGAGCGCCGCAAATATTTCGGAGAGACCAACGCCATCGTGCTCAAGAAAATGCAGCGTCTTTTGGTCAACGATATCGTGCCTGTGATGTGCTGCGGCGAATCTTTGGAGGAGCGCAAGGCCAACCAGCATTTTTCTGTTGTTCAAAAACAGGTAGAAGAGACATTATACCAACTCACGCCCGAACAGATGGAGCGCGTCATGGTAGCCTACGAGCCCATCTGGGCCATTGGCACCGGCGAGACCGCCACGCCTGAGCAGGCGCAGGAGATGCTCGCTTTCATCCGCAGCGTCATCGAGAAGAAATTCGGCACCGAAATGGCCGTCAACACCTACATCCTTTACGGTGGCAGCTGCAACGCGAAGAACGCCCTCGAACTTTTCTCCCAGCAAGACGTGGATGGCGGACTTATCGGCGGCGCCTCGCTCAAAGCCGACGACTTCGTCAAAATCATCGAGGCCGGAGAGACCGTCACCAAAGACAACTAGGAATCACGCCCGCCGCCATGAAGTCTTGGATTTTACCGTTACTCGCAAGTGTGCTGTTCTGCGCATACCCTTTTGTCGTTCTCGCACAGGACGATGCGGGGGACCCATGCGAGCAGACGATGGACAAGACTTCTGAGAAACTCTTCAAGAAAGCCCGGGATTTCCACAAGAGCGGCAAGAAGGATGAAGCCTACGAGCTCTATGACCAGATCTTGGAGGAACATCCCGAGTACTTGGAAGTCAACTACTACTATGCCCTCGGGCTGTATTTGCCGCTGGAGGCCAACGACCTGCAGTCGCGCACGCAAAGCAAGTCGGACGTGAACCGCGCGTTGGCAGCTTTCGGCCGCATTTACGACGTCTGCCCGTACTACAAGATCCACTGCAACTATTATGCAGCGCGCTTGGCCTACGCCCAGGAACGTTTTCCCGAGGCCATCAAGTTCGCGAAAGTGGTGGTGGAGAATCCTGACGCCTTCACGGGCACCCGCGACACCATGTTGCAAGAGTGCGAACTGCTCATACGCCGCGCCACCTTCTTCGACCAAGTGCTCAACAACCCCGTGCCTTTCGACCCCAAGGCTGTGGACGGCATCTCCACCAAGGCCGACGAGTACCTCGGCACCCTCTCTCCCGACGGCAATTTCTTTTATTTCACCCGTCGGCAAGATGTGAGCGAGGACAGCTTTTTCGGCAGCGAGAAGGTCAAACGTGAATTTTTCAGCGTCAGCGAAAAGAAAAACGGCCAATTTCCCGCCGGCAAGCCGCTTGATTCGCCTTTCAACAACGCCAAGGGCGAAGGCAGCCCGACCATCAACATCACCAACGACCTCATCATTTTCGCCAAGTTGATGCCCACGACCGTCAAGGGCCACAACTACAACAACTACGACCTCTACTATTCCGAGCTTGTCGACGGCTCTTGGACGGAGCCACAGAGCTTGGGGGCCAGCATCAACCGCCCTGACTCCTGGGAATCGCAGCCCTCGCTCAGTTCCGACGGCAAAGCGCTATTCTTCGCCTCCGACCGGCCCGGCAGCATCGGCGGCTCCGACATCTGGCTCTCCCGCCGCAACAGCGACGGCACATGGCGCAAACCCGTCAACCTCGGGCCCGTCATCAACACGGAACGCGACGAGCGATCCCCTTTCCTGCACACCGACAGCAAGACGCTCTATTTCTCCTCCAACGGCCACGACTGCATCGGCGGACAAGACATCTTCTTCTCCAAGCTGAACGACAACGGCAACTGGAACAAGCCCACCAACATCGGATACCCCATCAACTCCGATGGCGACGACGTCAACTTCTTCGTCAGCCTTGACGGCAAGACCGGCTATTTCTGTTCCCGCAAAATCAAGGAGGGCGACTGGAACTTCTATGAGTTTGAGCTATACGAGGACGCGCGTCCCCACACGATGGCCATCATCAAGGGATCCGTCACCGCCGACGACGGCGACTTGGAAGGCGCGACCGTCGAGATCCGGGACACCGCCGCCAACGTGGTCGCCACCGGCGTGGTCAGCGCCAACAACCAACAGTATGCTGTCGCCACCGAAGTGAAGAAAGACGACCCGCAACCGCTCATCGTCACTGTCAAGAAGGAGGGCCACTCCTTCGACTCGCAGGTCATCACTCCAGAGCAGCTTACCGAACCCATCGTTGTCAAGGACGCCGAGGTGAAGGCCATTGAGACCGGCAAGGTGTGCGACCTGCGCGACATCTACTACGAGACCAACTCCTACCAACTCACCGCCAATTCCAAAATTGTGCTGGCGCTCTTCATCGAGTTCCTCAAGGAGAACCCTACTGTAAAGGTGGAGATCCAAGGCCATACCGACAACGTGGGCAACGACGACGCCAACCTCAAGCTCTCCCACCAACGCGCCAAGGCGGTATATGACTACGTGATCGACAAAGGCATCCCCGCCCACCGGCTACGCTACAAGGGCTACGGCGAGTCGCAGCCCATTGCCGACAACAACACCGCCATCGGGCGCGCCAAGAACAGAAGAACCGTTTTCCTCATCTATGAAAAATAAGCAGATCTACTTTCTCGGCATCGGGGGCATCGGCATGAGCGCACTGGCGCAATATTTCTTAGCAGCAGGCGCATCCGTCCACGGCTACGACCTAACCCCTTCCGCCATCACGGAGATGCTGGAGCACAAAGGCGCCGTCATCCATTTCGACGACAACCCCGGGAAAATTCCACAAGGCTTGGATTACGCCGTTTACACCCCTGCCGTGCCCCGCAGCAACGCGGAATTCCAATTCTTGGAAGAGCAGGGAATCCCCCTGTACAAACGTTCCCAGGTCTTGGGACAGATAACGGAAAAGATGCCGGCCGTGGCTGTGGCCGGCACACACGGCAAGACCACCACCACCTCAATGGTGGCACACCTGCTTTCACCACAAGTACCCTCTGTCGCGTTCATTGGCGGCATTGCCAAGAATTTCGACGACAACCTCGTGCTCGCCCCGCACCCCGTCATAGCCGTGGCCGAGGCCGACGAATACGACCGGTCCTTCCTCACCCTGCACCCCTCCACCGCAATCATCACCGCCATGGACGCCGACCATCTCGACATCTATGGCACTCACGAGAACCTCATCGCGGCTTTCCAGCAGTTTGCCCGACAATCCAAGACCCTAATCATCGAAGAGAATGTCGCGACACACATCCAACACCCGAACAAACGTGTCTATGGCATCCAACCCTCCGCTGACTACCATGCGTATAACATCACCTTGCGCCCCAACCGCGCCACTTTTGACCTGCGCTCGCCACACGGCACCCTGACAGGCCTGGAGCTACACGCCAACGGCTTGTACAACGTGCTCAACGCCACTGCCGCACTCGCCGCGCTCATGGAGGAATCCCAGCACAATCAGAATGTCCGTGATGCCCTGACAGAAACCCTGCTCCGCGAGAAACTCAACACCTTCACAGGGGTAAAACGCCGTTTTGACTATATCGTGGACAACGGCAAGGTCGTCTTCATCGACGACTACGCACATCACCCTGAGGAGATGCACTCTTTCATCACAGCTGTACGCAAGATTTATCCGGGCAAACATGTCACAGGTATCTTCCAACCGCATTTGTACAGCCGCACCCGCGACTTTGCGCAGGCTTTCGCCGACGTGCTCGACCCTTTGGATCAGGTTATCCTTCTGCCCATATACCCTGCCCGCGAACAGCCCATTCCCGGCATCGACTCCGAGTATTTGCTCTCCCTCATCCACAATCCCAACAAACTCGTCCTCCAGAAGGAGGAACTGCTCCCCTACCTCGCCACCCATCCGCAGGAAGTGCTCCTCACCATCGGGGCCGGCGACATTGACAGGATGGTGCCGAAAATCAAGAAACAACTGCTTTAGTTTACAAAAAAAATCACCTATGAATTCCACAAGACAACAAAAAATCGCCTCGCTCCTGCAACGAGAACTGGCGACCCTTTTCCAGCAGGACGGCATCAACGTATATGGCTGCATGATCACCGTGACAAAGGCCACCATTACACCAGACCTGTCCATAGCACGCGCTTACCTCAGCATTTATATGGCACCCGACAAGGATGCCATCATCGCAGCAGTACGCGCCAACACCAAGGACATCCGCTATCGCCTTGGGCAGAGAGTCAAGGACCAGCTCCGCATCGTGCCCCAACTCGAATTCTTCATCGACGACACCCTCGACTATATCGAAAACATCGACCGATTGCTCAAACAATAAACCGTGAAGAACGCCACCCATAAAACGGCTATATTTGTCGCGTTGAGATACCTCTTCTCCAAGAAGCAGCACAACATCATCAACGTCATCTCTGCTGTGTCCGTGCTCGGCATCATGGTCAGCAGTGCGGCATTAGTCGTGGTCCTGTCTGTCTTCAACGGCATGCAGGAGATGATTGGCGGTTGGTTCAACGCATTCAACCCTGACTTCGAGATCACCCTCGTGGAGGGGAAATCCTTTCCGACAGACTCGTTCCCCATGGCGGAAATCGAGGCCCTGCCGGAAGTCAATGCCGTACAGGAAGTGGTCAGCGACCTGGTGTTGACAACCTATCAGGAGCGGCAAGAGCTATTGCGGCTCAAGGGCGTCGACAACTCTTACATCGCACAAAACAAACTCAACAAAATGCTGATAGACGGCTCGTTCGACCTTCAGCGGGGCGAACAGCCCTGCGCTGTCATAGGATCCGTAGCCGCCGGCAAGTTGCTGCTGCAACTCAACCAATACGACCTGCTCAAACTTTACTACCCCAAACGCACCAAAAAGAATTTTGCCAACCCCACCGATGCCTTCCGCACACAAGTGCTCTTCCCTACCGGCGTCTTCAACACCAACACCGCATACGACCAGGAGATCGTCTTTTGTCCCGTCGAGTTCGCACGCGACCTGATGGATTACCACGGCGAGGCCACCTCTGTTGAAGTGCAACTCAAGGATCCCGGCACATTTTCCAAAGTCCAAGAAGAAGTCAGCAAGATTGCCGGGCCAAAGTTCAAGGTGCAGAACAAGTACCAGCAAGAAGCGAGCCTTTTCAGGACCATGCAGTCCGAGAAAATGGTCATCTATGTTATCCTGTCCTTCATCTTGTTGGTGGCTGCCTTCAACATCATCGGCTCCTTAGGCATGCTGGTGCTCGAAAAGCAGCGCGACACTGCCGTATTGCGCAGCATGGGAGCATCACAAGGGCTCATCCAGCGCATCTTCCTCTACGAGGGCATGGCAACCTCCCTGTTGGGAGGATTAGGCGGATTGCTGCTCGGCTCCATTGTCTGCATCTTGCAACAAACCCTCCATATTGTCAAGCTCGGTGACGGCACCAATTACCTTATCCCCTACTATCCTGTACAAATGCGACTTGTAGATTTCCTCATCGTGCTCGCCACTGTACTCGCCATCAGCTTGCTTACCTCCATTATCCCTGCAAGAAAACTCCGTAAATCATTTCAAAACAACACCTTATGAAACATCTCATCCTTTTCATAGCAGGTCTTGTGCTCTTCGCATCCACTTTTGCGCAAATCCCCGTCGGGACGTTCCGCGCACATGTGCCCATGCACGCCTTCCACTCCGTGGCTGTGGCATACGATTACGTCTATGCCGCCACCTCCAACGGGCTGATGATGCTCGACAAGAGCACCTTGAGCAACGAAAGCCCCGACCTCTCCTCCTGGACCAAAGTGGATGGATTATCAGACATCGACATCTCCAAGATTCTATACGATGACCAGCACCAACTGTTGGTCGTGGCCTACGCCAACGGCAACTTGGATCTCATCAACGGAGACAAGCTCTACAATCTCAGCGACATCAAGAACAAGCAGCTTTCAGGCTCCAAGGAGCCGCTGCACCTCCGCGCATACAACAACCGTGTCTATATCGTATACGCCTTCGGGATCGTGGTACTTGATCCGGGGAGGCGCCTCATTGAGGACACATGGTTCACCAAACGCAATGGTGTTCAATACTATGCTAATGACATGGCCGCTTCCGACAGTCACTATTACGTAACCACTTCCAATGGCATTTTCAGCATTTCCAAGGGCTCAGGCAACCCCGCCAATTTCCATGAATGGACCTTGGAGACAACGGATTCCGATTTCGACCATATCGTCGCCTTTGGCGGCACCGTATATGCCAACCGTAATGCGGGCGACGGCGCCATCGGTGCCGACACCCTCTATGCCCTGTCAAACGATGGATGGCAAGCCACTTCATACACCTACACCGACATGCGTTCCCTTACCGCCAACAGCACAGAGATGGTGATCACCAACTGGGATCAAGTGCAGACTTTTGACGTCCAACTCAACCCCACATTCATAGCCTACTGGATTCAGAACAATCAATACCCCGATTGCTATGAAGCCTTTTTAGACGGTGATATAATCTGGGCTGCCGATGGTGCATACGGGCTCGTACAATACAATCGCGAGTACTACGCCTACAGATTCCATACCATGAGTGGTCCTTTTGCATCGACAGCGGAAGGCATCAGCAGCGTCAACGGTATCACAGTTACGGTGCCAGGCTCGCGCAAGGGGCCCGCTTTTGCACCCAGTTGGCTTTATCCGTCCGTAAGTTGGTTCAAAGACCAGCAGTGGTACTGCAATGCCACGGAATTTGTCAACTACGACCCACGGCGTGGCACATACGACCTCACCAACGTGGTCATCAACCCCAACAACGACGCAGAATGGTACATTGCCTCCTGGGGCAACGGACTCTTCCGATGCAAAGACGGGCACGTAACGGATCATTACACCGCCTTCAACTCCCTTATCGACTCCACGTCTGACGGCAACACATACGTTTCTGGCCTTGGCTTTGATTCCAAGGGAAACCTCTGGATCACCAACAGCCAATGCGGCAAGATGCTCAAAATGATGGAGCCTGACGGCACATGGCACGCATATAACATCGGCAGCGGTGTCATCACCGCATCCCCCGACCTCGTCGTAGCCGAAGACCTGCTGGTTGACTCTCGCGGCTACAAATGGGTGACCTATCCCCGCGACGACAACTTCAACCGATACCATCTCATCGCCTTTTATGACAACGGCACCTACGATGACATCAGTGACGACAAATTCGCCCGTATCGACATGAACATCGCCGCCGAGGTGAATTCCTCCACCGTCCATTGCATC
Organism: Bacteroidales bacterium; assembly: GCA_017615795.1. Lineage (GTDB taxonomy): Bacteria > Bacteroidota > Bacteroidia > Bacteroidales > WCHB1-69 > F23-D06. The sequence goes on from JAFZZK010000035.1 coordinate 11,326, forward strand.
GCCGAGGACTTGGATGGCGAGATCTGGATTGGCACCGACAAAGGTGTCAAGGTCATCTATTACCCTTCAAAAGTGTTTGAAGGCACAGCGTACCCACGCAACATCCTGCTGGAGCAGGACGGATATGTCTCGGTACTGCTCGAATGGGAAGATGTCAGCGCCATCGCCGTGGACGGCGCCAACCGCAAATGGATCGGCACCACCAAGGCCGGCGTGTTCCTGATGAGCGACGACGGACAAGAGCAGTTGCTGCACTTCACTGCGGAGGACAACCCCCTCTTTTCCAACCAGATCACCAACATCAAGATAGACCCCATCAGTGGTGAAGTCTTCTTCTGCACCCCCAAGGGCGTGACCAGTTACCGTGGCACCGCCACCGCCGGACACGAAAGCTACGAAGACCTTCCCGTCTTCCCCAATCCTGTGCGCCACGACTATAATGGCGCAGTCACCGTACGGGGGCTTAAGGAGAACTCCTTATGCAAGATCACGGACGCCTCGGGCAAGCTCGTATGGCAAGGCTACAGCAACGGCGGCGAGCTGATTTGGTATTGCCAGGACTTCTTCGGCCAACGTCCCGCCACCGGTGTCTATTACGTCATGTGCTCTGACAAAGATGGCAAGGAGAAAATCGTTACCAAGTTCTTGTTTGTCAAATAATTTGCAAAGGCCATGATGGTATCCACCCCCAGTATTGTGCTCCATGGCACCAAATACTCGGACACCTCGCTCATTGTCAAGCTTTTCACGCGCGAACACGGCGTGAAGTCCTTCATCGTCAAGGGAGCCTACAGCAAGAAAAGCCGTTTCCGAGCATCGCTTTTCTCCCCCCTGTCGATCCTGCATGTCACATACGACGACCGCCACAGCGACCACCTGATGTACCTCCGCGACGTGCAACGCGACATCTCCGCCGCCGAGCAACTCTACGACCCTGCACGCAGCTCGCTGGTGATGTTCTACGACGAACTGCTGTACAAACTGCTTACAGATGCCGGAGAGGATAAAGTGCTCTATGATTTCCTTGAAGGTGAGATCCTTCGCATCTATGAGCCAGACATCGACTTGGTGGACTTACCCTTGCGTTTTCTGCTCCGTCTGAGCATCGTGCTTGGATTCTTCCCCGAAAACAACTTCTCCGACACAAATCGCCACTTTTCGCTGCAAGAAAGTCGTTTCCAGCCCTACTGCGTGGACGAGAACAACGAGCTGCCCTTAGAAGAGAGCCTGTATTTATCGCATTTGCTTAGACAAGAGGGAACAGTCCACGTCTCGCGCCACATCCGCAACAGCCTGTTACACTATCTGTTAAGATATTACAAAGTTCACAACGAACAACTACGGAACATCGATTCTGTGGAAATCCTTGCCAGCGTTTTACACTGACTGAAAACTTGTAAATCACCCATAAAGAAACCGCATTAACTCATAATGCGGTTATTGATATTTTTTTTATTTTTGCGACCCTAATACGCGCACTATATATTTGAATTAAAAATATAAAAATTAGATATGCAATTTACTGATATTGAAGACGTTTTATTCAACAACAAACCTTTACACATACCAGAGGAGACCAAGCATAGAATTGCAGAAAGTCATAAATTTTTGACAGAATTTGCAAAAGACAAAGTCATTTACGGCATCAACACCGGATTCGGCCCTATGGCGCAATATCGTGTCAAGGACGAGGACATCAAAGCTCTTCAATACAACATCATCCGCAGCCACTCTTGCGGTGCGGGTGAACCGTTTTCCGAGATATACGTGCGTGCCGCCATGCTGGCGCGCTATTTCACGTTCGCTTCCGGCAAGTCCGGTGTGGATCCCTACGCCCTCGACCTGCTGCAAGAGTTCATCAACAAAGGCGTCTACCCGGTCATTCCCCAGCACGGCAGTGTGGGATCCTCCGGCGACCTGGTTCAGCTTGCCCACCTCGCGCTGGCACTTATCGGCGAGGGTGAAGTCTTCTACCAAGGCAAGCGTCGTCCCTGCGCTGAAGTGATGGCCGAGTTGGGCTTAACCCCGCTCAAGCCCACCCTGCGCGAGGGACTCGCCCTCAACAACGGCACGGCCATGATGACCGGTGTGGGTTTGGTAAACCTCCACTACGCCAAGATGCTCCTGCAATACGCCATCATCGCCTCCGTGATGATGAACGAAATCGCCGCCTCCTACGACGATTTCATGGCGCCCCAACTCAACGACCTCAAAAACCACGAGGGACAATCCGCCGTGGCACGCATGATGCTGCAGGTTGCCCATGACAGCCAATGTCTGCGCAAGCGCGACATCGAGATGTTCCACCACCACGAGGAGAAAGTTTTCGAGCACAAGGTGCAACCCTACTACTCGCTGCGCTGCGTGCCCCAAGTGCTTGGTCCCGTCTACGACGCCCTGGCCTTTACGGAGAAAATCCTCATCGAAGAATTCAACGGCGTCGACGACAACCCCATCGTCGACATGGACACCGAAACCGTTTACCACGGCGGCAACTTCCACGGCGACTACGTCAGCTTTGAGATGGACAAGATGAAAATCGCCATCACCAAGCTGACCATGCTCATGGAACGCCAAATCAACTATCTCTGCCACGACCGCATCAACGGCATCCTGCCCCCGTTCCTGAACCTCGGCACGTTAGGCCTCACCTACGGCATCCAAGCCATGCAGTTCACCGCATGCTCCACCACCGCAGAATGCCAAACGCTGTCCAATCCCATGTACGTGCACAGCATACCCAACAACAACGACAACCAAGACATCGTCAGCATGGGCACGAATGCGGCCATCTTAGCCAAGCGGGTCATCGACAACAGTTTCCAGGTGATGGCCATCCATTACATCAGCCTGGCACAAGCTGTGGATTGTCTTGAGATTGCCGACCAGCTCTCTCCTTTCACGAAGGAGATTTACAAGGAGGTGCGCGCGATTGTGCCCAAATTCATCGAAGATGCGCCGAAGGATCACGACATCCAGCACGTTATCGACTATCTTCTCAACAAAAAAATCCAGATTCTGTAATCTATGAAATACGCCTTAGTCACTGGTGGTTCGCGCGGCATCGGACGTGCCGTATGCATCAAGCTCGCCCGAATGGGATACCCAGTCCTTATCAACTATCGTTCGCGCCAAGAGGCTGCCATGGAGGTCAAAGACCTTATCGAAGCAGAAGGCGGCAAAGCCGAGCTGCTTCCCTTCGACGTTGCCTCCCAGAGCGAGACAGAGCAGGCTATCGAGCAGTGGGGAAACAATCACCCCGACGACTACATCGCCGTGTTGGTCAACAATGCCGGCATCCGCAAAGACACGATGATGGTTTTCATGCAAGATGAGGATTGGCAGCAGGTTTTAGACACCACACTGAACGGCTTTTTCTATTTGACGCGCCGTTTGCTCAAGGAGATGCTCACCCATCGTGGCGGACGCATCATCAACATGGCCTCTTTGTCCGGCATCAAAGGACTGCCCGGACAGGTCAACTATTCGGCTGCCAAGGCTGCCCTCATCGGCGCCACCAAGGCTTTGGCCCAAGAAGTCGCCGGCCGCAAGATCACCGTCAACGCGGTAGCTCCCGGCTTCATCGCCACAGACATGACCCAAGACCTTGACGAGGCGACCCTGAAGAACATGATTCCCGCCAAACGTTTCGGAACTCCCGAAGAGGTCGCCGCGCTGGTGGGCTTCCTCGCCTCCGACGAGGCCGCCTACATCACAGGGCAGGCCATTTCCATCAACGGCGGACTTTACACCTAACCACAACCCTATCGTTAAAACAACCGACCAAACATGAAGAGAGTAGTCATTACCGGCATGGGCATCTATTCTTGCCTGGGCAAGAACCTCGACGAGGTGCTTGCCTCGCTTCGCGCGGGCAAATCCGGCATCGGCATCGACCCCAAGCGCGTGGAGTACGGTTATCGTTCCCCGCTCACCGGCATCTTGGAACGTCCCGTTCTCAAGGGCATCCTGGACCGCCGCTCGCGTGTGTGCCTGCCCGAACAGGGAGAATACGCCTACATGGCCACCGCGGAAGCTCTGCGCAACGCCAACATCGACCTCGACTATCTTGAGCACAACGAGGTGGGCGTTCTTTACGGCAACGACTCGTCAGCCAAAGCCGTGATCGATGCGCACACGACCGCCATGGAGTACAAAGACACGCAGATGATGGGCTCCGGCGCCATCTTCCAGTCCATGAACTCCACGGTAACGATGAACCTGTCGACCATTTTCAAGTTGCGGGGTATAAACTTGACCATCAGCGCGGCCTGTGCCAGCGGCTCCCATGCCATTGGCTTGGGCATGATGTATATCCGCAACGGGCTACAGGATGTCATCATCTGCGGCGGCGCACAGGAGACCAACTACCTCTCCATGGGCAGCTTCGACGGCATAGCCGCTTTTTCCACCCGTGTGGACGAGCCCACCAAGGCCTCCCGTCCTTTCGACCGCGATCATGACGGGCTGGTGCCCAGCGGCGGGGCTGCGACGCTCATCCTCGAAGAATACGAGCACGCCGTCAAACGCGGAGCCCCCATCATCGCCGAGCTCATCGGATATGGATTCTCCTCCAACGGGGTGAACATCTCCCAACCCAGCGACCAAGGCTCCATCGTCGCGATGACGCGCGCCATGCTGGATGCCGGCGTCAATGCCAAGGACATTGACTATATCAACGCACACGCCACCTCCACCATCCAAGGCGACCAGCTCGAGGCCAAGGCCATCGACACGCTCTTCGGCGAGTTGCGCACCCCCGTCAGCTCGACCAAGTCCATGACGGGCCACGAATGCTGGATGGCCGGCGCCAGCGAGATTGTCTATTCCAACTTAATGATGCTCAACAACTTCATCGCCCCCAACATCAACTTCGAAAATCCAGACGAATATTCACAAAACCTGAATATCATCAACATACCCACCGAGCACACCATCAACACCTATCTCTCCAACTCCTTTGGCTTTGGAGGAACAAACAGTGCTTTGGTCGTCAAGAAATTCATAAAATAACATATCAAAAACACTTTACATGCAAAGAGAAGAAATCGTCAAAACAGTCAACGACTTTTTAGTGAACGAGATTGAGATTGAAGAAGACTTGCTGAAAGAAGAGGCCCTGTTGAAAGAGGGACTCGGCATTGACAGCCTTGACTTCGTGGACATCGTCGTTATCGTGGAAAAGAAATTCGGATTCAAGATCAAGCCCGAGGAGATGAAAGATGTCAAGACCTTGGGACAATTCTACGACTTCATCGTTGGAAAAGTAAACTAATACATGGCCCAGACCCAAGACTGGAAAGGCAAGACCAATGGAGGGGCTTTTGGGCAACGTTTCCTGCTGCGCACCTTGCGGCACGTGCCCACAAGGGTGTTCTATCCCGTACTCTACCCCATCATTCCCTTTTGTCTTCTGTTTGCACGGAAGACCAATCGAGCCATATACCAGTATTACCGCAAGATTTGGGGGCTGAACCGATGGAGATCCTTCACGGACAACGTTAAAACAGCCTTCGTTTTCGGACGCGTCGTCATTGACAAATTCGCCCTGTGGGCCGGCAACAAGGCACAATTCAAAATCACCATCCGGGAAGAGGACAGCAAACTGGTGGACCGCATGTTGGACCAAGAGAAGGGATTCATCCTCGCGGGTTCCCACATCGGCAATTTCGAGCTGATGGGGCAGGCGTTGGAACAAGACCGCAAGCCTTTCAACTGCATCATCTTCGGCGGCGAGAGCGAACTCCTTCAAGAACGCCGCAACACCATCTTCCAGGAAAACAACGTCAAGCTCATTCCTGTAACGGAAGACATGTCGCACCTCTTTGCCATCAAGGAGGCGCTCGACCATGGCGAGGTCGTCGCCATCCTTTGCGACCGCATGTTCACGGGGAACAAGAAAAAGAGCGTTGACTTTCTCGGGCACCCTGCTGATTTCCCGACCGGCATTTTCCGCATCGCCACACTCATGGAGGTGCCTGTCATCTCCGCCTTCATGATCAAGGACAAGAACAACCGCTATCACAGCCACTTAATTCCTTTGAACAGCAACAGCAGCGACGACCTTCTTCTCCAATACGTTCATTCCTTGGAAGAAGTTTTGCACACCTGTCCTGAACAATGGTTCAACTTCTTCGATTTTTGGAAAATACAAGACAACTAACTTTTCATCAAATACTTAAAAAATTATCCACAATGAAACTTGAAAATCCTCAAAAAAACATATACGCAAAGGAGCGATTCACGGCGTTGGAAGCCCAACGTTTAGCGCAAGAGATTGCATTCGGTCCCGTAGTGTTCCAAGTCTCCCGCCTGATGGTGAAGTTTGGGATTCTCCAGATGCTGGACGAGCACAAGGATGGCATGACCTTGGAGGAGATTGCACGCGAGGCCAAGCTATCGCGTTACGGTGCGCAAGTTCTCTTGGAATCCTCCCTCACCATCGGCACTATCCTGCTGAAAGAGGAGCGTTTCTTCCTGGCCAAGGCCGGTTGGTTCCTGCTGAACGATGAGATGGCGCGCGTCAACATGGATTTCAACCACGACGTGAACTATTTGGGGCTTTTCAACTTAGAGGAAGCCATTGTGAATGGGAAACCCGAAGGTCTCAAAGTCTTCGGCCAATGGCCCACCATCTACGAAGGGTTGTCGCAACTTCCCCCGCAAGTGCAGAAGAGTTGGTTCGGTTTTGACCATTTCTACTCCGACAATTCATTCCCCATGGCCTTGGACATCGTTTTCAGCCGCAAGCCCGCCCACCTGCTTGACGTAGGCGGCAACACCGGACGCTGGGCCGTCCAGTGTGTGGCACACGACCCCGATGTGCAAGTCACCATCATGGATCTGCCGCAACAGCTGGAAATGATGCGCCAGCAGACCCGCGACCTGGCGGGCGCAGACCGCATCCACGGCCACGGCTGCAACCTGCTTGACCGCAACGTGCCATTCCCCACAGGTTTCCAGGCCATCTGGATGAGCCAATTCCTCGACTGCTTCTCCGAAGACGAAGTCATCAGCATCCTCTCCCGCGCCGCGAAATCCATGGGCGACGACTGCCGGCTCTACATCATGGAGACCCTTTGGGATCGCCAACGCTTCGAGACCGCCTCTTACTGTCTGGCTCAAATCAGCCTGTATTTCACTGCCATGGCCAACGGCAACAGCAAAATGTACTACTCCGGCGACATGGAACGCTGCATCCACGAGGCCGGCCTAGTCATCGAGAAATATCATGACAACCTCGGTCTGGGCCATACCATCATCGAATGCAAAAGACCTCAAAAATAGAAGCAATGACTCCTGCACTCCCCTTCATTCCACAACGACCCCCGTTCGTCATGGTGGACAACATCCTCCAATGCGACCCCGTGGTTGTCAGCACCGACTTCACCATCGGAGCCGACAACATTCTCGTGCAAGATGGACATTTCACGGAGGCAGGACTGATGGAGAACATTGCGCAGACCTGCGCCGCACGCATCGGCTGGCTCAACCAAGACAAACCCGTACGCATCGGTGTCATCGGATCCATCAACAATTTCAAGGTGCTGCGCCTGCCCCTGGCGGGCGAGACCCTGCACACCACGGTCGTTGTAGGCTCAGAAGTGTTTGAAGCCATCATCGTGCATGCCGAAACCCTTGCCAATAACGAGAAAGTGGCAGAATGTGACATGAAAGTCTTTGTAATTGGCTAAAAAGATAAAAATGGACGAGAAAAAGATATTGCGAGCAGAAAAGGACATCGACATCCGCTTCAACGAAGTGGACTCGATGGGCATCGTATGGCATGGCAACTACGCCTTGTACTTCGAGGATGCCCGGGAGACTTTCGGCAAGCTCTATCAGCTCGAGTATTTATATATGTATAGTATGGGCTTCTATGCCCCGCTCGTCGACCTGCACGTGCAGTATAAGCGAGCCATAAAATACCAGGATAAAATCAAGATAATCATAGAATACCACGACACCGAGGCTGCCAAAATCGTGTTCGACTACACCATTGTGAATCGTGAGACCAACGAGGTGATGGCATTGGGCCAGACCACGCAAGTCTTTTTGAATCACGATTATGAGCTCATGTTGCAAGTGCCGGAATTTTTCACGGAATGGAAGAAACTGAACGGAATCATATAATCCACAAAATTGGCGAGGGGGTTGTCACCCCGTTAGGCTTCACCGCCGATGCCGTCTACGCGGCCATACGGCGGGGAGAGCGCGGTGGTGTCTTGCACGAAGGCACTTTCGGCGTACCGGAACCATTTTTCGCTTCCATACTTGACAAGACACACCTCCGCAACTCTTTCAGTGCATTGACAGACTTCGGATGCGAGGGATTCACCCACGTGGAGATGGCCGCCATTCTGGCAGCCAACCAAGCCATCGAGGAAGCAAACATCGCCCCCGACCGCAGCGACGTACAGTTCATTCTCTCCACCACAAAAGGGAACGTGGACTTGCTGGAGTACAACCCCTACGAGCCGGAGCGTCCCTATCTATGGCATACCGCACAAATGGTGGCCGACTTTTTCGGCAATCCCAACCGACCCATCGTGGCAAGCAACGCCTGCATCTCCGGCTGTGCCGCACAAGTGGAGGCCTTCCGACAACTGCGTCAAGGCACCTGCAAGTACGCTGTCGTTGTGGGGGTTGACATGCTCTCCAAGTTCGTCGTGTCCGGATTCCAATCGTTCAAGGCTCTGTCGCCGGAATTATGCAAGCCGTTCGATGCCAACCGCCGCGGACTGAACCTCGGCGAGGCAGCTGCCGCGATAGTCTATACCATAGACAAAGAAGAAAACGTACCCGCAGGCGAGCTTATCCCCGAAGGGTGGGCCATTCGCAATGATGCCAACCACATATCGGGGCCCTCGCGCACCGGTGAGGGACTATTGCGCGCCATACAAGCCGCCACGCACGGCCATGACGCCACACGCATCGCCTTCATCAACGCCCACGGCACCGCGACACCCTACAACGACGACATGGAATCCATGGCCATCAGCCGCGCCGGACTCACACATACGCCTGTCAACAGCCTCAAAGGCTACTTAGGGCACACATTGGGTGCCGCCGGCATTCTCGAAGTCATCCTCTCGGCACACGCCCTGCGCGACCACGTGGCCATCCCGTCCGCCGGCACCGAAACGCCCGGCACTGTCGCCGAAATCAACATCTGCTATAACACAAACGATACCTTACATCAACAGGATGCGAACGCACACAGCATCCAAGGCGATCATTTTCTCAAGCTCATCTCTGGATTCGGAGGCAGCAACGCCGCCCTCCTTTTTCGCATCAAACAATAACAAACTTTGAATTTTGAACTATAACTTCCACATAGAATCCCATTGTCGCATCACCAAAGAATTGGTGAGACTGAATGACGAAACGGTCTGCCGCAATCAAGACGGGCAGGATTGGCTTGGCGACATTTACCACGCCATCGGCATGCAGTATCCCAAGTTCTTCAAGATGGACCATCAGTGCAAGGCCGGAACGCTGGCCGCCGAGTTGCTGTTGCACGACAAGGAGTTCGACCGCGAAAACGTGAAAGCCGGATGGGGCATCGTCCTGATGAACAGCGCCTCCTCCTTGGATGACGACCGTCGCTACGAAGAGACCATCCGCGACACGGGCAACTACTACCCCAGCCCCGCCATCTTCGTCTATACGCTGGCCAACATCGTAACGGGAGAGATTGCCATCCGACATAAAATCGGGGGCGAGAGTTCCTTCTATGTCTTTGAGAAATTCGATGGTGAACAGATGCTCGACTTGGCCGAACGTGCCTTCGCCGACACACCGGATTTAGACACGCTGCTGTGCGGATGGGTGGACTACGATGCATCCGTCCCCGACGTGTTGCTATGTCTGCTTCAACGAGATGAGAACGGCGCAGAAAAAAAACTTTCAGTCGATAAAATTAACAAACTATATTAATAAACAAGAACATGAAAGAACTTATAGAAGAATTAAAGAAAGAGATTATCGAAGTCCTGAACTTGGAAGGTATGACTCCTGCCGACATCGACGAGAATGCACCTTTGTTCGGTGAAGGTCTTGGCCTCGACTCCATTGACGCTTTGGAACTCATCGTCTTATTGGAGAAGAACTACGGCATCAAGCTCAACAACGCCAACGAAGGCAAGGAGATCTTCAAGTCCGTGGCTGTCATGGCTGAATACATCGCCGCCCACAGAACGAAATAGTTCATGGAGAGGATAGTCGTAACAGGCACGGGCATAGTCACCTCGTTGGGGATGGGCAAGTCCGTCACGTTGAAGATGCTCTTATCGGGGCAACGTGCCATTGGTACGCTGCAACATCTGCACACCAAGCACACTGACATCCCCGCCGGGGAAGTTCCCTACGACGACGGTGAGCTGCGCGATTTTCTCGGCATCCCCGCCAACAAGAAGATCACCCGCACATCCTTGCTGGGACGCGTCGCCTTGAAGGAGGCCTTGGCTGAAGCACATCTGCAAACCGCAAGCGACAAGCGTGTTGCCTTCATCAACGGCAACACGGTCGGCGGCATGGAAAAAAGTGAACGTTTCTATCATCACTTTTTGAACGACAATGAGCGCAACGACTACATTGCCCTGCATGACTGCGGCGCCTGCACCGATCTCATCGCCGAGGAGTATGGCGGCAAGTTCGAGTTGATAACCACCATTTCCACAGCCTGCTCGTCAGCGGCCAACGCCATCATCCTTGGTGCCAATCTCATCCGGGAGGGCAAGGCCGACATCGCGGTGGTTGGCGGCACAGAGTGTCTCTCACTCTTCCATCTCAACGGGTTCAACTCATTGATGATTCTGGACAACGATCCCTGCCGGCCTTTCGATGCGGAGCGCCACGGCCTCAATTTGGGCGAAGGCGCCGCCTACATCGTCATTGAGGGCGAATCCACTGCCGCACGTCGCGGCATTGCCCCGTTGTGCCAACTTTCGGGATACGGAAACGCCTGCGACGCTTTCCACCAGACTGCGACCTCCCCCAACGGCGAAGGCGCTTATCGCGCCATGCGACAAGCGCTTGCTTCGAGTGGACTAACGCCTGACGACATCGACTACATCAACGCTCATGGCACCGGGACGGACAACAACGACCTCTGTGAGGGCATCGCCATGATGCGTATTTTCGGCGATCAGATGCCGCCCGTCTCCTCCACCAAGAGCTACACCGGACACACCACCAGCGCTGCCGGCGGCGTGGAGAGCGTCATCTCCATATTGGCACTGCAGCACCAGTTCATCCCGGCGAACATAGGCTTCAAGACCCCTATTGCAGAACACAACTTCCGTCCTGTCGACCATGTGGTCAAGGATGCCGCACTTCAACATGTGCTCACCAATTCCTTTGGATTCGGAGGCAACGACTCGTCCTGCATCTTTTCAACATTGGACGCGGCGAAGCAGGCTTCAAACGCCATACAATCAGACATGGCAAGCCACGCCTCCACAGGCGAAGCATACATCCGCGCCATCTCACAGATTTCCGTGCAACAACCGCTCAGTGACGAGTGGTTCGAGCATCCTATCATGCCGGCACAGCCCTACAACGAGTCCATCGAGCCAGACTACAAGCCCTACTTCTCCCCCATTGCGGCACGCAGGATGGGCAAGCTCCTCAAGCGCGCCGTGGCCACCGCCGTCAGCGCCCTACAAAAAGCTGGCATGCCCACCGATGGCACAGCCCTGCTTGACGCCGTCATCACAGGCACGGGATTGGGTTGCATCGACAGCACCGAAAAGTTCCTCACGGCCATGCTCGACAACGACGAGGAGTGCCTGCCACCCACTCATTTCATGCAGTCCACCCACAACACCATCGGTTCGCAAGTGGCCCTGCACCTGAAATGCCACGGCTACAACTGCACCTATTCACACCGCGGGACATCCTTTGACAGCAGCTTGTTCGACGCCCTCTCGCAAATACGCCTCGGCCTTATCCACAACGCCCTCGTAGGCGGGCAAGACGAGATGACCCCTGCCTATTTCGACATGCTCGGCAAAATCGGCTATTGGAGAACGGGCGATGTAAGTCCTGACACGCTCCGCAAGGCCGACAACCCGGGCTCGCTTTCCGGCAGCTGTTCGTTGAACATGTTCGTCACGGATGTTCCAGACCGTGAATCGCTCTGTCGCATCGATGGCATGGACCTACTCAACAAGCCCACGCCCGACGAGCTACGCGAACATGTCAGACAACTGATTGCAAATGCCGGCCTCACGCCCGACGATGTGCCGTATCTCATGCTGGGGCTGAGCGGCGACAAGGAGAACGACGCCGTATATCGCGCCTTTTCCGCCGATATTATGCCGCAAAAAAACATTCTCTGGTACAAACACATTTTCGGGGAATCGTTCTGTTCCTCTGCATTTGGCGTATATGCCGCTGCACTCTGCCTGCACCGGAGTACCGTTCCAATGCACCTCTTCTACGGCAAGAACTATTCAAAAGCCTTGCCCAAACATATACTCGTGTACAACCATTTTCACAACATAGACCACTCTCTACTCCTTCTGTCACAATGCTAATTCTCATCATCCTTATCATCGTCCAGTCCATCCTGTTGGTGGCAGCCCAGAGCCTGCTTAAAATCTCCGTGGAGCTTTTTGGCGATTTCTCCTGGACGTGGGCCTATTTCAAGACCGTCTTCACCACCTGGCAGTTCGCGGCCTCCGGCATCTGTGCTCTCACGGCCATGCTGGTCTGGATGTACGTGCTCAAGCACTACCAGTTCAGCGTCGCCTACCCCCTGCTTTCCATCAGCTACATCATCGGCCTGTTGTCGGCGCATTTCGTCTTCCACGAGGCGGTGCCCTTCACCCGCTGGATCGGCGTGGTGATCGTGATGATAGGGGTGTTTTTCATAGTAAAGTAAGTGATGAGGTCGCCACGGTCCACCCCACACTCCCGTGTGGGGTTACACTGTAGTGGCTGACTTCGGCAGCGTGCTTCTCGCATCGCGCCGTACTGTAGTGCACGCTACTGTATGGGCGCGCCACCACCCACCACACTCCTCCACCACTCCCCGCTGCCGAAGGCAGCACCCTCTCTGTAACACCACACGGCAGTGTGGTGCAGCACGGTAGTATAGTGCAGCATGACAGTATGGTGACTGTACAACAGTGTAGCAGCAACAACCGTGACAACGCATATACAACGACTCGCACCCCGCTCCTCCACTCCCCCGCTGCCGAAGGCAGCACCCTCTCTGTAACACCACACGGCAGTGTGGTGCAGCGCAGCAGTGTGGTGCAGCACGGCAGTGTAGTGCAGCATCCTCACCCTCGGGCTCTCGAAGAGAGCCACCCATACAATAACCCGACAAAAAACACGTTAACAAAAATCGAACAAAACTAAAATACGACATTATGAGCTACACACAACTTTACTATCACATTGTTATCCGTACACACTGCAGTTACCCCACCATTAAAGAGGAGTATGAACGGGAATTGTACAATTTTATTTACGGTATGTGCAAAAACAGGGACGTCGAACTCCTCCGCATAGGTGGAATGCCCGATCATTTACACCTGTTTGTCGCACTGCCATCATTATTGCCTGTCGGGAGATTTGTGCAGGCAATCAAATCCGTGACCAGTGTATGGATGAAAGAGAACCCGCATTTCCCGGACTTTGACCGCTGGTCGAAAGAATATGCCGCCTTCACATACTCGACACGAGATAAAAATATGATCATTAACTATATCCGTAACCAGAAGAAGCACCACAAGAAGGTAGCATTCCGAGAAGAATACAGACAGTTTTTATTGGACAACAAGGTGGAGATACAAGAGCAATTTTTCCTATTGGACTAGTTTGTTGGGTTGCTCTCTTCGAGAGCCACATCGCCACGGGCGCCGCGCTCTACCCCACACTCCCGTATGGGGTTACAAAGTAGTAGCTGCCTTCGGCAGCCGTATACTACGATTTCTTCACAATGCGAGACCTATGGACGCTTCGCACTATCGTACTCCACGGGTTAGACTGTACTGCCTCCGGCAGCGAGATTACCACGGGCACCGCGCTCTACCCCACACTTGGGTGGGGTTACAAAGTAGCAGCTGCCTCCGGCAGCCGTATACTACGATTTCTTCACAATGCGAGACCAATGGACGCTTCGCACTATCGTACTCCACGGGTTAGACTGTACTGCCTTCGGCAGCGAGATCACCTCGGGCACCGCGCTCCACCCCACACTTGGGTGGGGTTACAAAGTAGCAGCTGCCTCCGGCGGCGAGATGTCTCGTATTTTTTATATTTTTGCGGCCTGGATTAAACTTCGTAAAGTTTCTGATTTCTTAACGAATCATTTCTTCACTTTCCAACCCGTATGAAAAAAACCATCATCTTTTTCACCATAATCCTGGCCGTTTTTGCCACATACGCGCAAAGCAGTTACGGCACCGAAGTCACTGGCGACCAAAAGACTGCGTTGGTCTCAGCCATCGAGAAAGCGCATAGCCAGTTGAGCACGCTCAGTGCGAACTTCACCCAAGAAAAGACATCCTCGCTCATGACCGACAAAGTGGTGCAAAAAGGCAAACTCCGCTACAAGTCGCCCAAACAACTACGCTGGGAATACACCTCTCCCAAAGCCATGGCTGTCATCTTCACCGATGGCAAAGTTTTATTAAAGACAGACAAGGGCAACGTCAACAACCCCAACAAGATGCTCAACGAGATGGGGTCACTCATCATCAACACCATCAACGGCAGTTTCTTGAAAGAGAACAAGGATTTCAAAGTCACCTACTACAAGAATGCCAAAAACAGCAAGGTTATTGTCAAACTCGTGCCCCTCAACAAGCGCATCAAGGCCTACTACTCCAAGATGGTCATAGAACTGGATGGCAACACACACTTGGCCGACAAAGTGGCGATGCACGAGGTGAACGGTGATATCACCACCATCACCTTCAGCGACAAGAAAAGCAACGGCACCATCCCTGAGGACGTTTTTAAATAGAATACAATCGCAACATGTTCAAAGACACGCTTTTCACCATAGTCCAAATGACCATCGACGGTCCGCACGGAGAGTTCGACATCCGGCTCAATGAAGGACACCCCATATATGCCGGCCATTTCCCTGGCGACCCCATAACACCGGGTGTCTGCATCGTTCAGATAACAACGGATCTTTTTGAGCACATCCAAGGGAAGCCCTGTGTGTTGACCGAGGCCAAGAACATCAAGTTCCTCAATCTTGTAAGACCTAAGGAACACGCCGACATCCACTACACAATGGATTGGGAGCCTGTGGATGCCAACCATTTCAAAGTGAAGTCCATGGTTACTGACGGCGACACGGTGTTCGCCAAAATGAGTGTCACCATAGCCCTACAAGCCTAACGCCCGCGCCTATGCCCGAAGAGACCAAATCCTTGATGAAAAGCCAGCGCGCATGCGTTATCATCCCCACTTACAACAATGCCAGCACAGTGGTCGACGTAGTCCGCTCTGTGTTGCACTACTGCGAAGACGTGTTTGTCGTCAATGACGGCTGCACCGATGACACGATGATGGTATTACAGCAGGCAGCCCTGCCCATAAAAATATTGGCTTACACACCCAACAAGGGCAAGGGAACGGCGTTGACCACTGGTTTCCGCGAGGCGCTACGCCAAGGCTTCCGCTACGCGCTGACCCTCGATTCCGACGGGCAGCACAAAGCAGAGGACATTCCAACGTTCGCCGCCTATATCGCCCACCACGAAGACGCACTGCTCCTCGGCAGTCGCGGGCTCGAACATGAGAACATGCCCCGCAAGAACACCTTTGCCAACCGTTTCTCCAATTTCTGGTTTACCGTGCAGACCGGCAAGCGGCTGCCAGACACCCAGACGGGCTTCCGTCTTTATCCGCTGCACAAGATGGGCAACATGCGCTTGTTCACCTCCCGTTATGAAGCGGAGCTGGAACTGCTCGTCTTCTCCGCCTGGCGCGGCATTGACATCGTGCCACTCCCCATCCATGTCTATTATCCGCCCGCCGAGGAACGCGTCTCCCATTTCCGTCCCGGCCCCGACTTTGCCCGCATCAGCCTCCTCAACACCTGCCTCTGCTTCATCGCTATCTTGTACGGCTACCCGTCCATGTTCATCCGGAAAGTCCTCAAGAAGTAGCACACAACCCATAACATGCCCAAAGCCGACATCTTAAAAGGATACATTGCCATCTCCGTCTCCATG
This sequence comes from Bacteroidales bacterium, assembly GCA_017615795.1. Taxonomy (GTDB): domain Bacteria; phylum Bacteroidota; class Bacteroidia; order Bacteroidales; family WCHB1-69; genus F23-D06. The sequence continues at coordinate 27,534 of JAFZZK010000035.1, forward strand.
CTTTTCTGGGGATTCAGTTTCGTATGGAGCAAGCAGCTGCTCAATGCGGGATTCCCTGTGTTCACCATCGTCTTCTTCCGGTTGCTTATCGCCTCCGTCATCTTCGTAACCCTGTTCCACTTCCAGCACAAATTAGAAAAGATTGCCAAGAAGGACCGGCGTTCGTTCTTCATGCTGGCTCTGTTTGAGCCTTTTCTCTACTTCATCGGAGAAGAGTACGGCCTCCAACAAGTGTCGGCGTCATTCGCGGCCGTCATCATCGGGCTGATTCCCATTGTGGTGTCGGTCACGATGTATTTCGCCGAGAACGAGAAACTATCCTGGACATTGCTTTTGGGCACCATCGTCTCCATCATCGGCATCGGGGTGATGACCTTCGGGCCTGACAGCCAGGTGGTCTTCAACCTCAAAGGGTTGTTATGGCTGATGCTGGCACTTATTGCGGCGGGCGGCTACAGTGTCCTGTTAGCCAGATTAGTCCAGAAATACAGTCCCGTTACGGTCACCACCTACCAAAACCTGTTAGCCTTGCCGTTGTACATCCCGTTTGTATGCATCTTTGACCTCAGGCACTGGGGCAGCATCAACTGGAGCATCCAATCGCTGGTCAACCTGACCTGCTTGGCCATTCTCTGTTCGGCGGGAGCTTATATGCTCTACTCCTACGCGGCGAAGCACATTTCCATCACCAAATTGTCGGTATTCACCAACGCCATCCCCATTGTCACCATCTGCGGTGCCGCCCTGTTGGGACAGGAGGCGTTGACACTGCAGAAGTTCGTCGGAATCGCCATCGTCGTGGCAGGGGTCGTGCTTAGCCAGATGCGGCCGTATCGCCAGTTGTTTTGTGTCAACAAGAACAATGCCACCCAAAAACAATAGTGTTTTTTGTATCTTTGCCACCTCATTATATAGGTGACGAATATGTTGACTCTATCTCAAATAGAACAATACCTTTCCAAAGCCGCATGGATTCTAAAAGGACCTGTGGATGCGGCTGATTTCAAGGTGTATATCTTCCCCTTATTGTTTTTCAAGAGGATTTCGGATGTTTATGACGAGGAATACAACGAGGCCTTGTCGGAAAGCGATGGCGACCACGAATATGCTTCTGGCGCCGAGATGCACCGTTTCATCATTCCAAAAGGTTGCCATTGGAAAGATGTCAGAGCTGTCACTACCAATGTGGGAAGCGCAATCAAAGGTGCTTTCTCACAAATAGAACAGGCAAATCCTCAATATTTAGCAAACATTTTCGGAGATGCAGCTTGGACCAACAAAGACAAGCTTTCCGATGAATTGCTAAGTCGGTTGATTGAGCATTATTCGCAATACAATCTGTCGAACTCCAATGTGGAACCTGATGTTTTAGGTCGTGCCTACGAGTATCTTATCAAGATGTTCGCCGACCAGACCAACAAGAAAGCTGGAGAGTTCTACACACCACGCTCCGTCGTGCATCTAATGGGCTTGATTGTCAATCCACAACCAAGTGAAACCATCTATGACCCTGCTTGCGGCACCGCTGGAATGCTGCTCGAATGTGTGGACCAAGTGAAGCAGAATGGCGGTGATTTCCGCACATTGAAACTTTACGGGCAAGAAAAGAACTTGACAACTTCTACCATTGCCCGCATGAATATGTTTCTGCACGGCATTGAGGACTTTCATATTGAAAGAGGCGACACTTTGCGTGAACCTAAGTTCTTTAAATACGATCAATTGCAACAATTCAATATCGTCATTGCCAATCCACCTTTTTCATTAAGCAACTGGGGAGCGGATATTTGGGCAGATGATTTATACGGACGCAACATCGCCGGCACACCGCCCAAAGGCAACGGTGATATGGCCTGGGTGCAGCACATGATTAAATCCATGAATGAGAAAACAGGGCGTGTGGCGGTGGTATTGCCTCACGGGGCCTTGTTCCGCAAAAACGCCGAAGCCAAAATCCGTTCCGTGCTGTTGGAAAAAGATTTGTTGGAAGCTGTCATAGGCTTGGGCGAAAACATTTTCTATGGAGCAACACTCTCAGCCTGCATCTTGGTGTTCAGAGCACAAAAAGAGAAATCCAGAAAGGGCAAATTCCTGTTTATCGATGCCGCCGACCAAGTAAAGAAAGGTCGTGCACAAAACACGTTGGAACCAGAGCATATTGATACTATATACAAATGGTATGCTGATTTCAAAGATGTGAAGAATCATGCCAAGGTGGTCGGTCTTGATGAGATTAAAGCCAATAGTTACAATCTAAACATTCCGCTTTATGTGGAGAAGGAAATGACCGACAATCTGCCGACTTTGGAGGAAGCCAAGGCTCAATTGAAAGTGGCCGTGGAAGAGGCGCACGAGGCGGAGGAACGTTTTATTCAACTGCTAAAAGAGTTTGCAAAATGACACAGAAAGAATTGGAATCTTATCTCTGGGGTGCGGCCACCTATCTGCGCGGTTTCATCGATGCCGGAGACTACAAGCAGTATATCTTCCCGTTGTTGTTTTACAAACGCATCTGCGATGTCTATGACGAAGAATACGAGGATGCCCTTGCCGAAAGCGACGGCGATCTGGAATATGCAGCCTTCGATGAAAACCACCGCTTCAAAGTGCCTGCTGAAGCGCATTGGAATAAAGTAAGGCAGGTTACTGTAAATGTGGGGCAAGCCATCAGTAAGGCCTTGAATGCCATTCAGAAAGTGAATGCGCAACAATTGCAAGGCATCTTCGGCGATGCCGACTGGACCAACAAGGAACGCCTTTCGGATGCGATGCTGTGCCAACTCATTGAGCATTTCTCCACCAAGAACCTCAACATCAAGAACGTGCCCAATGACGAGTTAGGTAACGCTTACGAGTTCCTGATCAAGAAGTTTGCCGACGACAGCGGTCACACGGCAGCCGAGTTCTATACCAACCGCACCGTGGTTCGTTTGATGACGCTTATTGCCGACCCGCTTGAAGGCGACAGCGTTTATGACCCCACCTGCGGCAGCGGCGGCTTGTTGCTCAACTGCGCCATGATGCTCAAAGACCAAGGCAAGGAATACCGCACCATGCGCCTTTTCGGGCAAGAAATCAACCTGATCACTTCTGGCATTGCCCGAATGAACATGCTGTTGCACGGCTTCGAAGAGTTCAACATTGTGCGAGGCAACACGTTGAGCAATCCTATCTTTATGGAATATGACGAATTGCAGAAGTTCGATATTGTGCTGGCCAATCCTCCCTATTCCATCAAAAGCTGGGACCAGGCTGCCTTCACCGACGACCCATACGGACGCAACATCTGGGGCACGCCACCACAGGGCTGCGCCGACTATGCATTCCAGCAGCACATCATGAAAAGCCTGAAACCCGATACGGGGCGTTGCGTGGTGCTATGGCCACACGGCATCCTTTTCCGTGATGCGGAACGCGACATGCGGCGCAAGATGATTGAAAGCGATTGCGTGGACTGTGTCATTGGCTTGGGACCGAATCTGTTCTACAACTCCCCCATGGAGGCCTGCCTGCTAATCTGCCGCACACGGAAACCCGAACAGCGGCGAGGCAAAATCCTATTCATCAATGCCGTAGATGAAGTGAAACGCGACAAGACCATCAGCATGCTTGAAGAAAGGCATATTGACAAAATTTTCAAGGCATACAAAGCATACAAGGACATCCCCGGATTTGCCAAAGTGGTGACTAACGAGCAAATTTTGGAGAACGGTGCCACGCTCAATATTTCACAATATGTGTCGCGGTTGGAGGTGAAAGATGATGCGCCGAAACAGACTTTGGAAGAATTGCTGAATGTGTGGGAAAGAAACAGAGAAAAATTATACACTGAAATCAAGAATCTTATTTGACGGTTATTTGATAAAAGGTCATATATTTGCCAAACGAACACTGATTATCAGCAAGTTGTTATTTGATGCTTATTTGACAAAAAGCGACAAAAGAATAAAGTATAACTAATTTAGGATATGGAAATAATAGAATTGAGAAGGCTGGTTGACCGACTTGTTTCGCTATCTAAAGAATCAGAAACGGTGGAATTTAAGGCAAACTTTCACAGCAAGGAAGAGATTGGAGAGCGCATCTCTGCCTTGTCAAACAGCGCTTGTTTGCAGAATCAACCCTATTCCTATCTTGTCTTTGGCATAGAGAATGATACGCATCAGATTATTGGAACGACATTTCGCTCCAAACAGCACATGGTCGGTAATGAAGAGCTAGAGGTTTGGCTCCTTAACAGACTTAATCCAAGAATAGATTTCCAATGTTTTGATTTCGAGTACCAAGATGGGGTTCAACTCGCTTTATATAAGATTCCTGCCACCGAAAATGTACCGGTAAAATTCCTGAATGTTGGTTATGTACGAGTCAACAGTTCTACAAGAAAACTGATTGATTACCCCGAAAAAGAGAAACAGATATGGAAGAATGAATTGACGGAAAAATTCATGCTTAATATTGCGCTAAAGAATTTATCCCTCTCCGATATACCAAAATACTTGAGCACCGAGACCTACTTTGACCTGATGCATTTGCCGTATCCTTCCAATTTGGAAAATGTCGCTCTCCGATTAAAAGAGGAAAACATCATCAACGAATACGAAGGGCAATATGCCATTACCAATCTTGGCGCGCTCCTGTTTGCCAAGAATCTAAAAGATTTCTCCACTTTGACCAGAAAAGCCATCAGGGTCATCAAATACAAAGGCAACAACAAGGTGGAAACCGAAAGGGATATTATTGGCAGCAAAGGGTATGCCGTCGGTTTTACTGGTCTTTTGGAATGGATAAACGGGCAATTGCCAGCCAACGAGGAGATTGGAAAATCGTTAAGGAAAGATGTGCGCATGTATCCCGAAATCGCCATTCGTGAACTTGTCGCCAACTCGATTATTCACCAAGATTTTTCTGTCAAAGGTTTTCCAACCATCGAAATCTATGATGATCGTATTGACATCTCCAATCCCGGACAGCCCATCATTCATTCTGACCGATTCATTGACGAATACGGATCGCGAAACGAGCGTTTGGCCGACATTATGAGAAGGATGGGGTTTTGTGAGGAAAAGGGCAGCGGCTTGGACAAAACCATTTTTTATGTGGAACTATATCAACTGCCACCTATCAAAATCACCATTCAGGAGAATAGGACCATTGTTACTCTTTTTGCCTATAAAGCCTTGAACAATATGGATAAATTGGAACGACAAAGCGCCTGCTATCAACATGCATGTCTGAAATATGTTTCCAACGAAAAAATGACCAATCAAACGTTCCGTGACAGGCTTGGCATTGAAGAGCACAATTCAGCATTGGCCTCACGCATTATAAAGGACACGTTGGAGGCAAAACTAATCAAGGAAGAGAACCCTGAGAATCAATCTCGAAAATACCGGAAATACATCCCTTGGTGGGCTTAATCTTATTTGATGGTTATTTGACAAAACGCCCTGTTTTTATAAAATAGATACTGATTATCAACGAGTTGTTATTTGATGGTTATTTGATAGAACGCACAAAACGAACAAGATTGACTGAACAAGATGAACGAACTAAACATAGATAAAACCCTCTGGAAGAAATACAGGTTTGACGAGGTCTGCCGACAGGTGAACGAGGCCACAAAAGACCCTACTGCTGAAGGCTTGGACCATGTGATTGGACTTGAACATATTGAGCCCAACAACCTGCATATTACCCATTGGGACACTTTGGAGAAAGAAACCACCTTTACGCGCAAGTTCAAGAAAGGGCAAGTGCTGTTTGGACGGCGGCGTGCCTACCAACGGAAAGTGGCGTATGCCGAGTTTGATGGCATTTGTTCCGGCGACATTCTTGTGTTTGAGGCTATTGAAAAGGTGATGTTGCCCGAATTGCTGCCATTCCTGATACAAAGTGAAGGTTTCTTCCAGAAAGCGTTGGCCACCTCTGCGGGTTCTTTGTCCCCTCGCACCAAGTTCAAGGAACTGGCCGACTATGAATTCCTCCTCCCGCCCAAAGCCGAGCAGAAACGCATGGCCGAGCTGCTCTGGGCCGCCGATGAGGTGGTGGAGAAGGAGAAAAGGGAGTTACAAGGTTTGGAGAGATTATATTATAGTACAATATCAGATGTGTTTCATAATCAACAAAAACATTGCAAATTAGGATCATTGTGTGAAATCAAAAGCGGATTTGCGTTCCCACTAAAATATCAAGGCAAGAAAGATTTGTCAATACCATTTTTCAAGGTTGCAGACATGAACCATCCAAACAATAGATTTGAGATGAAGGAAAGCGATAATTATGTGGATGACAGTATTTTAAAAACAATAAAAGGACAAACTTATCCTGCTGGTTCACTCGTCTTTCCAAAAATTGGTGCAACAATCAATACCGACAAAAAAAGGATGTTATCAATGAATTCGGTTGTTGACAATAATATAATGGTGCTAATACCAAACAAAAAACAATTAGATTCTCATTTCTTGTTCTACTTCTTCAATACATTTAAACTATCTGACATAATAAACACCGGTGCAGTTCCTACTATTTCAGCAGAAACTGTTCGCAATATCCAAATACCCGATTTAGATATAGCAGAACAAAATATTATAGCCAACCAAATTGATACAATCAGGTTGGCATTATCACAACAAGAACAACTCATAGAACAATCGCGACAAATAAAGCAGGAATTAATCAATAAAATAATGTAAAATATGAAAAGATATCGTGATATTAGAGATAGATTAATAGAAATTCAAAGAGGGAGCAACGAACCGGATTTATTCCCTATTCTCAAACAACTATTCATAACAAAGCAATTCAACAATGTTGAAATAACCCATGGTCCGAACGAATATGGGAAAGATTTGGTGTTTAGTAAATATGATGCGGATTTAAATGATAATAACTGGTACGCTGTAGTTGTAAAGAACAAAAATGCAGAGATGAAAGATTTCGAAGACCAGGGAGAAATCATTCGACAAATCCAATTGTCATTTAAGCATCCATATACAGACAGTAAAGGAGTCGAACATTATATAAATAAGGTAATAGTTGTTATTAATGGAACTATTACAAATAATGCAAAAGAGATTCTAAAAACAGATATTCCAGCTCATCAATTAAACAATGTATACCTTTGGAATTATCAAAGATTAGAAGAAGAAATCAGCAATAACATAAAGGATTTGTTTTTATCTGGCGAAACTGGTTCGCAAGAAGACTTTATCATTTCAACATATAAGAAAACACTAACAGATAAACTAATAAAACTTGATAATGCACAAGAATTGTTTTCGGGCCTCAGTATAACTCAAATAAACGATATTTTTGTTAATGTCAGAACGGCTAACCAAAGGTATGAAACTGAGAAGCAAAGGTATCAAACTAATACGAATGCAACCTATAAAGAAGAAATAGATGATTCCATTTCAATCATCAATTCAAATAAAAATACAATTATTCGTGGCATTCCAACTTCTGGAAAAACTCTATTGCTCAAAAGAATCGGAATAAATGCATTGAATAACTACAAAGATATTGGTGTCTTTTGGTTTAGATTTAGAGACATTCAAATAGATGGTTTTAATTTGCAAGAAGAAGTTTATAAACAATTCAATGAATTATCTGGCAACAATGAGCTTAATCATGATTATTTTAAAAAATACTTGTTCTTATTTGACGCTTTAGATGAAATAACAGATAACGAAAAAAGAATTGCAATTATCAATCAATTACAAAAACAAGTTTCTTCATTTAATAACGGCTATTTAATCATTTCTGGAAGAAACATCGAGCTGTTTAAAGATATTTCATTATTTGATCCTTCAAATTATGAAACTGTGGATTTATTGCCTTTTGACATAGGACAAGCATTAAAATTGGTCAAGAAAATCATTCCAGACAACAAAGAAAAAAACAATCACTTTATTGCTGCCATCAAAAAACAACAGTTGTCAAATAGTTTGACGAGAACTCCGATGGCTTTGACACTAATGGCCATCATGTATAAAGATGATGCCATTGACCTAAAGGAATTGCCAGCAAACATTACAGAATTATATAATAAATTTAGTGATTATTACTTAGACAAATGGGATGCCTCGAAAGGTATTACTTCTCAATATAAATACGAGGAATATAAACATATTGTAGGCTTTATTGCTCATTATCTTCATTCTAATCATATACATGAAATCTTTTCACAAGACCTGAAGCACTATTTAGAAACGATAAAAGCAACCCACTCAACTTTTGAAGAACTCCAGGATATCGACAATTACTTAAATGGATTAAAATGCAGAAACACACTTCTTCATTATGACCCAGATAGAGATACTTTCTATTTTAATAGTGGCGCTTTCCAAGAATACTTCACAAGCATCTATTTTGATGATTCTAACGAGGATGAATTAATTGGTAACTTATACCAAGAATGGTGGCAAAATGTTATCATCTTTTACAACGGTAAAAACCAAAAAAGATCAGTGTTTATTGAAAAAGCACTCATGTCTATTCCTATAGACTCAGTTTCTATGTTTTATCATTTGCAAATCATATCTAAGAGTTTGCAAGCAGCTCGCCTTGTTCCAAATAACATTGCTGAGAAAGCCATAAAAAATATGATTTACACTTTTGATGGGTTTTACAATTCATTATTATCAACAGCAACAAACAATCCAATAGCATATCAATGGACCACGCTTGATATGATATTACAGTGTCGAAATTTATTTAATGATTTGTTTGATTCTAAACATATTAACACAGATATTGTTTCAAATAATGCCATTGACATTTTGACTGATAACAATAGTCGATTTTCGGATGTCACCAAATACTGTTTAGCATATTACTTGGCCCACAAAACAAGAGATGCAGAGTACTTTTCAATGTTTTTATCAACACAAGACTTGAATACACGTTGGGATAGAATTGTACTTAGAGATGTTGAATACATGAAGATAAAAAACAGTTTGCCAGAAAAAACATATCGTAGAATAAAACGAAAACAAGAGTATAACAAGATTTATATTGATCAACAATTTAAAGAACCTGCCATATTGCATTTGTCAGATGGTACAAAACTTGAAAAATAAGTACATCATGTCCTTCAACGAAATAAACGCAGTGGAAAAACAAACAAATAAATATGTTTAATCTATAAAACACTATGAGTATGGAAAAAAGAGAAGATGTTAGAACGATACATTTAAAAGAACACATTGAAAAGATTGCACAAATAGATAATGTATTAGAAATCTATTTATTCGGTTCTCGTGCCTTTAAAACTATGTGCAAAACTTCTGATATTGATATTCTTATTTACTATAGAGATGGGATAGAAAACGATGAATTAAAAAACATTAGAGATGCTGAACACGCCTTAGATCTTTTCAAAACACAGGATAAACATTATGCTGAAAGTTTTTGCAATGGAAGTCACATTTTGAATGATAATTTGATTCAATCTCTTCACGCCAAACTCTTGTGGTCAAAAGAAAAAGGGTATAACGACGAATTTCTTAACAGTTATGGCAAGATTGATGTTTTACGAAATATAGATTTTAAGATGTCTTATTGCTGTACTTATTCGTCAGAAGAAAAAAAGTTTTATAGCACATACGGGTATGATGCTATTTTTGTAATAATGCCATTCCGTGACGAATGTGAACCTGTTTATAATACCATTAAAGATGTATTTGGTAAACACAATCTCAAAGTAATAAGGGCTTCCGATAAAGAATTTAAGGATAATCTTTGGGATAATGTACAGATTTATTTAGATTGTTGTAGAGCTGCAGTTTCAATATTCCATTATGACGAAAAAAAGGAGCGTTGTTTTGACCGTTTGAAAAAACTATTTACGACTCCTAATAAACAAGTATTCAACCCAAATGTGGCTATAGAAACAGGGTATATGATGGCAAAACAAGAGGAAAAAGATATTTGCATATTAAAAGATAAGCGATTGGAAAAACTACCAACAGATTTTCTCGGGAAACTATATAAAGAATACGACATCAACAATCTTGATGACCTCAAAGAACAATTGAACGATTGGATTAGAGATCATTTAAACATATAACAACTGATTATCATGTCCTTCAACGAAATAAACGCAGTGGAAAACTTCGTCATCCATACGATGACTGGGGTGAACTTGAACGACCTCTCCCCCGGGAGAGGGGAGCATAATGTGGTTTGTGAGCCACAAGTTCCCTACGGGGCGCAGTGGGAGTACCTACCCGCCACGGAGCTGCCGCGCGAGATTACCGAGGTGATGGTGGAAACGGAGGTGAAAAACGCCCTCGTCCGCCTCAACCCTGAGATTGCTGCACAACCCGAACGCGCCGATGAGGTCATCTTCAAACTGCGTTCCATTCTGCTGTCGGTACGCAGCACCGGCCTTGTGCGCGCCAATGAGGAGTTTGCCGAATGGCTCAAGGGCAACAAGACCATGCCCTTCGGCAAAAATTACGCCCATGTGCCGGTCCGCCTCATCGATTTCGAGCATATCGCCAACAACAAATTCCAGTTGGTCAACCAATTCAGCATCCGCAACCGCGAAACCAAACGTCCCGACATCGTGATGTTTGTCAACGGCTTCCCCTTGGTGGTGGGCGAAACCAAAACACCTGTCCGTCCATCTGTGTCGTGGTTGGATGCCGCCTCCGACATCCACGACGGCTACGAAAACAGCGTGCCGGAACTCTTTGTGCCCAATGTGTTCAGCTTCGCCACCGAAGGACGCGAGTTGTTCTATGGCGCCGTGCGCACGCCGCTGGAGTTTTGGTCGGCATGGCGGCTCAATGAGGGCTGCGAAGACTCGGAAATGCCTGGTTTGGAAAATGTTTCCGCCGAGATGCGGCAGTTGTTGTCACCCAAAACCTTGCTTGACATTCTATACAACTACACCACCTACACCACCAACAAAAGCCGTCAGCGCATCAAGGTGGTGTGCCGCTACCAACAATACGAAGGCGCCAACCGCATCGTGGAACGCGTGTTGGAAAACAAAATCAAACGCGGCCTGATATGGCATTTCCAAGGCTCGGGCAAGTCGCTGCTGATGCTCTTTGCCGCACAGAAGATGCGCCGTATGCCCGAACTGAAAAGTCCCACGGTGATGATTGTGGTGGACCGCATCGACTTGGACTCGCAGACGCAGAATGTCTTCAAGGAAGCGCCCAATGTGATGCCCACAGAGGACATCGACACGCTGAACAAGTTCTTGGAGAACGATTCTCGATATATTATCATCACCACCATCTTCAAGTTCAAGGACGCCAAGCCTAACATCAACCGCCGCGACAACATCATCGTGATGGTGGACGAGGCGCACCGCACGCAGGAAGGCGACCTCGGTCAGCGTATGCGTACCGCCTTGCCCAATGCTTTCTTCTTCGGTCTTACGGGAACACCCATCAACAAATCGGAGCACAACACCTTCTGGACTTTCGGCGCACAAGAGGACAAAGGCGGATACATGAGCCGCTACTCCTTCGAGGACGCGCTGCGCGACAACACCATCCTGCCGCTGCATTTCGAGCCGCGCCTGTTGGACATCCACATCGACCGCGACAAAGTAGATGAGGAATTTGAGCGCATCTCCAATGAATTGGATGAAGACGCCAAAATCACCCTCAGCAGCAAGGCCGCCAAGATGCTGGAGTTTTTGAAGTCGCCCGAACGCATACAGATTGTCTGCAAGGACATTGCCGAACACTATCGCGACAAGGTGGAGCCACAAGGCTTCAAAGCCATGATTGTCACACCCGACCGTGAAGCCTGCCATCTCTACAAGATGGAGCTGAACAACTACTTCCCTGATTCCGCTTCGGCGGTGGTCATCTCCACCTCTGGCAAAGGCGAGGACGAGCTGAAACGGCTCTACAGCCTCACCAAAGACGAGCAGGAAAAGGTGATCGAGAAGTTCAACAAACCCGATTCGGAACTGAAATTCTTGATTGTCACTGCCAAACTGCTCACGGGCTTCGACTCGCCCATATTGCAGACCATGTATTTGGACAAATCGTTGAAAGACCACACTTTGTTACAGGCCATCTGCCGCACCAACCGCAAGTTCCCGAATAAGACTTTCGGTCGCATTGTGGATTACTTCGGTGTGTTTGATGATGCCGCCAAGGCTTTGGAATTCGACGAGGATGTGATGAAGAAAGTCATCACCAACCTCAACGATTTGATTAACGAACTGCCGCAAGCCATGGCCGACACGCTGTCGCATTTCAAAGGCGTGGACCGCACCATTGACGGCTTCGACGGTTTGCAAGCCGCACAGGAAGCCATCAACACCAACGAAAAGCGCGATGCCTTTGCCGCCGACTATCGCCGTCTGTCCAACATTTGGGAATCGCTTTCCCCCGACCCTGCTTTGGAACCTTATCGCGTAGATTACAAATGGCTTTCCAATGTATATCAATCCGTTAAACCCTCTGGTCCCGATGCTTTGGGCAAACTGATTTGGCTCTCCTTGGGCGCACAAACCAAGAAAATCATGTACGACAACATCCATGTGGCAGGCATCCATACTGACATGGAGGAGGTGATATTGGATGAAACTATGGTTTCTGCGTTGATGGGCAACAAGGATATGAAGGCTGCCAAACGAATGGAGCGTGAGCTTATCAAGCGTTTCAAGAAACATGCCGACAAGCCGAAATTCATCGAATTGAGCAAACGCCTGGAAGCCCTGCGTGACAAAGCCGAACAAGGACTGATTTCGAGCATCGAGTTCATCAAGGAACTTTGTCAGATTGCCCGTGAAACCTTACAGGCCGAGAAACAGGAAGCCGAGGTGGAAGTCCGCAAAACCGGCAAAGAAGCTTTAACGGAGTTATTCTTGGAACTTCGCACCGAAGACACACCTGCCGTAGTGGGCCGCATTGTCGCCGATATCGATAGCATCGTGAAGGTGGTCCGTTTCCCTGGCTGGCAAACCACCAATGCAGGCGAACGTGAAGTGCAAAAGGCATTGCGCAAGACCCTGTTGAAGTACAAACTGCACAAGGAAGAAGCGTTGTTCAACAAGGCGTATATGTATATTAGGGAATATTACTAAACGATGCAGCAATCCGTTCAAAAGTTTATTGTTTTTTGAGTATTTTTGCGGCCTCAAAAAGAAGGTTTGATTTACGATATGGGACGCATTTTAGCCATAGATTACGGACAAAAGCGGGTCGGTTTCGCCGTCACAGACGAGCTGCAGATCTGCGCCAACGCATTAGACACCATCCCCGTGGCACAGGCATTCGATTTCCTGAAAGCTTATCTACAACGTGAGAAGGTCGACGTCGTGGTAGTGGGCGAGCCCCGCAAGCTCGACAACACCCCCTCTGATTCGGCGCGTTTCGTGGAGCCCTTCGTCAACCGCCTGCGCAAGGAGCTGCCAAACATCTCCCCCGGCACCACCCTCGCCCGCATGGACGAACGCTTCACCTCCCGTATTGCTTTCCAGACCATGATCGACATAGGCTTGAGCAAAAAGGAGCGCCAGAACAAGGCTATGGTGGACAAAATCAGCGCGACCATCATCCTGCAGTCCTATTTAGAGCAACAAGACATGATTAAACAAAGAGAAAACGACTTATGATACTACCTATTTACGTATACGGCGAACCCGTACTGAGAAAGACGGCCGAAGAGGTCGACGTGGAAAACACCGACTGGAAGCCCTTGATTGCCGACATGTTCGAAACCATGTACCATGCCAACGGCGTTGGGTTAGCCGCGCCCCAGATCGGCAAGGCCATCCGCATTTTCGTCATCGACGCCGAACCGTTCCGCGAATCCTATCCGAACGACGACCTCCGCAAGGGTGCCTTCATCAACCCCGTCATCACCGAGGAGTGGGGCGACGACTTCGTCTTCAGCGAGGGCTGTTTGAGCCTGCCGCAAATCAGCGAGGATGTCACCCGCAAATCCAACATCCACATTGAATACTACGATGAGGAAGGGCAATTCCACGAAGAGGACATCCACGGCATCGTGGCCCGTGTCATCCAGCACGAATACGACCACCTTGAGGGGAAGGTTTTCGTGGACCACCTCTCCCCCATCAAGAAAATGGTCCTGAAGCGCCAGCTCAACGACATTGCTTCCGGCAAGACCAAGGCCAGTTACAAGACCGTTCACCACAAATAAGCCGCCATGAAATACTTTTCGACCATTCTGCCACTCATCACAGCAGCCCTGCTGTTCACAAGCTGTCACAGCAACTCTTCCGAGCAGAGCGGGAAGAAGCGTTTCGGCCAGAAACAGCGCGACATTGTGGAGTTGTACAACATAGCCGACTCCGTCTACCATTTCGGCGGGCATGCCGACACGGCCCTCTTCGGGCGCTTCATCCGCAAGGCGGTAGACTTCGCGAAAGCTTATCCCAAAGACGAAATTTCAGCCGAGATGCTCTACCGTGCAGGCGTGGGCAGCATGATTTTAGCAAAATCAGCCATTGACCGCGCACAAACCGCCCAATACGCCAAGCAAGCCATCGCCATCTTCAACCAATATCAGGAACAATATCCCAAGGGCGACAAGGCTGAATTTTGCTTCTACCAGCGCGGCATCATCTACGACGACATCCTGGGCGACACGCGCAGCGCCGAAAACGAGTTCCGCGACTACATCAACCGAAACCCCGGCGACTCCCTTTCTGCCCAGTTAGAGCAATATATCAAACTGCTCGGCAAGAACGAAGGGGAGATTGAAGAGGCACTGGGACTGAAGTAGTGGAGAGCGTTTGATTTACGGTTTACGATTTTCGACTTTTGGTCTAAAAGCCATAAATTAACCATCTGTTTTAAAGCACGCTAAAACTCCAAGCTCAACTGATTCTTCAAGTGAAAACTGCGACGGTGGTACGGTGAATAGCCGTATTTCATCACGGCAGCGACATGCTCAGGCGTGGGATACCCCTTGTTTTTTTTCCAACCATACACGGGAAACTCGGCATCAAGGCGGTCCATCAGTGCGTCGCGGTATGTCTTGGCCAGGATGGAAGCCGCTGCGATAGACAGGTATGTCGCGTCGCCCTTGACCACACACTTATAGGGAATACCCAGGCGATCTTTGAATCGGTTACCGTCGATCAAAAGCAACTCCGGTTCGATTGCAAGGCCTTCCACGGCATCATTCATACCTTGAATGGAAGTGTTGAGAATATTGATTTCATCAATCCGTTTTTCGGATACCTCAACCACGCAGAAAGCCAATGCATCGCGCTCAATAACAGCTCGCAGCTGTTCTCTCCTCGCTGCTGTCAGCTGTTTGGAGTCATTGATCTCCTTGTTGAAATAATCGTAGGGAAAAATCACGGCGGCGGCGCAGACAGGACCCGCCAGGCAACCGCGCCCGGCCTCGTCACACCCACACTCGACGCACAGAGTTTCCGAAAAATGAGATTTCAAAGCCATAACAAAACAATTGATGCCACAATGAGCACATCATGGAAGAACCTCCGCTTTTTCATGAGAGAAATCATGCTATAAATCATCACCAACGGCACCACCATATAGACCAGGCTTTGCTGCAATTCCAGGTTGGAAAAGACGACCATCACCGCCATGACAAGATTCAAGAACACCGTGATCTGGAAACGTTTGCGCAGGACAATGAGTTTGTTGTCGAAATAAAGTTTCAATACCGCGCTGAAATATATCGTCACAAGCAAAACAACCCCTATCGTCACCCAGTCCACAACCTGGTCGCGGACAGCTGCGGTACTATGGAACAACTTGAAGAAGGTCAATTCCTTATAGGAGCCAAACAAGGCTGGCAACGTATCAGTGAGGTAGTGGAATGAAAAGAGATATATGGCCACAATCAAAATGCCGGAAAGGAGCACAAACGTATCCTTTGGACGATAGACGTTGCCTGTAAACATCGCGAAAATCAGGAAGGGGAACAGCCACAAGGCATTGACATCGAGCAGAGAAGCCAGACCGATGATGATACCCGACGCGAAAATCCGGTTCTTGCCATGCGACTCGAAATCCGTGTTGACCAACATGACGAGCGAAAGGGCGAACATGGTGAAAAACGCCGGCGTAAATGTATTGAAGAATTTGATGACATTCAGAAGCAGCAACAGAAAAAACACAGGCATGACCGTCCGGTTTTCTGCAAACTTGTTCACGGAATAGAAGCGCTGCACCAGCAGTATTTCCAGCAACAGCATCACCATGGCAATGATGCGCACTGCCAAAAGGTTATCAACGCCGAAGCGACAGAAGGACCGGAACAATGCCATTTGTCCCTCGGAGGAACAGAGCGTCATCTGCGTAAAAATGGTAAACGCAGCCCATACGAGCAGGGGCAGCGACAGCAACAGCTGCAAATTCTTGTATCTATTCAGCAGATAAAACATTGGCGTGCAAAAATACAAAAAAGGCAATTACAAATCTGTTGATAAAATGCCTTTAAAAAAGGGATTTTTAACGGTTATGCAAAGGGGAAAAATAGTATTTTTGCGGCCTTTATTAATTTTGAATATAATATAATATGCATACAATGAAAAATCTACGCTTTTTGTTAACGCAACTTGCTTTTATCCTTGTGCTTAACATATTACAAATCAATGCATCAAACGCAGCCGCATCCAACAGCAGCGCCCCCATTGACACCACTCGGAAAACCCTATGCGTCAAGAATTTCCCCACGACGGAATCTGGCGTTCTGATCACACAACCAGGTGTCTATTACACAAACCCGTTCGTCCGTCCTAATGACACCCTTTCCATTTTGGAAATGACCGTCTATGCCTGCTTCAAGGACACCATAAATCTGAGTGCCTGCGCGGAAGATTTTCCGATTTCATACGGCGATCTTTTATTCAACCGTCCCACTCGCCAAGAGATGAGTTCCGAGCGAGACAGCAATGGATGTCCCATCTACCATTTTTTTGCCGTCGAGCAATATCCATCCTATCACAACCACATCGTGCAAAATGTTTGTTTGCCGGACTTGCCCTTTATTTTCAACGGGGACACCCTGACGACAACGGGCATCTACACTTACAACGACACCACCGTATTGGGTTGCGACAGCATCACGGTTTTAGATCTCCGGGTGCATCAAGTTTATGACATCCACGACACCCTCATCGTGAACGTTTGTTCGTTCAACCTCCCCTATACCGTGGGTGACAGCAGCTTCACCCAGACTGGCATTTACGATTTCCCCATCCATTCCGCCGGTGGCTGTGACAGCGTTTTCTATCATCTCGACCTCACCGTCACGCAAACGCAATACGACACCCTGACGGCATCCATCTGCCACAACGATTTCCCATACGCCGTCGACAGTCTGCACACTTACTCTGCCGCCGGCACCTACTACATTGAACATGCCGACACCACTTTGTGTCCTTCCGTGACAGTTGTCATGCTTGAAGACAAGCCCGTCTACAGCGACACCGTCCGCGCCAGTATCTGCGCTTCGGATGCGCCCTACATCTTCTTGGACACCAATTTTTCAACCTCCATCGTCTATACCCACCACGACACCACACAGCTGGGATGTGACAGCAACACGACCCTCGTGCTGACCGTTTGGGATGTCTACCAAGACACGCTCTACGATACCCTGCATCTATGTGCATACGACATGCCCTACACGTATGGCGACACCGTCTTCGCACAAGCCGGCACCTTCGTCTTCGAGAATCAGACACAGTATGGTTGCGACAGCACCACGTTCATCATGGAGGTTCTTGTCGCGCCCATTCCGCGTGACACGGTCACCTTGACCTTGTGCCAAAACGACGTGCCATACCTCTATGGCGACACGCTCATTCCTGCATTCGGCACCTACGACCTCATCTTTCCTGACACCGTCACCTTCGGCTGCGACACATTCCGACATCTTGTGGTTGACTCCCTGCCCATCTATTTCGACACTTTGGAAGTCACCGTCTGCGAGAACACCACCTATATGGTGGGCGACTCCGCGCTAACCGAACCGGGCGTCTACGACATCCTGCTGAAGACTGTGGATGGCTGCGACAGCCTGATAACCATCACCTTCAATCATTTCCCGACCTATCGCGCCGACACTTTGACCTTCGAGACCTGCGTGTACGACCTGCCGTTTGTGTATGCAGACACATCTTTCAGCACTGCGGGCTTCCATGAAGTCTGGTTGGAGAGCGTCAACGGCTGCGACAGCATCATCCCCCTCAACTTGACCATCTGGCCCGTCATTTACAACAGCGACACATTGCGGGAGGAGATTTGCGCATCGCAATTGCCTTACACCACCGCATTCGGGCGCACCTACACCGCAGCAGGCCTATACAGCGACACCACGACATCCTTGATCACGGGCTGCGACTCCATCTTCTACTATCGCCTCACTGTTCATGCCAACCCCACGCCGACCATCAGCGGGCAGAATCACCTCTGCCAAGGCACCAGCACCCAACTCACCGCGACAGGCGACATGATTGCCTACGCCTGGAACAATGGCGCCTCCAGCCAAGTCATCGATATTACGGCGGCCAACACGTACCGTGTAACAGTCACAGACCATCACAACTGCCAAGGCACGGCATCCCACACGGTCACCGCCGCCGCATTGCCATCATTGGTTCTGTCGAGCACGCAGACTATCTGCAAAGGTTCCACTGCCACCCTGACCGCATCGGGTGCTGACCACTACGTATGGGACAACGCCAGCACCAGCACCAGCATCACCGTGCAGCCGGCAACCACGACCACCTACCACGTAACGGCCTACAGCAACCTTGCCTGCCAGCGTACGGGCAACGTACAAGTGGTGGTCAACGACCTGCCCACACCTGTCATCACAGGTCCTGACGAGATATGCCAAGGCGCAAGTGCCACCATGATTGCCAGCGGTGGTGTCAGCTACCGTTGGTCCACTAATGCCACCGGCGACCGCATCACGGCCTACACCGACGGCGTTTACACCGTCACCGCCACTGACGCCAACAACTGCTCTAACAGCGTGAGCAAGACGCTGATCATGCATGCATTGCCGACTGTGGCCATCAATGGCCGCACGCCGTTCTGCCAAGGCGAGTCCACAACCCTCACTGCAACAGGCGCCGTCACTTATTCCTGGAGCACGGGTGAAACCACGCCTTCCATCACCACTTCCTACGCGAACACATACTCCGTCACAGGCACCGACATTCACGGTTGTTCATCCAGTGCCAACAAACAAATCACCATGTGGCAAGTAAGTGCCCAGATTGTGGGGACGCGCAATTTCTGCCAAGGAGGTCACACCACGCTTAGCGTCACGGGCAATGAGACATACACTTATCACTGGAATGATGGCAGCACAGCCAGCTCATTAGACATCTACACGCCTGGCACCTACTCGGTGAGTGTCACCAACGCCTTGGGTTGTACCAACACCATCTCGGCCAACGTAAGCGAGAATCCCGCACCAACTGCCACCATCACAGGCACCACCACTATCTGTCAAGGCCGCACAGCCATCCTGCGTGCCACCGGCGGCAACAGCTACCTTTGGAGCGACGGCACCACTAACGCTTACCTGTCCGCCACACAAACGGGCACCTATTTCGTCACCGTAACCAATGCACAGGGCTGTACCGCCACTACATCGGAGACCATCATCGTCAACCCGCTGCCCGAAGTCACCATCAACGGCCTGACCGACATCTGTAGCGGCCAGCAAGTATCGCTCTTCGCCATGTCTCCCACTGCCATCCAATTCAACTGGCCGATGAGTGGACAACAAGGACAACTCATCACTGTCAATCCCTCCACCACCACCCTGTACACTGTGATGGTCACCGACGACAATGGATGTACAAACACCGCCAGCACAACTATCAATGTGCAGTCCGTACCCACGCCCTACCTGAACGGCCCGACCGTGATTTGCCAAGGGGAGACCGCCACCTACACCATCTCCGGCGGCACCTCTTACCTTTGGAACAATGGCTCCACCGCGACCACGCTGAATGCCACACAAGCTGGACAATATTCGGTGACGGCATTCAACACATACGGATGTTCAGCCACTGCCAGCACCACATTGACCGTCAACGCGCTACCCGATGTAGACATCACACCCGACACGGCTATATGTCAAGGAAGCTCTGTGCTTCTTGAGGTGGAAGCTCCTGTCGGTTGCACCTACCAATGGAGCAATGGCAGTCGTCGTTCCTACATTACAGCCACAGCTGCCGGTATCTACACAGTCACAGTTACCAACAGCAACGGCTGCAGCACCATTCGTTCCACGGAGGTAACCATTCATGCACTTCCACAAGTGACAATCAGCGGCATCACTCGTTTTTGCGATGGCGAGAGCACCACACTGACGGCCACTGGCGATGCGGGTAACAGTTATCTCTGGAACAACGGTGTCACAAACGCCCCTATAACAATCTCCTCTGCCGGCACCTACAGCGTGACGGCGACCAACGCATTCGGTTGTACGCAAAACGCCTCCATTACGGTGACCAAGCTCACCAACCCGACAGCAACAATTAGTGGTGGCAGCACCATCTGCCCTGGCAGCAGCGCATTGCTCACGGCCAACAATGCTGCCCACTATGCTTGGTCCACGGGCGACACCACCCGTTCCGTATCCGTGACGCCCACCACAACGACATCCTACACCGTGACCATCACTGATGGCAATGGATGCCATAACTCCACACAGGCCACAGTATCCATCGGTTCCGTGCCAACTGTTGCCATATCGGGCAATCTCAGTTTCTGCGAAGGAGGATCCACCCAATTGACGGCCACATCAGGTTATAGCTATCACTGGTCTACCAATGCCACCACCGCGACCATCACTGCCACGGCAGCAGGCACCTACAAGGTGACAGCCACCAACACGCTGGGTTGCACAGCCGTGGCCTCTGCCACCGTCACCACCCACGCACTTCCCGTGCTCAACTTCGGCATCCAGCATGCCATCTGCGCCGGTGAGAGCTACACCTACCAGTTGCCCAACAACCTCAACTATCGCTGGTCCACCGGTGCCACAGGAAATCAACTCACCGTCTCTAACGCCGGCATATACCAGGTGACAGCCACGAACTCCTACGGCTGTACCGCCACGGCTGCCGACAGTCTTGTTGTGAATGCACTGCCGACCCCCAGCATCGCCGGCGCAACCACAATATGTGCCAATGCCAATATCCTATTGACAGCCAGCAATGCCGCCCACTATCATTGGAGCACTGGGGATACCACACGAGTCATTTCAGTATCACCAGCCACCACAACCGCCTATATTGTGACGGTTACGGATATAAACGGATGCCAAGGGTCTACTACAGCCACTGTAAACATTGGAAGTGCCCCCTCCGTTGCAATATCGGGCAACTTAAGTTTCTGTGAAGGGCAATCCACCCAGTTGACAGCCACTTCGGGTTACAACTACCGCTGGTCCAACAATGCAACTACTGCTTCCATCACGGTAAACACGCCAGGCACCTACAAGGTGACGGTCACCGATGCCATTGGTTGTACAGCTGTTGACTCCGCCGTGGTCACTGCCAATCCGTTACCATCGTTGAATTTCGGCATCCAACACGCCATCTGCGCAGGTGAGAGCTACACCTACCAGTTGCCCAACAACCTCAGCTATCACTGGTCCACTGGTGCCACCGGCAACCAACTCACCGTTTCCACCGCGGGCATTTATCGCGTCACGGCCACCAACACATACGGCTGCACCGCCACTGCTGCCGACAGTCTCATTGTTCACCCACTACCGACTCCTACCATTTCGGACAACACCGTCATCTGTCCCGGCACGTCCGCCACGCTGGTGGCCGGCAGCGCCACACATTATGTTTGGTCCAACGGGGACACCTCTCAAGTCATCACCGTATCCCCTGCAAGTACCACCGTCTATAGCGTAACCATCACCGATCAGAATGGCTGTCACAACTCCACCCATTCCACTGTCTCCATTGGTTCCACACCAACCGTAAGCATTTCCGGCACACCGAGTTTCTGTACAGGACAATCCACACAACTCACAGCTACGCCCGGTTACAATTACGTCTGGTCCAACAACGCGACGACCTCTTCCATCAATGTCAGCACGCCCGGCAAATACAAAGTCACGGCAACGAACGTTTTCGGTTGCACGGCCACCGACTCAGTGACAGTTGTCAGCCACCCGCTTCCGACATTGATTTTCGGCATGCAGCACACCATCTGCGAGGGCACAACCTACACTTATAGCATGCCGGGATCCCTGACCTATCATTGGTCCACCGGCGCCACGGGCAACCAACTTACCGTCTCCACTGCAGGCATCTATCGCGTCACAGCCACCAACGAATATGGCTGCAGCACTACAGCTGCTGACAGTCTCATCGTCATCGCCTTGCCTGTTCCAACCATCAGTGGCAACACCACTGTTTGCCGTGGCAACAGCACAACACTCACCGCCGACGGCGGTATGGTCTACCAATGGTCAACTGGTTATACCGGACGCGAATGCACTGTTACCCCCAACACGAACACCCTGTACACCGTGACGGCATACAACCAATATGGTTGCAGTGCATCCACCAACACTACTGTAACCGTCAAAGCCTTGCCTACCGTGTCGTTCATTGGCAGCAACACGTTCTGTGACGGTTCAAGCACCACTATCACGGCACAAGGCGCTTCCATGTTCCTCTGGTCCACGGGTGCCAACACCAGTAACATCACCATCAACGTGCCCGGCACTTACTATGTGCAGGCCACCAACGCTTCCAACTGCACCAAAGTTGACTCCATCACTATCACACGTCTGGACAACCCTGTGGTAACCATCAGCGGCGAAAACTTAGTGTGTGAAAGTACACCGCATATTCTGACAGCCTCCGGTGCCGACACTTATGTTTGGAGCACTGGGGAAAACACCGAATCCATCACAATCACACCCGCCGCGACAAACACCTACACCGTGACAGGTTCCAACGCCAACGGTTGTAGTACGGAAGTAAGCAAGGTTGTCAATGTTGAAGCACTGCCTGATGTCCACATCAGCGGTATCAATACCATTTGCCAAGGAGACTCCACAGTCTTTACCGCCTCCAACGGCAACACCTATCTGTGGAACACAGGAAGCACAAGCAACCACATCACGGTCTCCGTGGCTGGCAATTACTCCGTAACCGCGACCTCGGCCAACGGCTGCACAGCTTCTACTACTGCCACGCTGGCCGTCAATCCAACGCCTTCCGCTTCCATTTCCGGTTCGCCCACGCTATGCGAACACACCTCGCAAGAACTTGTGGCTAACGGAGGACAGACCTATCTTTGGAGCAATGGCAGCACCCAAAACGCCATCACCATCAACACGGGCGGCACCTATAGTGTCACCACCACCAACACATACGGATGCTCTACATCTGCCACACTCGATGTTACGACCTTGCCTGCACCTTACTTATTCCTCAATGGAAGTGTTCCCGTCTGTGAAGGCAACTCTGTCACGGTACAAACCTTCGGCAACGGTGTACATTTCCAGTGGAGCAACGGCGACAGCACCCAGAACCTCACTGTCACTCCGACACACACCACCCTGTACTATGTCACCGCCAGAAGCCATGACAACTGCGCTTCCTTCGACAGTGTCCTGATTATCGTCAATCCGACTTACGAGCAGACCTTCACGGATGAAGTTTGCCAAGGTAATCCATACTCCTTGCATGGCTTCAACCTGCCTGTCCAAAACGAGGTTGGCACTTTCACCCACAACCTGAACCTTCAAAGCGTCAATGGTTGCGACAGCATCCTCATACTTAACCTCACCGTCAAGCCTCGTCCAGTACTGCCCAGCACCATTTCTGGCGAAAATCACATCACCAACTACGGCACCTACCTCTACAATGTCGACAGCACCCTCTATGCCAACAGTTATGAATGGCGCGTCTCCAACACCAACTGGACACTGACCAACAGCAACACCAGCAGCGCATTCCTCACCATCAATGTCAACGGCAGCGGTTTGCTGACGGTCAAAGCCAACAACGAATGTGCCTCCGTGGAACGTTCCATCTCTATACTTTGCAATGTCGGTGTGGAAGAATATGTGAACGACACCCATATCCTGCTCTATCCCGTGCCCACCCACGATCTTTTGAACATAGATCTCAGCGAGGCCGTCCTCCACGTCGAGCAGATTCTATTAGTCGACGCTCTCGGCCGTACACTGAACACGCTGCCTGCCACCGAAAGCAAGCTCCAACTCGACTGCACTGCACTTTCAACAGGACATTATTTCGTTCGCTTCCTCGACAAGAACGGCAAGATTATCGACACGAGAAAAATCATAGTCAACAGATAGTACAAAATGGAATACAAGTATCAAGAAATTGAAGCCAAATGGCAAAAAATCTGGAAGGAAAAACAGATTTACAAAACAGAGATTGACAAAGACAGACCTAAATACTACGTACTCGACATGTTCCCCTACCCTTCCGGAGCGGGACTGCATGTAGGCCATCCGTTAGGATACATCGCCTCCGACATCTTTTCCCGATACAAACGCCAAAAGGGATTCAACGTATTGCATCCCATGGGCTACGATGCCTTCGGACTGCCTGCCGAGCAATACGCCATCCAGACAGGTCAACATCCTGCCGTAACGACTGAAAAGAACGTCAACCGTTACCGCGATCAGCTTGACAAACTCGGATTCTGCTACGATTGGAGCCGCGAGTTCCGCACCTGCGACCCCGATTACTACAAATGGACCCAATGGACCTTCATCCAGCTGTTCAACTCCTACTATTGCAACCAAGCCAACCAGGCCCGCCCTATCGACGAACTTGTCGAGGCGTTCAACGCTTCTGGCACAGAAGGTCTGGATGTGGCGCAAACCAATCCACTGAGCTTTACTGCCGATGAGTGGAAAGGTATGAGCGAGAAGGAGCAGCAGGAGGTTCTGATGAACTATCGTCTGGCCTACCTCGCCGACACGTGGGTGAACTGGTGTTCCGGACTGGGCACCGTATTGGCCAATGACGAAGTGGTGAACGGGCTATCCGTACGTGGCGGTTTCCCTGTGGAACGCAAACAAATGAAGCAATGGATTCTGCGTGTCTCCGCTTACGCCGAGAGACTGCTTGCCGGATTGGAGAAGGTGAAATGGACCGACTCCTTGAAGGAAATCCAACGCAACTGGATCGGACGCAGCGAAGGCGCCGCCATCTGGTTCCCGTTGGCCACCGAAGATGAGTACAACTGGAAGAGAATCTACATGGGCGGGAACTATGACGGTGTGAAAAACGAGGTGACATTCGAGATCTTCACCACACGTCCCGACACCATTTTCGGCGTCACCTTTATGGTGCTGTGCCCTGAACATGAGATGATAGAACAAATCACCACCCCCGGACAGGAGGAGGAGGTAAAAGCATACGTGACGTGGGCCAAAAACCGTTCCGAACGCGACCGTCAAGCTGAGGTCAAGAAGGTGAGCGGCGTCTTCACCGGCGCCTACGCCATCAACCCCATCACGGAAGAGCGCATCCCCATCTGGGTCAGCGACTATGTATTGTCAGACTACGGCACTGGCGCCATCATGGCCGTGCCTGCCCACGACAGCCGTGACTTCGCTTTTGCCCGCCATTTCAACCTGCCCATCCGGCAGGTGGTCGCCCCCAATCCCAACGACCTGAGCGACCCCGACACTTGGACCGAGAGTATGGACAGCAAGACAGGTTATATGGTCAACAGTGGCTTCATCAATGGCATGACCGTCAAGGATGGAGGAAAAGCCATCATTGAAAGAGTAAAAGAACAGAGCATCGGCTACGGCACTGTCAACTACCGCCTGCGCGATGCCATCTTCAGCCGCCAACGTTACTGGGGCGAGCCGTTCCCCATCTATTACAAGGATGGCATGCCCTACCCCATTCCCGTTGAGGAGCTACCTGTTAAGCTACCCGAGATTGACGAGTTCAAGCCGACCGAGACCGGCGAGCCGCCATTGGCTCGTGCCGAGAACTGGACCTACAAAGGATACCCCATGGAATACAACACCATGCCCGGATTTGCCGGTTCTTCCGGCTATTATCTCCGCTACATGGATCCGCACAACGACGAGCGCTATTTCTCCAAGGAAGCCAACGAGTATTGGCGCAACGTGGACCTTTACGTGGGCGGTGCCGAGCATGCCACCGGCCACTTGATCTATTCCCGTTTTTGGAACAAATTCCTGCATGACATCGGCCTCAGCTGCGAAGAAGAGCCCTTCAAGAAGCTCATCAACCAAGGCATGATACAGGGACGCACCAATTTCGTGTACCGCATCGTCGGCACCAACAAGTATGTCTCCCTCGGATTGAAAGACCAGTACGACGTGACGCCTATCCGCGTCGATGTCAACATTGTGCGCAACGACGTGCTCGACACCGAGGCGTTCAAGAAATGGATGCCCGACTTCGCTGATGCAGAATTCATTCTCGAAGACGGCCAATACATCTGCGGCTGGGAGGTGGAAAAGATGTCCAAGTCCAAGTACAATGTGCAAAATCCCGACGACCTTGTGGAAAAATACGGCGCCGACACGCTCCGCATGTACGAAATGTTCCTCGGCCCCATCGAGATGGCCAAGCCGTGGGACACCAACGGCATCGAGGGTGTCTTCCGCTTCATCAAGAAGTTCTGGCGTCTCTTCCACGACAAGGATTTCAACTGGTGCGTTTCCGACGAAGAGCCCACTCGTGAAGAGTACAAGATTCTGCACAAGACCATCAAGAAAATCGAGGAGGACAATGAGAAGTTCTCCTTCAATACCGCCGTCAGTGCCTTTATGATCTGCACCAACGAGCTGGGCGATGCCAAATGCAACAAGCGCAAGATTCTGGAGCCGCTTTGCATTCTGATGTCCGCATACGCACCCCACATCACCGAGGAGCTGTGGTCCATGCTTGGCCATCCGGATTCCATCGTGGACGCTACATATCCTGTCCATAACGAATCCTACCTGCAGGAATCCGACTTCACCTATCCTGTCTCCTTCAATGGAAAAATGCGCGTCAAACTCTCCTTCCCTGTCACCTATACACAAAAGGAAATCGAGCCGATACTGCTGGAAAACGCGGATGTGCAGAAATGGCTCGACGGAAAGCAGCCCAAGAAAATCATCGTGGTGCCTAAGCGCATCATCAACATCGTTTTCTAGCACTGATCCTGACAACACCATCGAATGAAACAGAAAGACTTCATCTTCAATATTTGTCTGCTTCTGTTTCTCAACCTGTTAGTAAAGCCCTTCTGGCTATTAGGCGTGGAAGTCGGGGTACAGAACCAGGTGGGAGCGGCTGACTATGGCTTGTACTTTGCCATTTTCAACTTCTCCTACGTCTTCTATATGCTGCTGGATATGGGCATCTGCAATTTCAACAACCGCACGATTGCCCGCAACAACCAGCTACTGGACAAATACCTGTCTTCCATCATCGTCTTGAGGTTCATCCTCTGTCTGGTCTATTTCGCGGTGATTTACACAGTTGCGCTGATCATTGGCTACCGGGGAATGCAGCTGAAACTCCTTTTCTGGATCGGCTTCAACCAGTTCCTGAATGCCACAATGCTCTATCTGCGCTCCAACGTGTCGGCACTGCTGATGTTCAAGACCGACAGCTGCCTTTCGGTGCTCGACCGCCTGCTGGCCATCCTCTTCTGCGGGTTGCTGCTCTGGGGCCACATCACCGACAAGCCCTTCCAGATCGAATGGTTCGTCTATTGCCAGACCGCCGCCTATCTGATAGCGATTGCGGTGGCACTGGTCATCGTTCTGAAAAAGTCGAAGCTGCGCAAATTGGCGTGGAACAAGAAACTCTCGCTGCTCATTTTAAAGAAAAGCCTGCCCTTTGCCCTGCTCACCTTGCTGATGGCTTTCTACAACCGCATCGACTCTGTGATGATTGAGCGACTGCTACCGGTGGACATCGCCACCACGGAGGCAGGCATCTATGCCTCTGCATTCCGTCTGCTGGACGCGCTGGTGATGATTGCCTACCTCTTCTCCGTCATCCTGTTGCCGCTATTTTCCAAGATGATCAAGGATAACGAGAACATCCAGCCCATCGTGCGCACGGCGTTCTCATTCTTGTACGTCTTCGCCATCGGAGCCTCGGTGGTGTTGGTCTGCTACCGGGAACCCATCCTCTCATGGCTGTACAACGACCACGTGGAGGCATCGGCAAACGTCTTTGCCATCCTGATCCCGTGCATCATTCCCATCGCCTTCACCTACGTGTTCGGCACCCTGCTGACCGCCAACGGCAGTCTGAAGAGACTCAACATCACGGCAATGGTGGGTATTGTGGTCAACATCCTGATCAACATCTTCCTGATACCGCGGTTCCAGGCGCGCGGTGCAGCCGTGGCGAGCCTCTGCACCCAGTCGGTTGTCTCCCTTCTGCAGTTTTTCATTGCCATCAAGGAGCTGCGCATACCCTTGCGCAGCATGCCGTGGATATCCTGTCTGCTCTTCACTGCCCTAATGATTTCCACAACTCTGCTCACCAGCCAACACCTGCACCTGCAACTCAAATATACCCTGGCGCTCCTTGTCGCCGTGACCCTGCTCTACGGCCTTGTCACGCGCCTCATCGACATCCGTGCCCTCCGCGAGACCATCACCCGAAAATCCTGACTTACCATGCGCCTTGACAAATATCTTGTAGAAAAGCAACTCTTCCCCTCCCGTGAAAAAGCCCAAACCGCCATCCGGCAGCGTACCGTCATGATCGACGGGCACATCGCCACGAAAGCATCGCAAGAGGTTAACGACAACATGTATGTGGAGGTCATCGACATCTTCAACAAGTACGTCAGCATGGGAGGACTGAAGTTGGAGAAGGCCATCCAGACCTTCGGGTTGGATTTCCACGACAAATGGGTGCTCGACATCGGCAGTTCCACGGGCGGATTCACCGACTGCGCCCTGCAGCATGGCGCCGCACACGTCGTGGCAGTGGACGTAGGAACCCAGCAACTGGCCGACAGCCTGCGACAGGACGAGTGCGTCACATCGCTCGAAAATCAAGATTTCCGGGAGCTGTCACCCTCCAAACTTGAGAATCGCCAATTCGACTTCATCGTCTCCGATGTCTCGTTTATCTCCCTCACCTACATACTCCCCTATTGCGCACAATTCCTGAAACCCGACGGGCTGATGATGCTGCTCATCAAACCGCAATTCGAGGCCGGTCCCTCATTTCTGAGTCGCGGCGGCATCGTCAACAATGAGAAAGGATACAAGGTTGCCGTCAGCAAAGTGGTGGAAGAAGCCCTCAACCAAGGATTTCACCTCCAAGACATCGCTGTTTCCACCCTTTTTGAAATCCACAAGAACGTGGAATTCCTGGCCCTCTTCGGCCGTCAGCCCAACGGTTTTCGATTAGACATGAACAAGCTCTGCAACGAAGTCAAGGAAACTAAAATGCATCTCAAGGGATAAAAACAAAAGAGGGATGACATTTCTGCCATCCCTCCTGAAAAGCAATAGATAAAACAATGAATTTTAGTACATTCCTTGCATACCAGGGTTCATGCCACCCATGGGAGCTGCAGGCGTCTCTTCCTTAATCTCGGAAAGAACGCATTCCGTAGTCAGCAACATGCCGGCTATAGATGCAGCATTCTCAAGTGCCACGCGGGAGACCTTGGTCGGGTCGATGACACCGGCAGCGATCATATTCTGGAATTGGTCGATGCGGGCGTTGTAGCCAAAGTCGCCTTTACCCTTGCGGACAGCGTTGACGATGACGGAACCCTCCTTGCCGGCATTGTCGGCAATCTGGCGCAACGGCTCTTCGAGGGCACGACGCACGATTTCGATACCAATGGCCTGATCCTCGTTTTCGCCCTTGACACCCTTGAGGGAACTGATGGCACGGATGTAAGCCACACCGCCACCCGGGATAATACCCTCTTCGATGGCTGCACGAGTGGCGTGCAAGGCATCGTCGTAACGGTCTTTCTTTTCCTTCATCTCAACTTCAGAAGCGGCACCGACATAGATGACAGCCACACCGCCAGCCAACTTGGCCAAACGTTCCTGCAGTTTCTCACGATCGTAGTCAGAAGTGGTCTTCTCAATCTGGGATTTGATTTGTGCGACACGTGCAGCGATGGCGTTCTTGTCGCCCTTGCCGCTCACGATGGTCGTATTCTCCTTGTCCACCGTAATCTTCTCGGCCGTACCGAGCATCTCGATGGTTGCGTCTTCGAGCTTGAAGCCCTTCTCTTCGGAAATCACGGTACCACCGGTCAGTATGGCGATGTCTTCCAACATCTCTTTTCTTCTGTCGCCGAATCCCGGAGCCTTGACGGCCACGATCTTCAAACCGCCGCGCAAACGGTTCACCACCAAGGTGGCGAGAGCCTCGCTGTCAACGTCTTCAGAAATAATCAGCAAAGGACGGCCAGATTGGACGATTTTCTCCAAAATGGGCAAGAATTCCTTCATGTTGCTGATCTTCTTGTCGTAAATGAGGATATAAGGAGATTCATAGACGGCTTCCATCTTCTCAGTGTCAGTGACAAAATACGGGGAAATGTAACCTCTGTCGAACTGCATGCCTTCGACAATCTTAACATTGGTGTCGGTACCCTTTGCCTCTTCGATGGTGATAACACCCTCTTTCTTCACTTTCTGCATAGCTTCGGCGATGACCTTACCCACACCGTTGTCGTTATTGGCGGAGATGGTGGCCACTTGCTCGATCTTTTCATGACTGTCGTTGATTTCGACAGACTGGCCCTTGAGGTTCTCCACGACGGTGGCAACAGCCTTGTCGATACCGCGTTTCAGTTCCATCGGATTAGCACCGGCAGTGACATTCTTCAGTCCCGTGTTGAAAATAGCTTGTGCCAAAACGGTTGCCGTGGTGGTGCCGTCACCAGCCTGATCGTTGGTCTTGGAAGCAACTTCCTTAACCATTTGGGCACCCATGTTCTCAATGGGTTCCTTCAGCTCGATTTCCTTGGCCACGGTGACACCATCCTTCGTGATTTGCGGGGCACCGAATTTCTTGTCGATAATGACGTTACGACCTTTCGGTCCTAACGTTACCTTGACAGCATTCGCCAATGCGTCAACACCTTTTTTCAAACCCTCGCGGGCTTCCCAGTTATATTTAATTTCTTTTGCCATGATTTATAGTTGTTGAATTGTTGATTTGATGATTTGATAAATTGTATGATTTTGAATCAAGCAGTGTGTTAGCAGATAGCGTAGATGTCACTCTCCTTCATGATGAGGTAAGTCTCGCCGTCAAGTTGGATTTCAGTGCCGGAATACTTGCCATAGAGCACATTGTCCTTCACTTTCACAGTCATCGGTTCGTCCTTTTTGCCAGGTCCCACGGCGACAACGACGCCCTTTTGGGGTTTCTCCTTCGCGGTATCGGGGATGATGATGCCGCCGGCAGTCTTCTGCTCAGCTTCTGCAGGCTTAACTAAAACCCTGTCTGCTAATGGTTTAATAGTACATTTCATAATTCTGAGTTTTTAATTGGTTATTTTGAATATTACGTTTGCAAAAATAATGCGCTATTGTTTTGCAAATTCTGTGCCAAAAACCAAAATCGACCGACACTGACACGACATTCCTCAGCAGTCTGCCAAAATGTCACCTCCCCACAAATCCGAAAAAAAACTATCTTTGCCAATCGTTTCACGACCCTTGACCATCAGGCCCTATGTTTCGCAGAATCGTCTTTATGTTCCTCTTCGTATGGCAGCTGCCGCAAAATCTGGTGGCACTGGCCATTTTGCCCTTTTTAGGCAAACTCAAAGTGGTGGCCCGGCGAAATTACTGCATCGGATTTTCGGCCAGCCGGTTTCCGAACAAAGCCAGTGGCGTATCTTTGGGCAATTTTGTCTTTCTTCACCCCGAAAACATCCACGACGACTTCACCATTCGCCATGAAATGGACGGGCATACCGTCGACTCCAAACTTTTCGGACCTTTATACCTATTTATTATAGGTATTCCATCCCTGTTGCACATCCTGCTCATGAAAAAAGGAAGCAACTATTATGATTTCTACACGGAACGAAGAGCCAACCGAAACGCAAAAATAGCGCCTCCAAACCAAATATCAAAAAAAAACATACAATGAAAAAAACGATTCTGACTATGGCCTTCATACTCTCCCTGGCGTTGCTTTCCGGGCAATCGAGGCCCATCGATGGCTTGGCAACGCGTATTCTGGGCGACAAAAGCACGAAATTCGAGTTCGTTTATCAATCAGACACCGCCGACTACTTTGTGCTTAGCCAGCATGGCGACAAAGTGCGCATTGTCGGCAACAACGACAACTCGTTGGCGATGGGGCTCAACCATTATCTGAAGTATTATGCAAAGACGCACGTCTCTTGGTCCCTGCGCGAGCCTGTCGAATTGCCCGACCTGTTGCCGCCCGTGGACGCGCCTGTGCGTCGCGAGGCACTTGTCAAGGACCGATTCTTCCTCAACTATTGCACATACGGATACACCATGCCGTGGTGGAACTGGGAAATGTGGGAAAGATTCATCGACTGGATGGCTCTCAATGGAATCAACATGCCGCTGGCCATCACCGGGCAGGAAGCCGTTTGGTATGAAGTCTGGCGCGAATTCGGGCTTACGGATGCCGAAGTGCGCAACTACTTCTCCGGTCCCGCACATCTGCCATGGCACCGCATGGCCAACTTGGACGGCTTTGGCGGCCCGCTGCCCATGTCGTGGCTGACTGGGCAGAAAGAACTGCAGAAAAAAATTGTCCAAAGAGAGCGGGAACTCAACATGACGCCCGTTCTGCCAGCCTTTGCTGGACACGTGCCTGCCCAAATCGCACAAAAATTCCCCCAGGCCGACATCCAGCAACTCAGCGCGTGGTGCGGCTTTGAGCCCACCTTTTTCCTCAACTCCAACGATTCGCTCTTTTCTGTCATCCAACGCATGTTCATGACCAAGATGACGGAAATGTTCGGCACCGACCACATCTACGGCGTGGACCCGTTCAACGAGATGGACCCTCCCAGCTGGGAGCCCGAATACCTGGCTGACGTTTCCAAACATATCTATTCCTCGCTACGCGACGTGGACCCGCAGGCACGCTGGCTCCAGATGACGTGGGTCTTCTACTACAAACGCAAGTCCTGGACCCCAGAGCGCCTGCACGCCTATCTCACCGCCGTGCCCGCCGACCGGCTTGTACTGCTCGACTATTTCTGCGAGAAAACCGAAGTGTGGCGCACCACCGAAAGTTTCTACGGGCAACCCTTCGTCTGGTGCTACCTCGGCAACTTCGGCGGCAACACCATGCTGGTGGGTGATATCGTGGCGCTGGACCGCAAACTCGACACCGCTTTGCGCGAAGCCGGCCCCAACATGACGGGCATCGGCTCCACCCTCGAGTCTTTCGACGTAAGCCCGCAAATCTTCGAATTTCTCTTCGAACGAGTCTGGAATCCCCATCTTGACATAAATGTCTGGACGGAGATGTGGGCTGACAAACGGTCTGGCCTCGCTGACGATGCGCTTTCGCGTACAGCCTGGCACAGTCTGGTGCAGAAAATCTATCACGACTGGTCGTTCTACGGTCTCGGCACACAGCTGGTAGCCCGGCCCTCGCTTGAGGGGCATGGCACCTATTACACCAAACCCTACTATTCTTACGACAACAAGGACTTGCGCATCGCGACCGCGGCGCTCCTGAACGCCGCGCAACAAGCCAAAAACAAAGGCATCAAACTTCGGGACAGCCAGCGCTACGATTTGGTCAATTTCGCCTCGCAGTATTTGGGCAACTGCTTCATGGACATCCGCAACGACTTCACGCAAGCCTACAAGCGTGGCGACGTGCCGGAGATGCGGCGGCAGGTTGACCTGGCCAACCAACTGTTCAACGACGTGGACGCCTTGCTCAGCACACACCCGTCATTCATGCTCGGACCGTGGGTCTCCGACGCGCGCGCCCTGGGAAGCACGCCCGAAGAGGCCGACTACTACGAGCGACAGGCCAAGACACTCCTCACCATCTGGGGAGGACCCGTCCTGAACGACTACGCCAACCGTATGTGGGGCGGACTTGTCAAAGACTACTACGCCGAACGATGGAACCGGTTTTTCTCCGCGGTCATCAAGGCTGCCGAAAAAGGGGTTGACTTCGACGAGAAAGCCTTCGGCGAAGAACTCTCCAACTTCGAGAACGCATGGCCCGACATCCGCAAAAGCTACCCTACAGAACCAACCGGCAACACATTGGAAACTGTGGAAAAGATTCTGAGAAGATATTGATAAACACAAAATTCAAAGCACAAGGCGAATATTACCTTGATATTAATTTCCACAGACCCCATTCACTATTTTTTTTATCTTTGCACCCTAATTCTAACAAGACAACACATGGACGATTCATTGTGTAACCTACTGATTACCAAAGGACAACTCAAACAAGACATCTTCTCTATCACATTGGAGACGATGCAGCTTTTCAAAGAATGCGCCAAGAGCTTCGAAGATTTCTATCGCGTCAACTATGCAGACGACCACGAGGACATTCCCGTGCGCTACGACAACAAGACGCAATACCAGTTCCAGCTCAAATTCGCCGGCGACGTGCTGGTGTTCCTGATGCACAGCAACATTTTCGAGTTCTCACGCGATCACGAAGTTATGCGCACACCCTACATCAAAGAGGATAAAACCCGTTCCTATTGCGGCATGATCCAAATCTTCAATTTCCTCGGCGACTCGTTCAAGTACAACCGCATCAACGACCTGGGTTATATGATCGGCCGTATACTCATCAACAAGGACGGCCATTATTATATCGAAGGCAAACGCGAGCTGGCCCAAGTGCTGAACAATTTCAGCAGCAACAAAATCGACAAGGAGTCCGTCAAGGAGATACTCAAATCCGCGATAACTTACACCATAAACTTCGATTTGTTGGTCCCGGACTACGAGGAAACGAAGATAATTTCGGTAAACGACATGCTCCAAATCGAGGACCAGAACAACATCAGAACTGCTAAACGTCTGGGATTCAGGTTTGAACAAGATAAAGACGAGGCATAGGATTTTTTTATTCCGAGAAAAACGGAGGTAAAAGAAAAAAGTGTATTTTTGCCGCGTCAAAAAAGACACTTGTTGGCGAGTTCGTCTAGTTGGCCTAGGACGTCAGATTTTCATTCTGAAGATCAGGAGTTCGAATCTCCTACTCGCTACAAAACCAAAACAACACGCTGAAAATCAAATTATAAGTGGTTTTCAGCGTTTTTGTTGATACAGAATTGAGACAAACGGCAACCATTCCATCAGAAAGTCTTCCAGAAATAAGCGTTTGCTATGGAAATCAACGAGGCGACACAGGCTTTTATCCACGCGCACCAGAATGATGATGTACGAAAGTTGGCCTTGCAAGGTTGCAAAGACCCGCAAGTAAACATACCGCTCGCCCTGCAGCAAATCAAAGGGCGCCAAAAAGCCAAGGAAAAATTGCCGGAGCACTACGCCCACGACGGGATTCTATACCCTGCAACCCTTTCCTTAGAACAATGTTCATCCGCCGCAACCGCCCACTATAAGACGAGTTTGGCGGATGGAGATTCCCTTGCCGACCTTAGCGGCGGGTTTGGCGTGGACATGTTCGCCTTCGCCCGCCATTTCACGCAGTGCATCTACATCGAACCCAACGGCGAACTTTGCGACATCACACAACACAACGCACATGTTTTCGGACTAACCAACATCAAAGTGCTGCAAGGGACCCTGGAAGAGCATCTGGCGAATATCGGCATGGTGGACTGGCTCTATGTGGATCCGTCGCGCCGCGACCCCGACGGGCACCGGGTCGTCACATTGGAAGAGTGCTCCCCGAATCTCACTGAATGTTTGGACGAGCTGCGCACCCACACACGCAAAGGTATACTTGTCAAGCTGTCTCCACTTATTGACATCAAGCACACTCTCAAGCAGTTGCCAGGCACACACACCATCCATTCGGTTGCCGTCAATGGCGAATGCAAAGAGGTGCTATTTCTCTTGGATGCAAATAAGACACCGGTGCAAAACACGACCTGTATTGCGGCAAACATCCTGCGAGACAATATCCAAAGTTTCACATTCACGATGCAAGAGGAGGCATCTGCCCAGCCCCGACTGGCCGATGCGCCCCTTCCTTACCTGTACGAGCCCAATGCCGCCATCCTCAAAGCCGGAGCCTTCAAGTGCATCGCCACACGCTTCAACCTTCAAAAATTACACCCCCACACCCATCTTTACAGCAACGACACGCTTTTATCCGATTTTCCCGGGCGGGTGTTCCGGATCGAAGAGACCATCCCCTTCGGCAAAAATGCCCGAAAGTCGGTTGCTGAACGCACCAACAAGGCCAATGTATCCGTCAGAAATTTCCCAATAACTGCGGAAGAACTAAAAAAGACACTAAAGTTGAAAGACGGTGGGGACACCTATATTTTCGGCGCCACCCTGTCAAACGGGGACAAAGCGCTGCTGCTATGCCGGAAGTGCATAGGCATCATTTAGTCACAGCTTTTACACAAGAAGCCTAATAATCCTCCCTGCGCAGCA
Source organism: Bacteroidales bacterium (assembly GCA_017615795.1). Lineage (GTDB taxonomy): Bacteria > Bacteroidota > Bacteroidia > Bacteroidales > WCHB1-69 > F23-D06. The sequence goes on from JAFZZK010000035.1 coordinate 64,104, forward strand.
ACGGACTGTTAATCATGGGCATCAAGGACGGTGTATTGTCATCGTATCGACGATAGGAATAATTCTCGCGCGGAATCGAAACAACACCATGCAATTTTTTTTGCAACCACTCCTCCTGAAAATTTGTCATCATAATGTCGGTTTCCATAAAGAGTTTTTGCAAGAAATCCAAACTTTTGGGCAGTTTCTTTTTATTTCCATCATTTTCCATAAGGGAACTGGCATCTTGGACTTGCAATTTTTTTTCTGAAGACAAAATCCGATGAACTTCAGTGGCAGCATCGTAATCTTTGTCGCTGTGAAGCAAAAACAAATAGTCATAGTCTACCCAATCACACGGGAATTCACCCCGACCCTTTTTGTTAAACAAGTACCTGTATTCCTCAAAAAGCGAAAATCCAAGCAACGGGTCGGCATTGGGAGAAAGCTCTCCGGATGGCGTGACGATCTTATTGGGCATGAGCACCGCTTTCATCCCCACAGACACATTCAACACCGAAAAAAAGAGAGGGCATTCAAATCCGACGTTTTTCAAGGCAATCAAATCAGATGCCAGGAAACGGAAAGTGGAATGAAAAAGCAGTCCCAAATCCCTCGCCATCTGAATGGGGGTGTTGTCCGAACGGAACATAAACACATCATGACTGATGTACTGTCCGAACGAAGACATGGCATCTACTTTAATTTCCTTAGAGGTGGCAATATAACTTTTCATTCGGCGGCAAAAATATAAAAAAAGGAAGAAAAATAATCCTATATTTTCATTTGATTTTTGGGTGTAATTTTATTACTTTTGCCACCGCAAATAAACAGCTGAAAAGCCAACGCCAAACCAATACAACATATTGATTAACAAATAAATAAAATATAAAACTAAACAATCGTCCTATGACAGAAAACAAACAAATCCAGAACAGAGACGACATCGTCGTCCGTTTTGCTGGCGACAGCGGTGACGGTATGCAGTTGTCGGGGACCCTGTTCTCCGATGCCTCCGCCCTCACTGGCAACGACATTGCCACATTCCCTGACTATCCTGCCGAAATCCGTGCCCCGCACAACACAATCGCGGGCGTGTCGGGTTATCAGGTACATGTGGGCAACCACATCTACAGTTCGGGTGACAAGTGCGACATCCTGGTCGCGATGAACCCTGCCTCGTTGAAGTCCAACATGAAGTGGGCCAAGAAAGGCGCCACCATCATTGTCGACATCGACACCTTCACCGACGAGGCATTGGCCAAGGCCGGCTACACCGAGAACGACAACCCGTTCACCGACGAGATGGAACGCGCCTACACCATCATCAAGGCGCCGGTAACCTCCTTCACCCAGCGCATCGGTGCTGAGCAAGGTGTGGACAAGAAGACGACTGACAAATGCCGCAACATGTTTGCGCTTGGCATCATCTTTTATGCCACCCACAAGAAACTGGACCAGACCTTTGCCTATCTGGAACGCAAGTTCGCCAAAAAGCCCGACGTGGTGAAGCTGAACAAGGCCGTGCTCTCCGAGGGTTACGAATATGCCGACAAACTGGAGGTTATGCACTCCCATATTTTCGAGATCGCGCGAGCCGACAAAATGCCGAAGGGCCGCTACCGCAACATCACGGGCAACGTGGCCACCGCATGGGGCCTCTTAGCCGCCTCCGAGCGTTCGGGCCGCCGACTCTTCTTGGGTTCCTACCCTATCACCCCTGCCACGGATGTGATGGTCGAACTGGCCAAGCACAAATCCTTGGGTGCCCGCGTGTTCCAGGCTGAAGATGAGATCTCCGGTGTCTGTTCTGCCATCGGTGCCTCATACGCCGGCGCATTAGCCTGCACCTCCACTTCCGGTCCCGGCCTCTCCCTCAAGAGCGAGGCACTTGGCTTGGCCGTGATGGTGGAACTGCCCTTGGTGGTGGTTGACGTGCAGCGTGGCGGTCCCTCCACGGGTCTCCCCACCAAAACTGAACAGAGCGACCTCAACCAGGCACTTTACGGCCGTAACGGCGAGGCTCCCCTCGTGGTGATGGCCGCATCCTCCAGCGCAAACTGCTTCTACTGGGCTTACAACGCCGCCAAGGTCGCCTTGGAGCACATGACCCCCGTCATCCTGCTCACCGACGGCTATCTCGGCAACGGTTCCCAGCTGTTCCGCATCCCCAAGGTGGCCGACCTGCCGAGCATCACGCCGCGCCTCGCCACCCCGAACGATCCCGACTACCGTCCGTTCCGCCGCGACGAAGAGAAATTCGCCCGCTGGTGGGCACTTCCCGGCATGGAAGGTCTCCGTCACCGCGTGGGCGGCCTCGAAAAATGCCCCGACGGCCCGCTCAGCACCGACCCCGAAAACCACGCACTGATGGTCTATAACCGCCAGGAGAAAGTGAACCGCGTGGCCAACTACATCCCCGACCAGGAGGTGACCGGCAACCCCGACGCCGACCTGCTCGTGGTGGGCTGGGGCGGCACTTCCGGCGCCCTCACCCTCGCCGTGGAGGAGATGAACAACGAAGGCAAGAAAGTGGCCTATACCCACTTCAACTATATTTGCCCGCTTCCCAAGAACACCGGCGACATCCTCAGAAAATACAAGAAGATCGTCGTCTGCGAACTCAACAACGGCCAATTCGCCGGATACCTGCGCACCCAGTACCCTGAATGTCCTATGACTCAATACAACAAGATTATGGGCCTTCCTTTCGAGGTGGGTGAGCTGAAAGCCGAGTTCGAAAGACTGCTTGCCAAATAATTCAAGTAAAACCATCAAAAAAAACCAATATGGCAGAAAAACATTTTGTTCCCAAAGCGGACCGCGAATATACAAAAGCTGACTTTACCAGCGACCAGATGGTGAAATGGTGTCCCGGATGTGGCGACCACGCCATCCTTGCTGCATTGTTGAACACCTTCCCAAAGACCAACCACAAGAAGGAGAACATCTGCATGGTGTCCGGCATCGGTTGTTCTTCCCGTATCCCCTACTATGTGGACACCTACGGTTTCCACAGCATCCACGGCCGTGCCTGCGCCATCGCCACGGGTGTGAAGCTGGCCAACCCGGCCCTCTCCGTATGGGTGAGCATGGGTGACGGCGACTCCATGGCCATCGGCGGCAACCACCTGATCCATGCGGTGCGCCGCAACCAGGATTTCAACATCACAATCTTCAACAACGAGATCTACGGCTTGACCAAGGGCCAATACAGCCCCACAACGAAATTCGGTCAGGTCACCAAGACCTCTCCCTACGGCACCATCGACTACCCGTTCAATCCGGGCGAATTGGTGATGGGCGCACAGGGCACCTTCTTCGCACGTGCGCTGGACTGCCTGCCGCAGTTGACCACCGACATCATGACACGCGCCGCCCAACACGACGGCACCAGCGTGGTGGAAGTGCTGCAAAACTGCATGATCTTCAACGACAAGGCACACGCCGCCATCACCGAC
>JAFZZK010000003.1 GCA_017615795.1 Bacteroidales bacterium
CGCCCAAATAACCATAGTCCACGTTGCCACGCACCAGCAGCCAACGGTTGTGGTAGTCGAAATCAAAAGCACCTATCAGCACCGTCCCCAACGCGCCATAGTAGTGCGATGTCTCACTATAGACCGTCGTTGTGATGTCGTTGTTGAACGAGTTGCCCACATAGCCGCTCAGGCTCAAACGCAAGTTGGGCACCCCGGTGAAATCCAACCTCGCGGCACCGGCCAGACTGTTGGCAGGTCGGAACTCGTAGGGCGATGCCGAACCATTGTGTACCCAGCCCGCCTCATTGAACAAATTGCTGTTCAATGCCGGCAGCAGTTGCACCTCGTAGCGCCACGCCCCTGCACGACCCCACAGGCTGATACCCGTCTCGTGCCAAGTGCAGGGCAAAATGGTGTTCTCACCCTCGGGACGGTACACCGAAAAGAAATGGTCGGGCGTATGGTTGTTGTTGGTCATTCCCACAGGCACAACGATATGTCCCATCTTCAAGTTCAAATGCCTGCTGAAACTCTTCTGCACCCAAAACTGCTCCAATGCCACCTCTCCGCCGCGCTCCACCTCCTGCTCGAACTCTCCAGTTTCTTCAGTCTCCTTCTCCACAGCCACCTCGGTGCCGCCATGCTCAAACTCCACCTCGGTGCCCACACTCCAGCCACGACCCATGTCGTAGCCCAGCATAATCACGGCATGTGGGATGTCCACCCTGCCATGTCCCTTACTTTCGGTATATCGGTCGGCATGAGAATAGCGAAAAACGTTATCGCTATAGAAATTGTAGTTATACACAGCCTCGCCATACCCACCAATAGTGAGCCGCTGAGACTTTGCCACAGTGTCGTTCTGTGCCGTCGCAACCTGTGCCAATCCCAACACCAAAACAACAAAAATGAATAATTTAGACCTTTTTTTGTACATAATGACGAATGTTTATTTTCAACTGCAAAGATAATGCACCGCAGCCAAACGGCAAATACCAAAAATTAGTTATTTTCGCTTCATTCCTCCTCTCCTACCCCCAACTTCAATAAGGTTTGTCTGCTCCCTACAATTCCGGTGCCTGTCCTTGAACCAATCGCGTGCAAATGTACATAAAATTCTTGAATTAAACACAGACGAATAAAAATTGTCATGCAAGAAACCGCAGAATTTTGCATATTTGTAATTATTTACCAAAACGTTACGCATATGAAAACCTGCGGTTTAGACGTGCACAAAGATATGATTTTTTGTGCAATTTACGACGGGAAGGATTCCGTTGTCGAGAAATTTAACACGTTCACGCCCGATTTGGAGGCGATGTGCGACTATATTTTGTCGCAGGGGGTGGACACTGTTGCGATGGAGAGCACGGGCATTTACATCGGTGCCGTGCGGACTGTGCTCCGGCAGCACGGCATGAGGGCGGTGGTGGTCAACCCGTATTTGATCAAGCAGATGCCCGGACGCAAAAGCGACGTGAAAGACTCGGTGTGGATAGCCACGCTGATGTACAACAGGATGCTGGGCGACAGCTTTCTCCCCGACGGCGTGCTGGCGCAGTTGAGGGCGTACGCCCGCGACTACCGCCGTTCCGTCCAGAGGCGCGACTGCACGCTGACGCTGATAGACCAGATGCTTGTCGGCATGGGCATAAGACTGAGCAGCTGCCTGAGCAAGATTACGACGAAGAGTTTCCGCCGTGTGGCAGAGGCCGTGGCGGGTGGTGAGACTCGTCCCGAAGAGCTGGAGAAGAAGGTTCACGGCTGCCTGAAGCGCAAGAAGGACGGCACCCTGCGCAAGGCGCTGACGGGATGCTGCGAGGAGAAGGACATGTGGCGGCTGGGCCGCAAGATGGAGGAACTGAGGCTGTATGAGAGGCAAATAGAAGATGCGTTGAAGCATATGGAGGAGTTGGCCGACGCCAACTACCGCGAAGAGGTGGTTTTGCTATGCACCATCCCCGGTGTGAACCGGATTTCAGCCATATGCGTCATCGCCGAGATAGGCACCGACATGTCTCAGTTCGGCTCGTCCGCCAGACTGTCCGGTTGGGCGGGATTACGTCCCCGCAACGACGAGAGCGCCGGCAAGTACAAGAGCACCGCCATAACCAAGGGCGACAAGCACCTCAAGGCCATGCTCGTGCAGTGCGCCTGGGGAGCCGTGCACGCCAAGAACAGCCGATTCGGCTCGGTGTTCTCGCGCCTGTCATCGCGCAAGAGCGCCAAGAAGGCCATCATCGCCGTGGCACGCAAGCTGCTCACGACCATCTATGCCATGCTCAAGAACCGGGAAGAGTACTGCCCACAGAAGACCGGGCGCACCATGACAGCATCGCAGCTTGAAAGGATGCTCAGCCTCCGCGCCAGACAATACAACAAGCTGTGTCGGCAGGCCACGCAGGCGGGTGTGTCTGCCGAAAAATTGACCGAAATAATACAATCATAGCGTAAAGGCCGTGTATCTTTGAGGAAGGACGAGGCTCTCGCACGTCACTCCGTCTGCAAATAGGCCCATGCATACAGCACCCTCGGGTGCTCCGAGCACACAGACAATGACCCCTGGCCTGGCGGCTTACGCCTTGTTACGTCAGAAGAGGAAAATCGCTTATCTCCAATGCGCCGCTCGACCATATAGGAGACCCTCTAGATGCATTTGCCGTCTTGGGATTGTAGTGTCTATCCTGTCGGATTCTTCACTTATGGGGATGGATTCAATGGTTAATTTTTAGAGGAAAGATACGCAAATTTTCCAACATGGTATTTTTTTTCGCCGTGTTCGAATCGGCGGCGATGCTTGGGCATCGCAGCAACCGCGGGGGGTTGCTTTCTCCGCTACGCTATCGGCGGCATTCACTGGATGCCGCCTTCACCTCACTAGCATGTATTCGGCCAACGACGGCAACTTCGTCACGCCATACATCGTCGATGGCGAAGCCCGCTTCTGCTCGTTCAACGGAGAGGAGCGCAGGGTGAAATTCTAGGGTGGCCATATCACAACAAAAATTCCAAACGCTGGCTCGCGGTGACCGCTGAGAAATAGTCATCATTTTGGGCAATAAAAGCAGCCATCTGCCGTTTTATTACCATGATGAAAGATATTCTACTTGTCGGTATCGGCAGTTTCGTGGGAGGCGTGTTGCGCTACTTGGTGTCGCTGATGATTAAGAGTGCGTCCAACGGCTATCCATGGGGCACCTTCACCGTCAACATCC
>JAFZZK010000036.1 GCA_017615795.1 Bacteroidales bacterium
ATCAAACATTGACTATCTGACGCAGGTGCAAAAAGTGGTGAACATGATTTTGGAAATCGAATTGCCTCAATTAAGGAATGTGGATGTTTCCAATGTTCGTAAACTCCGAAGTCTGCTTTCTGTTGTCAGTAGCGGAGTCCCTTTTGCTGTTGATATCAGTAAAATGGCGCAAACTGCAGAACTGAATCGCAATACAATAGTCAGTTATCTATCACATCTAAATAGGGCAAAACTTTTGAATCTGCTATATAGTAATGCAACGAATTTGAAACGCATGCAGAAACCGGATAAAATCTTTATGGAGAATTGTAATTTGTTGCACGCATTGTCGCTTACAAAAGTCGAGGCAGGAACAGAAAGGGAAACGTTTTTTGTTAACCAATTGTCATACCGTCATAATATAGAGTATGCGAAAAAAGGGGATTTTTTAATTGACGGGAAGTTCACTGTCGAGGTTGGTAGACAAAGTAAGGACGGCAACCAGATTGCAGGAGTGGACAATGCCTTTATCGCCGCCGACAATATGGAATATGCTTTAGGCAATAAAATCCCGCTGTGGTTGTTTGGATTCCTTTACTAAATAACAATTTATGGATTCCAGATAAAAAAACGAAAAATCTAAACTATGTCATATACAAACGAACAAATCCAAGAAATCGTCGCCACCCAGCGCAAATTCTTCCGCACGGGCGCGACACTGCCAGTGAAATGGAGAATTGAGCAGCTCAAGAAGCTGAAGACAGCGGTCATAGAACACACCACCGAATTTGAGGACGCTTTGGTCGCGGACCTCGGGCGGAGTAGGGCGGAGGCTTTCCTCTGCGACGTGGGCCCCATCGTTGTGGAAATCAACGAGATGATTCGCGGGTTGCGGCGCTGGGCGCGGCCTGAGACCCACTTCAGCGGACTGATGTGTTTCCCGAGCATCATCACCAAAGTCTATAAGATGCCCTACGGCGTGTCGTTGGTCATCAGCCCGTTCAACTTCCCGATCTTGCTCACCATCGGCGTGGTGGCGGCGGCGATGTGCGGCGGCAACACGGTGGTCATCAAGACCAGCAGCAAGTCGAAGGCCTGCACCACCGTGATGAAACGCTTCTTCGCGGAGGTGTTCCCTCCTGAATACGTCACCCTCATCGACGGCGGTCACGACGTGGCGGATATGTGCCTTGCGCAACGTTTTGACAAAATCTTCTACACCGGCTCGCCCTCTGTGGGCAAGCACGTGATGGCGGAGGCGGCCAAGAACCTTACGCCCGTGGCGTTGGAGTTGGGTGGCGAGACCGGCAACTGGTGCGTAGTGCGCAAGGATGCAGACCTCAAGGACGCGGCTCGCAAAATCGCCTTCTTCAAGCTGCTCAACGCCGGGCAGATTTGCATCAATATCAATCAGATAGCCGTGGCTAAGGAGGTGGCGGAGCCCTTCTTGGAGGAGCTGAAAAAGGCCTTCACGACGCAGATTGGTGATAATCCGATGGCGAACGAAGAATACCCCAAACTCATCACGGAAGCGGCCTACGACAAGTGCGCGAAATTGGCGGACGAGTACCGCGACCGCATTGTCTATGGCGGCGTGGGCGACAGAGAGAACTGCAAATATGCGCCTACGATTATCTATCCCGTGAATCAGGACGAGCATATCGTACAGCACGAGCTTTTCTGTCCGCTGCTGCCCGTGGTGCCCTTCGCGGACGCTGAGGTCGATGCGCTGATGGAGATGATTGCCGAGCGCGAGCACCCGTTAGCAATGTATCTGTTCACCAAGGATATGCGTTGGGCGAACCGCACCATGCAGACCCAGCAATATGGCGGCGGTTGCATCAACGAGGTGTGCATCCATTTAATGGTTAAGGGCGTCCCCTTCAATGGCACGGGCCATTCCGGCATGGGTGCCTACCACGGCGAGTGGGGCTTCCGTGAGTTCACGCACCCGCAGACTGTCCTCAAAGGAAAGACCAAATTCAACCTTCCCCTTCGCGAGCATCCGTACAGCGGGAAAGCAGGAGAACTGAAGCTGAAGATATTGAGATGGTTTGAGCGGTAATTCCAACGAACAAACTTGTAATCACTGAAAAAACAATAAATCCACTTGTCAGAAACACATCACAGATTCTGTACAAAGCAAAAATTCAACCAATTCAATGAACTCAAAGACAAAAGAGATATACCTCGCAGGAGGCTGTTTCTGGGGAACGGAGCACTACTTCAAGCAGATTGCAGGCGTCTTGGAAACGGAGGTGGGATTTGCCAACGGACATACGGAAAACCCGACATACAAGGAGGTCTATACCGATGAAACGGGTTATGCTGAAACGGTTCGCGTGAAATACAATCCCGATGTGGTGAGTCTGGAGTTCCTTCTTCGGATGTTTTTCAAAGCCATCGACCCCACCAGTTTGAACAAGCAGGGGCCCGACGAGGGGACACGCTACCGCACGGGCATCTATTACACGGATGCCGAAGATCTGCCCGTCATCAACAAAGTGTATGCCGAAGAACAGCAGCACTATGACCGGCCGCTGGCAGTTGAAACACAACCGCTGGAGCGTTTCCATGCCGCCGAGGAGTACCATCAGGATTATCTTGACAAGAATCCCTCTGGATATTGCCACTTGTCACCATCGCTTTTCGAATTTGCAAGAAAAGCAAAAGACACAAGCCAATTGAATCCTTGACAAATAAAAAAGAGACGATGCATACATCGTCTCTTTTGTGGAGCGGAAAACGAGACTCGGACTCGCGACCCCAACCTTGGCAAGGTTGTGCTCTACCAACTGAGCTACTTCCGCTTGTTTTTTGACGCTGCAAAAATACACTTTTTTTTAATATGACAATACCCCTTTGAATTTTTTTCTGTTTTTCAAAAAATTGTTTTTTTCAAAGTGTTTCCACAACCCAAAAATTAATCCAAATTTTTTATATCTTTGGCGGCTCAAAAAGTGTAACGACAAAAACGTAATATATGTCTGAACAGATAAAAGGAAAAATATCCCAGATTATCGGTGCTGTGGTAGACGTGAACTTCCCTGAAGATTGCACGCTGCCCAACATTTACGATGCTTTGGAAGTCGTCAGGGACAATGGCGAAAAACTGATTTTGGAATGTGAACAGGACATCGGAGAGAACACTATGCGTTGCATCTCGATGGACTCCACCGACGGTCTGCACCGCGGAATGGAAGTGGTTGCCACCGGCAAGATGATCACGATGCCGACGGAGAACATCAATGGCCGTCTGCTCAACGTCATCGGCGATTGCATCGACGGCATTGGCGAGGCCGACTCGAAGAAGCGCAACGAGATCCATCGCGACCCGCCCACCTTCGACAACCTCTCCACCTCACAGGAGGTCTTCTACACCGGCATCAAGGTCATCGACCTGATTGAGCCTTACGCCAAGGGCGGTAAAATCGGTCTGTTCGGTGGCGCCGGCGTCGGCAAGACGGTCCTCATTATGGAGATGATCCACAACATCGCCAAGAACTACGGCGGCATGACTGTGTTCACCGGCGTGGGCGAGCGCACCCGTGAGGGCAACGACCTGCTGCGCGAAATGCTTGAATCCAACGTCATCCGTTATGGCGATGACTTTATCGAGAGCATGAAGGCTGGCGGCTGGGACCTCTCCAAGGTCGACAAGGACGAGCTGGCCAAGTCGCAAGCCACCCTGGTGTTCGGCCAGATGAACGAACCCCCCGGCGCACGTGCCCGCGTGGCCCTCTCCGGCCTGACGGTCGCTGAAGGCTACCGCGACGGCGACGAGACCACCGGCGGCCGCGACATCCTCTTCTTCGTCGACAACATCTTCCGTTTCACGCAGGCCGGTTCCGAGGTGTCCGCATTGCTCGGCCGTATGCCGTCCGCCGTGGGTTACCAGCCGACGCTGGCCACCGAGATGGGCACGATGCAGGAGCGTATCACCTCTACTAAGCGCGGCTCCATCACCTCCGTGCAGGCCATCTACGTGCCCGCCGACGACTTGACGGACCCTGCCCCTGCCACGACCTTCTCCCACTTGGACGCCACCACCGTGTTGAGCCGTAAGATCTCCGAGCTGGGTATCTACCCCGCCGTCGATCCACTCGACTCCACCTCCCGTATCCTGTCGCCCGACATCGTGGGTGAAGAGCACTACCGCACCGCCCAGCGCGTCAAGGAGACCCTCCAGCGCTACAAGGAGTTGCAGGACATCATCGCCATCCTCGGTATGGAGGAACTCTCCGAAGAGGACCGCAAGACCGTGCACCGCGCCCGCCGCGTGCAGCGTTTCATGTCACAACCCTTCTTCGTGGCCGAACAGTTCACCGGCATCCCCGGCAAGTTCGTCAACATCGAAGACACCATCAAGGGCTTCAACATGATTCTCGACGGTGAACTCGACTACCTGCCCGAGACCGCCTTCTCTCTCGTCGGCACCATCGAAGAAGCCATCGAGAAGGGCAAGAAAGAACTTGAATCCGCAAAATAGGGACCCATGACACTCGAAATCAGAACCCCCAGCACATCCGTCTATACCGGTGAGGTTACCTTGGTGCAACTTCCTGGCATGGGCGGTCTGTTCGAGATACTGGAGCACCACGCCCCCATGGTTGCCGTCCTCCAACAAGGACGCGCCAAGCTGCAGGACAAAGATGGCCAAGAACTATTCTTTGACCTCAACGGCGGCGTGGCTGAAGTGTTGCACGACAAGATTCTCGTGCTCGCAGAATAAACCGCTGACGCAGAAAATCAAAGTCCAAGACTTAAACTGTGGCCAACGCGATGCGTTGGCCATTTTTATCGATTCACCTTGGCCTGAAAACTCTTTTTCGACAACAATTTAAACAAACCGCAAAGATAGCCCCAACCATAACTGACATGGATAACGAAAAAGAGAACAGGCATCAGAATCAATACTCTGGAAGACTTTTCGAGTTTGAAGCCAAACCATAACGCCAATAGGAGATACAATATCGCAACCGCCCCAAAAGCCCAGCGGAAAAACAGACTACCGATACTAAGTGCAACACCCAGAACCAATCCCAACACAAAGGCCAACGGAAAAAACTGCCGGATGGTAGCCGGTTTCCCCAACTTTTTATTAACCAACGGCTTGAACAAACCATATTGGTAAAACATCCGGGACGTTTTTCCTATCGTGTCGCGGGCAAAATAATCAATGACAATTTCCGGCACCAAAAATATCTTCCCTCCCTCGCGGATGATGCGCCCATTGAACTCGTCATCCTGGTTACGCACCAATTCTTCATCAAACATGCCAATGCGATTGAAGATCTCGCGGTGAAAGAAACCGAAGGGAACTGTATCGACCTGCATGTCATGGTCGGCACCTATGCGGAAATAGGAATTCCCCATTCCAAAAGGTGAACTGAGGGCTGTCGCAATGGCCTTACAGACGACGGTATCGCGAGCGGGCAGGGTCCGGCACACGCCTCCCACATTGTCGGCCTCATGCTCATATAGCTTGCTTGACAACACACTGAGATAATTGTCCGGATATTGTGCGTGCGCATCAATGCGTGCAATGAGGTCCCCCTTGCTGGCACGAATGCCGATATTGAGGGCGGTGGGTGCAATGTGACGCGGGTTGTCCAACAAGTGAATGAAAGAGTGTTTTTTGACATAGTCTTCCACCAATGCCCGCGTGCCATCCGTACTCATCCCATCCACAAAGATGATTTCCAGTTGCTCCTTTGGATAATCCTGACACAGCATGGAATCCATGCAGGCGACAATGTTTTTCTCTTCGTTATAAATGGGGCAAATGACCGATAACATGATATATTTGTTGATAAATTGTAGCAATTTTCTCCCAGTCGAACTTTTTCAGTTCCTCAGCAACGGGTGCCTGATAGTTTTGAGGCTCTGTAAGCAATTTCTCCAAGGCATCGACAATCTCTTTCTCATTCGTGGGGGTCACTGCCTCGCCTACAGGCTCCTCGAAGAGTCCGTCAACACCTTCGTTGCGCGTGTAAAGCAATGACAGACCTTGTGTAAGTGCCTCAATATAAACCAACCCGAATGTTTCATGCAGCGAAGGCATCGCAAATACGCGATTTTCGGCATAAACCTGTTGCAAAACGGGTTTGTCGTAAATTTTGCCCCGATATTGGAAAATATCAGGGTGTATTTTAGCGAGCGCAAGGACCTCCTGCTCCCGGTTTCCATCGCCGCCCACAAGATCAAGATGTATATCGGGAATTCGAGCCTTGAGTTGCACAACCGCCTGCATAAGGCGCAACACGTTTTTGTTGTCGTCAAAAATACCCACATATAACAAGTTGTGCGACGTGGCGGGGGCAACGGGAGTCTTCTGGATATGAGTGAGCCAATATTCGTTAACTCCATTGGGGATAAGCATACTTTTGTCGCGCAACAAATCCCGCATCCTGACCAAGGTCCAATGGTCTGTCAGGCGCCGTTGTAACGAAGGGCTGATGAAAACCACCTTGTCGGCATCGCGAATCACAGCACGATGCACCCACCAAAGATGTGGAGCATAGCGCAGAAATGCGTTGAGGTCGGTGTTGCGCACGGCCACGATATAAGGAATGCCATAGTGACGTTTCAGGTAAAGCGCGACGGCACCATCACTGAAAAGGTTGGTGGCATGCACACAAGCCACCTGCGACAAATCCACGCGCCTGGCAACGTCTTTTGCAACCACATCCACCTTCCTGTTGAAAAAGAAACGATGTAACGGCTTCAGTATAAACGAATAAACTATATCGGTACGCATGCCCTCAAAGGCATTTCGACCCTCTAATTCCTGACTGCGAATGGGAGAATAGACCACTTGATCCACACCGGCCTTGTCAAGTTGGCGGTAGAGTTCGGCATGCACCTTGCTGTTAGAAAAATCATTACAAAGGTGCAGCACTTTGGGTGGATGTCCATCGTTTGTAAGAATGGCATGACGCGGTTGCTGCTGCTTGTTGTAGAAGGTCGCCCCCAGCAACAGAAACGCCAGCATTTGCACAGAGCCGGGGCCGTAAGGGAAATTAGGTTCCACAAAACTCACGATCAACGGCAGCGCGCATGCGACATAGCCCACATCACGGATATCCGTCTTGCGCGCACTGAAGAGAGCCAAAATGGTCTTTACTCCGAAATACAAATAGAAACCAACCAAGGCAAACGACCAGATGCCATAGCGTACAAGTCTTAACAATAAATAATTATGTATAAGCAATATGCCGGATTCTTCCTCTTGTTCTCCTATGGCGGACTCGTTGAGGATGTATTCAAGTCCTTGCTTGTCGCGTACCCAACGGTTTGATGTGACAACATCCAGATTTTGCGTTGATTTCCCGCCAACCATAAAGGTGTGCAATTCATCACTAAGGAAAGCAGTATAAAGAATATAACCAATCAGTCCAAAACAGAGCAGCGTGAGCACCATCTTGTAACTCCAACGCCAATTTGTATCCTTGAGGGTAATAAAGGAGGCCACCACAAGCAGGGCGAAGAAATCGGAGCGGGCACGTATAAGCAACAACAGCAGCAACGAAAGAATGAACAGCACCAAGAAATGTATTCTCTGCTCCTTCATTTGGATGCCAAAGAAAAGGCACGCTATGCCCGCGATGGCAAGGATTCCGCCCACTTGATTTTTTCCCTCATTAAACATATAATATTCAGGAATATACAACCCTCCTGCCCAATAGAAGCAATTAATAACACCCATCACAATCAGGCCTATGGTATAAAAATAGCAGATATTGGCCCATGTTTTGATGTCACAATCGAGGGAAAGACCGATACCTGCACAGAGAAATGCAATGATGAGTTGGCTTAAATCCGCGATACGAAACCGATGACCCGTGAAATGGAATACCACAAACTCAACTAAAACAATGCCAATAGTTATGAAAAACAACCGCATGAATCGAATGGAGAAATAGCGGTCGAACGAGAAAGTGATAGCCGCCGACACGGCCATGGACCCCATTATAGCATAGCGTATGATGTAATAGATTTTGGTCAAATAAATCCACGGCAGATATGACACGACCACCAAAGCAAGCGTAAAGAAAAGCAGATATTTTGCCACAGTCTGTTTCATGGTTATAACAATTTATTGTATATCAGGCAGTTTAATCATATTTCCAAACAAAAGATCCGTCTCTGGAAGTCTTCCCCTGTCAAAGCCGCCACCCGGGGTGAAAGTAAGTTCTCCAAAATAGGGTTTCCCATTTTCCAGATAGAAGTCGGCGCGCACAAAGGGGAAGGGTTTTGAGAGTGTCTCAGCATAATCAAAGAGTTGTTCCATACCTTCCGGTTTGGGAAGTGTGAAGCCCTCGGGCGCATTTTTTCCCTGTTTGTTGAGTCTTTGCAACTCCCATTGGCGGTTAAAGAAATAGAATGCAGGTTTTTCGCGTTCGCCGCGTCCGTAACAGCAAAGCACGTACTCAGCCTTGCCGTTAAAACAGTAAAACTTGTAATCCACGGGGGAATGACCATCGTTGGTCTCGATAAATTGCTCACAAAGAATGAGCTTTTCCTCTATGTCATACTGCGGCTCGGCAGAGATGAGGTGAAATTTCAATTTCCCGAACTTGTTGAGGTCGCGAACGGCGGCGGGAATGTCCATTTTATTCTTGTCAGGACAAATAACATTGCCACCAGCTCCAAAATTCCATTTCAACACGAATTTATCAGGCAACTCCGACCAATGTATCTCGCTGGTTGAATGATACTTGGCAATAAGTGGGTTCAGAATATGTCCTAAGCCACACGACTTCACATATTCGCGTACACGATACTTGTCAGCACACTGTTTGACAATATCCTGCTGACAATAGTGAAGTTTCAGCCATTGGATTTTCTCATCCATAGTCTGTGGGTTTTCGAGATCCAGTTTCTTACGATGACAAAACCAAAATAACAGACGTACACTCAAACGAGGTGAAAGGCTTGTCAGCAAATAACGCAGCCAGAGATTAGGTGTGGATCGAAAAACCATTGTTGCAATGTTTTTAAATTATCAATATTGGAACTGCCGCGTTGCTGGGTCAAACACGGCGAGGTGATCGTAGCCGCAACGGAGAAGTTCGTCGCGTGCCTCAGGGCAGAATTGACCGAGGTCTTCGGATTTGTGGGCATCACTGCTGATAATGACGGGAATGTCAAGCTTCCGGGCCTTCTTCAGCAACGTCGTGGAGGGATAAAAGGCATCGCAACGCTTCTTATAGAGCCCTCTGGTGTTGACCTCAACAATAAGATCATGCCGCTTGATGAGCTGCAACGCCTTGTCTGCTAACATTTGATACCACGGCTCATCATCTTCAAAGAACCGGTGCTGGTTGTGCATCTTGATTTTGTCGAAATGGGCGATGATTTCGAAATGCTCTGTCTCAATCATTTCAAATGTCTGCTCCCAAAAGCGGGTCACAGCCCTGCGGATGTCGTGGTCGAAAAGGCGGGCAAGGCCATCATCATAGATTTCGCGTTTGGAACCATCAATAAACCAGATTCCGTCACGATGTTCCGGCAGCACGAGGTGCACGCCACCGATGATATAGTCAAGGTGGTACTCATTGCGAAAAGTGTCGAAAGACTTGGAATATCCGGGGATGAAATCACATTCCAAGGACTTGAGCAACAGCATGGGGGTCTGTTGTTGGAGTGCCTCAATCTCATCACAATAAGTGCCTATTTCCTCTTCCTTGATGCCGAAATCGTTTTCAAAGGAGACAGGAGCATGCGAAGAAAATCCCAACTGTGTGTAATGCAGTTTTTCGGCAGCGGTCACAAATGCAGGCAAAGGTTCCTTTCCGTCGCAATACGTGCTGTGTGTATGATAGTTTGTATTCAGTTCTATCATGATTTTTGTCTTGATGGTTTCATTAATCAGTGCAGTCTGTCGTATATACCCAACAGCTCGTTGCTTTTGCCCGTATGTGCAGAGTTATAGTAATTGCCGAGGAAGATGATGACCAACCCATCGGCGGGGCGAAAAAGCCAAAGATTGTGATAGCCATCCCAGAGACCGCCATGGTAGACAAGGAAGCCATGGTCTGGACTCTCCTCCAAATGAACGCCATAGCCATAGAGGTCACGAGGGTAGGTGCCATTGGGCAGCTTGTTTTGTTTCTGCGTGGCCATATCTATCCATCTTTGCTGGAGAATTTGGTACTCCATGTAGTAGACATTGGTCCAGCGCAGCAGGTCTTCGGCGGTCGTGTAGACCCCCTTGTCTCCAAGGATTCCATTGAGACGGTCGTATATAGCAAGCCTGCCGTCCCTCCAATGGCCACGGGTAAGGGGTCGTGACGTGATATTCTCGATGGGTTTCACGTTCACATAGTCTTGTCCTTTGCGGACATGGAATTCGGGTTGGACATTGCCGGGGTAGAGACCCACCAACTCGGTGAAAAAGTACGTGTTCTTCATACCGGCGGGCTTCCACAGATTGTCGCGCACATATTGCTCAAACGGCATTCCTGCCACTTGGGCGACAATGGCAGCCAGTACTGCATAGTTGGTGTTGCAATACTTGTATCCGAGTCCAGAAAGGAACATGCGTTGCGGCTTGGACTGAGCCAAGACACGTATCAGTTGCTCATTGGTGACGAATGTGGAGGTGTCATAGACTTCGTAGTCGAAATTAAAATATTCCGGCAGGCCGGCGGTATGGTTGAGGAGCTGGCGAATGGTAACCTCGCCGTATGGAAGTTCGGGGAAAAACTTGCCCAACGTGTCTGTGAGGCTGATTTTTTCTTCGTTGCAGAGTTTGAGGACGGCGGCGGCGGTAAATTGTTTGGAAACGGATGCCAACTCGAAAAGGCTATTGTTGATCATTGTGTTGGCGTACATGCGGCGGCGTTTGCTCAAATCCGAAGCCGACATCCAGCCATAGCCGTCGTAGCTTTTAAAAAGTTCCAGATAGCCGTATGTTTTCTGGAGGAGGATGGTGTCATGCCGGGCTATCAGGACTGTGCCATTGAGCCGCTCGCCGAGCTTGTCGGCAAACACCTGCAGGGAGTCCATGAGGACAGGATTGTCGGAAATGTCCGTTGGCACGGCTGCTGTCAGTGCTTTGAGCTGAAACGGGACGACAAAACCGCATCCCGAAGAGTCCCGAGAGAGGGTGTCAGCTTTTAAAAAGCTGATACACAAAAAGAAGACAAAAAAAGCGATTGAGATTCTTTTAAGCATAGCAACTGCAAAGATAGGATTTTCTCAAATGTTCAGGACAAAATCACGACAAAGTTATCCCACGTTCACAGTTAATAATGCTGTCCTCTCCCAACCCGGATTATTCTCCATTCATGGAAGCCAGGAATTCCTCGTTGGTCTTGGTCCGTTCCATGCGTTCTTTGAGGAAAGACATGGCTTCGATGGTATTCATATCGGCGATATGGTTCCGGAGAATCCACATTTTTTGGCGGACTTCAGGTGCTTGGAGCAGGTCGTCACGACGGGTGCTGGAAGCGGTGAGATCCACGGCAGGATAGATGCGTTTGTTGGAAAGTTTGCGATCCAACTGGAGTTCCATGTTGCCTGTGCCTTTGAATTCCTCGAAGATAACCTCGTCCATTCGGGAGCCCGTTTCGATGAGGGCGGTGGAAATGATGGTCAAAGAGCCGCCATTTTCGATGTTGCGTGCCGCTCCGAAGAAGCGTTTGGGTTTTTGGAGCGCATTTGCCTCGACACCGCCGGAGAGCACCTTGCCGGATGCCGGCGCCATGGTGTTGAAGGCACGTGCCAAACGGGTGATGGAGTCGAGGAGAATACAGACATCGTGCCCGCACTCGACCATGCGCTTGGCTTTCTCAAGCACCATGTTGGCAATTTTGACGTGACGCTCGGCGGGTTCGTCAAAGGTCGATGAGATAACTTCGGCATTGACGCTACGCTGCATGTCGGTAACCTCTTCGGGGCGCTCGTCAATAAGAAGGATAATCAAATAAATTTCCGGATGGTTTGCGGCGATGGCATTCGCGACATCCTTCAGCAACACAGTCTTACCCGTTTTGGGCTGTGCCACGATAAGACCGCGTTGTCCCTTGCCTATGGGAGCGAAAAGATCGATGACACGGGTGGACAAATTACATCCCGCATGTCCCGTCAGGTTGATTTTCTCGTCGGGGAAAAGGGGTGTAAGGTAGTCGAACGGCACGCGGTCGCGGATTTCTTCAGGGTCACGCCCGTTGATTTTGTCAATTTTTGTCAACGGGAAGAACTTCTCGCCACTCTTGGGCGGACGGATGGCACCATACACCGTGTCACCGTTCCTCAGACCGAAGAGTTTGATTTGGGAGAGGGACACATAGATGTCATCGGGAGATGTAAGGTAGTTGTAGTCAGACGAACGCAGGAAACCGCAATTGTCGCTGGTGATTTCGAGCACGCCCTCAGCCATGACTGTGCCTTCATACTGTGATTCTGCAATTTGCTTGGCCTGCTCCTCCAACAATTTCTCTTCTGCACTTTTTTCGACAAATGAGGGCTTGGGTGCTTCTATTTGTGCATTGTCACTCTTTTGCTTCTTTTTGAAATACTTTTTTTTCTCGTCTTTGGTGAATGCGGCCACAGGCTCTTCCACCGAGCCGACTTGTTTTTCTGGTGCCACGAACTGATACTCGGAAGCCGTGGAACCGGGCAGAACCTCCGGGTCTAAAATGGGGATGTCCGGCAATCTCTTTTCTTCCCGGGGTGCTTCAGGTTCATTGAAATCCAGTTTTTCCTGCTGTTGGGCGACTTCGGTCTTTTTGGGGCGACCGCGTTTGCGTTTTACAGGAGGTTCTGGCAGATTTACACCTTCTGCAGAAACCGGGGCGACAGCCGATGCCTCAACGTCAATCTTGTCCTTGCGTTTCCGGGTCTGTTTGGGTTTCTCACTCAAAGGAAGTGGATTCGCAAACATCACAAATTCTTCGTGATGTTCCATATTATATTCATTGTTCTGCGTTTTTTCTGCCACAGACGGGATTTCCTTGAATATTTCTCCCATTTTCTTTTCAGGGAGGTTGACTTTCGCCGTTTTCTTGTTTTGGTTAGAGGTGGCCACGGGAAGAGCACTGTTCGTAGTAATTCTCCTTCTCCGAGGCTTCTGTTCATTTGAATCTAACATGTTGTGTTGATTATATTTCGCATTAATAGTTTTAAAGGTGGCGGTATCACAAGAATGATAGGAATAATGGGCGTGAACCGCATTTTGAAATGAGGCGGCAAAAATACATTTTTTTTATTATTTTTGCGCCTTCAAAAAAAAATGGTCCAAAAGATTAAAGATCTCATCCATAAATTACTCACGCCGGAGTTCATCCGCTTCATTTTTGTAGCGGCCTTGAACACTGCATTCGGTTGGACGGTCTTTGCCGTGTTGCGCTATTTGCTGGGCTTCACCCCCCTGAAAGAGCCTTTCGTGCTCGCCGCTTTCCTGGGCACAATCATCAGTGTCCTTTTCAACTTTAAGACTTATGGAAAAATAGTCTTCAAAGTTGGCGACAACCGATTGATTTTCAAATTTGTTATAGTTTGTGCCATCACCTACTTCGTCAACATCTTCGGCATCGGCATCATGGAATACTTCGGGGTAAACAACTACTGGGCCGGTGCCATCATGACCATACCCGTGGGCCTGCTCAACTACATCTTCAACAAGATATTCACCTTTGTACCCGAGACCAAGCCGAGACTCTGGTGGATAATGTGCAGCATTCTCGCCGTTGAGATCGTCATCTTCCTGCTCTTGAGATTCTGGTAAGACTTTCTCTTCCCTGTCTCGAACGGTCAGACGTCAAACAGCCATCTGTTTTTTATCTGCAAGCTTTTCCGCCTTGTTCCCCAATACCTTTTTTTTGTATCTTTGCCGCCTATTTACAGATATTCTTAAAGTATGAAAGTAGTCATTCTTGCGGGCGGTTATGGCACCCGAATCAGCGAAGAAAGCCACCTTAAACCCAAGCCGATGATTGAAATAGGCGAGAAGCCTATATTATGGCATATCATGAAGATTTATTCCCACTACGGATACAACGATTTCATTATCTGCTGCGGATACAAGCACTATGTCATCAAAGAGTGGTTCGCCGACTATTATCTTCACAACAGCGACATCTCCTTTGATTTCACCAATGACAACAAGATGACTGTGCTCAACACCTCCGCCGTGGAACCTTGGAAGGTGACCTTGATAGACACTGGGCTCAACACCATGACCGGCGGGCGTGTGAAACGCATCCAGAAATATGTCGGCGACGAACCCTTTATGCTCACCTACGGCGACGGCGTGGCCGACATCAATATCGCAGAGCTTGTGAAATTCCATCAGAATCACGGCAAAATCGCGACCCTCACCACCGTCAACGTTGGTCAGCGTTTTGGCGTGATTGATATGGGAGAAGACAACTTTGTACAATCCTTCCGCGAGAAACAGGATGTGGACAGCAGCGTTGTCAATGGCGGTTTTATGGTGTTCCAACCCGAGATCTTTAACTTTATCAAAGGCGATGATACCGTTTTTGAGAAAGAACCGCTCGAAACCGTCGCCAATATGCACGAGCTGAAAGCATACAAACACAACGGCTTCTGGCATTGTATGGACACCCAACGCGACAAACAGAATCTGGAAGCGCTGTGGGCATCAGGGAAGGCGCCGTGGAAAGTTTGGTAAAACACTTGTAGAGACGGTGTGTACACCGTCTCTGCCCGAATATTCCCCTTCTTTAGAAGGGGTGCCCGTAGGGCGGGGTAGTAAAAAATTGAAAAAAGAATATGCAGACATTCAAAGGCAAGAAGGTTTTTCTGACAGGGCACACAGGATTCAAGGGTGCGTGGCTGACACTGATGTTGCATCAGATGGGTGCAGAGGTAACGGGGTATTCTTTGGCACCGAATACCAACCCCAGCCTTTTTGAAGTGATTCACGGTGAAACGCTATGCCATTCTGTCATCGGCGACCTGCGTGACACCCAATTGTTGCACAAAACAATGACCGAATGCCAACCCGACGTGGTTTTCCACTTGGCGGCACAGCCGATTGTGAGAACCTCCTATCAGATACCTGCCGAGACCTTTGAGGTCAACGCCATCGGCACTGCCAATGTACTCGACGGCATCCGGATGTTGGAGAAGCCCTGCGTGGGCGTGATGATTACCACCGACAAGGTGTATCAGAACAACGAAACTGGACAGGCCTACAAAGAGGATGACCGTTTTGGCGGCTACGACCCCTACAGTGCCAGCAAGGCTTGTGCCGAGCTGGTCATCGACTCGTACCGCAAATCGTTTTTCAATCCTGCTGATTACGAGCAGCACCACAAGACCATCGCTTCGGCACGTGCCGGTAACGT
This sequence comes from Bacteroidales bacterium, assembly GCA_017615795.1. Classification (GTDB taxonomy): domain Bacteria; phylum Bacteroidota; class Bacteroidia; order Bacteroidales; family WCHB1-69; genus F23-D06. The sequence continues at coordinate 15,303 of JAFZZK010000036.1, forward strand.
GATTGGCGGTGGCGATTGGGCCGCCGACCGACTGGTGCCCGACATTGTGCGGGCATTGTCCAAAGGCGAAGCCATCCAAATTCGCAACCCCAAAGCTGTCCGTCCATGGCAACACGTGCTGGAACCCCTTTCCGGCTATATCCTTTTAGCACAGAAGCTGATGGAAGACCCCATCAAATATGCTGAAGGTTTTAATTTTGGTCCGAACCCCGCCGACACCCTGACGGTAGAGGAGATGACACAGATGGCCACGGAAATCTGGGGAGGTGGCACGTTTGTCTTCCCACAACTCACCAACCAGCCGCACGAAGCGGGACTGCTCTCGTTGGACATCACCAAAGCCGACAAAGTGTTGGGCTGGATGCCACGCCTCAACGCCCGCCAAGCCCTGGAGATGACACTTGAGTGGTATAAAACATACTATCAGGAAGGAGACTCATCAATAGTGGAACTGATGAAAACACAGATTAATAGGTTTGATATTCACTAGGTGCTGATTTTATAGTTTTATGATTACCATCTTATGTCAAAACTTGTCGGAGCAGGAATAAAGTCGAAACAAAAAAATGCATAATAAAGAATTTTGACCCCCACGGGAAGAAACACTACAATTACATAAAAATGAAAACACTGATAGTCATCCCCTGTTATAACGAATGCAACCGTCTGAACAAAGAGGAATTCTTCTCATTTGTGTCCCAAAATGACGACATTGAATTTCTTTTTGTCAATGACGGAAGCACCGACAGCACGCTTGCAATGCTGCAATCATTTTCCGCTTCCAACAATAAAATCCACTATCTGGATTTAGCGCAGAACGGGGGCAAAGCCGAAGCTGTACGGCAAGGCATTCTCCTGGCGACTTCAGAATATGATTGTGCATACGTGGGATTCTGGGATGCAGACTTGGCCACACCTCTGAACGAGATAAAACATTTTGAGCGTATCATAGACCATCATCATTACGATTGTGTCACAGGATTGAGATTGATGAGATTGGGTGCGCAAGTGCGCAGAAAATACTCAAGGCACTACATCGGACGATTCTTCGCCTCATTGGCGGCTTTTGTATTGGATCTGCCCGTATATGACACCCAATGTGGGGCCAAATTATACAAGGTTGATATCGCAAAAAAAATATTCGAACAAAAGTTCATCACCCGATGGCTCTTTGATGTGGAGCTTTTAGCCCGTTATATTAATTTGTTCGGAAAAGAAGAGGCAAAAACAAGAATATACGAGAATCCTGTCATGAAATGGCAGGATGTCAGCGGTTCACAACTCAAAATGAAGGATTTTTTCAAAGCTCCCTACGAACTTTGGAAAATTATGAGAACCTATCATAGCAGAAGAAAATAATTCACTTATGAAAAATGTAATTATAACAGGTGCAGATGGTTTTGTGGGTAGCAATACCGTTAATTATTTTGCCAACAATGGCGCTGAAGTCTTGGCCATCGATATTGTAAAACAACCCCGAAGAATACAGCCAAACGCAAATGTGACATATCTTTCATTGGACATCAACGATATCGCCAATCTACAATCCGTATGTGAAAACAAAAAATACGACACTTTTATTCATTTTGCTTGGGCAGGGTCAGCAGGTGATGGCAGAACAGACTACAATCTACAACTAAAAAACGCATTAAACACGGTAGAATGCCTGAAAATGGCAAAACAATTGGGTTGTTCCCGTTTTGTTTGTGCAGGTAGTATAATGGAAAAAGAGGTGATTTCTGCAGTATTCACTCCCGGAAACAAACCCGGTATGGCATATCTCTATGGAATGGGGAAATTAACAGCCCATATTATGTGTAAGAGTGTCGCCGCACAAATTGGCATAGACCTGATATGGCCCATGATTACAAATGCCTACGGAGTGGGAGAATACTCTCCGAGATTTATTAACACGACCATTCGTAAAATAATCAACCACGAGCCATTACAATTCACCGCTGCCACTCAAAACTATGATTTCATATACATTACAGATGTGGCAAAAGCATTTTATCTGATTGCCCAAAAAGGAAAACCATTTACTGAGTATATCATTGGCAGTTCCAATGCACGTCCCTTGAAAGAATTTATTATTGCCATGACATCAAGCTTAGACCCTACCAACCCACCCTTATTCGGAGACATTCCCTATACAGGAACCAATATGTCAATCTCGGACTTTAACACGCAGAATCTGCAAAATGATACAGGTTTTGTTCCAGAAGTATCATTCGAGGAGGGTATTTTATTAACGAAACAATGGTTATTAACCATACAATAAATATCGTATGATTCAAAAATTTGAATTTAAAGAGACTTCATTATCAGGCGCTTATTTGATCAGTCCTTTCATCGCATACGATGAAAGAGGCGCTTTTATTAAAGATTATAATATTGACATCTACCAGAATAACAATATTCAGCACGAACTCAAAGAAGTATTCTATACAAAATCGAAAAGAGGAGTCATCAGAGCTATCCATTTCCAATTAGGGAATCAACAGGCGAAACTCGTCCGATGCATACACGGTCACGTCTATGATGTGATCGTTGACCTAAGACCAGAATCTCCTACTTTAGGAAAATGGCTTGGTTTTCACCTATCAGAAGAGAACTCCCTTATGCTGTACGTGCCTGAATTTTTCGGACATGGATATCTCGTTTTGGAAGATTCCATCGTATCATATAAATGCAATCAGGTTTTTTATGCAGAAGGTGATTCCGGCATTATTTATAATGACCCACAAATCAACATACAATGGCCATTCGAAGAAATCGGAGGTCAAGACAATCTCATCATCTCTGAAAAAGACAAGAATCTGATGAGTTTTGACAGTTATAAATCGATGATGAAGCACTGATGTCTATCCAAAAAAAACAAAATATTATTCTAGGTGCAGGAATTTCGGGCCTGGGAGCCGCTTATACATTGAATAAGCGAAATGAAGAATCTATAATTATTGAGAAAGACAAAACATACGCCGGCTTGTGTGGCAATTTCTCAATCAATGGATTTCGTTTTGACAGATTCGTGCATTTTTCATTTACATCTAACGAACAAGTAAATCAAATCTTCAGGGCCTCTTCCCCAGATATATACAAGCACATACCTAATCCATTCAATATTTATAAAAACAAATGGATTAAACACCCCGCCCAGAATAATTTATTCCCTTTGTCTGAAGAGGAAAAAAATCTGATTATTAATGATTTCAAAAAACGAAACCCCATAACAGACAAGATTCCTGATAATTACGAAGACTGGTTGAGGACACAATATGGCAATTATTTTGCTGAACACTTCCCTATGGCTTATACTCGAAAATACTGGATGTGTGAGGCAAAAGAATTGGAAACAAAGTGGATAGGCAATCGTTTATATCAACCTTCAATCGAAGAAGTTATTGAAGGCTGTAAAACATCCGACACCCCCATAACATATTACTCTAAAGAAATGAGGTATCCGAAGTATGGTGGATTCAAACAGTACCTCAAAGTTCTGGCCGAAAACCAAAACATAATCTACGATGAATCAGTCACAAGCGTTAATGCAATTGATAAGACAATAAAGACCTCAAAGGGTACAGTTTTACAGTATCAACATCTATATTCTAGCATACCTCTTCCAAAATTGATTGGCATGCTTTCCCCAACCCCACCCGATGAAATCATTGATGCAAGTAAAAAACTAAAATGTACCTGTGGATATCAGATTTCCGTTGGTTTCAAAACAAACAGAATTCCACCCTATTTGTGGTGGTATATTTATGACGAAGACAATATCGCTGCACGTGTTTATTCACCCTCTCTAAAATCTCCAGATAATGTCCCCTCTGGATGCACCTCCCTTCAATTGGAGGTATATTGTAATCACGGAGATTATTCCAATGATGAATTAATTAAAAAAACCATACAACCGCTTATAGATCAACAAATTATATTTGAAGAAGATATTTTGTTCATAGATATACGATTCGAAGATTACGCTAATGTTATTTTTGACCATGAAATATACAAGAATCGACGTATTGTACGAGATTATCTGAATTCTATTGGAATAATTACAATTGGACGCTTTGGAGAATGGGACTATTTGTGGAGCGACCAAAGTTTATTAAGCGGTTTAAATATTTAATATTTATGGAACATCTTGTAAGCATCTGTATCCCTTGCTATAACGCAGGAGAAACAATCAAAGAGACATTACAGTCATTGATCAACCAAACATATTCAGATTTTGAAATAATTATCAGTGACAATCATTCCACAGATAACACTATAGAGATCATTCGGTCATTCGATGATGATAGAATAAAAATTTTTGAAAACGAATCAAATTTAGGCGTTATCCAAAATTATCATCTTGCATTGTCTCGTGCAAAAGGAAAATATGTCAAACTTTTATGTGCTGATGATATCATCTCTCCTGATTGTATTGAAAAACAGGTAAATGTATTTCTATCACACCCTAATGACAATATCGTTATGGTGGCAGCAGAGAAAAATGTCATCAACAAGGACAACAAAATCCTGTTTCGTAAACCATTTCCCGGGAAAGCCGGCATATATGATGGGAAAAAAGCCATCAAGAAGAGTTTTCTCCATGGCACAAGCATATTCGGGGAACCAGGTTGCGTTATGTTCGATAGAGAAGCCGCAAAGAAGACTTCCGAATTTTTAATTGACCCGTCTCTGACATATATCATAGAGTTCAATTTTTACTGCCAACTTCTGCAGCACGGCAATTTGTTTGTCATCAAAGAACCCTTGTTCTCCTTCCGTGTCATTAGCACCTCAGGGACAGCTGGTTTCAAATGGAGTCAGGCTCGCATCTTCAACGCCTTGATTGACAAATACCAAAAAGATGGGGTCATCAACTACTCCTGGTTTGTCAGGACATACTGCAAAACGATGGCATGGATAATGTGTATTGCAAGAAATCTAGTATTCAAATTCGCATAAACAAAACATCATGAAAAATTTTATCGTGTGGATTAAAAACAATCCATGGAAGTTGATCTTTTGGTTATTTTTGATCATCGCCCTCTGCACCTCCATCCGCCTCTGCCTTGATGCTGGTTTCAGTGGCGACGAGGAATTCCAAATGAAACAGGCTAAGGCCGTTTACGATTTCTATGCCACCGGGGGAAAAGACACGGTTGCCATAGACGCTCGTCCCGACTGGAACCTGCCTCACTACGGACAAATGGTGGATAATATTGCTTATGTCATCGCACACGTCTTTTCTATCGAGGATGAACTGATGGTACGCCATATCTGCAACGCCATCTGCGGCTGGCTTATGTTGCTTTTCGGTGGATTGATTGCCCATCGTATCACCGGCAACTGGCGATCTGCCTTCTTTGTGGCAGTCCTAATGTTCTTTTCGCCACGACTACTGGGGCATTCCTTCAACGACCTCAAGGATGTAAGTTTCGCTATGGCTATGCTGTGGGGCATTTATGCCATCATCGTTTATCTGCAAGAGTTTCCCAAACCCAAAATCGGCACGTTCATCTTGTTAGGAACCAGTATCGCTTTTGCGATTGCCATTCGTATCGGCGGACTGCTATTGATACCTTATCTGGGGTTCTTTAGTGTGTTATATCTTTTCAAACTTCACCCTGGAAAAAATGTTTTAAAGAAACAATCCTGGAAAGATTTCGGAAAAATGGTTCTTTTTGGTGTCATTGTATCTGTTGCCGGATATTTTATTGCAATGTTACTATGGCCGTTCGGTCTGGTTCATCCAATTGACAACCCAATGGAAACCTTTAAAGCACAAAGTCAGTTTGCCACCTCCATCCGTCAGGTATTCGAGGGCACCATGCAGTGGTCTGACCAGCTGCCCTGGTACTATACCCCGAAATTCATCCTCATCACCATACCCATCGCCGTCATCATAGGCATGATTCTGTTTTTCATATTCTGCTGGCGCAAACGTGAAGACCGCTTCTGGTCTTTCATGATTTTCTTCACCTTCTTCTTCCCCGTGTTTTGGATTGTCTATACCAAGGCCAACGTCTATGGCGGCTGGCGTCACGCCATGTTCTCGTATCCGCCCATGGTGGTGGCTGCAGGATTGGGGTTCAACGGTTTGGTGAAATGGGTGGAACGGCTGTTGAAAATCACGCCGGAAACGTCAACAGCTGGTAACGGTGCGAATGATGGTATAGACGGGGCACGCTCCGTCCCTACCAAGGGCATCATCGTCAACGCCGCCAGTGTGGTGATATTGCTGGCCCTGCTGATTGGCCCCATACGCCATATCATCGCCAACCACCCCTACGAGTACGTCTATTTCAACGAACTGGTGGGCGGCACCAAGAAGGCCCTCGGCCAATATGAGCTCGACTACTACTACCACTCCACCCGCGAGGCTTCCGAATGGGTCATCGCCAATGCTGAACCCCATGCCGACGGATCCAAGATCCGGGTGGGCACATGGCATCTCGCTTCGGTCAACTATTTCTTCCGCAACGACACCGCCCGCTTCCAGCCCATCTTCATCCGCTGGTACGAGAAAGAGAACTCCGACTGGGATTACGCCATTTTCACTGTCACCGGCATGGCTCCAACCTATCTTTGCAGCAGCAATTTCCCGCCCAAGAACACAGTCAAGACCATCGACGTGGACGGTGTGCCCATCTGCATTATCCTCAAACGTGAGGACAAGAGTGACTTCCAGGCCGCCAAGTTGAAAAACAACAACCAACTCGACTCTGCCATCCTGCTCTACCACCAGGCTTTAGCTTTGGATCCCGACAATCTTGGCGCCCTCCTCGGCATCGGCGAATGCTATGTGCGCACCAACAAGCCCGACAGCGCCTTGGTCTACCTCAACCACTACCACGACATTGACGCCGAGTCTGAAATGGCAAACTACATGAGCGCCTACGCCCACGTTTACAAACAAGACATCAAGGGCGCCCTCGACATCCTGCACAACATCGAGGAACACAACCCGAAATACGCCGCTGCCTACAACCTGGCCATCAATCTATACCTCCAACAACGCGACTTCACCAACGCCAAAAAACAATTCATGAAAGTCATTGACGTGGACCGCATGGATGACAGCTTTGTGAAACTCTGGCTCCAATACTGCCAAGCACAGAACATCGACCAAAACAACGCCTACCGACAACTCTACAAGGCCATGGCCAAGAGCTACGAGAAGCGCGGCATGAAGGAACAGGCCAAACAGTACCGCGAATACGCTGGATTGAAGAATTAATGTGAAATGCGGAATTAGGAGTTGAGCTGACATATCAATTCCTAATTCCCGGTTTTCACAACTTCTAACTTATTAAAAATCTCCTGTTTATAAAAAAGAACACCTCGCGAGGATACGACAGTATTTCCGCTGTATCTTTGCACGTTGATATGTTATTGCCCCATCATGAAGAAAATTAGCACTATCCTTATTGCATTGTTTGTCACCACATTATTCACCGGCTGCGTGACGAAACAGAAATATGTTGAACTCCAGAACGATTACAAGCGTTGCCAAGACGACTTGACTTACGCCAATTCTGAAAACCTCAACTCCACCAACTCCAACAAACAACTTACTGCAGAACTGAACACGCAGATGCTTAAGGTGCAGCAGTTGGAAAAAGACACGCTCACCCTCTCGCGCCGATTGCGCCAGTCGGAGCGCGATCTGGCCAAGGCCACCCGCGATTATGACGAGCTGCTCAAGAACTTCGCCCAGCAGAATGCATCGAACCAAAACCAGATGAACAAACTGTTCGGCGACCTCGACAAGGCCAAGGACGACCTTGTCGCCAAACAAGCATTGCTCAAAGCACAACAGGACTCCCTTGAAGCTGCCAAGACCGTACTGGCCGCAAAAGAGGCCCGTATCAACGAAATGCAAAGCATCCTCGACCAAAAAGATGCTGAAGTCAAGGCCCTGAAGAACAAGGTCAGCGCCGCCCTCAAGGGTTTCGAAGGCAGCGGCCTCAACGTTATGGAAAAGGACGGCAAGGTCTATGTCTCCATGGACGAGAAACTGCTGTTCGCCTCCGGCAGCTGGAACATCAACGAGCAGGGTCTCAAGGCCATCAAACAACTGGCCGGTGTGTTGGAGACTGAAAAGGAGATTTCCGTCCTTATCGAAGGCCACACCGACAACGTGCCCTATCGTGGCAGCGGCCAAGTGAAAGACAATTGGGATCTCAGCGTGCTGCGTGCCACCGCTGTGGTGAAGGCTATACTGGCCAGCGGCGAGATCGACCCCGTACGCCTTTCCGCTTCCGGACGCAGCGAATATCTGCCCGTCAACAGCAATGACAATGCCGAGGCACGCGCCAAAAACCGCCGTACCGAAATCATCCTCACCCCCAACCTCGACAAGCTTTTCGAGCTGATACAGAATAACTAAGATGCAATTCGCCGACACTCTGCTCACTTGGTACGCCGACAACAAGCGCGCGTTGCCGTGGCGCGGCGAACACGACCCCTACAAAATCTGGGTCTCCGAGATCATCCTACAGCAAACCCGCGTGCAACAAGGGTGGGACTACTACCTGCGCTTTGTCGACGCTTTCCCCACCGTCACCGCACTGGTGGCAGCCTCTGAAGAGGATGTCCTCCGTCTTTGGCAAGGCTTGGGCTACTACACACGGGCACGCAACCTGCATGCCGCCGCCCGGCAAATCGTCATTTCCCATAAAGGCGTCTTCCCTGACAACTATGAAGAGATCCGTGCGCTCAAGGGCGTGGGCGACTACACAGCTGCTGCCATCGCCTCCATCGCTTTTGGCCTGCCCTACCCTGCCGTGGATGGAAATGTGTTGCGGGTCATCGCCCGAATATTCGGCATTGCCGATGACATTGCTGCGCCTAAGACGCGCACCGCCATCACACAACGCTGCGCCCAACTCATCGACACCAGGCACCCCGGCCATTTCAACCAAGCCATGATGGAACTCGGCGCCATCACCTGCCTTCCCAAGAAACCAAAATGCAACGAGTGCCCCTTCCGTCACGAATGCCACGCCGCCCTCCACAACATGACTGACACATTGCCCGTCAAGAACAACCGCATTGCCAAACGCGACCGCTTTTTTCATTTCATGCTATATATATATAATAATAGTATCGTCTTGGAAAAACGAACGGGGCGCGACATCTGGAGAAATCTTTATCAATTCCCACTGCAAGAAACGCCATCCGATACAATTCTGGCTGACGGCACCTGCATCGCAAAAATGCGCGAGGTGCTCACACATCAAAACATACACGCCCTCTTCTACGTCGTTCAAGAAAAGACGACACCAGCCTTACATGAGAACCAGGTATTGGTACCTATGGAGCAAATCGGCGACTATCCCATGCCCAAAATAATGGTGCAATTCCTGAAACAACAACATTTTTTGACAACATGATGACAAATAAGGACGAACATTACATGAAAATGGCGTTGGTTGAAGCGCAGGCCGCCATGGATGAAGACGAGGTTCCCGTGGGAGCCGTTGTGGTGCTGAACGACAAAATCATCGCACGCGGGCACAACATGACCGAGATGCTGCACGACGTGACGGCGCATGCCGAGATGATTGCCATCACAGCTGCAAGCGGCGCTTTAGGGGCAAAATATTTGAAAGGATGCACACTTTACGTGACGTTGGAGCCTTGTGTGATGTGCGCGGGCGCCATCGCCCACTCACAACTTGACCGCCTGGTGTATGGTGCCGACGACCCTAAAAAAGGCTATACTTTGCTCAACGCCCCCGTATTTCCCACGAAAATGAAGGTGGAGAAAGGTCTCCTACAAAAGGAGTGCGCCCGATTATTGGTGAATTTTTTTCAGGAAAAAAGATAAAAAAAAGCGGAATGTTGCATGCTACACTCCGTTTTTCTCAAGTGACCCCTGCAGGATTCAAACCTGCAACCTTTTGATCCGTAGTCAAATGCTCTATTCAGTTGAGCTAAGGGGCCGTTGCTTTTTTCAAGCGCGCAAAAATACATTTTTTTTCATACACAGTACACGAAAAAAAAATTTTTTGTCTTTGTTTTTTGATATTGAAAAAAGTGTATTTTTGCAGCCTCGAAAAACGAATGGTACTGAGCTATGGTGTAACGGTAGCACTACAGATTTTGGTTCTGCCTGTGTAGGTTCGAATCCTGCTAGCTCAACTGAAAACGAACTCTCACCCACGGGTGGGAGTTTTTTTATACGAACAATAAGTTAATTTGCAATATATCAATAAATTACAATAGAAAAGAAATTCAATTCCAAAGTTATGAAACCAACGGAAGAACATGTAAACCTAATTGACACCTTTTCTGATTTTAAGGAGTCGAAAAGTATTGACAGAGAAACATTGATGCACATTCTCGAAGACGTGTTTCGCGCAGCGCTTGTCAAGAAATATGGACCGGACGCGCAATTCAACGTCATTGTCAATGTGGATATGGGTGACCTTGAAATACAACACACTCTGACAATCGTAGAAGATGGCAATGTTAAGGATGAGGCGCTGGAAATTGCATTGTCTGATGCTATCAAAATTGAGCCTGACTTCGAGGTCGGCGAAGAGCTTGTGGAGAACATCAAGCTGACGGACTTTGCCCGTCGCGAGATTTTAGCCTTGCGCCAAAACCTGAGTGCCAAGATTGCAGAGTATGAAAAGGATGTCATCTACAAAAAATACGAACATCGCATCGGTGAGATCATTACTGGCGAGGTTAACCAAGTTTGGCGCAAAGAGATTTTAGTGTACGATGAGGATAATGTGGAGCTTGTGCTGCCGAAGTCGGAGCAAATTCCGGCTGACCGCTACAAGAAAGGCGACACGCTGACTGCCGTGGTGTCTCGTGTGGACGTTCAATCCTCCACCCCGCGCATCATCATCTCCCGCACCTCCCCCATGTTCCTTGAGCGACTCATGGAGGCCGAGATCCCCGAAATCCTGGATGGTCTCATCACCATCAAGAATGTAGTGCGTGCTCCGGGCGAGCGTGCCAAAGTGCTTGTCGAGTCTTTCGACGACCGCATCGACCCTGTCGGCGCCTGCGTCGGCATGAAGGGAAGCCGCATCCACAGCATCGTGCGCGAGCTGCACAACGAGAACATCGACATCATCAACTACACCTCCAACCCTGTTCTGCTCATCACCCGCGCCCTCAGTCCCGCCCTCGTTTCCGACATCAAAATCGACGAGGAGCAGAAAATGGCCAACGTCTATATGAAATCCGACCAAGTGTCGCTGGCCATTGGCAAAGGCGGCTACAACATCAAGCTTGCCTCCAAACTCTCCGGTTACGAAATCGACGTCTTCCGTGATGACATCGAGCAGGAAGAGGATGTGCCCTTGACCGAATTCGCCGACGTCTTTGAGACTTGGGTTATCGACCAATTCATCAACATTGGATGCGACACGGCGAAAAGCGTGCTCGGCATCAACCGTGAAGAACTCATCAAACGCACCGACCTTGAGGAAAAGACTGTGGACGAGATGATTGCCGCCGTACAAGAAGAATTGGGCCTGCTGAAAGACGATATTCACTTGGTTGAGTTTGCCGACTATTTTAACGACTACGACGTCATCGACAAATTTATCAAAATCGGTTGCGACAGTGCCAAAAAAGTTCTTGACACCAATCGCGAAGAATTAATCGCCCGCACAGGCCTCGACGAGAATATTGTGGATGAAATGATCACAGCCGTGACAAAGGAATTGGAATTCATGAAAGAAGACCAGGAATCCGAAAACGACAATGCTTAAAAAACATCACAGCCAAGTCTGACGACACTCAACCATCCATAAAACCCTTTTCGGATAACACGTCCAAAAACAAATGCAAAAACATTAAAAATCAATATGCCAGAGGAAAATACCAGAAAAATACCACGCTTAGGCAAAGCCGCCGCTGAATTCAACGTGTCCATCAGCACCATCACCGCTTTCCTCAAAAAGAAAAATATTGAGATTGAGGAAAAGACAACCACTCGTCTCACCGAAGAAATGTATGATATTATCCTTCGGGAGTTTGCGGGAGAAAAAGCTGTAAAGGCTGAAGCGGACAAGATCGACATCGGGACCTTTAGCGCCAAAGCTAAGTCTGAGAGCAACAAAGCTAAAAGTAGCAAGACGATGGAGACTCACGACAAAACCACTTCGGAGAATGTCGATGAGAATGCTCTTATCATCAAAAAAGTCAACATCATAGAATCTCCACAGCATATTGAGACTGAGATTCCATCCCTCAAGGTAGTGGGCAAAATCGACTTGGAACCCGCAAAGGCAGAACAGCCCGTAGCCGAGCCGGAAACAGAACCGCAACCCGAGAGACAGTCTGAATCTAAAATCAAAACTCCCGAGCCTAAAAAAGTGCCCGAACATATCGAGACTGTCGTCACGCCTTTGGAACAGCCCAAGGTGATTGACAAAATCGACCTTTCCACACTCAACCCCAAGAAAAAGAAGGGCGAAAAGAAACATGTCGAGACCACTCCTACGACACAGGCCAAGGAACCCGTCCAAGAACATGAGGCTGAAAACACGCCTGCCGAGACGGAGAAGCCTAAGCCCTCTGTTTTCCCTGAACGGAAAGTGGATCTCATCAAGACGGAAGTACCCAAATTAGCCGGTCCCAACGTCATCGGCAAAATAGAATTGCCCGACGAGAAGAGCAAGAGCAAGGACGACAAGCGCGGCGAAGACAAGAAGAAGCGCAAGCGCAAGAGGATTCTCAAACAGACCGGCAAGCCTGTAAGCAGTGCCGTTCCTGCCCAAAAGAAAGAAGACAAGAAGGGCAAGCCCGAGGTGGAGAAGGTGGAGATTTCCGCCGAGGACATCCAACGCCGCATCAAGGAGACCAAGATGCGCTTAGAGCCTACTGGCAAAACCAAGGCCGCCAAACGCCGCAAGGAGAAACGTCAGCTTATCCACGAGCGTATTGAGGAGCAAGAACTCCAAGAGATCGAAAACCAGAAAATCCTCAAAGTCACGGAGTTCCTCACCGCCAACGAACTGGCCACAATGATGAACAAGCCGGTGACGGAAATCATTTCCACCTGTATGAGCATCGGTCTCTTTGTCTCCATCAACCAGCGTCTTGATGCCGAGACCATCTCGCTGTTGGCAGAAGAGTTCGGGTTCCAAGTGGAATTCATCGGTGCCGATGCAGAGGATGGCAACGAACAAGACCAGGAGGATGCTCCCGAGGATTTGGTGCCGCGCCATCCCATCATCACCGTGATGGGTCACGTGGACCATGGTAAGACCTCCCTGCTCGACTACATCCGCAAGACGAACGTCATTGCCGGTGAGGCCGGCGGTATCACGCAGCACATCGGCGCATACGAGGTGTCACTGAGCGACGGACGCAAGATCACCTTCCTCGACACGCCTGGTCACGAGGCCTTTACGGCCATGCGTGCCCGCGGTGCCAGGATCACCGACCTTTGTATTATTGTGGTCGCTGCCGACGATGCCGTCATGCCGCAAACCATCGAAGCCATCAACCACGCCCAAGCCGCTGGCGTGCCCATGGTTTTCGCCATCACCAAGATTGACAAGCCCAACGCCAACCCTGAAAGAATTCGCGAGGAATTGGCCAACATGAACATCCTCGTTGAAGACTGGGGCGGCAAATACCAATGCCAGGAAATCGACGCCAAACATGGCACCAACGTGAACGAACTTCTGGAAAAAGTGTTGCTGGAGGCCGAGATGCTCAATCTGACAGCCAACCCCAACCGTCACGGTGTGGGTGCCGTCATCGAGTCGTCGCTCGACAAGGGGCGCGGCTATGTTGCCAAAGTGCTGGTGCAAAACGGCACTCTTTCGGTGGGCGATCCCATCTTGGCAGGCAGTTGCTTCGGCAAGGTCAAGGCCATGTTCAACGAACGTAACCAACCCATCAAGTCTGCCGGTCCCGCCACGCCCGTGCTGTTGCTCGGACTGAACGGTGCCCCGCAGGCTGGCGACAGCTTCAAAGTGTGCGAAACCGAACAGGAAGCGCGTTCCGTGGCCACCAAGCGCGCCCGTCTCGCCCGCGAGATGGGACTGCGTACCCAAAAGCACATCACCCTCGAAGAAATTGGCCGCCGCATCGCCATTGGCGACTTCAAGGAACTCAACATCATTGTCAAGGGCGACGTGGACGGCTCTGTGGAAGCGCTGTCGGGCGAATTGCTCAAGCTCTCCACCGAGCAGGTGCAAGTCAACGTCATCCACAAGTCTGTGGGTGCCGTCACCGAGACGGATGTCATGCTGGCCACCGCCTCCAACGCCTTGATCGTGGCGTTCCAGGTGCGTCCCACCGCCGGCGCGCGCAAAGCAGCCGAGGCCGAGCAAATCGACATCCGCACCTATTCCATCATCTACACCGCCATCAACGAGATCAAAGAGGCTATCGCAGGCATGCACTCCCCCGAGATTCGCGAGAAAGTGGTCTGCAACATCGAGGTCCGCGAGGTGTTCCACATCTCCAAGGTCGGCAATGTGGCCGGCTGTATGGTGCTCGACGGCAAACTGCAACGCAACACCCGCATCCGCCTCATCCGCGACGGTATCGTCATCTACACCGGCAAACTCGGATCCCTGCGCCGCTTCAAAGACGACGTCAAGGAGGTGGTCTCCGGACAAGACTGCGGTCTCAACATCGACGGCTGCAATGACATCAAGATCGGTGATATCATCGAAGGCTACGAAGAGTACGAAGTTGCTTACAACGAAAACAAATAATCTCCTATTATGGCTGACAACAAATTATATAAGATAGGCATTACGCACGGTGACATCAACGGTGTAGGATATGAGGTCATTATCAAAGCGTTGTACGACAACAAGATTATGGAGTTGTGCACCCCGATTGTCTATGGGCTCGCCAAGGCCGCATCCTATCATCGAAAGAGCCTGGATCTGCAGGATTTCACCTTCCAATATGTCAAGAGTGCTGAACAGGCATCCCTGAAGCGTCCCAGTCTCATCAACTTGCTTGAGGAAGAGGTCAAAATTGAATTGGGCATCTCCACCAAGCTGGCCGGCCAGATGGCCGAACGCGCTCTTTACGCCGCCGGCCGCGATCTCAAGAACAACACTATCGATGCCATCGTCACCGCACCCGTCAACAAGGACAACATCCAGTCCGACAAGTTCAACTTCCCGGGACAAACGGAGTTTTTTGAACACTATTTCGGGGGCAAAGACAAGGCCATGATGATGATGGTGGACGAGAACCTGCGCGTAGGCTTCGTCACCAACCACCTGCCCATCAACAAGGTGGCGCAATCCATCAACAAGGAGATTATCGGACAGAAATTGCAAGTCTTGCACCATTCGCTCAAACAAGACTTTGGGGTGAACAATCCGAACATTGCAGTGCTCTCCCTGAATCCGCACTGCGGCGACAACGGTTTGCTCGGCAGCGAAGAGAAGGAGATCATCACGCCCGCCATCGAACTCGCATTCCAGAACCATATCAACGCTTTCGGTCCTTTTCCTGCCGATGGTTTCTTTGGCACAGGTTCTTACCGCAAGTTTGATGCCGTGTTGGCCATGTATCACGACCAAGGCATGTTGCCTTTCAAGATCCTCGGCACTGAAGGCGTGAATTTCACTGCCGGCCTGCCCATCGTGCGCACATCGCCAGCTCATGGTACGGCATACGACATTGCGGGCAAAAACATCGCCAACGGACAATCCATGCGCAATGCCATCTACTTGGCCATTGACATCTTAAGGAATCGTGAACGCAACGCCCAATAAGCGCCGGTTCCTACTTCTGTTTCAACTTGACAACTACAATCTCGCCTGACGTTCCGACACGAACCGGTGCGCCCGACCCTCCCAAACCGGCGGTCACGTAGCAATGCGTGCCGCCCATGTTTTTATAACCGTAGTAGTGTTTGCCATTGACAAGTCCCTCCAAACGCTGTTTCACATTCATTGGGAATAACTGACCGTTATGGGTATGTCCGGAGAACTGCACGTCCACACCATACTGATGCGCCACACGCATGTTGTCGGGACGATGGTCGAGGAGAATGAGCGGCAAAGAATCAGGCACGTCGGCCACCAGCTCTCCCAAGGACTTGCGCGGATAAACACGGGAGGTGTCAGCGCGCCCGGCAAGGACCAAAGAATCTCCGACAACGACAGCAGTGTCATTCAACAATTTTATTTTCATATACTTGAAAAGTTGCGCCACGCGCGGATCATTGTTGTAAGAGATTTCATGATACGACTCATGGTTGCCATGGACAGCATACACCCCATATTTCGGGTGCAGTCGCCGCAAAACATTGGCATATCCCATCGGGGAGATATCGCGCCAATTGACCACAAATTGGTCACCCACCATCAACACCAGGTCCGGCTTCATGGCATTGATAGTGTCCACGTGTCGCCGCATCACATCAGCGGACATCGTGCCAAGATGCATATCGCTGACCACCACGATTTTCCACTCAGGCACAGGCTTGTCAATCTCCAAAGTCAACTCCTTCACCTTGGGTTGTGTGAAATGGTAAAGCCCGTACACCAGCAACGCACAGACAAACAGGAACGTGAAGAGCGCGTATCCACGCTGAATGGACAACATGCGCGGGGCGAGCCAGCCACGCAATGGTTTAATCCAGTTGGAGACCACCCGAAAAAGGGTGAACAACAATGTCAACAGGAAGACATAGAACACAAAGGTCATCCAAATGTACGCCACATTCTCGAAAGGAATAAACCAACCACCCAAATTGAAGAGGCGTAAAAAGAGTGTCACAATGAAGAAAACAGACATCACTGCGCCAAGCCAGATGGCCGCCTTGCCCCACCGGCTTCGCCCCGGAAAAATCTGCATCATTCTGAACAACACATAGATAACTGCAAGCAAATAGGCGCAGGTCACCAGCGTGTAATGGAAAAACCGAATAAGCATCTCAGTCAATATTTCGCCTATAACGGGAAATGTCATTTTTTATTTTTCCAAATATCTTCTGATGACAAAAATTTACGTACATTTGCAACCTTGAATTTTATCTCTAGAAAAATTAAGGAAAACCCCAATGGTAAAACTCTCCATCAGAGAAAATTGGGTATTTTAATGCGCTTATAAACAAAACCTTAGAAAAACATGAAAAGAATTCTCGCCATCAATCCGGGTTCCACCTCCACCAAGATTGCCATCTTCGAGGGCAATGAGCAAGTGTTCGTGAAAAACATCAAACACAGCACGGACGAAATTTCCAAGTATGCCACCATCGCCGACCAATATCCATTCCGGCGCGATGTCATCATCGCCGAACTGGAAGCCCAGAAGATTGACCTGCACACCATAGATGTCATCATGGGGCGCGGTGGCCTGATCAAACCTTTGAAATCAGGTGTATATAGAATCAACGATTTGATGATCGAGCATTTGAAGGCCGGATACAACGGGCAACACGCCTGCAACCTCGGCGGTCTCATCGCCAAGAGCTTGGCCAACGTCATCGGCCTGAAAGACGCCTACATCGCCGATCCTGTGGTGGTGGACGAGTTCAACGAGATTGCACGCATTTCGGGACATCCCGACTTTGAGCGCAAGTCCATCTTCCATGCCTTGAACCAAAAGGCCATCGCCCGCATGTATGCCCGCGACAACAACAAGAAATACGAAGATTTGAACCTCATCGTCTGCCACATGGGCGGAGGTGTCAGCGTGGGTGCCCACGAAAAAGGCCGCGTCATCGATGTCAACCAAGCCCTCGACGGTGAAGGTCCCTTCTCACCCGAACGTTCCGGAACCCTCCCGATGAACCAATTCCTCGAAGCCTGCTTCAGCGGCAAGTACACCAAGCAGGACATGCAGAAAATCCTGGTTGGAAAGGGTGGATACGTCGGCTATTTCGGCAGCAACGACGCACTCGCCGTGGAGAAAGCCGCCATCGCCGGCGACCCCAAGGCCGAGTTGCTCGAAGAAGCTTTTGCTTACCAGGTAGCCAAGCAAATCGGCGAGAACGCCGTGGTCCTCAAAGGCAAAATCGACGCCATCATCCTGACTGGCGGCATTGCCTACGGCAAGCCCGTCATCAGACGTATCAAGAACTACATCGAATGGATCGCCCCCGTCGCCGTCTATCCCGGCGAAGACGAAATGGCCGCCATGGCCCTCAACGCCAACATGATCATCAACGGCGAAGTGGAAGTACAGGACTACCAGTAATGAGACTTGCACTCTACAGCCGCAAACGCGGCACGGAGGAACAAAAATTCGTGCAAACTGTCGTCGAGCACCTGCATTCCAGAGGGTTTGACTTATTATTGCATGGCAACTGCGCCTATCCGGGCGGTTGCCATGCCATTTTTAACACCCATGACGAACTATCGCAACATGATGCCGTCGACTGCATGGTCTCCATCGGTGGCGACGGCTCATTCATTGATGCTGCCAACCTCGTGGGCGACCTCAACATTCCGCTCGTGGGCATCAACACTGGCCGCATCGGCTTCCTTTCCGACATCAAGAAAGAGAACTACAAGGAGTGCTTCCAGATGCTTCTGGAGGGCAAATATAGCGTGGAGGAGCGCTTTTTGCTGCATGTGGACAGCAGCAGCCCGCTACAAGGGATGACCAATCCTTTTGTGGTCAACGACCTGACCATCCGCACCACAGACACCGATACCATCATCGCCGTGACCGTGCGCTCAGACGGTGAAATCGTGAACACCTATTGGGGCGACGGGCTCATCATGGCCACGCCGACCGGCTCGACGGCATACTCGATGAGCTGTGGCGGCCCCATCCTGCACCCCCGCTCGCAGGTGATGGTGCTCACCCCCATCGCCTCCCATTCTCTCAATGTGAGACCTTTGGCCATTCCCGCCGACACCACCCTCCAAGTGGAGGTGCAAACCCGCAGCGGCCAATACGCCCTCAACCTCGATTCCCAAAAATTCATCGTCGACGAAAACGTCAAACTTACTGTGAGCAAGGAACATTTCCACATCCGCACCCTCCAGCTTGAGCACAACAACTTCTACGAAGTCATCCGCGAAAAACTGCTCTGGGGAATCGACAAGCGCAACCGCTAATGACCCGCAAAACAGGAGCGGCATTATCAACAAAATCGTGTTTATTTTTTCTGCAAAAGAGGCCTTAAAAACCTCCTTTAAATGTTGTATTTTTGTGGCTCTGCATAAATTATTTGCACCAGAATGAAAATTTTCCGACTTATCGCATCCATTGTGCTCATTATCAGCGTTTTTACAATAGTCGTTTTGGCTATTGTGAAAATGCCAAACCGCACATGCAGCAAATTGGAAGTGAACGTCCACACACAAAATGAAAGCGTCATGCTGACACAGAACGACGTGGAGAAGATGTTGGCCAAAGCCGACATCGAGACTGTCGGAAAAAAAATGAAGGAGGTGGATCTGGCATCCATCACTTCGCTGCTGAAAGCCAACCCCTACGTGCAGGAGATCAATTTTGTTCACTTTGCTGGCACAAAACTGGTGATCGACTACACTTTGCGAACCGCGCTGCTGCATGTGTACACCAACGACGGTGACGAATATTTTCTTGACACGGAAGGTGTCCTGATGCCCTACACCCTGAAAATGATCGACTTCTTGGCCATCGCGAACGGCAGCATCCACCAACACTACCAAAAAGGCGCCACAGCCAACAAGGAACTGACTCCCATTCTTGAGCTCGCCAAACTCATCGACCAGGATCCATTCTTGAAGAGCCAGTTCCGTCAAATCTACCGCAACTCGAACAACCAGCTGGAGCTGGTCTCCACCATAGGCAACCAGGTCGTCCTCTTTGGAAACACCGACAACGCCGAAGAGAAATTGGAGAACCTTCGCCATGTATACCAACAAGGCATCCCCCGCAAGGGTTTTGACCAGTATGCCCAGCTTGACGTCCGCTTCAAAAACAGAATCATCGCCCAACACAGATAATTTACCCTTATGGAGAACATCGACAACAACCTCATCGTCGGACTCGACATCGGAACCACCAAAATAGCCACCGTCATCGGCTATCGTAATGAGAAAAGCGGAAAGATTTCCGTCATCGGACACGGCGTCGCAGCCTCTTCCGGCGTGGAATTTGGAGAAATCCAAAACATCAACCGCACCGTGGACGGCATCGTGCAATCCAAGTCCATCGCCGAGCAACATGCCAACATGCAGATTCAAGACGCCTATGTGGGCATCGCCGGCCATCACATCAAGACCAACCTCTACAAGCATATCATCTACCGTTACGGTAACAACGACATCCCCATTTCCGAGGAGGAGATCGACAATCTCAAGGCGGAGGTCTTCAAGGCAGCCGTGCCCCCTGGTGAACAAATCGTCGATGTGATACCCCAACGCTATATCATCGATGACACCCGCGAGACCAACTCCCCCGCTGGCGAACTCGGCAACTCCATCATGGGTATCTACCAACTTATCACCGGACGACAGAAGGAGGTGGACAAGATTCGCCTGTGCGGCAACAACTCCGGGACAAACTTCAAAGACATCGTCTTGGAGCCCATGGCCTCCGGTATCGCCTGCCTCAACGAAGACGAGAAGAAAAACGGCGTCGCACTGGTAGATATCGGCGGCGGCACCACCGACCTTATCATTTACATCGATGGCAGCCCCGTCTACACCAAGGTCATCGCCCTCGGCGGCAACGTCATCACCAGCGACATCGCGAAACTGTGCCAGATCTCTTTCGAGATGGCCGAACAAATCAAGATCAAATACGGCACCTGCATCGTCAACAAGAGCAATGAGAACAACCTCATCACCATCCCTCGTCCCGAGCAAGAAGCCATACAGATCAGCGAGCCGTACCTCTCCAAGATCATCAATTGCCGCGTGCAAGAAGAGATTCTCAACACCATCAAGAAAGAAATTGAATACTCCGGTTACCAGAACAAGATTCTCAACATCGTGCTCACCGGCGGCGGCGCGAACCTGCGTCACATCAAAGAACTGAGCAAATTCGTGCTCCAAAAACCCACCCGCATCGGTTTCCCCGTCAACGGTTTTTCCGAAGACATCCCCTCCGAGCTCAAGCAACCCATGTATGCCACCGCTCTCGGACTTCTCAAATACGGCATCCAGGCTGAGGAGCACCTGCGTGTGAACACCGATGAAGAGGAAAACACAACCTTAGAGGAGAGCAGAACCCGAACCCTGTTCGGTGGCAAAAAGAAAGAGAAGGACAACGGCCCCAAGAGACCCAAAGATCCATCCGGCGGCGGATGGGGCTTTCTGGAAAAAGTTCATTCTTGGCTGACCAATGCCCTCGAAGACTTACACTAATCGACAATAAAACCAAAACCTTAAGATAACCAACCTATTGTTTTAGAATTTAAAAAATCAAAATATGACTGATAGAATGGATTTTACACCTGATTACGGCGCACGCGAAAACTCCTCCATCATCAAAGTGATCGGCGTCGGCGGCGGCGGCAGCAACGCCGTGAAACACATGTACAGCGAAGGTATCGTAGGCGTGGACTTCCTCGTCTGCAATACAGACCAAGGCCATTTGAAGAACAACCCCGTGCCTGAGAAGCTCCTGCTGGGCAATGGCTTGGGTGCAGGCGCCAGACCCGAAATCGCCTGCCAATTGGCAACGGAAAGCAAAGACAAGATCCGCGAATTTATCGGCGAGGAGACCAAGATGTTGTTCATCACCGCCGGCATGGGCAAAGGCACCGGCACCGGAGCCTCCCCTGTCATCGCCCAAGTGGCCCAGGAGATGGGCATCCTCACCATCGGCGTGGTCACCTATCCATTCCGTTTCGAGGCCAAAAACCGTCGCAAACTGGCCGACAAGGGCATCGAAGAGCTCGCCAAGCATGTCGACTCCCTCATTGTCGTCAAAAACCAGAACATCCTTACTTACTACAAGGATCAAAACATGCTCAAGGCTTATAGCTATGCCGACGATGTCCTCAAGAATGCCGTCAAGTGCATTGCCGAACTCATCACCGTCGACTATAGCCAAAACGTGGACTTCAACGACGTGCAAACGGTCATGAAGGACAGCGGCAAAGCCATGCTCGGCTTGGCCGTCGCCAGCGGTGAGGATCGCGTGGAACAGGTGGTCAAGGACGCTCTCAACTGCCCGCTCCTCGACACCACCAACATCACGGGCGCACAGAATTTCCTCTTTTTCATAAGCTACGGCCCGGACGCCAACTTCACGGCATCCGAACTGGAACAACTCACCGACCATTTCTACGAATTGGAAAGCGACGACGCGCACGTCATCTGGGGCCAAGGCGTAGACGAGAGCCTCGGCGACGCCATCAAGCTCTCCATCATCATCACCAACTTCAACGACCAAGAAGAGAGCCAGACTCACAGCCTTATTGTCGACGACAAACTTTCCAACAAAGACACCATCTTCAACACGGGTCTCACCAGCTCAAACAACGTCCTCAAAGACGACCCTGTAACCATTCCTTCATCCGAACCCGTGGATACTTTCAAGAATGGCTCCAACGACCTCAACAGCCTTGTCAGCACCCCCGAATCTGTACAGAAAGTTGAGCAGAATATCTTCACATTTGACACCGCTCCTGCCATACAATCCCAACCCGTTCAACCATTTCCCGACGGCCAGTTGGAACCCCAAAAAGATTTCCTCTTCTCCAGTGAGGAAGATTTCCAGAGAATAGTGAGCGAACCTGCTGTCCTCCGGATGAAGACGATGTCCACCTCGGCATCCGACATGTCCAGAAACGAAATGGCCCCGCACGCGACGGCCACCATGGACTATCGTTCCTCCTACGAAGTGAGCAATGACATGAGCGAGTTCTTCACCGACCTTGCAGACTAAGCCCGCATCGCCACCGAAAATGTCGCAGCCATGATTCACCGCCTGCTGACCATAATCGGCGATTATTTCCTGTTTCTTCGCCAAGTGTTCTCCAAACCGGAGAAATGGCATATTTTCTTCAAAAAACTCGTGGCGGAAATGAACGACATGGGCATCGGGTCGTTGCTCATCGTGGCCATCGTCTCCATCTCCATGGGCAGCGTCATCACCATCCAGACCGCCATGCAAATCGAGAGCAGCTGGATTCCCACATGGACTGTGGGCTTCGTGTCCCGAACCTCCATTGTCATGGAACTGTGCCCCACCATTATCAGCCTGCTGTTGGTGGGCAACCTCGGATCCCGTATCACGGCGGAAATCGGCAGCATGCGCGTGACCGAGCAAATCGACGCCCTCGAAGTGATGGGCATCAACCCCGCTTCGCATCTTGTCCTGCCCAAAGTCATCGCCTCGCTCATCGTCAATCCCGTACTTATAATCTACAGCATCTGTTTCGCGCTGCTGGGCGGCTATATCACTGTCATCCTCTCCGAGAGCGTCTCTCCATACGATTTCATGGACGGCCTTACCTATTGTTTCCGTGTGTACGACATCATCTATGCTGTCACCAAGACTTTCGTATTCGCTTTCATCATGTCCACCATCTCTTCTTTTTACGGATATCGCATCGAAGGCGGCGCACTTGAACTGGGTAAGGCCAGCACCCAGGGCATCGTGGTCTCCTGCTTTCTCATTCTCGTCATCAACGTGCTCATCACCCAAATCATGTTGTAGCCATGATAGAACTCAAGAACGTTTCCAAGTATTTCGGGCAGAAGCAGGTGCTTTTCGACATCAACACCCAATTTGAGGAGGGCAAGGTGAACCTCATCATTGGACGTTCCGGGTCGGGCAAAACCGTGATGATGAAATGCCTTGTGGGGCTTTTTGCCCCCGAAGAGGGAGAAGTGCTCTACAACGGGCGCGATTTCCACCATCTGTCGGGTACAGACCAGCGCAAGTTGCGCGCCGAGATGGGCATGGTTTTCCAAGGCTCCGCACTTTTCGACTCCATGACCATCGAGGAAAACGTGATGTTCCCCCTCGACATGCTCACCGAAATGAGCGACAAGGAAAAAATCGAGCGCGTGAACTTTTGCCTGAATCGTGTGGAGTTGCCCAATGTAAACAAACTTTATCCCAGTGAGTTGAGCGGTGGCATGAAGAAACGCGCCGCCATAGCCCGCGCCATAGCCTGCAACCCTCGCTATCTTTTCTGCGACGAGCCTAACTCGGGCCTCGACCCCAAGACCTCGCTCACCATCGACGAACTGCTCACCGACATCACGCACGAATTCGGAATCACCACCATCATCAACACCCACGACCTTAACTCCGTCATTGTCATCGGAGAGACCATCTCGTTTGTTTACGAGGGTCGCCTCGCCTGGCGCGGCAGCAGTCAAAACGTGCTCACCTCCGATAACCAGCCGCTCAACGACTTCATTTTCGCCCAACCCCTCACCCAACGCATCCGCCAAAATTTATGAACATCTGTTTTATCGACATCATAGTATTTGTGTTCTTGTGCTGGTTCGGGTATCGAGGGTTCAAAAACGGGCTTATCTTTGAACTTGCCTCCATTGCCGCGCTTGTCTTAGGCTGCTGGGTGGCCCAAAATTTTTCCGAAAGCGTGTCCCTTTGGATTACAGGAACCCGCTTGGCCAAACCCATCGCTTTCGTTTTCATCTTCACCATTGTCCTCATCCTTACGCGCCTGGCCGGGAGAGTAGGTGCGCACCTTGTTAAATTAGTCATCCCCGGCTGGATCGACCATTTCTTCGGATTGCTGTTCGGCGTGCTCAAGGTGGTGACTGTAGCCAGCGTTATCCTATATACGATACAAAACATTGACACACACGAAATAATTCTCAAAAAGGAAATCAAAGACAATTCTTTATCTTTCCGTTATATTG
The DNA here is from genome assembly GCA_017615795.1 of Bacteroidales bacterium. Classification (GTDB taxonomy): domain Bacteria; phylum Bacteroidota; class Bacteroidia; order Bacteroidales; family WCHB1-69; genus F23-D06. The sequence goes on from JAFZZK010000036.1 coordinate 40,055, forward strand.
AACCCATCGTGCCGGGTGCGATGAAATGGCATGAGGATCAAGCCATGGAATCCCCGACCCCCGAAACTAATTTACCACAATGAAAAAAATTACACTGCTTCTTCTTTGCTTTGTAGCCTGTCTTCAACTTCAGGCCGCCTATCTTGCCAACATACCGCGCACATTGGTGCAGCCCAACGGCGACACATTGCACTGCTTTGCCACTGGCGATGAATTCTATGTGCGCCTGCACGACGCCAATGGCTATACCATTGTCCAAAACCCGCAAACCGGCTATTTCGTCTATGCCGTCAAAGAGAACGGCAAGATCAAGCCCTCGGCATGGGTCGCCGGCCAATGCAACCCCGCCACCAAAGGGTTGGTTCCCAACTTGCGCATCTCCCGTGAGGAATACCTCAAGCTGCGCCGTCAGATGATAATGCCCGCCAAACGTGACATTGTCCGTGACGAGAACACCAATCACGGCCACTTAAACAACCTCGCCGTCTTCATCCGCTTCTCCGACGACACCGACTTCGTCAACTCCTTCAACGATGTCGACATGATGTTCAACGACACCTCCAACAACTATCAGGCCAGCTCGATGTACAACTACTTCAAGCGTGCCTCCTACGACCAACTTTTCATCCATACCACCTTCTATCCCGCACCCCAGGGGAATCAAATTCTCTCCTATCAGGACACCTTCCCCCGCGGTTATTTTATGCCTTGGTCAGAAACAAATCCCATCGGCTATATCGACACCCTGGATGGTGACAATCGCACGACGCGCGAACACCAGCTTCTGACACGCGCCAGCGAGTATGTGGCCAACATGATTCCCGTCGACCTTGACATCGATTATGACAACGACGGGCGCGTCGACAACATTTGCTTCATTGTAAAGGGCAATGTGGGCGACTGGAACGTGCTGTTATGGCCCCACCGCTGGTCACTTTACACCACAGAGACCTACATCCACGGGAAACGCGTCTATGACTTCAACTTCCAACTCGCAGATGCCGGCGGATATTTCAACACCTCCGTCATGTGCCACGAGATGTTCCATACCCTCGGTGCCCCCGATCTCTATCATTACCACGACAGCACCGATATGACGCCCGTAGGTTCGTGGGATCTCATGGCTGGAAACAGCACACCACCCCAACAGACCTGTGCCTATATGAAGTATAAATACGGCAACTGGCTCACCGACGAGCAAATCATACAGCTCGAACAATACGGAACCTACACCATTCTCCCTCTTAATGGAGAAACCGGGGACCGCGTGTGCTACCACGTCAAGACCCAAAGCCCGTTTGAGCATATTCTACTCGACTTCAGAAACAAACGCGATCCTTTCGACACTGGTGTACCCGGCTATGGCATCGTCTTCTACCGCATCAACTCCCTATTCCACGGCAACTCCAACTATAACGGTGACGACAATCTCGACGAAATCTATGTGTTCCGACGCGATGGTTCCCCGACAGAAGACGGACAAATCGGTCAAGCCAACTTCCGTGGCAACATTGCCCGCAACAAATTTTCACCTCTGACCAACCCGTATCCTTTTATCGCTAATGGTGAATTTGTGCCTGTTTTCTTCAACAATTTCACTTCTGGCCGCGACAGTATGCGGTTCGATTTCGCCCAATGGGTCTCCGTGGCTGAGTATGAGACTGGCCAAATAACCGCCTATCCCAATCCCGCCAACAACCATGTCACTGTGACCGCCACCACTGATGGCGAAATCACCTGCCAACTGCTCAACTTACAAGGGCAACTCCTTCAAACCCGCAACAGCGAAGATGCCAAGTGTGTGATGAATCTCGACAACATCCCTGCCGGGTGCTACCTCATCAAAGTCCTTCGCGATGGCAAACATCTGCAAACCCTCAAAATAATAAAACAATAATGCAAACAATACAGGAAATAGAGCAAGAACTCATCGATGAGTTCGCCATGTTCGACGATTGGATGGACAAATATAACTACATCATCGAATTAGGAAAAGAGCTGCCTCTTATTGACCCGCAATATAAGACAACGGACTTCCGCATCGAAGGATGCCAGTCGCAAGTGTGGCTGCATCCTGAATTCCGCGACGGAAAGATTTTCTTCACCGCCGACAGCGATGCCATCATCACCAAAGGCATCGTAAACCTGTTGGTGCGCGTCTTCTCCGGCCGCACGCCCCAGGAAATTCTCGACGACGACCTCTCCTATCTCGATGCTATCGGACTCAAGGAACACCTCTCCCCCACCCGCTCCAACGGACTTGCTTCCATGATCAAACAACTCAAATTATATGCCATGGCTTTTCAAAAAATAGCCGAAGCGTAAAAGCAGACGGATTTTAAGTATATTTGCAGCCTAATTCCGAAACTATGAAAAAATTGTCATTACTGCTCTGCGGCCTTCTGTTTCTGTCAAGCATATCCGCGCAGGACACCGTCAAGACCTACTGGAAAAACAACAAACTCATGTCCATCGGCGTGGAAAAAGCCGGCGTGGAGGAGGGCCATTGGGTGTTTTACCACATCAACGGCGCCAAATGGACGGAAGGCGACTATCGTGATGGACGGAAAGTCGGCGTCTGGAAAACCTGGTATGACGATGGCTCGCTGAACCAGGAGTATAACGCTGAAAACGGTCCTTTCAAGAGTTGGTACCGTTCTGGAAAAGTGGAAATGGAGGGCAATTTCAAGGATGGCATGCGCGACGGCAAGTGGACCTTCCTGCACCCCAACGGAAAACTATACAAAGAGGTCTCCTACGTGCAGGACAGCGCACACGGGCCCGTTGTGGAATACTACGACAATGGCGCCAAGTATTTCGAAGGCACTTACAACATGGGCGAACTCAACGGCTATGCCTGTTGGTGGCAGTCCAATGGCAAGAAAGACATGGAAGGCAACACCGCCAACGGCCTGCAGCACGGTGTATGGAGCTATTACAACGAAGAGGGTGAAGTGAGCAGCTCCGGCAACTTCGAGATGGGCCTTCAAGACGGCGAGTGGGTTTACTTTTACGACAACGGGGCCGTATGGCGCAAAGGTTCCTACAAAAGTGGCAAACGCGAAGGCAAATGGCAGGCGTTTTATGAGAACGGCAAACTCCAACGCGAAGGCACGTTTTCCAACGACATGGAGAATGGTCTCTGGACCTCCTATTACCCCAACGGGAAAGTGCAAGACCAAGGCACATTCAAGGACGCACGCATGAATGGATCATGGAACGGATGGTACGAGAACGGCTGGAAAAAATACGAGATGACCTACAAAAACGACGAACTCAACGGACCTTACTGTTATTATTGGGAAGAAACCGGCAAGATGTCGCGTAAGGGAACCTACAAGGCCAATCTCAAGAATGGGAAATGGAACGAATACGCCCAAAACGGGAAAATCCTCAACAGCGGAACTTACGCAAACGACAAAAAAGAGGGAAAATGGGTCTTCTACAATGTCCACGAGAAGAAAATCCGCGAACAAAACTTCGTCAACGACGTGCCCGAGGGCAAATTCATCGAATACTACGACAACGGAGCCAAGCATTTCGAAGGCAACTTCAAGGACCGCAAGCGCGACGGCAAATGGTCGTGCTGGAAAGCCGACGGCAAACTTGCCTACAGCGTGATTTTCAGCAACGGTCGCAAAGTCAAAGAACTCTACATTTCCGATCCTTCACACGGGGCTCCTTTTTAAAATGAAAATTAACAAGAAACGCAGGAGTTTAAAGGAGTACTTGGATCAAAACAGAAGCCTTTTGGACAAGATGACCATACAAATATTTCATTTCAACCCCATCATGGTCAACACGCTGGTGTTACATGACGAGAATGGTGAGGCCATTATCGTCGACCCGGGAAATTGCGCCACATACGAGGACGAGCGACTTGACGAGTACATTCGCACCCATAGCCTCACGGTGAAAGCCATCATCAACACGCACCCGCACATCGACCATATTGCGGGCAATGCCTATTGTGTGGAACGCTACAATGCTCCGCTTCTTTTCCACGAAGCCTCCATGCCCATTTACCACAAGGCGCGTGCATACGCCGCCGCCTTCGGCATTCCCGCAGACAACATGCCGGAACCCACACGCTTCCTCAACGAGGGCGACACCGTCAACTTCGGAAGCCAAAGCCTCACCGTCCTCTATACCCCAGGACATTGTGACGGCAGCATCACCCTCCACGACGCCAGCAACAAACTCCTCATCTGTGGCGACCTCCTCTTCGAGGGCAGCGTTGGACGCGCCGACCTCCCCACGGGCGACATGTCGCTCCTGCTCGAAATGGTGCGCACCAAAATCCTGACCCTCGATGACGACACGGTCATCTACCCCGGCCACGGCGACAACACCACCGTTGGCAACGAAAAAATGTATAATCCCTTCTTACAATAACATATATGGCGAACAAGAAAAATCCCGTCAAAAAAATCACCGCCACAGTATCGGACGAATGTGGATGCGGAGAGTGCAACCCGAACGCCATCGCCCCACTGCCCGTAGAACAAGTACAACGCATGGCCGACGCCTATCGCGATATCCTGCTCAACATGGGTGAGAACCCCCAACGCGAAGGCCTGATCAAAACTCCCATGCGTGCCGCCAAAGCCATCGACTTCCTTACCCATGGCTACCGGCAAAACCCCAAGGCCATCCTCGAAAGTGCCCTGTTCCACGAAGACTACAAACAAATCGTCATCGTGAAGGATATCGAGATTTACTCGCTCTGTGAACATCACCTGCTGCCCTTCTTCGGCAAGGCGCACATCGGCTACATCCCCAACGGCACAATCGTGGGACTGAGCAAGATACCGCGCGTCGTGGAATGCTTTGCACGCAGACTCCAACTGCAGGAACGCCTCACCACCGAGATCAAGGACTGCCTGCAGGAAGTCCTCAACCCCATTGGCGTGGCCGTGGTCATTGAAGCCCAACACCTCTGCATGTCCATGCGCGGCATCCAGAAACAAAACTCCGTCACCACCACCTCTGAGTTCACCGGAGCTTTCCTCAAGAACGAGAACACCCGTCAGGAATTCATGCACCTCATCGGAGCCAAGCTGCACTAACGCTTGCGACGACGCTGCCCCTTTCGCCGAACTCGGCGCCATGCCCTCGGTTTCCTGTAGCGGCCAACATGATAGCAAATCGCCGCCTCGCTAACCTCCGAGACCAACTCGTCATCCTCCATCTCGTAAGGCGCTTTCAAAATGCACATCAATGTCTTGCCTACCCATTCGGCCGGCAAACAAATGGTGATGGTGTCCTTTTTCGGATTCAAAATCAGTTTTTTCATCTGTTCCGTATACTTTTCACGTTTGCAAATTAAATGTGTAAAATTGTGAAAAACAGCTTTTTTTGAGCACTTTCCAGTAATCCGCCCCTTATTTCTTTCACATGCCTCATTTTTTTGTCAAGCGTTTTTATCACCCTTATTCACAGTTAGTTATATTGCAAATATACAATTATTGCCATTCTGTCCACTTCTTTTAAGAGAAAAAAGAAAATAGTATCATTTTATTGATAATCAACAATTTATGATTATCAGAAAAAAAAGGGAAAAAGAGACTTTGGCATATCGGAAAAAAGTGTACTTTTGCAGCCTCTTAGGGAAGAGACGGTTGTCCCAGTAGCTCAGCAGGTAGAGCACATCCCTTTTAAGGATGGGGTCCTGGGTTCGAATCCCAGCTGAGACACCAATAAAAACGGGGCTGATTCAAACGAATCGGCCCCGTTTGTTGTATTAAGGCAACGCATTATAGTGTCTCTATTCTGCTATATGGTAGTCATGAGATGCCCTGTATGTTCCAAAAACGTCTGCAACATCTGCGACATAGGCAGTTTCAGAAAACAAGTGGTAGTGCCGTCCGTGCAGCCCAGCCATTCGCGCTCGGCCACGTCGCGATCCATGATAAAGGTAACCGTGTGTTCAGGATCGTTGATGAGGCTTAACAGGGTGGTTGCCCCCATGCGCGTGCCCAATTTCTCCCACAACATTTCCGTCGGGGCGAACGAAACCCGAGGCACACCCAACGCGCCGCAGAAATCACGCGTCACGAAGGGCTTCTCCGCATCGGTTACATACAGGTAAAAAACGGTCTGCTGGCGGTTACATAGGAAGATAGTTTTCACTACTGAACAGCCCAAACCCTTGGAGATGAACGCACAACTCTCCATGGTCGTTCCGTCGTCTGTATCCACGCGCTCGAAAGGAATCCCCAACGAAATCAAGGTCTCATAAATGCGCCTCTGGGTGTCCGTCTCATACGATTCCGGTGCCGTTTTTTTCAATTCACTCACATAAAAATCCATATTTCAGTCTTTATCTTGTTAAAAATCAATATTATAAACCAACGATAACACGTCAGCAAAGATAGTATTTTTAACCGTTGGACAATCCGATGACTCCTAACATGTGCAACGCTGGTCTCCATACAATATTCTGCTTTTACAGGCGTTGAATCCTAACTAAATCTTACATTATGAAACTCATAGATAACCTGCTATCCATGTTTTACCCGCGACTGTGTGCGGGTTGTGGCGATGCATTGCAACGCCACGAAGAGTGCCTCTGCCTTCATTGTCAGCTTCATCTTCCTGAAACACAATTTTATAAGGAAAAAGACAATCCTCTCAAACTCATCTTTGCCGGTCGGGTAAAGGTAGAGGAGGTTGCTGCACTTCTCTATTATAAGAAAGGAACGGCCACGCAACATATCCTCCACAATCTCAAGTATAACGGCCAAAAGGAGCTTGGCGACTTCTTGGGAAACTATTTTGGGCGCAAGTTAGCCTTGGAACCCCGATTTCAAGATGTAGACACCATCATTCCCATCCCTTTGCACCCGCGCAAAGAGCGAAAACGCGGTTACAACCAAAGCGAGTGGATTGCAAAGGGACTGAGCCGCGGGATGGGCATCCCTTATCGCACGGATGTGCTGACACGCACACATTTTACGGAGACGCAGACACGAAAAAGCCGTTTCAACCGATGGGAAAATGTCAAGGAGGTGTTTCAGGTGCAAAACGGTGCGGAAGTCAAGGGGCAGCATCTGCTGGTCTGCGACGATGTGCTCACCACAGGCGCCACCATGGAGGCTGCCATCCGGCAATTGCTTGAAATTGAAGGTGTACGCGTCAGTGTGGTGACATTGGCCACCGCAACACATTGAATGCTAGCTGTTACTAATACCTGTTAGCAGTTTGCCATTTTTACCACGGTAATGCCACTGCCGCCCAATTCGAGGATTTCGTCTTCGAAAGATTCCACATCAGAACGGCGGGAGAGGGTTTGGCGAACCACCTGGCGCAGGATGCCGTTGCCTTTGCCGTGGAGGATGCGCACATAGCGAATGCTCAGCATCGCGGCCTCATCGATGTAGTCGGACAGGATGGGCAGCATCTCGTCCACACGCATGCCGCGCAGGTCAAGGGTGGAATTGAACGCCGCAAGCTTCTTGTTCATAGCTTCGGCGAGTGACCCTTGGTCATAGCGCACCACCCCTCCGCGACGCACCCCGCGCGCCTCCTTCTTGCTAATCTTCGCCAGCTTGTGCAGATCTGTGCGGAAAGAGATGGAATTGAACGCAACGGTCGCGTCATCGCCGCTGATGGACGTGACCTCGCCCGTGACCTGCATGTCCGCAATGAACACAGAGTCGCCCACCCGTATGACGGTGTCCTCCAAGGGCTGCTCCTCCGCCTTCTTAGGACGCGGCTTTGAAAGCTTCACCGGCACGATGGGCTTGAGGGTCTCCTCCTGCTCTATGGAGGTTATTTCCTGATGCAATTCCTCCTTGAGCTTTCCAACGTTTTCGCGAGCCTTCTTGGTCTTCTCGGTGTCGGCCTTGGCTTCCTTAATCTCGCGGATAGTCTTCTCAATCACCTTGTTGGCACTCTCCACGATGATATTAGCCTGATTTTTGGCCCTTTGAAGGATGTCTTTGCGCTGCTTGTCGAGTTCGCTGAACTTTTCAGCGTAGTCGTCTATCATTTCGGCCAACTGGTCATCGGCGGCATGCACCTGTTTTAACATTTTTTCGGTCTCCAAGCGCATGATTTCTATCTCCTCCAACTTTCGTTCGTAGTCGATTTGGGCGGTGCCCGACTTGGCGATGGCACTTTCGATGATACGGTCGTCCAAACCGATATGGTGCGCAATCTCGTACGTAAAGGAACTGCCCGGTTTGCCGATCTTGAGTGTATAAAGCGGTTTGAGCGCCTGCGTGTCATAGAGCATGGCACCGTTTTCGGCTTCCGGATGGCTGTCTGGAAACATCTTCAGGTTACCGTAGTGCGTCGTGATGATGCCGAAAGCGTTCTTGGCGTAAAAACTTTCGAGGATAGCCTCTGCCAATGCACCTCCCAGCGTGGGTTCCGTGCCCGATCCAAACTCATCTATTAAAAAAAGTGAATTTCGGTCCAGATTGTCATCCATCGCCTTCAAGTTGGAAAGATGCGAGCTATAGGTGCTGAGGTCGTTTTCAATGGACTGTTCATCGCCTATATCAATGAACAGGCTGTGGAACAGCCCCATGTCGGAGGTACTCTGCATGGAGACGAGCAAGCCGCACTGCATCATATATTGTTGCAGTCCGACACATTTGAGGCAGACAGACTTGCCGCCGGCGTTAGGACCGGAGATGATAAGGATGCGCTGTTCCTGGGAAAGGGCGACGTTGAGCGGCACCACCTTACGGGAGGTACGTTTCAAGGACAGGTGCAACAACGGGTGCAGAGCCTGCTGCCAGTTGAGCATAGGCTTGTCATGAATGTGAGGCAGTGCGGCGTCGATGTCGATGGCCAACAGTGCCTTGGCACGCAGAAAATCGTAACGTCCCATAAGTTGCTGGGTCTCCAACAATTCGGGAATGATGGGGCGGATTTGGTTGGACAACTCCGTGAGGATGCGGATTATTTCACGTTGCTCGGCGTTTTGGAGGTCACGGAGTTCGTTGTTGGCATCAAACACTTCTGTAGGCTCAATGAAGACCGTCTGGCCTGTGGCAGACTCATCGTGGACAAAGCCCTTGAGCCGACGCTTAAACTGGGCAGCCACGGGGATACAGAGACGTCCGTTGCGGACGGTCATCTCGGCGTCTTCCTTCACGAGGCCGTCCTGTTTGGCAGCAGTGAGAATTTTGCGGATTTGGCGGTCGGCAGCATTGGAGATACGATTCATCTCGCCCTTGATGCGGGCAAGTTCATCGGATGCATTGTCGCGTAGTTGTCCCTTGTCGTCGAGGATGCGGTTAATGGCGGCGGCGAGTTCGCGCTGCAGGGGCATCTCCTCGCAAAGCGACCACAGATGCGGGTAACGATTGTCCTCACGACGCACTTTGAGATAGACGTAAATGGCGGACATCGTAGAGATGAAGCCGCGCAGGCAAGCCAGATCCTCCAATTCGATATAAGTGCCATCGGTGCGGAGGCGTTTCAATTCAGCGCGCAGGTCGTGGTACTCCTGAGCGGGAAACGGGTCGTCAAAAAGAAGCAACTGGCGGAGCTCTTCCACTGTTTCCAACTCGGGCAACAACTTCTCAATGTCGGTCTGGAATTCGATGGCGTCGACCAGTCCACGCCCCACGGGGCTGAGGCAGTGCCCCAGCAGTAGTTGACGTATGGTGTTGAATCCTATTTTATCTTCAAAATTATCTGGATAAAGCATATTTTTTCAAAATGGCGGCAAAAGTACGAAAAAAGCAACGATTGTCCGAAAAACAAGCAGCCCCTTCCACGTCACCTCCCGACAACCATTTTTCGGGCTATACAGAAATTCGAGCCTTGGATGCGCAACACATACATACCAGCAGGGAGGTCGGAAACGGAAACCGTGTAACGCTCCGCGGGAACGGGTCGCTCCTGACGGACCACCTGTCCCGCAATATCCAGCACTTGCAACAGAATCTCCTCTTCCAGGGGGACGGGCGGCACAATGGTGACATCCGTGACAGCAGGCACCGGGTACAACGACCAATGGACAGGATTCTCCCACACCTCTATGCCATCGGGATGGAAGGGGTTGGTGGAATCTGCTCCATAAATCTTACCCACCAGCTCGGGAAAGTCGATGAATGGGTTGCGATTGCCCTGAAGGACAAACACTGCGTTATTGCGGTCTATTTCCTTCTGGCTTACAGGGTCTTGCTGATGCCAACGCATCAGCATATCCAAAGCCCACGGTTTCAGAGAGCCTCCTGTAAACATCGATTGCTCGTAACCAAGATTCTTGTCCATATAGCAGACTGTCATATAGAGGTACGTGCGGGCCAAGTCTCCCTTATAAGCGTCAATGGGTTCAAAAACCGTGCCGTTGTAGCCAGAGGTGATGCAGGAACCTAATTTGGAACCGTTAGTGCTGGTCCACGTAGGGCTGCCAACTTCGCCAAGAGGCAGGTTGCCGCGCTTGTTGTTCACCCAGCCGTCGGTAGGATAAAGATGGAACAGGTCCGTATACATCGGGGTAGCATCGTTAAACCAACTTTTGGGAACGGAGTGTTCGCGGTTGTAGCAGTCGCCTTCTCCGGAGTAGTTGCCACACTGGTCAGTGCCAAAGGAAAAGTAGTAGGCAGTGACACCGTCGGGGTTGTCGGAATAAATGTCCCACACCATATTATTGTCGGGGCGGACATCTGTTGTATAAAAAGCGTCCCAAAGCGCTCCATAACTCAAAGATGTATGGGTTTTGATGATTCCATACAAGGAAACCCGGAGGGCGTTGCCCGCCTTGTTGTCGGCGGCGGAGTAGTAGCCGGCCGGCATCTGGGCATAAAGCACGCCAACGGCCAAAAGGAAAAACAACAAAAGTATTCGTCTCATAAAGGCAAAAACAATAATAACGTGCAAAAATACATCATTTTTCTTTTCATTTGCAGTCGAAAAACAAATCTGTTCATTATGAATGGGGAATTCACAAATCCAGTTTTTTTGTATGTTTGCAGCCTCTAAAAACACACAAAAATGTCATACGCACTTGTCACTGGAGGAAGTTCTGGCATCGGCCTTGCCTATTCAGAGGTGCTGGCAGAGCGGGGCTACGACCTGCTCATCGTCAGCAATCGGGAAGACCTCAACAAAACAGCACAAGCCTCCTTGCAACAAAAATATCCCCATATCACCGTCGCCACCCTATACGCGGACCTCACCGACTTGGACGCACCGCAACGCCTGTTCGACCACTGCCACGAAAAAGGGCTTGACGTGGAGGTTTTGGTGAACAACGCCGGCATGTTCTATTTCGGGGCAGTGGTGGACCATCCCGCCGGCCTGACAGGCAAAATGACATTGCTGCATGACTACGCGCCAGCGATGCTCTGCGCCCTCTTCGGGGCGGAGATGAAAGCAAAACACAAAGGCTATATCCTCAACGCCAGCTCCATCACAGCGTACATGACCTTCCCGACCATTGCAGCCTACCAAGCGAGCAAATCCTACCTGCTCAAATTTTCCAAAGGACTGTCATTCGAGCTGGGACATTATGATGTAAAGGTGTGTTGTGTCTGTCCAGGTGCGGTAGACACAGACTTGTACAATCTCTCGCCCAATCTGCGCAAATGGTTGTGTCGCTTTGGACTTATGCTCAAGCCCTGCCAAGTGGCCAACCGGGGTGTACGCGCGCTCTTCAACGGCCGCAAACGCAAAGTACCCGGCCTCATCAACCACTTCTTCATCCTCTGCTGCCTGCTGCTGCCAGGGTTTGTCGTGGACCTGGTGAAGAAAAAATTTGTGTAAACACTGTAGACACGGGAGCTCTCCCGCTGGAAACAGTCCTCTGAAACGCTATCCTACATACCGGCGGCGCCGTGGCAGTTTTTGTATTTCTTGCCACTGCCGCAGGGACACGGGTCGTTGCGTCCCACCTTCTTCTCCACGCGGATAGGCTGGCTACCCTTGCCACCCTGAGCCACCTGACGTCCGCCACCGGCTACCTCCTGACGGCCTGTGGTCAACTTCTTGGCTTCGGATTGCGGCAGTTCGGCCTCACGCACCTGACGTTGCTGCTCGTCCATCATGGGAATGCGACCCTTGTTCAGGAACGAAACAATCTCCTGGCTTATGCGCACCAACAACTGGTCGAACAGATTGAAAGATTCCAGCTTATAGATCAACAGCGGATCCTTTTGCTCGTAAGAGGCGTTCTGCACGCTCTCCTTGAGGTCGTCCATGGCGCGGAGATGCTCTTTCCATGCATTGTCAATGACAGCAAGCGTGATGCTCTTCTCGAAGGAGAGACCCACCTCACGACCCTTGGTCTCATAGCTCTTGCGCAACGGGGCCACCACATTGATGTTCTTGTTGCCGTCCGTGAAAGGAATGGCGATATTCTGGAAACGGTCGCCATGTTCCAAAAAGACACGCTCCATCACGGGGTAGGCCTGTTCGGCAAGTTGTTGCATTTTGGTCTTGTAATGGTCATATACAATGGGATTAAGCTTTTCGATGAGCTTGTTGGGTCGCTCTTGCAGGAAATAACCCTCCTCAAACGGTGACTCGATACCAAAAGTTTTGATCATGGTTATGTTGAAACCATCAAAATCCTTGGCTTCCCAATAGTCAGTGATGGTGGTTTCGACAACATCCTCGAACATTTGCGCGATATCGATGGCGAGACGGTCGCCAAACAGGGCATTGCGGCGCTTGCGATAGATGGTGGAACGCTGCTTGTTCATCACGTCATCGTATTCCAACAAACGCTTACGGATGCCAAAGTTGTTCTCTTCAACCTTCTTCTGGGCACGCTCAATAGATTTGGAAATCATGCTATGTTGGATGACGTCGCCCTCTTGGTGACCTAATTGGTCCATGACCTTGGCGATACGGTCGGAGCCGAAAAGTCGCATGAGGTCGTCTTCGAGGGAGACAAAGAACTGGGAGCTGCCCGGGTCGCCTTGACGACCAGAACGACCACGCAACTGGCGGTCGACACGGCGGGAGTCGTGACGTTCCGTGCCGATAATGGCCAAACCACCCTTCTCTCGCACCACGGGGGTGAGCTTGATATCGGTACCACGGCCTGCCATGTTGGTGGCGATGGTGACCGTGCCCTCACGGCCGGCCTCTGCCACGATGTCGGCCTCCTTCTTGTGCAGCTTGGCGTTCAACACGTTGTGCTGGATGCGACGTGCGGTAAGGATACGCGACAACAATTCTGACGTTTCCACAGAAGTAGTACCAACCAACACAGGTCTACCCTCTTCATGAAGCCTGAGGATCTCGTTGACCACGGCGGCATATTTCTCGCGCTTGGTCTTGTAAACCAAGTCTTCGGCATCAATACGGATAACAGGCTTATTGGTAGGGATGACCACCACATCGAGCTTGTAGATGTTCCAAAACTCGCCCGACTCCGTTTCAGCAGTACCGGTCATGCCTGCCAGCTTCTTGTACATGCGGAAGTAGTTCTGCAACGTGATGGTGGCGTAGGTCTGTGTGGCCGCTTCCACCTTGACATTTTCCTTGGCCTCAATGGCTTGGTGCAAACCGTCGGAATAACGACGGCCCTCCATAATACGACCTGTCTGCTCGTCCACAATCTTCACCTTGTTGTCGATGATGACATACTCCACATCCTTGGCAAACATGGTGTAAGCCTTGAGCAACTGGTGTACCGTGTGAATACGGTCGGAGGCGGTGGCAAAGTTGGCATAAATCTCCTCTTTGCGCTTCGCTTTTTCATCCGGAGTGAGATTTTGTTTCTCCAAATCAGCAATTTCCGCACCCACATCAGGCATGATGAACATTTTTTGTTCGGCAGTGTCTTTGCTGATGATGTCGATACCCTTTTCCATGATATCGACGGTATTTTGTTTCTCCTCTATGACAAAATAGAGTTCGTCGTCAATGAGGGGCATGTTGCGGTTTTGGTCTTGCATGAAGAAAGCCTCGGTACGTTGGAGCACCTGCTTCATGCCCGGTTCGCTGAGGAACTTGATGAGTGCGGGGTTCTTGGGCAGACCTCTATGGGCACGCAAGAGGAGCATAGCGCTCTCATCCTGGGGTTTGGGGTCGGGATTCTCGGCCAGCATCTTTCTGGCCTTGGTCAGAATTTCTGCCACGAGCACGCGCTGCGCCTCGTACAGGCGTTGCACGATGGGCTTGTACTTGTCGAACTCCTGCTGGTCGCCTTTGGGAGTGGGACCGGAGATGATCAACGGGGTACGGGCATCGTCAATCAACACGGAGTCCACCTCATCGACGATGGCGTAGTTGTGCGGGCGCTGCACAAGCTCGCCGATGTTGCGGGCCATGTTGTCACGCAGATAGTCGAAACCGAACTCGTTGTTGGTGCCGTAGGTGATGTCGGCGTTGTAGGCGCGGCGACGGTCGTCGGAGTTGGGCTCATGCTTGTCGATACAATCAACAGAGAGTCCCAAAAACTCGTACAGGCGGCCCATCCACTCGGAGTCACGCTTGGCCAAGTAGTCGTTGACGGTGACCACATGGACGCCCTTGCCAGGAAGCGCATTGAGATAGACTGGCAATGTTGCCACAAGGGTTTTACCTTCACCCGTAGCCATCTCAGCGATTTTGCCCTGGTGCAACACCATGCCGCCGATGAGCTGGACATCATAGTGGCACATGTCCCATGTGATCATGTTGCCGCCCGCAGACCAGGTGTTGCGGTAATAGCACTTGTCGCCGTCAATCTCGATGCCATCGTGCGTGGCCGCCAGATCACGGTCCATATCGGTGGCTTTCACCTCAATGACTTCGTTCTCCTTGAAACGACGCGCCGTCTCCTTCATCACAGAAAAAGCCTCTGGCAGAATCTGTTCCAACACTTCTTGTGTGGTCTTGTAAGCTTTGTCCTCCAACTTTTCGACCTCCTTGTACAGTTCCTGTTTCTCCTCAACCGGCAGGTCATAATTGGCGTCAAGATATTCTCGGATCTCTTTCAAACGACCCTCTTCCTCTGCCGTGGCTTCACGAATAGTTTGCCGGAATTCAACAGTCTTGTGACGTAAGTCATCGATAGAAAGATCCTTGATATGTTCATAGGCTTCCTTAGTCTTGCGCAACAGGGGTTGCAGAGCTTTCATGTCGCGGTCAGCTTTGGTGCCGAAAAGTTTTGTCAAAAAATTTGCCATAAAATTTACGTTTTAAAGGCGGCAAAGATACAAAAATTGTGCCAACCATTTTAACTGCAAAGATAGTATGTGAACCTCTGATTATTTCTATAAGTTTTTGCATCCAATTAATAGAAATTGCTATTTTTGCAGCATTGTTTGTCTGTTTTGATGTTTAACAGACCTCATATCCATAATAGGTCGCAAAGTGAAAGATTGAAGAATAGAAGTCTCCTTTTTATTTTCGGAATGAAACATACACGTAATAATAACCGTTGGATTGCATTGGCATTGTTCATTGTACTTTACGGATGGATGCATAGTGCGCGAGCGCAGCAGTTCAAGGTGGTGGAAGATACCATACGGATCAATGCCGCCGATTATATCAGCCCGATTTCGGATTTTGAGATGAAATGGGCGGCCAAATACCACGGCTATTATTTTTGTATTTTCAAAGACACACAAATATATGATCATTGGATTTGGAAGAATCGGTTACTTGTCATAGCCGAAGATGGGAAAAACATTGTTGAGGTAAGTTTACCCAAAGATTTTCAAGGAAACTATTATGGAGACCTTTTTGTTCGTCATGATACCCTTTACTTAAGCCCATATCACCTTCGAGATGAACAAGGAGGCTATTATTTTGATATGGATGCTTGGCAATGGATACCCGTTGAAATGGTTTCCAATGTGATATATGATGACGACCAATACAGTGTCGCTGTTGTTGATATGGGCGAATGGGGGGCATACACTTGGTTTATTGATAAAACAGTCTCGCATATTGACGTTCTGCATAACACGCCACAAATAAGCACTGATATATGGGAAAACAGCTCCTCTGTTACTATAAAACCTGCTCATCCTGGAATTGAAGAGTTCCCTTCCCAATTCATTATGCCTGGAAAATTGTCACGTATCATCAAAAAAGACAATGTCTATTATTTTATTCGGGGCAGTAAAGTGGATACATTGATTTCTTTGGCGGGGAAAGTGCAATTGTGTGAGGAGGGTTATACCTACGAAGATGCATCCGATGACGAGAATGCTTTTCTGTCAATCATTTACCGTGCTGGAGGACTGAAGGTTGCACCCATATCCACCATTTTCCATTTCACTGGCAGAGAGGATACGGATAACTTTTGGGGCGAGAAAACTTACGACACGGTGTTTTCAGACGCATTTTTGACAAACGGGGATCTTTACTATTTGATGAATACGAAGAAGAAAACATACATAGCCCAACTTGAAGACGGGAAACTGCTTAATAAGTATGACTTTGGGCATCTATACCGTTTTTTTCGTTGGCACGATTGCTTCAGAGGTGAAAATCCCGCTCCGAACCAATGTTTCAAGCAATTTAGAGAGAATAAAAATTCGTATGGATTGCTGGAAATCAAGGATACGCTCATTCACATCTGTCACATTATTCATAACCAAGATTCACTGCCTCATATCGGCACCGACAATATCGAGCCTTTGCTTCAATTCCTTTTGAAGAATCTCGATCATCTGACCCTTTCGCAGACAGACAGTGTGGAGAATGCATTGCAGGCTACTTGTCAAGGAGAGTTCAGGGAATTAGCCAATAATTATTTTCCAAAAAGCACTCAAACAAACAAATATGGGAAATTAAGTTATTATACTGTTGTTGATAGCAAGATAACTTTATCGGTAGATTATTGTGTGCATAAAAGTGATTCTGTGGTAAAAGGTGTCTTTTTTGAGTGGTTAGAAACCAATATTTACAACTCGAATACGCGCAGTTCTGGAAGAATGGACAATGTGGAGACAAAACATACAGAAGTTTGCAAGATTTTGACTCGCCTAACGGGCAAAGAGCCTGTCAAAAAAATTGAGAGAAGCACGTATTTACTGTGGGAATACCACAATATCACCATAAAATTATACGAAAACGGAAGAATGGTAATGTATTTAAGCGAGGGATAGCGGAGATACGCGGGATATGCGGAAATCAGCAACCGTGGGGAAAAGTCTCTGTAATTCTGCGCCTTGACTGAGAAATCTGCGAATTATGCTTATGGTCATACAAACATCGTCATATATGCAGGCAACAGAATGGTTTGCTCGTCTTTCGCATAGTCTTTAGTGTAAATCATATAACGCTGTGACACCCTGGATGAGTATTTTTTGCAAAACACATCTAACGAAGTATGTGTCCTATATCCTGATGATTTAACTTCAATGGGCACCAATTTGGTTCCTCTTGAAAGCAAAAAGTCGATTTCATAATTATGTTTCTCGTCTTTGGGGAATGTATGATAAAACAGTTGATTTCCCGCACTTGCCAACATTTGTGCAATGGCGTTTTCGTATATATACCCCAAATTCGCTTCCAACTTATTGGTCAACAATTTATTATACAACACATTTTCTGTATAATCCTTGTCCCAAAAACATAGTGTGACAAATAAACCTGTGTCCGCCAGAAAAATTTTGTAACGAGACAAATCCTTATTTAATGACATACCCACATTAGGGTCGGTGCAATGATAGCAGAAAAGGGTTGTTTTGCTCTCCGACAAAGCCTGCATCAAATCAATCAAGGTATCTTCAGCGACCCCGCCCAATGTGTTAAATGCTACAAATCTACCAGCAGATCGATATAGTTGTGCAGGAATGGACTTAAATAGTCTTCCAAGTTTGCCAGACTTATCTATCTTCAAGAAATCTTCTTCATACAGACGGATAATATCACGCTTAGTGGCATCCACTTCTCTGAGGTTGTTGGTTGTCAAATAGGTACTTACCGCTTGCGGCATACCGCCCACCAGCATATACAACCTGAAATCCTCCATCTTCTTTCGGTGAGCTATACCTAAAGGAATCTTTTGGTCGTAAGACATCCTCAACAATGGTATCGACGCCGTATCGCCCAATGCCCAACGAAACTCTTCAAAATCCAACGGAAACATAGAGACACGTTCTTCCTCACTGGGGATTGTAATGTCTTGTGTATTCTTGCGAATGCTGATGAGCGAGCCCGTCTCTATATAATCATATCTGCCATCGGCAACCAAGTATTTTATGGCTTGACGTGCTCTTGGGCATTGCTGAACTTCATCAAACACGATCAATGATTTACGATCAAACAACCGGACATTATAGGTGTTTTGTAAGATTATGAAAATCAAATCCAAATTTGTAAGATCATCAAACAAGGCAATAGTGTCCTTTGACGCTCTGTTGAAATCAACGAGGATATAGGATTTGTATTCTTTTTTGGCAAACTGTTCCACCAATGTGGATTTGCCCACACGCCGTGCGCCTTCCACTAAAATAGCAGTTTTCCCTTGTCGCTCGTTTTTCCATTGCAACAACCTATCATATAGTTTGCGTTTGAAAATAGTTTTCATACATACAAATTGAAAATAGGCTGCAAAGATACAAAAAATCCTAATCCCCCGAAATTTGTTTGTATGATTTATTTAAATCCCCGCAAATTTTAAACCTAAAAAATAATAGTTTCCCCATAATTTTCACAACACCTTGATACGGGTTTTCACCAACTTTTCTGCGAAATCAAATTGCTACAATGACGCCACAAAATCCCTCACATCCTCCTCTGTGGTGTCCCAGCTGGTCACAAGGCGCACTTCATTCTCCTTTTCATCCCAAATGTAGAAGAAATATTTCTCCAACAATTTATCAATAAGTGTTTTAGGTAATTTAAGAAGCAGAATGTTGGCATCGGTGCTTTGGGTGAAGGTGTCGTAGCCGGCATCCTTAATGCCCTGCCGCAGCAACTGTGCCATTGCGTTGGCGTGGGCGGCGTTCTCCCTCCAGATGCCATCTTCCAGATAGGGAATCAGCTGGCAGCCCACATAGCGCATCTTGGAGTAGAGCTGGGCCCGCTGCTTGCGGATGTACTTGAGATTCTCGGCCAGCTCGGGGCGGAACGCGACCACCGCCTCGCACATCAGCAGACCGTTCTTTGTGCCGCCAAAACTGAGGATATCCACCCCGCAATCCACCGTCATCTCCTTGAAACTCTTGCCCAAGGTGACGGCAGCGTTGGCCAACCGCGCGCCATCCAGATGCAGGTACATATTGTACTGGTGCACATAGTCGGCGATGGCTTTGATCTCCTCGCAGGTATAGACCGTGCCCAACTCGGTGCACTGGGAGATATAGACCGCCTTGGGCTGCGAGTGGTGCTCGAAACCCCAGTTGATGAGGCGTGGGGCAATCAGCTCGGGAGTAAGCTTGCCGTCGGGCGTCTCAATCTCGCGCAGCGCAGCACTGGTCATAAACTCGGGCGCGCCGCACTCGTCCACGGCAATGTGCGCGGTCTTGGCACACAGGATAGAGTGGAACGACTGCACGCACGCGCTCAGCGCCACGATGTTGGCACCCGTGCCATTGAACACGAAATAGGGCTCGGCGCTCTCCCCGAAGTGCTGCTTTATCAACTGCTTGGCGCACGCCGTGTAGGTGTCGTCACCATAGGCAATCTGATGGTCGGCATTGGCCGCCTCAATAGCCTTCAATATGGCGGGATGTATGCCCGAATGGTTGTCGCTTCCGAAACTGCGCATAGCTTAGTCCTCTTTTTTCTTGGTGATTTTGCAACCCACGGTGGCAAAGAAGAGAATATATGCGTAGCTGACGAAGAGCAGCGCATACGCCACGTGCCGGTCGGCCACATCGGCAATCTTGCCATAAAGCAGAGGCATCACAGCACCGCCGGCAATGGCCATAATCAGCAGCGCAGAACCAAACTCGGTGTGCTCGCCCAAATCGTGGATGGAGAGCGGCCAGATGGCGGGCCACATAATGGCATGCGCGAAACTCAGGCAGATGATGGCCGCGATGGAATAGATGCCTGTGGTGCAAAGGGCCACGATGACCAACAACACCGACAGACAGAGTTGTATGATGAGCGCGTTGCGCTGCGAAATGAACTTCGGCACAAAGATGATACCGCAAAAATAACCCACCAGCAAGGCAATCAGCGCATATACGCCAAAGTAGTGCGACACATCCGTAGGGATGTTGTAGTAATTGCCGTAGGGAATCAGCGTGTCGATGGCGATAACCTCAGCACCGACATAGAAGAAAATGGCGAGGATGCCGAGCCAGAGATAGGGATAGTCGAAGATGCTGCTCTTCTTCTCCCCCTTTTGGCTCTCTTCGAGATGAATTTCGGGAAGTCGTGCCATTTTCACAAATATCACCAGCGCAATCAACACGGCGGTCATAATGAGGTAAGGCAGAATGACGCCGTTGGAGAGTTGCTGGAGTAGGGCCTCCTTCTCCGGACCGTCCGGGGTGACGCCGATTTGCTCAAACAAGTGCTCTTTTCCGGAGAACAGCGCTCTGTAAAGTAACAAAATGCCTATCATACCAGCAAGTTTGTTGCAAACCCCCATTATGCTCATACGGCGGGCAGCCGACTCCACGGGACCCAGTACGGTCACGTATGGATTGCTGGCCGTCTGCAACAACGAGAGTCCGCTGCCTTGCAAAAACAGGCCCAGCAGGAACAGGGAATAGCTGCGCGTCATCGCACCAGGCACGAACATCACACAACCGATGGCCATGATGATCAGGCCCAACGCCATCCCGTTGCCATACCCGGTCTTCTTCAATACGTAGGAAGAGGGTATCGACATCACAAAATAGGCGATGTAGAAGGCAAAGGTCACCAAATAGCCCTGCACCTGCGTGGTAAGCTCGCAGGCGGCAGTCATATAAGGAATCAGTATGTTGTTTATCCAAGTAACGAAGCCGAACACGAAGAACAGGGCTCCGATGATGAACATGCTGTAGGCAGTCTTTTTATTGGTGTTTTCCATATTCAAGGGAATTATTTGATCAGTTTCATCAGTTCTGCCTTTTTGGCATCATATTCTTCCTGGGTGATAATCTGGAGGTCTAATTTCTCCTTCCATCTCTTCAATTCCTCAAGCGCAGCCTCGGAGGCGGCATCCGAAGGGTCAACCTTGGTGATGATTTCCTTGATGGCGAGAGCCTCCTCGAAGTTGGTGCAGGCCAAGCCGCCACGGTTGAGCACGAGATAAATCTTGCAGCCGCTGCTTTTACGGTTGTACGGGTCCACGGGCACGCACTGTATTCTCTTGATGGTGGCTACGCCGCCGGCGCGGTTTTCCACTCGCTCGTAAACCTCCCTGTTGGCCGCACTGGTGGATGCATTGCTGTTCTCGTCCTCCGTCAACGAACCAAGCACGCTGCCCGTCACATCCTTGAAGTAAACATAGTACTTGCCATTGGTGGGATAACCGTAGGTGATGGTGGAGCCCTTGGTGTAGGTCACCCCGTTGGAGGCCACGTACACGGAAATGTCGTCACCTCCCGTCCGCCCTGTTAGCTCTTTGGCCGATTTTTGGGCAACAAGATCCTGATAGGTCACCGTTTGGGCAAACAGCCCGACAGTTATGATAATCAGCAAGAAAAGAGAGAATAGTTTTTTCATTATTTTAGGTTTTGATACTTAATTTTCGCAAACAAAAAAATCCCTTTGAACGATATTGCTGGGCAAGGGTTCTTTCTGTTTCGGGTTTCAAGTTTCATGTTTCATGTGTGTTTTAAACCTGAAACTTGAAACCTGAAACTTTAAACTTGTTTAAGACTCTGAATAGCAGCTTCCGGATCTTCACTCTTGAAAACGGCGTTACCAGCCACTACGGCATCGGCACCAGCCTTGACGATGGCAGCGATGTTGTCGCGGCACACGCCGCCGTCCACCTCGATGAGAGCCTCCGACTTGTTGCGCTTGATCATATCGCGCAGTTCGCTAATCTTGTGCAGGGACCGCTGGATGAACTTCTGACCCCCGAAACCAGGGTTCACGGACATGATGAGCACGAGGTTCACGTCGTTGATGATGTCCTCCAGTCCGGCCACGGGCGTGTGCGGATTGATAGCCACACCCGCAAGCATGTCCTCCTCCTTGATCTGGCTGATGGTGCGGTGCAAATGGGTGCACGCTTCCCAATGAACTGTAAGCAAATCGGCACCCATTTCCTTGAAGGTGTGGATGTAACGCTCCGGCTGCACAATCATCAAGTGTACATCTAACGGCTTTTCGGAGAGCTGGCGAACTCTTTTGATGACAGGCATTCCAAAGGAAATATTGGGCACGAAGACGCCATCCATGATGTCAAGATGAATCCAGTCGGCTTGCGACCGGTTCAACATCTGCACATCTCTTTCCAAATTGCCAAAATCGGCAGACAGCAAAGACGGAGCAATAATTGGTTTCATACTATAATTATTATAAAGGGACGGCAAAAGTACAAAAAAATCTCATGTGGGCTCAACGCAAACGGCATCCCTCTTGACTAATGTTGACCCTTATCGTTTCACCAATTGCCCGCAGGCGGCAGCGATATCCTGCCCCTTGCTTTGGCGCACGTTGACCACCATATTGTGGTCCTTGAGGTATTGGATAAACTCTTCACGCTGGTTGGGGTAAGAGCGGTGATAGATGCCGTCCTCGGTCTCGTTATACTCTATGATATTGATTTTCACAGGGAAAGGCCGGCAATAGCGCGCTAATTTCTCGGCGGCCTGCAATGAGTCGTTAACCTTGCTGAGCAACACATACTCAAATGTGATGCGCTGTCCCGTCTTTTGGTGATAATAGAGCAGGGCGGCCTGCAGGTCGTGGAGTGTGTTGTGTTCCGTGACGGGCATGAGTATCTCCCTGACAGCGGGGTCTGCACTATGTAGCGAAATAGCCAACCCACAGGGAAAATTCCTGTCAGCCAAAGCCTTGATACCCTTGATGACACCTGCTGTGGAGAGCGTGATGCGCGTGGGTGACAAGCCGAAACCTTTGGGGTCTGTCAGCTTGTCAATGGCCGTCATCACATTGGCGAAATTGAGCAACGGCTCGCCCATACCCATGAAAACGATATTGGTGATGTTGTTGCCGTACAGCTCTTTCGCACGGACGTTCATCAGCACGTATTCATCCACGATTTCAGCATAATGCAAATTACGGGTGAACCCCATTGTGCCCGTGGCGCAGAAAGCACAATGCAAGGGACAGCCCACCTGTGAGGAGACGCACGCCGTGACGCGGTCACCGGCTGGGATGAGCACCCCTTCGATCAAGAGTCCGTCATGAAGCTTGAGGGCGAACTTAGCCGTCTTGTCGCGGCTTTGCACCTCCTGCTCAATCACGGTGCGGGCAAAAGCAAAATGCTCTGCTAACTTCGACCGCAATGCCAACGAAAGGTCCGTCATCTCCTCAAAGGAGCCGACGCCCCGCTGCCAAAGCCACGTCCAGATTTGCTTGGCTCTGAACTTCTTTTCTTGGATAGAGAACAAAAATTGTTCCAATTCTTCGTATGTAAGGGTACGGATATCTGTCATAGTCGTTACTTTTCCTGAGCGGTATGTTTTAGTATAATATTGATTTCAGGATACTTGCAAGCAAGGTGTTGCGCAGTGCGCTCGGCAAAAAAGACAGAGCGGTGCTGGCCGCCCGTGCAACCAAAACTAACCATCAAGTGGTCGAAATGGCGTGTCAGGTAGTTGTCGACTGCCGCATCGACAAGCGCGAAGACATGCCGCTCAAAATCATGGATTTCGGGATGGGCGAGCAGGTACTCCTGCACGCATGCATCGCGGCCTGTGAAAGCGCGAAAACGTGGCTCGCGCCCGGGGTTGGGCAGCACGCGACAGTCGAAAACAAAGCCGCCGCCATTGGGCGAGGGATCCTGCGGGATGGCCGCCCGGTAGGAGAAGCTCTGCACCCGAACGGTCAACGTTGCCCCTGGCCGGTAAGGTTTTACAAAGTCAGAAGCAATAATTGCCCGCAAAGCAGACGTGAGTTCCGGCAAGGCCATCGGCAACTCGTAGTGGTCCAAAATGCCCTGCAAGTTGCGGACAGCAAACGGAATGCTCTGCAAAAAATGCGACTTCCGCTCATAGTAGCCGCGATAGCCATACGCACCCATCGCCTGCAAAATGCGGATGAGCACAAAACCCTGGAAATAGGACACGAAAGCCTTGCGGTCAACAGGCATGCGCTCCGAAAGAGTGTCAAGATAGACATTGAGCAGATGTTCCCGCAGGGCAGGCGACAGGTCAGCCCTGACCTGGTAGAGCAGCGAAGCGAGATCATATTGCAATGCTCCCTTGCGTCCCCCCTGATAGTCGATGAAATAAACCTCCCCATCCTTGAGCATGATGTTGCGCGACTGGAAATCACGATAGAGGAAATAATCGCCGTCTGCCGTCAACAAGTAGTCCATCAGGGTGTTAAAGTCATCCTCCAGACGCTGTTCATTAAAAGGAACATTGGCGAGCTTCAGGAAAAAGTACTTGAAATAGTTGAGATCCCACTGCATCGACTGCCGGTCAAAAGCGGCGCGCGGGTAAGCCACTGAAAAATCAAGTCCCTCTTTGCCTGACAGTTGCAGGGCGGGCAGGGCGCGCACAGCCTTTTCGTAATAGGCAATCGTTTCCGGCGACGCTCCCTTTTCTGTCCTGTTGGCAAAGAGATGATCGTAGAGGGTTTCATTGCCAAGGTCGCTTTGCAGATAGTGCATGTTGTCCGGCGCAACAGCGAGGAGTATGGGCACGGGAAAGCCTTTTTCCATGAAAAAGCGGGTATAGGAAAAGAAGGCACGATTCTCTACGATATCATCGTTGAAGGCTCCGATGAGGGTGTTGCCATCCTGCAAGGCGATGCGATAATAAACACGGTGCGAGCCCGACTTGGGCAGTTCTACGATGTCTGTCACAGCTTGGCCCGTCAGAGTCTGTGCCAAGGAACGCAATTCTTCGATATTGGGGTTTTTTTCCATAAAAGTCAGGAACTGTTTCGGATACTTAAATTAGCCATCGACAGATGCAAAAAAAGGAGAGCCGCGCTCTCCTTTTCAGTATCAAAGATTGTTTCAATTACTCAACAATGAATTTGCGGATAACCTTGCCCTTTTCATTTTGGAGGTTGAGGAAATAGAATCCGCTGGAGAGACTGCTGATGGAGATGTCGTGGGTCTCGGTGCCACCACCGAAGGAAATCTGCTCGGTGCGGACGATCTTGCCAGTCATGTCAACCACAGTGGCGGTGAAATCTTGTGCGTTGTCGCCTTCAATGTTGACGTGCAACACATTGGTGGCAGGATTCGGGTAGGTGGTCACGTTTGCGATGTCGTTGTGCTCGTCAATGCCGGCAATTTTCCAGAATTCCATTTCGAAGCCTTCGCCTTCAATCCAGTTGTCGGTGTTAAATTTGACAAGAACTCTGGGGGTATTCACCGTAATGACACCATTGGGAACATTGTTGTTGTCGAAATGAGCCAAAACAGGATAGTCGCTATTGGAAGAGCCATCATAGATGTCAATGAAATCACCGGCTTTAAGATCGAATTTTTGGAAATAGAAGTTGTAGCCGGCTGCTTGCGGCACGCGGAGTTGCCATTGGCAAGAGTGCAGTGCCTTATACGGATTGTTGTTGCCTTGCTGGTTGCCGGGTTTGTCCGTGAAGACGCCAAACCATTCGTCGGTGGTAATAGGTGTGGAAACAGCAGCACAGCCCGGGGTGGAGATATTTTGAGCCTCATAGCTCAGCACGAAACCGTAGTCTGTCAAGCTGTCGCCATTGGTCATGAAAACCACCAGAACGCTGTCTGCGTCAATGGGCAATGCTGCGGGAAGTGGCAAGCCTTGGTAGTCACCATGGACACTTTGAGTTCCGCTTGTATCGTAGGAGTAATTGGTATAGTTATTGCAAGCGGCCATCAGATAACTTTGCTCGTACATACCGGCCGGAGTGCCGGTGGCAGTGCCACCATTATAGACGATGACTTTGTCGCCCGTTTGGAGTTTGAGCTTGTCGAATGTCAAGACGTAACGGGAAGCATCAGGGGTAGCAATGACCCAGCTACGGTTGGTGTTCGGTTGATACTTCATATTACCAGCACCATCACTGATGGTACCTTTGGCTGCCGTAATGCGCACATGGCCAGAGGTGGGTTTCACAATGTCCTCATCTGCAGGAGCTAATCCTGTCATAAAGGATTCAGAATTCTCATTATTAAAGTTTCCATAATTGACGGTAAGCATGTTCTTGATATTGTAGAAGCCATTGCTGCTACCATTCCAACCCCAATTTACGTGGAAATATGTGAGGGAGTCGTTGATGGTGGTGTATCCATCCACGATCCAAGCATGACCGCCTTCGGTTGCATTGTTACCAGAGAAGAAGAGCGGACGACGAGCATCGAGTTCGCTCTTTGCCAACTCGGTCCAACTTTGAAGGCTGCCACCTTCTTCAATGAAAGTGGAATACTCTTTGAACTGTGCATCTTGGGAGTAGTAGAAGTTGTTTTGCAGAGCGGTGATGGCATCTTCGGATTGTGAACCGGAACCATCATGTCCATAGCTCATGCGGACGGAAACGCCTGCATTATAAATAAGCTTTGCCAATTCTCCATTGTATGAGTCAAGTCTGTTGGACATAGCATCATAGGTGTATGTCTGTTGAGCGAAGCTTACCTGTTGGGCAGGATAGGTGTAAATGAGTTCACCATCCTCATATTCGCGGGGAATGTAAGCAACACCACCGAAACCATGCTCCGGGAAACGATAGTAGTACATGATGTTGGCCATGGTGAGGGCAACACAACCCACAGGGCAACGATAGTCCATGTTGCTTACTGGATTTGAGCTGAAGGGACACATGGCGTTGTAGTAAGTCTCCTGCGTCCATGTGGTGGTCACCAGCGGCTCCACACAAGGAGTGCCCTTGGGACCCTTGGTGTCAATACGGAAGTTGCTGTTGGCATATTTGTTCCACGCTGCAGCAGCTTCTGGAAGAGCCAATGAGGGATTTTCGTTCAAGATGGACAGTTGCTTTTTGAACTTGTTGCAATAATAATCAGCACCAGTACCCGGCTCGAAATTGGCTTCCAAGGAGTATGCCAACACGGGAGTGGCGAGATCCGTTGCAGAAACAATTGCAAATCCCTTTTCACCAACCTGGAAGCGATAAAACAGGGGCGTTCCATCCACGTCATACTCGGTATAGACATGAGTCATGGAAAGGCCTTTGGCGTTCTGTGTGCCGATGCGCTCATACAGGAAATTCCGAGACGCGTTCATGGCGGTCTCAACGGACACCATGTTCTGGGAAAATCCGAACAAGACCAGCATTACCAATGCAAAAGAGAGAATAAATTTTTTCATTATGATACGATTTTGATAAATAATAATCTATACTTTCAAAAAGTTGCCAAAAGTACAAAAAAATTTAAAATGGCACTTTGTTATCTTGTTTTTTGTAATGTGTTGAATTCTCGTTGTTTACAAAGCAGGCGACTTACTTAAGCAGAATATCCACACCCTCTTTGTCCGTCACACGACCTATGACACTGGCCTTTTCGCCCAGTTCGTTGAAGAGGGAAACCGTCTGTTCCGCATCTTCGGGACGGACGACAGCAATCATGCCGATGCCCATGTTGAAAATGTTGAACATTTCCCGATGGTCGACTTTTCCGTATTTTTCGAGAAATGGGAAGACAGGGGGCATTTCCCAGGTGCCCTCTTCAATATGGATGCCTTGCCCTTCGTGGAGCACACGGGGAATGTTCTCGTCAAAACCGCCACCCGTGATGTGACAGATGGCATGGACGTCGATCTTCTCCAAGACCTGCAGCACAGGCTTGACATAGATCCGGGTGGGTGTAAGCAACACGTTGCCAAGCGTGTCAGGCAGACCGTCGTATTGCTTGCCAAGATCCAAGTGGTTGTCCTTGAACACAATTTTGCGCACAAGGGAGAAACCGTTCGAGTGAACTCCGGTGGATGCAAGCCCCACAAGAATGTCACCCACCTGAACCTTGGAGCCGTCGATGAGTTTGGATTTCTCGACAGCACCCACGGTAAAGCCCGCAATATCGTACTCGTCTTCGCTGTACATGTCGGGCATCTCGGCGGTCTCGCCACCAATGAGAGCGCAATTGGACATGACACAGCCGTCGGCCACGCCCTTGACGATAGCTTCAATCTTGGCAGGGTCGTTCTTCCCCACAGCGATATAATCGAGGAAGAAAAGCGGAGCCGCACCTTGGGCGAGCACATCATTGACGCACATGGCCACGGCATCCTGTCCGATGGTGTCGTGCTTGTCCATCATGAAGGCGATTTTCAGTTTGGTGCCCACACCGTCGGTGCCGCTGACCAAGATGGGTTCCTTGTAGTTGAGCGAGGCAAGGTCGAACATGCCGCCAAAACTACCGATATTGCCCATCATGCCGGGCCTTTGTGTGGCTGCGATGTGTTTCTTGATGCGTCTGACCGACTCATAGCCAGCCTCCAATGTTACGCCAGCCTCTTCGTATGATTTTGCCATATTTCGTTGATACTATGATTTTTAAACTTAAAGTATAAGCATCGCGTCGCCGTACGTCAGAAAACGATACTTCTCTGCGACGGCCTCCTTATAAGCGCGCATCACAAACTCGTAGCCGCCGAAAGCCGCAACCATCATAAGCATGGAACTTTGGGATGCATGGAAATTGCTGACCATGGCGTTGCCAACCATGAAACGATATGGCGGATAGATGAACTTGTTGGTCCAGATCTCCTCCTGGCCGTTCATCTCGGTGGTCTTGACGTGACCGTTGACATACACGGAAGATTCGAGAGCCTTCATAGTGGTAGTGCCGACGACCACAATCTTGTGACCGTCGTCCTTGGCCTTGTTGATGGTGTCGGCAACATCGGCACGGATAATCATGCGCTCGGAATCGGCCTTGTGCTTGGACAAGTCCTCGACATCAATGTCGGTGAAATTGCTGAGACCGGCATGCAGCGTGACGTAAGTACGCTCGATACCCTTGATTTCCATACGTTTGAGCAATTCACGGCTAAAGTGGAAACCGGCGGCAGGAGCCACAACGGCACCCTCCTCAGAGGCATAGATAGTCTGGTAGTCTGTGGCATCCTCCGGCTCTATCTCGCGCAACCGCTGGATATCTTCCGGCACGGGCGTGGTGCCTATTTCCATGAGCTTTTTCTTGAAGGCGTCGTGGTCACCGTCGAAGAGAAAGCGGAGCGTTCTGCCCCGGGATGTGGTGTTGTCAATAACCTCGGCCACCAGGCTGTCGTCTTCGCAGAAGCACAACTTGTTGCCAATGCGGATTTTGCGGGCCGGGTCGACCAGCACATCCCACAAGCGACTCTCGGCATCCAACTCGCGCAACAAGAAAACGCGAATCTTGGCGCGTGTCTGCTCCTTCTCACCATACAGCAAGGCAGGAAAGACACGAGTGTTGTTCATGACAAACAAGTCACCCTCGTCAAAATAGTCAATGATATTCTTAAACAGTTTGTGCTCAATGGTTTGCGTTTTGCGATCGAGCACCATCAAACGAGCTTCGTCACGTTCTTGAGTGGGGTGCAGGGCGATGAGTTCCTGCGGTAAATAGTACTTGAATTCTGATAATTTCATTGTGCAAAAATTGGCGTGCAAAGATACAACAAAAAAGGGCTTTTGTCAAGTCCTTTTAAGTGTTTTTAAGAAAAAAATTCAACCCTTCGTGTCGGGAATCCGGGCACGATGCATTCCGGCGCGACAAATTGGGTGCCTACGGGCGCAAACGCCTGTGGTTGAGAAAGCGATTTTCCTGGCTGATGACCCGCAGACGTTCCATCGTTTCGGGTGAAAAAAATGATTCCGACACTTTCTCTTCCAAATAATCAACGGCCAAATCGTTAGGATGATTGAGGTCTTTGGCATAAAAGCGATAATCGCGCAGGTCATCGATGAGATACTCGTATGCAGGGAAATAGAATGTGTTTTCCTCATCCACCAACTTTTCTTCAGCCAGCAGGAGAACAGCCTTGCTGAGCGTGTTTTCGTGCATGCCGTCGCCCGCATGGCGCACGGGACTCACCGTGAAAACCACCTTGATATCGGGGCGCACAGCGCGAACCGCTTGCAGTGTGGTGTTCCACAGGGAGACTATCTTCTTGACATCGAGGCGCAGGCGTTCGAACTGGTAGTTGGGGATCTTGTGACAGTTGGCCACAATGAGGTCGCGCGGCGTGTATTTGTAGCAAAATGCGGTGCCAAACGTGATGAAAAGCACATCCGTTTCTCTGAAAAACCGGGCAGCGCATGCCAGTTGCTCATCTATATTGCGCTCGAACTCTTCGAAATTCTCGCGAGAGAACTTTCCATGGTGCGCGAAACTAACCCACAAATCCTTGTTTTTCAAGAAATAACGATCTTTATCAAACGATTCTGGATGAATCAGTATGCGGAGGGCGTGGTCTATGGAAACAGGGTTGAATAGCACACCGAAGGGATTGGAGCAGACTTGAAAACGATGGCGATGGAAATAGCTGCCGATATTGTCGGAAAAACAGGAGCCGAGCAGCATAATCTTGCTGTCGTAGCTGATCTCGAACGGATACTGCGGGGCGGGAATGTTGGTGCGAAAAATCATTGTTTCAACTATTTGGGTATTATCAACTTGGCAAACTTAAGCAAAAGTGTTTTGAGGCCGACGGTGTCGAAATTCACTTGGGCTTTCGCATCGGGTCCAAAACCATCTATTTGCTGCACCTGGCCATAACCGAACTTGCTGTGGTATACGCGCACACCAGGCTGGATCTGGTTATAGGTGGCCAGCGTGCCGATCTGGTCGAGACGCATATCCTGCGTGCTTTTCACCTGCGGCTTTGCAGAAGCCGGGCGGGACGGAGCCGGGCGGGCGGCGGCAGGCCTGAAACCGCCGAATCGCGGCTTGCGCTCCGCCTCGTGGTCTCCCCAAAAACCACCCCTGCCCTCCGACGCTTTTTGGGTGACATTTAGGTACTGTTTGGGAATCTCCTCCAAAAAACGGCTGTCCTCGCAAAATTGCAGAGTGCCAAAACGATAGCGTGTCTGCGCGCATGTGAGTATCACTTTCTTGCGGGCACGCGTCAGCGCCACGTAGAAAAGCCGGCGCTCCTCCTCCATCTCCTGCCGCGAGTTGACACACAAAGACGACGGAAAAAGATTCTCCTCCAAACCGGTGATGAAGACATAATCGAATTCCAACCCCTTGGCGGAATGGATGGTCATAAGACTGACGCGGTCGGCACCCTCCTCGGCGTTGTTCTCATCCTCGTCACTCAACAGGGCGATGGACTCCATGAAATGATCCAATGAAGGGAAGTAATCTTCGATCAGTTCGCCCGTGCGTTCGTCAAAGCTGCTTTCCGGTTCCTTCTCGATGAAACCCTTGATGGAGTCGAGCAGCTCCTCGAGGTGGTCTACGCGCTCCTTCTCGTCGGTGTTTTCCTTGAGCATCTTGACAATGCCCGTCTTAAGGGCAATCTGCTTGGCTAGTTCGTACGCGTCGGTTGTGCGCAGTTGCGCGGAAAAGCCCTTGATCATGTCGGCAAACTCGATGAGCTTGTTGGTGACGGCATTGCCCGCGCCAAGATCGTGTTTTACGGGGTTGGCCACGACATCCCAGAAATGGGCGTTGTGCTCCTGGGCGGTGGCGGCGATGCGGGAAACCGTAGTGTCGCCGATGCCGCGCATGGGGTAGTTGATGATGCGGCGCAACGACTCCTCGTCGTAATGGTTGATGGTCAGCCGGAAATAGGCCAGCATATCCTTGATTTCCTTGCGCTTGTAGAAGGAAAGCCCGCCATAGATCTTATAGGGGATGTTGCGTTTGACGAGAGCCTCCTCCAAGGTTCGCGACTGGATATTGGTGCGGTAAAGAATGGCAAATTGACGGTTGGTGGCATGCTCGACCATCTTGGTCTCGAAGATGGCATTGGCGACCGTAAAGGCTTCGTCCGTGTCGCTGTTAGAGTGAACCACCTGGATGGGGGCGCCCACCTCATTACCGCTCCAGACCTCCTTGGGCATTTGGTCCTTGTTGTTCTTGATAATGGCGTTGGCGGCGTTGACGATGTTTTGCGTGGAACGGTAGTTACGCTCGAGCTTGTAGATTTGCGCGGTGGGGAAGTCGCGGCGGAAATTGAGAATGTTCTGGATGTTGGCGCCGCGGAAACCATAGATACTCTGTGCATCGTCGCCAACCACACAAATGTTCTGGTGGGCGGCAGAGAGCTTCTTGACAATAAGATACTGCGCGAAATTGGTGTCCTGATATTCGTCGACAAGAATGTAGTTGTATCGGTTCTGATACTTGTAAAGCATGTCTGGGAAGTCGCGCAACAGAACATTCATGTAGAAGAGCAGATCGTCAAAATCCATGGCATCCGCCCTCCGCAGACGAGCGTTGTAACGCGCGAAAATCTCATGGATATGGGGCCTCCCGGAGGCAGCGTCGGCAACCATGATGTCTTTGTTGGTCGCATACTCCTCGGCAGACAGGAGGTTGGACTTAGCCATGGAGATGCGATTGAGGATAAAGTTAGGCGCATAAACCTTGGGGTCCAAGTTTATGTCCTTCACAATGTTCTTGATCAAAGACTTGGAATCGTCGGTATCGTAAACGGTCAGGTTGCGGGTAAAACCTATTTTTTCGGCTTCGGCACGCAAAATGCGGTAAAAAACGGAGTGGAAGGTGCCCATTGTGACGGCCTTGGCAACATCGCCGCCCACAAGCGACACGATGCGCGCGCGCATTTCCGCCGCCGCCTTGTTGGTGAACGTCAACGCCAGGACACGGTAGGGGTTGACATTGCGCGCCAACATGTACGCGATGCGGTAGGTGAGCACACGGGTCTTGCCAGACCCCGCGCCAGCCAACACCATAACAGGACCATCTATTTGTTTTACAGCAAGTTGCTGCTGCTCGTTCAACTCCGACAATATGTGTTCTTCCTGCGTCATCTCGCTCTTTTTTAAAGGGTGCAAAATTACGAAATTTTCACCAACTATATTATGTTAATATCGTGTTAACAACTTTTTTCAATGGTGGGCTGATTTTTGTTAATTATTTTTATATTTTTGCCGTCACATTGTTTAGCGAAGGTAATCGGTAAGTCCCACCTACATTAACAATAAACAATAGTCCCACCTACATTTGGCAATTACTTCATTCAAAAATCCGGTTACCTTCATATTGTTAGTGCAATGTTAAGAAAAATTTGTTAAATAAGACAACAGGTGTGTAACATCCATGGCGGACATCAGACCACTTTTTTTTTTGTATCTTTGCCCCGTTTTTTAAACGTATTATTCATCACCCCAAAAAAACAACACTATGGAAAAGTATGTTTGCAAAGTTTGCGGTCACGTTTACGATCCCGCAGAGGGCGATCCCGACAACGGCATAGCCCCCGGCACCCCGTTTGAGGAACTCCCCGACAGCTGGTGCTGTCCTATGTGCGGTGTTGGCAAAGAGGATTTCGAACCAGAAGCATAACCCAAACAAAACCTACAAAAAAGCCAGGACGATGCCCTGGCTTTTTTTATCTGGATATCGCCATTATTCGTAACGCAGGGCAGTGATGGGATCCAAATTGGCGGCCTTCTTGGCCGGGTACCAGCCGAAAAAGATGCCCGTCAGGGCGCACACCACAAAGGAAGCCAAAATGGCCATCTGACTCACCACATACGGCATATTCAATATCTTGGAAGCCACGTAAGAGATTATCAGCCCGAAGACAATGCCGATGACACCGCCTATCAGGCTCAGGATTACACTCTCGCACAAGAACTGCAGCTTGATATCTCTGTTGTGCGCGCCGATGGCCATGCGCAAACCAATCTCCTTGGTACGCTCCGTGACGGTGACATACATAATATTCATAATGCCGATGCCACCCACTACCAACGAGATGGAAGCGATGGCAGCCAACAATGTGGTCATCAAACTGGTGACAGAACTGATGGTGGAAACCAACTCCTCCTGCGTGCGGATGTCGAAGTCGTCGTCCGCCCCATCCTTGATGCCGTGGTTGCTGCGCAAAATGTAGGTAATCTCCGTGGCGGCCAGCTCCGACTCCTCTTCCGAAGTGGCCGACGCGTACATCATGTTGAAATAGGTGATGCCCAAAAAACGTTTTTGAATGGTGGTGTACGGAGCAAAAACAATGTCGTCCTGGTCTTCGCCCATGCCGCTCTGCCCTTTTGATGCCAAAACGCCAATCACCGTCATCGGGATGGAACCGAAACGGATGGACTTGCCTATCGGGTTTTCGCCGTTGGTAAACAGCTCGTTCACCACGGTCTGCCCGATGACGCACACCTTGTTGTAGCGTTTCACATCCTCGTCTGTGAACATCACACCCTCTTTCAATTCATATTTGCGAATGTCGAGATAGGCGGCGGAAACACCGCTGACAGAGCAACTGTGGTTGTTGTTGCCATAAATCAGCTGTTTGTTGGTCGTGACATTGGGGGAGACAGCAGCCACATATTTGGTGTTTTTGGACAAAGACTCCAAATCTCTATTATCCAGAGTCTTGGAAGATGACATACCCATATCCACGCCGCCTCTGCGCTGGCGGGCGGGCATGATCATAATCATGTTGGAACCCATGGAGGAGAGTTCCGACTTGACACTCTGTGTGGAGGCCTGACCGATGCTGACCATCGCGATGACCGAGGCAATACCGATAACGATGCCCAACATCGTCAGGGCGGTGCGCATCTTGTTGCGGAACAGCGAGCTGATGGCTATTTTGATAAGATTTCCGATATTCATAGCTTACTCTTCTTTTTGAAGGTTGAGGTTGGCCAGCGCATCAGCGGCTGACTGGGTGTTAATGGGGGCGTCCTCGATAATCTGCCCGTCGCGGAGCTTGATCTTGCGGGTGGTGAACATCGCGATGTCAGGTTCGTGCGTCACAAAGGCAATGGTCTTGCCCTGATGGTGCAGGTCCTGGAAGAGACTCATAATCTCGTAGGAGGTGCGGGTGTCGAGGTTGCCGGTGGCCTCGTCGGCCAGCAGGATGACGGGGTCGTTGACCAGGGCACGGGCGATGGCCACACGCTGCTGCTGACCGCCGGAGAGCTGGTTGGGCATGTGCTCCATACGGTTCTCGAGGCCCACCAACTTGAGGGCGGCCTCCGCGCGCTCCCGACGCTCCTTGGCAGGCACGGAGTTGTTGTAAAACAACGGCAACTCCACATTCTCCAACGCCGTGGTGCGCGCCAACAGGTTGTAGTTCTGGAACACAAAACCGATCTTGCGGTTGCGCAGAGTGGAGAGCTCGTTTTTGCTCAGATTCTTGATGGAAACGCCATCAATGATATAGTCGCCGGCAGAGGGCGTGTCCAAACAGCCCAAGATATTCAACAACGTGGACTTTCCCGAGCCGCTGGTGCCCATGATGCTGACAAACTCCCCCTCCTTGATGGAGAAGGAGATGCCCCGCAAAGCATGGACATCCTCGCTACCCACCCGGAACACACGCTCTAATTTCTCAACTTTCAAGATATCCTTTTCCATACCTATCTTTTCTTTCGTTCTGGCGGACCCGGCATAAAGGGATTGGAGCTGCCCTCTTTCTTCTGCTTGCCCTGAGGCATACCCTGTGGCATTCCCTGCGGCATATCTTTGGGCATACCCTTCGGCATAGCCATCACCTCGCTGACCCCGATGACGACTTCATCGCCCATCTGCAAACCATCTGTAATCAACGTGTTCACGCCGTTGTTCAGTCCCACGGCCACGCTCACCTGCTCGTAAGTCTTTTCCCCTCTCTTCACCCAAATGGTTTTCCGGGAGACATCCTTCAACCCTTGGGCCAGCTCGTCGTGATTACGGTAGAGGGAGTTGAACGTGTATCCCTTTTTCTCAAACTGCTTCATCACATCTTGGTCCAACGATGCGTATAGCACCGTCAGGGGAATGCAGACACCGCTCTCCTTCTTCGTGATGATAGTCACACTAGCCGTCATACCCGGGAAAAGCTTGCTCTCGGGGTTAGGCGCATTGATGATGACCGTATAGGTGACAACGTTGGAGGTTACAGTAGGATTGATGCGGACCTCCTTCACCGTACCGGTAAACACATCATCAGGAAAGGCGTCCACCGTAAACGTCACGGGCTGGCCGGACTTCACTTCGCCAATGTCGGCCTCATCCACTTTTGCCTCCACCTGCATCTGGGTCAGGTCGTTGGCAATGGTGAACAGTGTCGGGGTGCTGAACGAAGAGGCCACCGTCTGGCCCTCCTCCACGGCCTTGTCCATAATCACTCCGTCAATGGGCGAATAGATGGTGGCGTAAGAGAGGTTTGTATTGGCGCGCGACAGCTCCGACTGGGCGGTCTTCAACTGGTTCTTGGCCAAGTTCAGCGAGTTGACCGCCGACTCGTATGCCTCCTGCGTAGCCGCCTTGTTGTCGTACAGGGCTTTCACACGATCATACTGTTGCTGTGCCAGCGTGAGATTACTCTTCGCATTCGACACGCTGGTCTGCGCTTGCGTGAGCTGCTCGTTCAGGTTGGAGCGGTCCAGCTCGGCCAATTTCTGGCCCTTCTTTACCACCGAGTTGAAATCTACATAGATGTGCTCCACAATACCGGACACCTGCGTGCCCACATCCACCTTGTAAACGGGCTGCAGCTCGCCAGTAGCGGTCACAGTCACCTCCACACTGTCAATGGTGCTCCGCACAGTGTTGATTTGCAACTCAGTATGTTTGCCCTTTTTAAGAACAAAAAACAATATCAACGCGAGCAACACCACCGCCGCGATGACAATCATCCATTTTACTTTTTTAGATAACTTAGACATATAATCGATTTTTCTTAACTACTTAACTTCTTAGTTTCTTAACTCTTAATAATTTAATGATTTAATAGTTTAACAAACTAAAGCCTTACCGGCACGCCCATGAAAACGTCGAGAATCTTCCGTTGCAAGACAAATGAATACTTCGCCTGCATGTATTTGTTGAGTTGGTTGAGATAATTGGTTTGTTGCTGGATAAGGTCGACGGCGGTGATGGAACCGTACTTGAATTTAAAGCTGTAGGCGTTATAGTTGGCCTCATAAGCCTCCTTCTGGGCTTCAGCCACGCGGTAGTCATTCTGCGCGGAGAGCACATCGAGATAGTATTGGCGCAATTCCTGGTCTATCTGGTAAGAGACATCCTTTTGGGTCAGCTCGGCCTGCTGCACACGAAGTTGCGCCTGTTGCACATTGTGGCGCACCTGGCTGCGTTGATAGATGGGAATGCTGAGGTTAAGCCCGACGTTTTCGCCAAGGCCGTGCCAGAGTTGCGTGCCCCAGCCCAGATTTTGCGACTGGTTGTTGCTGTTGTAACCCGTGCTCACGCCTGCACTCAACGAAAGAGATGGATAATATCCTGATTTCTGCAGTTTTACATCATATTCTGCACTGGTAATGTCATTCTCGCGAAGTTTTAGTTCGGGCAAATAGCTCTTGCTCTTGTCGAGCATCTCCTGGAGGGCGGGAACCTCCAGACTCTGGAAGAGCGTTGCACTGTCAGGGCGGGAGATGGCAATCTCCTCGCCAGGATCGATCGAAAGCAGATTCTTTAGCGCCAAATAGTTGTTCTGAATGTTGATTTTTGTATTCTCGATGTTGTAGAGGTCGGAAGTGTATTGTGCCAGCAGCATCTTGTAGTCACTTTCGAGGATTTGTCCCACGCGGAACTGCTGCTCACCCTGGTCCAGCTGCTCCTTGCTGCTCTTGAGCACCTCCTCCTGATAGGACAGCATGTCCTGATTCATCATGACAGCCAAAAAGGCCTGTATGATGGAGACGCGAACCTTGTTGCGGCTTTGCTCCAATTCCAAGTCCGACTGTTCCACTTCCAACTTGTTCTTTTTAATATTATTGTAGTTGTACAGACCGTTGAACAGCGTCATGCCAGCGTTGATACCATAACTGCCATTCCAACCCACGGATTTCTGATAGTTGTTGGCATTGAATCCCTGCGAGGCGGAGGCGGAGACGGAGGGTGCAATGTTCTCCTTAGCCTGTTTGAGCGATATTTCGGAGGAAGTTACACTCAATCCTGCACTTTGCAGTGAATAATTATGCTCTTCGGCATAGCGGATACACTCCTCAAGGGAAAGAATTTTGGGTGCGGATGTGGTTTGAGATTGTGCAACTATCTGAAAAATAGATATTAACAACACAAAAACAAGGGTCAATCTCTTTTTCATAGTTTTTAGAAATAAAGAAGAATGATTGCATTTACGGGCTTGGGTTTAAAATCAACCTTAAATTTTTTTATTTTTGCCGTCTAATTTTTTGCAATGAAAAAGAATCGAATTTACCTTATCATTATAGCCATATTATTGGTTATCAGCTTAATACTCGTCCTTTTCAAGACGGGTGCGCTGCACGGGCGCAACAGTTCCCCCAAATCGGACCTCTTTGCGGTGAAAGACACAGCCAACATCACCAAGGTCTTCATCGCCAGCATGGCCGGCGACAAGGTGTTGCTCACACGCCGCGACGGCGTCTGGTATGTGCAGGACTCTATCCGCGCCATGCCCGAGAAAGTTGAAGAACTGCTCTCCACCATCCGCAACATCACTCTTCAACAGACAGTGGCCAAAACCGCCCAGTCCAACATCAACAAAATGATGTCCGTGAATGCCGTCAAGGTGGAAATCTACCAAAATGCGCCCAAGTTCACCATCTTCAAACACGGGTTCTTCACCAAAGAACGCTTGGTGAAGACCTACTACATGGGACCCGCCACAATGGACAACATGGCTAATTTCGCCATCATCGAGGGTTTCGACGAGCCTTGCATCGTCCACAACCCCGGCTTCAAGGGCTTCCTCACCCCGACATAC
The DNA here is from genome assembly GCA_017615795.1 of Bacteroidales bacterium. Taxonomy (GTDB): domain Bacteria; phylum Bacteroidota; class Bacteroidia; order Bacteroidales; family WCHB1-69; genus F23-D06. Next base: position 78,832 of record JAFZZK010000036.1, read on the forward strand.
TCCTTCAGACCCGTGGATTGGTACAACTGCGACCTCTTCTCCACCAAAATCACCCGCATCAAGAAATTGGATGTCCAGGATTTCGACAACCCCGAAAACTCTTTTTCCGTGGAAAAGGTTGGCCCGCGCTTCTTCGCCCTCTATGACGCACAACACCAACTTGTCGCCGACTATGATACCGTGCGCCTGCTTGACATGTTGGCCGAGTATCGCGACAAAAACTATGAGCTCTTCATCGGCAACATGGCCGCCGAAAAACGCGATTCCATCATCCGCTTTTACCACTTCAAAACCATCACATTGGAAGATGTAGACGGTCAAAAGACCATGCTGGAGATGTACCGCAAGACAACTCCTGACAACTTCTATTTAGATGCCATCGTGGGCAATGCGAATGATACTGAAAACGAGCCCTATAACCGCGACAAGTTTTACGCCGCATTGAATGGAGATTACCGTAATCTCGTGCAGTGCCAGTATTACCACTTCGACCGACAACTACAACCTCTTTCCTATTTCCTGAAACATCAATAAAAAACTGACTGCCAAACCATTTCGCCATGGATTTGCATGAGGGTCATATCCAATACATGCAGCGATGCCTGCAGTTGGCCCGTTTGGGACTGGGCAGCGTGCAACCCAACCCTATGGTGGGTGCCGTGATTGTGCATAACGGGCTGATTATCGGTGAGGGCTATCACCATCGCTATGGTGAATCCCATGCGGAAGTAAACGCCCTGGCCTCCGTAAAAGACAAGTCCCTGCTGGCGGAAAGCACCCTGTATGTCAACTTGGAGCCCTGTTCGCATTTCGGGAAAACACCACCGTGTGCCGATGCCATCATCCGTCACGGGATCCCTCACGTAGTAGTGGGCACCATGGATTGCCATGACAAGGTCAACGGCGCGGGCATCGCCAAGTTGCGCGCCGCCGGCATCGATGTCATCGTAGGGGTGTTCGAGGCCGAGTGCGAAGAGTTGAACCGGCGTTTTTTCACCTACCACCGCCATCAGCGTCCCTACGTCATCCTCAAATGGGCGCAGACTGCCGACGGATTCATGGATGTAGATCGTTCTGACGGGCAGCCCCACGAATATTGGATTACCAACCCCGCGCTGCGGGTGCTGGTCCACAAGTGGCGCAGCGAGGAAGACGCCATCTTGGTGGGGTACAACACGATGCGCAATGACCGCCCGCAGCTGACCACACGCCTTTATCCCGGGAAAGACCCGCAACGCTTTGTGATGCAGCGTGGCCATGATGTCGACGCGCCCCTGCCCTGCACCACCGTCCCCATGGAGGTTAAGGAGTGCCTGCAACAGCTCTACGAGCAGCGCATCCAATCGGTTATCGTGGAAGGGGGTCGCAAGACCCTTGACCGCTTCATTGCTTCCGGTTTATGGGACGAAGCGCGTGTGCTTGTGGGCGAAGCAACGTGGGGCAAAGGCCTGCCCGCGCCCGCACTGCCGGATTCACCGGAACGACAAGAGCGCGTTGACAATAATACCATTTTGTATGTTCGACGACACCTATAAGACCATCGCCGCGCCCGCCATGGGCATCTATAGCGAAAAACGCAGCAAATTTCTTGCATACGCCTTCCCTGTCCGCACAGAGGAGGATGTAAAGGCGCATCTCGCTGAACTCCAAAAGAAGCACTACGATGCGCGCCACCATTGCTACGCCTACATTCTTGGACCACGCAAGGATGCCTATCGCGTCAACGACAATGGCGAACCCTCCGGCACGGCCGGCCGGCCCATCTACGGACAATTGCTTTCCAAAGACCTCACAGACACCTTAGTCGTGGTGGTACGCTACTTCGGTGGCATCAAATTGGGTGTCAGCGGGTTGCAAAACGCTTACAAGGTCGCTGCCAAAGAATCCCTCGATGCCGCCCAGATTGTGGAAAAGACCATCGAGGAACAGTATGACGTTGTCTTTGAATATCTGCAAATGAATGCTGTGATGCAGTTGATGAAGGATCCAAGTGTCACCATCCTCAGCCAACAGAGCGACCTCAACTGCACCATCCGATTCAGCGTGCGCCTACGCGAGGCCGACCGCATCGTGACGGCCCTGAAGAAGGTCGCCAGCAGCGTCACGATGGTCAACACCGGCAATTAATACCCACGAGTTTAAAAATCAAATCCCGCCATCTCGCCGCGCGGGTGGATAATGGTGTATTTGGTGAATCGGTCATCGGCAGTGAAACCATCGCCGTAATTAACGGAACCGTCAGCCTTGGTTTGCTTGACCAAGGTGTTGCTATTGATGGTGCGCGCCAACTGATTCCAAGTTATCTCCTCGGTGCGCAAAGTGTCGCCGTTGATAACATCAATAATCACCACATTCTTGGAAGCCCTGTATTTGGATCCATTGACCTCGCTGGCATAATCCGCGGTAACCAAAGCCTGCTGCTCTCCATATTCTGTGAAGGAGACCACCCTGATGCCTTTGGGGAAGTCGGCGAATGTGGAGTCCCCATAATAACGGTTCATGAGCGGAGCGGTGATGATAAAGCTGACAATGCCTGAATCGCTGACCGTCAGCACCATGTTCTCCGCCGCCTCGTCCGGGAACCTGCCCTCATACTCATAAAGTACGGATTCAGACTTTTTCTCCTTACAGGCAACAAAAAACATCATAAGGCACAAGGCCATTATGATGTTTTGGGTAATATGGTGAGTTGAAAGATGCATGAGGGATTATCTCACGGTCGTGCTTTCCTGAATCCAGCAGCCCACGCGGATGGGGTCACCGGACTTGAGGCCGCGCTTGAAGAGTTCATCTTTGCTGGGGTATCTCAGCTTGGCGCGTTTTGCAGCGGCTTCGTTGGCGCAGGAAGGATCGACGGCAACGGCCTTGGCATACTTGTCGGCAGCAGCCCATGAGCAAGCGAGAGGCAAGTCTTCGCCGGAGCATCTGCCACCGGAAGTGGCGTAAAGGTCACCGATAAGGAGGTATGCCTTGCCCATGTTCGGCTGGGCCTTGAGGGCTGCGTATGCAGCGTTACGAGCCTCGGAGTAAGCACTCTTGGTCTGGTAGGCCAAAGCCAGCATGTAGTTGGCGTCTGCCTTCTGCTCGTTGGTCTCGCTCAATCTGACAGCCTCCTGCAGATAGTTGATGGCAGCATCCAGTTCAGCGTTGTCCTTGGTGGTGACAAAGCTCTTCAGAGAGAGGTTACCCATCCAGTAAGCAGAGTTACGGTTCGGGTTGGCCTTGTGCAGCACTTCCAGCGCTTCCTTGAAGACCGGGCTACCCAAGCATCCGCCCTTGGACATGGTCATGACCATCTTGTTGATGGCGGAGATGTCATCCTTGCTGGTGGCCAGTTTCTTGGAGTAGACCTCTTCCAGCATCTCGCAGGTAGCATACGGGGTCACAGCTTTCTCAATCTTGGCCAAGGTCTTGCGGTAGTTGTCCACAAGCTTCATCTGGCGGGCGGTGTCGGCAATCATCTTTTTGCCTTCGGGATGGTTGACGATATTGGCGGAGTCAGCACCCATCTGAACTTTCAGTTCGTCAAGTTTCACAACCTGTTTTTCATACTGCACCAAGGCGTTGTTTATGGAGACATCCAAGTAGTCGGTGGCGCGTCCATAGGCGTCGATGACGTAGGTCGTGTCTTTCTTGGCCTTGGTGACAATCTCTGCCAGTTGGAAATACTTGTCCCAGATAGCGGGCTGAGTCTTCTCCTTTTCCATTTCGACGGACTGTATGAACCAATCAAGGATTTGCATAAGTTCGTCGGAAGTGGATGACTTGCCGCGATACACCAAGGTATTGTAGGCTTTGAAGCCGAGGCCGTAGCCCTTCGTGAACTTGTCGGGGAAATAGTTGCTGCGCACCTCATAAGAATAGATCAGAGTGTCGATGAGATGCTCTCTTCTCAAGGAGTCTTTTTCTTCCTTGATGAGATTTTGCAGCAAATTCTGGGCGTTGGTGTAGATGCCATCCCAGGCACAAGGGCAGTTGTTAACGATATATTGCCAGGCCTCGTATGCATCCTTGTAGTTTTTGGCCTTATAGGACATGTTAAAAATGCTGACCTGTTCAAGGCCTTTCAATGAATCCTCTTCCGTGGCACCGTAGCGATAGGGGCATTGAGCGAAGAGGGAGCCGCCGAAAGCGAGCAGCATGATGGCAACAAATAGTTTTTTCATCTTTTCGTGATATTAAGTTGTTAGTCAAGTTTCATTCGTTGATACCATTTCTCCTGGAGAGTGAAGCAGAGGGTGAATTTGAAGTAGTTCTGTTGCAAGAGGTTCTTGGAGGCTGTTCCGAGTTTTCCGTATTCAAAGAGTATGTTGATGCTTGAGTGTGTAGTGAAGGTGGTCAGTGGAATACCAACGCCGAGACTGACTCCAAATTCGGTCACAGGTTTATTTTGGAAGATAAATTCTCCTGTGGAGAAACGGGCGCCGGCACGCAGGGCAATGCGCTTCATAAACTTCGCGGAATATGGATCCGGGACAAATTGCACGCCAATCGATGTGGTGATGGCGTTTTTCAGAGAGTCTCCTTGTCCCATGAATTTGTATTTGGCCCAATTTTGCCATGTGACGTCCGCCGCCACGGTGAGTTTTTCCTTGAATGTATAGCTCAGGCCACCGCCGATTGCTTGCGGGATATAGAGGTTGCCGCGCAGGGTGTTGTCGCACAGCGCCGTGTCGTATGTGGTCACGGAACTGTAATCGCCTGAATAATAATTGATGAGCAGATTCTCCTTGGCCCAGATGTAAGCAGTGTTGCTGTAGACCACACCCAAACCTATTTGATGGTCTTCTTTAACATTGAACATATATTGAAGACCACCTGTGAGGTGAATGCCCTTGACGTTGAATGCGTCGTTGACACTGGTGTTATAGAAATATCCTTCGGAAAATTCCGTGCGGCGATAGTTGAAGAACGTGCCAAACATATAAGACGCGTTGAGGCCGATGGAGAGTCCCTTGCACAACTTGAACGCATTGCCCCAATAAACCTGATTGAGACCGCCTTTGCCGGTATAGTGGTATTCCACGAGGTTAAGGTTCTCTTCCGTGCGGGATTCTTCCATGTCGTAGCCAATGGTGCTATAGGGCAGAATGCCCACAGAAGTACGCCAATGGTGTGTCACTGGCAAGCCGATGGCAATGTAGTCCGGACGGGCATAAGTGTTGCGCTGGACGACGTTACCTTCCGCAAGATCAGTCACATAAATAGAAGCTGCGGCATCGGCCACGAACGACAGCGAGTCGTAGGCTGCGTATGATGCCGGATTGCGGAAATTGACATAGTAGGGACTTTGCATGGCGTAGGAGGTGCCGCTCATGCCGTTCAGGATACCATTGGAGTTCTTGTTGACAACTCCTATGCCAATGCTGGAATAGGGGTTGCTGATGGCATTCTGCGCGAGCGAAACGTTCGCGAGAGCCATCATCATCCATCCTGAAAGCAAAACTATAGAAAGTTTCCTAAACATTGAACCGCAATATTTTATACAATCCCAACAGCACTAAATTTGGGGCGGCAAATATACTATTTTTTAGCGAATTTGACAAGAGGGGTGCATCACCACCTGTCAGAACGACTTTAAGTGGGGAAAATTGTGCTTGATAGCGACAAATCATACCTTCAATTTCGCCAACGAGGCCATTGACGACTCCCGAAAGAATGGATTTCTCGGTCGTGTCGCCGACGAGGTAATCTACGGGTGTGGGTTCGAGCAGGGGCAAGCGGGCGGTAAAGTGTTCGAGAGCGCGCAAACGCATACGAAGACCGGGTGCGATGGTGCCGCCAAGATAGTCGCCCTTTGCAGTCACCAGGTCTGTGACAAGGCAACTTCCTGCCTGGATGGCGAGCACATTATCCATGGGATAAAGCGCGTGTGCACCCACAGCGCATGCAATGCGGTCGGTACCAAGCGTTTTCGGGGTGGCATAGGCCAACCGTACGGGAAGCTGCAACTGTGGTGATAACTTCAGAGTGCACACTCGCTGTTGGAGAAACTCCTCCAATGTGGCAGGCGTTTCCCCCACAGAAGAGACTAATGCCGCCTTCACCTGATATTCCTGCAGGACAGCCTCCAAATCAGCGACCCCTATTACAGGTTGACGCAGCCATGTAAGCTGATTTCCCGCCTCGTCGAATACGGCGACTTTTTGCGCCGTGTTGCCAATGTCAATGACCAAATATGCGTTACTGTTCATGTCAAGAGTATTTTTAGTCCTATGCCAATCAACACAAGGCCACCCACAATCCCGGCGATGTTGGCTTTGACGCGAGTGGTCCATCGACTCGTGATCTTGTAGCCCAACAGTGACATCAAGAAGGAGGCGACACCAATGTTGAAGACCGACCAGCCAATGCGCACGTTTTGCATCATGGCGAAGCTGAAACCAATGGCCAAGGCGTCAATGCTGGTGGCAACGGAGAGTGCTAATACCGTTTGGATTTTGGTGATGTCAAAGCGCGACTCTTCCTTGTTTTGTATTCCCTCCACAACCATTTTGCCACCGATAAAGAGCAGGAGGCCGAAGGCAATCCACGGGGCAAAACGACTGATATATGACACCACGGCTTCACCGCAGAACCATCCGATCAGGGGCATCATCGCTTGAAAAAAGCCGAAAAAGAAAGCGAACAGCAGCACATTGCGGGCTTTCAACCCAGGTTGGAACACGCCCGCTGCACAACTCACGGCAAAACAATCAATGGCGAGGCTAAGGGAAAGAAGAAGGAGTTCAATGTATGACATGGTGGTGATTACATGATTATTCAATATCCAATTCATCAGGCATCGAACAGACGCTGTCAGCGTATTGCTCCTGGCCCGAGCGTTCCGGATGCTGATGCAGTTCGTCACTGACGGCGACCGTTTTGCCAAAGTGTTTGTTTGCCAGATCTTTAATCTTTTCCATAGAAAACTTGTTCACGGAGGTGCAAAAATACGAAAAAAAAGGGAATACAGTCAAGGATTCAAGGGAGAGAAAAGAGGGTTCAAATACAATATTTCAGGCAAATACTTGTTAAAAAAAGAGTATGTCTGGCAAATGCAATTTTTTTGTATTTTTGTCACTTGTTTTTGTAAAATAGAATTCTTATGAGAAAAATAGGCCGACTTTTGTTGTTAATTATTATGGTTCAGGCAGTTGCATTTTTTGTAAACCCTGTTTCCGCACAGAAGCTCAAACCTGCGGACGTGCCCGCCGATGTCACACAGACCCTTGAATATCAATATCCATACGTCAAGGTCACGGGCTGGGCCAAGGATGACGGCAAGTACGTCGCCTCCATTAAGGATGAAGGCGCCAATGGCAAAGTATATATTTCCGAAAGCGGCCAGTGGCTCTACACACATTTCAATGTACCTCAGAACGAGCTGCCCTCCACCGTTATGGAGTATGTTCGCACCAATTATCCCGACTTCATTGTCAGCGTTTCCTGTCTTCAGGAAAAAGAAAACGAGAAAGCACAATACTACCTTGAAGTGAAGCCTGACGGTGTGGGCATGAAACCCTCCGTGTTACTTTTCAGCACCACAGGTCGCAACGAGTTGGTCAGCCGCACAGACCCGGACAACTTCAAAGACCCCACCCTGCCCGAGGAAAAGCCGGCGCCCAAGGCTCCCGCCCCGAAAGCCGACAAGCCTGTAGCCAGCAAGACCGAACCCAAGGCCGACAAACCTGCAGCTCCCAAGCAAGAACCCAAGGCTGACAAGCCTGCTGCACCCAAGCAGGAGCCCAAGTCCGACAAGCCCGCAGAAACCAAGCCTGTCAAGGAGACGAAACCCGTGAAGGAATCTGAACCGAAGGAACCCAAGGAGCCCAAGCCCGAAAAGCCCAAAAAAGAGAAACCCGAAGAGGTCATCACCGACGAGCACGGCAATGTTGCCCTCAAACCCAACACTGTCCCTGACATCGTTACCAAGGCTTTGACCAAGAAAGTGATGCACCCTGAGGATCTCAACTGGTTCCTCATCGACAGCACCTATGTGGCCAAGTGTGTGTACTCCGGCAAGAAGACAGCTGTCTACATCAAGCCCAATGGCTTGTGGGACAAGACGCTCACCGTGCTGCCCGAGGAGTCTATCACAGGCCCGATGTTGAAGCATCTCAACGACTTCTACAAAGGATACCGTTTCAAGACCGCCGTGCGCGAGCAACGTGCCGACAAGAACGACAAGACCATGGTCGATTTCTACGAAAAGGCCAACTACAAGTCTAAGTTGGTGACAACCGTCATCTTCGACAAAACCGGTAAACTGATCCGCACCATTGACCCGGACTACCAATTGGGTGGCGAGGATTCCAAGCAGACCAATGCGGACGACGATGCTCTTGACAAATATTACGAGAAAATGAATATGTCGCTCGACAACGACGACTCCAAGGACGTTCCCGAGAATGTCAAGGCTGCCTTCAAACTCAAATATCCCCGTGTCACCAATGTGGAATGGAAAGAGGACGACAACATGAACTACCAAGCCATCTACTTCAGCGCACGCGGCAAGGAGATTTGTGTCTTCAACAGCTATGGCGAGATTGTGGAGACCATGGTCATGGGCAAGGTGGAAAATCTCTCCTCCACCATTGACGAATACATCAAGAAGAACTACAAGAACTGCAAGGTTACGGAATATTACACCGTGCGCAAAATGGCCGAAAAGCTGACCTGCTACAAGGTTTTCATCACCAACAAGAAGACCAACGAGGAAGACATCCTCTGGTTCAACGCTTCCGGTCGGCCACTTGAAAATTAGATTTCCGCACTCAAACCATTCAACCTTAACATACATGGAATATAACGAGATCAAACTCAACATCACACCCGCAGAACCGTGGGTGGATATTTTCACGTCGATGATGGCCGATTTTGGCTGCGACAGTTTCATGGATGGGGAACAGGAGGGCGAGTTGCTTTGCTACATCCCTTCCAAGGACTTTGATGCCGCGGCTCTGCACGAGATTGTGGAAAACCATGGCTTCCCCGACGTGCAGGTGACGTGGTCGGTACAACCCATGCCCGACCGCGACTGGAACAAGGAGTGGGAATCGAGTTACACGCCCGTGGTCATCGACGGACGCTGCTACGTGCGCGCACCCTTTCATCCAGAGCTGCCCAACATTGAGTTTGACATCGTCATCGAGCCTAAGATGTCGTTCGGAACTGCCAAGCATGCCACTACCTATCAGATGGCCGAGTATGTGATGGAAACCAACATGGCGGGCAAGTCGGTACTTGACATGGGGTCCGGCACCGGAGTCCTGGCCATTTTGGCACGCATGCGCGGTGCAACGAACGTCACCGCCATCGACAATGACGAGTGGGCCTATCGCAACGGCATCGAAAACGCCGCCCGTAACGGTTGCGAAGACATCAAAATGCTACTTGGGGACGCCTCCCTGCTGGGCGATGAACATTACGATATCATCTTAGCCAACATCAACCGCAACATCCTGTTGAACGACATTCCCACTTACATTAAATGCCTCAACCATGGTGGCCTTCTCTTCATCAGCGGCTTCTATAATGGCAATGATTTCAACATTTTGCACCGCTTTTGCATCCAGAACGGACTGCTCTACGAGTCTCACAAAGTTATGGACAACTGGGTGGCGGCACAATTCAGCAAACCTTGACTATGAAAAGATACATCATTCTATTGATCGTGCTGTGTTCTTCCTTATTGGTTCAAGCACAGCGTTTTAGTTCATTCTCTCGCGACCCGTCCCTTACGGTCGAAGAGATGAAAGAGTATCTACTGTCTGTCAACAAAGACCGGCAAAAGGAAGCTGAAGCACTACTCAAGGAGTTCACCAACTATTGGACCACCGGCATCGACCAAGAGACGCAGTTGGCTTTCATAGACGAGGCCAACAAGTTGTTGAAACGCAAGTTCCGTCCTATCCCGCAATTCGCTTCCTACATACACGCCTACATGGCCTTCACTGCCAGCGACTTCGCGACCGAGGTGCCCACTTGGAACCAATTTGTGGAGTACCACGCCACACACACCCTGACGCAGTTCCAGTCTAAAATGCTGTTATACACCCAATTTTTCAAGAGCAACTACCTGAACGAGGGTGACAACGTGCGTTGGATCGCCATGGGTTATGCGGACAAGATGGGCTTCGACCAAGAGCCCTACTTTGATTTCAAGGACATCAACTTGGTGGCTTCCTCCAAGAAAGACAGCTTCGAGGTGGCTGATGTCGGGGGACGTTACTTCCCGGCACGACTAAAATTCGCCGCCAAGGGAGGCAAAGTCTTCTGGGACCGTGCCGGATTGGACTTGAGTGTGCGTGCCATTTTAGGCAACTATGAAATAGACCTTCGCTATCCGCAATTGGTTGCGAATGACGTTGTCTTCCACTATCCAGCACTTTTCTCCGAACCCATCAGCGGGCGCGTGGAATACAAAGCCTCGCTGCCTACTACGGAAGAGAAAGCCGCCTACCCGCGTTTTGTCAGCAAAAGCCGTTTCATCGCCATCCCCAACCTCTATCCCGATGTGGACTATGTGGGGGGCTTCGAACTGCGCGGTTCTTCCATTTTTGGATCCTCCGAAGGCGACACGCTCGCCTCCGTCTCCATCCGCAGGGACAACGAGGTCATCATCCGCGCCCTCTCACACAGCTTCCTCATCAAACCCACCAATCTTCTTTCCGAGGATGCCAAGGTGAGCATCTACCTTGAAACAGACTCCATCTACCACCCTGCCGCCAACTTCAAATACGACAACGAGACCAAAGACCTCCTCATCTCCCGTCCCAAGCAGGGCGTGGGACGTTCCCCTTTCTTCGACTCCTACCATAAACTTGAAGTCAACGTGGAATCCGTGCAGTGGAACACCAACGACAAGAGGATCGAGTTCCGTCCCATCGTGGGGCAGACCGCCGAGCACTCTGCCATCTTCGAGTCCTACAATTTCTACGACGAGTCGGTGATGCACGAAATCGCCGGCTACAACAACGTCAACCCATTGTACACACTGTGGCAACTCTACAACAGTGTCAGCTACGGGCCGGTCACCATCGAGGATGTCATCCTTTGGTTCAACAAGCCGCCATTGGACATCAAGGCCATGATGATCGACTTTGCCGCGCGCGGCTTCATCGAATATGACATCAACAACAACCAGCTCCATTACCGCAGCAAAATCGCCCGCTACCTCAACAACCAAGTCAAGAAGAAGGACTACGACTACATCCGTTTGGAATCGAAGACCCACTATGCCTCGCTCGACCTGTTGACCAACGACTTGCGCATCACAGGCTGCGAGTTCTTTGTGCTCAGCGACCCGCAGATTGTCAATGTCTACCCCATGAACGATGTGGTGACCGTCAAGAAAAACCGCGACATGGTCTTTTCCGGTCGTGTCATTGGCGGTTTGTTCGACTTTGTGACCCACAACTGTCACTTTGACTACGACCGTTTTCTCGTGGACATGAACGTCATCGACACGCTCATCATGTATGTGGAGGACAAGAACGGCCCGATGGACATGTACGGTGATCACAAACTACAGCGTGTCCGCAGCCAGATTGAGGAGTTGTCCGGCGTACTCTACATTGACGTGCCCGGCAACAAGAGTGGCATGGTCGATTATCCCGACTATTCCATTTTTGAAGCCCGCAAGGGCGGCAAGGTCTTCTACGACCAGCCCTACGTGCTCAACGGCGTTTACGACCGCAACCGTTTCTATTATGCTGTAGACCAGTTCCGCATCGTCAACCTCGACAATTTCGAAATCGACTCGATGAAATTCACTGGCGCGTTAGTCTCCGGCGGCATCTTCCCCGACATTGCGGAGCCGTTGCAAGTGCGTCCCGACTTCTCCCTCGGTTTCCGCCACAGGACCTCCGGACTGCCCATGTATGAGGGCAAGGGCGGTTATCAAGGCCTTGTAGATCTTAGCAACAGAGGATTGCGTGGAAAGGGCACCATCGATTATGTGACCTCGCACACCACCTCCGACAGCTTGGTCTTCTATCTCGATTCCACCAATGGCTCTGCCGACAAGCATCGCGTAGACGAGCAGCTTGCGGGCACTGAATTCCCGCCGGCCTCCGTCGATGACGCCTATCTCCACTGGGAACCCTATCTGGATCAGATGTTTATCCATACTCGCAAGAATCCTATCGACATTTTCCATGAAACGAATCTGGTGGGCAATTCCAAGATCACCCCGCACGGCATGTACGGCACGGGCATTTTCAAGTTCAACCGCGCTGACATCACCTCTCGGCTTTTCGCCTTCAAACACCACGAGGTCAATGCCGACACCTCGAACTTGCGCATTTATGACATCAGCAATGGCAATGACAACATTGCCTTCACCACAGACAACTACAACTCGCACGTGGACTTCAAGACCCGCAAGGGTCACTTCATCGCCAACGGCAAGGCTTCCGAAGTCTATTTCGTGAAAAACGAAATCAAGGCCAAGGCCCAGGAATTCTATTGGGATCCCATCGACTCCACGCTGTTGCGTTTCCAATGGGATGACCCGCACAAGGACGTCGACATCGATAACACGCCCATCCGCGACTTGGTGGACATGGTGCCCGACCCAGGCAACGAGCTTTACGCTGCCGACCCTTCCGTGGGCTACCGCTTTGGGGCGTTGAGTGCGGAGTTCGATTTTACCAAGAACGTCATCTATGCGCATGGCGTGCGTTTCATCAACGTGGGTGACGCCGCCATCACCCCGAAAAACGGCGATATCATCATCCGCAAAAAGGCCGCCATAGACCGGCTGCAACATTCACGCATTTTGGCCGGCCGCGACAACAAGTATCACGAACTCTACGACTGCAACACACGCATCCAGGGCATCAGCCGCTTCTATGCCAATGGCTATTACGACTATATCGACGCCGAGCAGCGGAAGCAGACGCTCTATTTCGATACCATATATCATATAAAGGAAACCGTGGGCCATGCCCAGATTCCCTTGGAAAAGGATTTCCAGTTCAGTGACCAGTTCGGCTTTGACGGACGCGCAGAGCTGCACAGCACGCAGCCGTTCCTTTCCTACTTCGGCGGTGTCGAAATACGCACGGGTTGTGACACTTTAAAACATGCCCGCATGAAGATTCTGCAGCAAGTGGACCCCAACAACATCATGTTGCAGATTCACGATCGCACCAAGGACATGAACGAGCTGCCCGCCAAGGTCTCCATCTCCTCCTCCAATGTCACGGGGCGCATTTACACAGCCTTCGGCCATGCCAAAAACCAACGCAATGATGCCGATTACATTACCGTTTACGGCTATATCACCTACGACAAAGAGAGCCGTGAGTTCCGTGCCGCCTCCAAGGAAAAATTAGAGGATTCGACTGCCCACGGCAACATCATCACCCTGCGCACTGACGACTGTGTTTCCATCGGCAAGGGCAAAATCGACATCGGAGCCAAGTTGGGGCGTGTCGATTTCAACACCAACGGCACCATCATCAACTACATGTCTGCCGACTCCGCTGAGATGTTCGCCACCACTTCCATCAACTTCTTCTTCAATGACGAGAGCATGAGACTGATGCACAAGGCATTGGAAAACAATATCGAATTGGAATTTTTGGACGTTTCCGGCGACGAGGCATACGATGAAGCACTGTACGACATCTTGGGTAAAACGGAATACGAGCGTTATGTACGCAGTGCCGCCCTTAGCAGCAACCGCCGTCTTCCCGAAGCCTTGCAGGTGCAGTTCATGTTTTCCAATATCGATTTTGTTTGGGACAAGGATCTCTCCACCTTCAAGTCGCAGACCAAGCTGCCGCTGATCATTTGCGGCAAGCGGACACTGTACAAAATGATACCGGGACGTATTGTTGTGGAGAAGCGCGGTTCCCGTAACAAGTTGTATGTCTATTTTGAAATCGACAAAGATTTCTACTATTTCCAATTCGACAACAATGTGGTTTCAGCCTTCTCCTCGGATGTGAACTTCAACAATGCCATCAAGAACACGAAGCCGAAGAACCGTTCGTTGGCACCTGACAACGCCGCGGGGCTTCCGTCGTTCTCCTACAAGTTGGGCAACCGCGGTTGGAAAAACAAGTTCGTGAAGAACTATTTCACCCACATCGAAGAAGAGGAAGAAGAGGTTGAGGAATAAAATATTGAATTTTGCGATTTGAGCTTCTCATTGCCGGACCTTGCGCCGCCGAGAGCGAGCGCCAACTGCTGGACACCGCTGCCCAACTGCGGGACGAGGTGTGCGCGCATGGTTGGAAGTTGACCTATTTCAGGGCAGGCGTATGGAAGCCACGCAGCAAGCCGGACAGTTTCGAGGGTGTGGGGGAGACTGCGCTGTCCTGGTTGGCGGAAGTGCAGCGGCAATATGGTCTCGCCGTCTGCACCGAAGTGATGACCCCAAAACAGGTGGAGATGTGCCTGAAACACGACATCCGCGCACTCTGGGTGGGGGCGCGCACCTGCGTAAACCCGGCATCCGTACAACTCATCGCCGACGCCGTCAAGGGCGCACCCGTCACCATCATGGTGAAAAACCCCATGATTCCCGACCTCAAGTTATGGGCCGGGAACGTGGAGCGCTTCCTCAACGCCGGCGTGCCGCAAGTCATCGCCGTACATCGCGGCTTCGCCGACAGCAACGAGAACATCTATCGCAATGCACCCCGATGGGATATCCCCATCGACCTGAAAGTGCAGTTCCCTGATCTGCCCATCCTATGCGACCCATCGCACATCTGCGGACACACCCGCTGGATTCCGCAAATCGCGCAACTGTCTCTCGCCTACGGATTTGACGGACTTATGATGGAGTGCCACGTGCATCCGGAACAAGCACTCAGCGACTCTGGACAGCAACTCACCCCGAAGCAGTGGGCCGAAATCATCGCATCGCTGAGTTTCAAGACCAATGTACCCAACCATGAGCTCCTCAAGCAGCGCGCCCTGCTTGAAAACGTGGACACACAACTCAGCGAGTTGTTGGCCAAACGTTTCCAAATTGTGGACGAAATTGCCCGCATCAAACGCGACAACAACCTTCCCGTGGTACAACCCCAACAATGGCAACAGGTGCGCAAACGTTACCTGAAACCAGACCAAGACCCTCAATTTCAAGATTTCATAGAACAATTTCTGAAAATCCTCCATTTCAACTCCATCAAAAGACAACAACAATAGTAAACGCTACACGGAACTATGGACGGAAAACATCGCGAAACCATCATCTCCATCTTATACTTGACCATCGCCTTTTTGGCGGGGGTGTCGGTGGCTATCAACTTCTTGCCTTCCAAAAAGATAAGTCCATCCAACCCCCAGCTGTACAAACTCAATGAAGTGATGAACTACATTGACAAATACTATGTGGATTCTGTCAACATGGATTCTATATACGACAATGCCATCAATGCCATCCTACAGCAACTCGACCCGCACTCCTCCTATTCCACGCCGGCGCAAAACCGCGCCATGATGGAGGTTTTGGAAGGTTCCTTTGAAGGCATCGGCGTACAGTTCAACATCATGAACGACACGGTGATGGTGGTGTCCACCATATCGGGAGGACCATCCGAAAAGGCGGGCATACATGCCGGAGACCGCATCGTGACCGTGGATGGCAAATCCTTCGTGGGAGCCACCAACGAGAAGGTGTTCAAGGCTCTGCGCGGCCGCAAGGGCACGCACGTGAAAGTGGGCGTGCTGCGCCCCGGATTTAACGAAGTCAACACCTACGATATCAAGCGTGACGTCATTCCAACCTATACCGTGGACGTAGCCTATATGGTGGACGCAAAGACGGGCTATATCAAGCTCAACGAGTTCGGCAGCACCACGGCGGAAGAGTTCTCCAATGCCATCCGCAAGCTGAAGGGCGAAGGCATGCAACAACTCATCGTGGACTTGCGCGGCAATGCCGGCGGTTTCCTCGAAGCTGCCATCAGCGTTTGCGACGAGTTGCTGCCCAACAAGCAGAAAATAGTCTCCGTAGAGGGCTTGAACATCCGCCCCGAAAGCTACTATGCCACACGCAAGGGCAACTTTGAGACGGGCAAGGTGGCCATCCTCATCGATGATTTCAGCGCATCGGCCTCTGAAATTGTGGCAGGCGCCATACAAGACAACGACCGTGGCTATGTCATCGGACGCCGCTCCTTCGGCAAGGGATTGGTACAAAGGCAGTTCAACCTCAACGATGAATCCTCCATCCGGCTCACCACATCCCGCTACCACACCCCAAGCGGACGTTGCATCCAACGGAACTACAAAGAGGGTGTTGATGCCTATTACGAAGAACTGTACAATCGGATCACCAATGGCGAGATGGAGTCCGAGGACAGCATAAAACTCGACAAGTCTTTGGAATACAAAACCATAGGCGGTCGAACCGTCTATGGTGGCGGAGGCATCATGCCCGACTATTTCGTGCCTCTGCAACATCTTGACGAGACACCGGGCTACGCTGAAATCGCCAATACCGCCGCTCTGGTACAATACACCTTCCACTATGTCACCCAGCATAAGGCTGAGTTGAAGAAGAATTATCCCGACACCAAGAATTTCGTGGCCAAATATCAAGTCAGCGACGCCCAAATCGCCGAATTAGTCCAATACTACAAAAAACTAAGCGGCCATGACGCACCCGCGCTCAACGCCAAAGACCGCAAAGAACTCAAAGTCTGGACAAAAGCCCTCATCGGCCGTAACATGTACGGTGAAAACGCCTTTTACCCCGTCATCAATACCACGGACAATACCATACAAAAGGCGTTGGAGGTGTTAAAATAAGTTACAGGGGTCAGGCAAACGCTTCCAAATTCAACTCGTTCAATAATTCCACACCTCTTTCGTTGAGGATGGAGAACAAAACGTATCGCAGGATTGCGGGTTTCTTCTTGCCATACATTACATACATAGACATGTTGGTATAGAAAAAATCGGAATAGTCGGACGTGTCGACATCCTCTTGAATCTGATAGCTCCGGATGCCTTTGCGAACAATGGTGTCAATCACACTACGGAATGGCGTTTCATCGGTATAAAAAAGCAGTTTATCCCAATCATACTGAAAATAGACCGCTTGATACTTGGCAAACTGTTGGAATTCCCACATCAACAGCAGCAATTCCTCGATAGAATGATTGCACTCTATTGTCTTTTCGCTGAATCGCTCCACAAACAAATTGTGACAATAGCGCAAAGCCATTTGGATGGAATTCTCTTTGTTAAGATAGCGGTTGTAAAATGTCTTTCGCCCGATCTTCATCAACGTGGCGATTTCGTCAATGGTGTGGTCAAAGCCATTGTTCAGATAAAACCTGTAGAGGTCGGCTATCTTCTGCTCCTTTCTGGATATTTTGGGAGGCTTTTTCATTTTTTTTCCTCCATGAATTCAACTGTAAACGACTCTTCCATCTCTCTGAGATTGGCCACCTTGAGCACCTTTCCGTCACGAATGTACACATAGGTGGGGAAATTTCCATAAACAATGTTCAACGCTTTAACGGGATTGATTATGGAATATTTGTATTTCTCTATTTTTGTCTCTTCCCTGAAATTATTCACGGCTTCTTCCGGCCCCCAGATGAAGAACACAAGACGAGTGGTGTCCAGCTGGTTGTTCATGAATATCTGGTCTATTTTTTTTGCACTGAGTTTGCAGAATTCACAGCCTGAAGCTAAATAACCCAAAATATAATCTCCCTTAGAAATTTCAAGAGACTGTGCAATAGAGTCTTGCATGAATTTGTCAAATTTCTCGGCATTCACTTGGTTCTCACTTTTGCTAAAAGCATTATACACACCATCCATCGGGAAAAGGGCGAACGGCACCAAGACAGAAACGGCAGCCAAGATAATGCCCACCGCTTTCTTTCCCCTGAACTGGTAGTCTTCTTCCTTGCGAACAAGCAGCATCAGCAACATCAGGACCACATTTTTCACGATAGTCCATACCGGTTTGAGCGGCACGATTTCGCCCATGCAGTGACAATTGGTGTCATCGCGGAAAATGGCCACATAAACCATCAGCAGCGTGAAACCGAGCAACATGGCCATCATCAGCCACCACGTGGGCTTGTATAGAATCTTGGCAATGAAAAAAGCGCCAAGCAACAGTTCCGCAGCGATAACACAGCGCGCCACAAGCCCCGACAAAACGAAACCGAAGATGTTAAAACTATAGATGTATATCTCAAAACTATCCAACGACAACAATTTGAGCACGGCGGATACAATGAAAATCAATCCAATAACAATTCGTAGCAGAGTTTTCAATATAGTGACGAATTTTGACATGTTTTTGAGTATTTTAACGATTATTAATTGTTTATGCTTTCATACGAGATGCCTTTCGGTATGGCATCCAACAATGTTCGGGTATAGTCGGTTTTGGGGTTACGACAAAGTTCATCGGCATCGCCCTGTTCCACGATGTGTCCGGACTGCATCACCACGATGCGGTCGGACATGAACTTGACGACAGAAAGATCGTGGGAGATAAAGATATAGGTGAAGTGATACTCCTGTTTGAGTTCGTTGAGCAGGTTAAGCACTTGCGCCTGCACGGATACGTCGAGGGCGGAGACAGACTCGTCGCAGATGATGAAACGGGGGTTCACTGCCAGTGCGCGCGCGATGGAGATGCGCTGGCGCTGCCCGCCGGAGAACTCGTGCGGATAACGGTAGAAATGAGTCTCGTTGAGGCTGACGCGCTCCAACAACGCGATAGCCTTGCGCTTACGCTCGGCTTCGTTCGCCCCGATACCATGCACACACATAGGCTCCATCAGGGCATCACCTATGGTAAGTCTTTGATTAAGTGATGAATATGGATCTTGCAGAATGATTTGCAAATCCTTGCGCATCTTGCGCATCTCTTTGTGGGAGAGTTCCATAAGGTTGACACCCTTGTAGGTAACACTGCCCGATGTGGGTTCGATAAGCCGGATCATCGAACGTCCCAAAGTGGTCTTACCGCAGCCCGATTCACCCACAAGCCCAAGGGTCTCGCCCTCATAAATGTCAATGTTAACATCCTGCAGAGCATTGACATACTGTCTTTTCTCAAACAATTTTCTCTTTCTGACAGGATACAGTTTGCTGACATTGCGCAGGGTGAGGAGCGGTTTTTCCGCATAAAGCCGTTGATGGAAAGACTTTCGTTCTTCCGGGGGGACGCAAAGATTTTCGATGGCCTGCTGCACGCCAGTTTGCCGTTGCTGCATAAAGTCGTCCACTGTGGGCAGATGGCGCAGGCGGACGTCAAGGGAGGGTCGGCAAGCGAGTAGCCCTTGTGTATAAGGGTGTTGCGGATTCAGGAAGATGTCGCGGATATTGCCGTGTTCTACCACAGAACCTTTGTAGAGCACCATCACCTCATCGGCGATTTCGGCCACCACGCCAAGGTCATGGGTGATGAAGAGCACGCTCATGCCGTGTTCTTGCTGCAGTTTGCGGATCAGTTGAAGTATTCCCTTTTGCACGGTTACATCGAGGGCGGTGGTGGGTTCGTCGGCGATGAGCAGGTCGGGTTGGCAGCTCATGGCCATGGCAATCATAACGCGCTGTTTCTGTCCACCGGAGAGCTCGTGGGGATAACTGTCGAAGATTTGCTCGGGACGGGGCAGCATAACTTCGCGGAAGAGTTCGAGGATGTGTTCCTTGGCTTGCTCTTTCGTCTGGGTGGTGTGCAGCAGGATCTGTTCCATGATTTGGTCACCGCAGCGCAACACGGGGTTAAGGGAAGTCATGGGTTCCTGGAAAATCATCGCGATGCGACTCCCCCGAATCTGCTGCAGCTGTTTTTCCGGAGCTTTCAGCAGGTCGACGGGCTGTTTTTTCCCCTCTTCGGAAAAAAGGATTTGTCCTTCTGGGTACCGGGCAATTTCGGGGTTGAGCAGCCGCATCACCGACAAGGCGGTCACGGACTTTCCAGAGCCAGACTCCCCGACAATGCCGAGCGTGCGGCCCTTGCACAATTCCACGTTCACCTGGTGAAGGATGGGTTTCCATCCCGTATCCTGCCGTAACTCGAGGGATAAATTTGATATCTCCAACAATTTTTCCATAGGGACTGCAAAAATACATTTTTTGTATATTTGCGGCATCAAAAATGCCTAAAAATGAATGCAACGATTCACTGTCGGGTCAAAGTTGAGCCCATGACCCACGAAGAATTCATGGGTGCAGGAAAGCGATTAACCATCCACTACAGTTTCCAGACGGTTCCCGGGGGGCGGGTGTTGGTGGCTTCGACTGCGAAGGGCATCTGTCTCCTGATGCCTGGGGCAATGAAGTGGTTGCCGGTGGAGACGTTAAAGCGTCATTTCCCCCATGCACAGATCCGTCACCGCGCGGTGGCGGCACACCGTAAGGCGGCGTGGCTGCTCAAGGGGCGTAGCGACAAAGTGGACGAGTTGTGCCTGCACTTGCACGGCACGCCGTTCCAGCTCGACGTGTGGCGTGATTTGTTGCAAATTCCCGTGGGCAAGGTGACCACCTATCTCAGTATTGCACAGCGCATTGGCCGGCCCAAGTCGGCGCGCCCGGTGGGGCAGGCCGTCAGCGCAAACCCAATCATGTACATCGTGCCCTGCCATCGCGTGGTCTGCTCCAACGGCAAGCTGGGCGGCTACCGCTGGGACGTGTCCCGCAAAGTTAAATTTCTCAACCAAGAAGCCATTTCCACCCCCAAAGAAGATGGCGTGTTCAGCTGGGAACCGACACTGTTTTAACTCCAACACAGATGTTCTTGTTCACGACAAAGGCCAACGTGCGCGTTGGCTTTACAAAAGGTTTTTTTCGTATTTTTGCCGCCTTAAAAAAACAAGGCTATGACTTCTGTAGAAATTCGCGATGCTTTTTTGCGCTTTTTTGAATCCAAGGCGCACCATATCGTTCCCTCCGCCCCCATGGTCATCAAGAATGACCCCACCCTGATGTTCACCAACGCCGGCATGAACCAGTTCAAGGACATTTTCCTCGGCAACAGCAAGGCCGAACATCCGCGCGTGGCCGACTCCCAAAAGTGCCTCCGAGTATCCGGCAAGCACAACGACCTCGAAGAGGTGGGGCGTGACACGTACCATCACACCATGTTCGAGATGCTCGGCAACTGGTCGTTCGGCGACTACTTCAAAAAATAGGCCATCGCCTACGCCTGGGAATTCCTCACCGAGGTGATGAAACTCGACAAGGACCGCCTTTATGCCACCGTGTTCCAAGGCGACGAAAAGGACGGCACCACCTTCGACCAGGAGGCATACGATTTCTGGAAAGCATACCTGCCCGAGGAGCGCATCCTCAAGGGCAACAAGAAGGACAACTTCTGGGAAATGGGCGACACCGGTCCCTGCGGGCCGTGCTCCGAAATCCACATTGACCTGCGCGACGATACCGAGCGCGCCCAAGTGCCCGGCCGCGACCTCGTCAACAAGGACAATCCCCTCGTCATAGAAATCTGGAACCTTGTCTTCATGCAGTTCAACCGCATCGCATCGGGCGAGTTGAAACCCCTGGCCAACAAGCATGTGGATACGGGCATGGGCTTCGAACGCCTTTGCATGGCCGTGCAGAACAAGAAGTCAAACTACGACACCGACGTGTTCCAGCCCATCATCCAAAAAATCGCCGACAAGTGCGGTATTGCTTACGGTGCCCGTCACGACAGCGATGTAGCCTTGCGTGTGGTAGCCGACCATCTGCGCGCCGTCACCTTCGCCATCGCCGACGGCCAACTGCCCTCCAACACGGGAGCCGGCTACGTCATCCGCCGCATCCTGCGCCGCGCCGTGCGATACGGATTCACCTTCCTCGGCTTCAAGGAACCCTTCATCACCACCCTCGTCCCCGACCTCGTGGCGCAAATGGGACACCAATTCCCTGAACTCAAGGCCCAACAGACCCTTGTCGAGAAAGTGGTCCGCGAAGAGGAGTCCTCCTTCCTCAAGACTCTCGATTCCGGCATCACCAAGTTCGAAAACTACTGTGCCAAACTACAGGGCACCGTTGTGGATGGCGACTTCGCCTTCGAGTTGTTCGACACATACGGCTTTCCCATCGACCTGACGCAGCTCATCGCCTCCGAAAAGAACCTCACGGTCGATATGGAGGGCTTCCAGCGTGGACTGCAACAACAGAAGGAGCGTTCCCGCAAGGACGCCGCCGTCAACACCGACGACTGGGTGGAACTCATCGCCCAGGACACGCCCACCCGCTTCTTGGGATACCACCAGCTGGAATGTGAATGCCGCATCGTCAAATACCGCAGCGTCACCGCCAAGAACAAGACCTTCTTCCAGATTGTGCTTGACCAGACCCCCTTCTACGCCGAATCGGGCGGACAGGTGGGCGACACCGGCACGCTTGACAGCAACTCCGAGTCAGTGGCCATCTACAACACCACCAAGGAGAACAACCTCACCATACACTTCACCAACAAACTGCCCGCCGACCCATCCGCCGTGTTCATTGCCAAGGTGGATGCCGACAAGCGGCAGCGCACTGCCAACAACCATTCGGCCACGCACCTGTTGGATCACGCCTTGCGCCATGTCCTCGGCACGCATGTGGAGCAGAAAGGCTCGTTGGTCACTGCCGAACGCCTGCGTTTCGACTTCTCCCACTTCTCCAAGCTCACCGACGAGGAGATTGTCAAGGTTGAGCGCATGGTGAACGAGTTGATACGCAAAAACTTGCCGCTACAGGAGCATGTGGACGTCCCCATCGAGGAGGCGCGCGCCAAAGGTGCCATCGCGCTCTTCGGCGAGAAATACGGCAATCTCGTGCGCGTCATCCAGTTTGGTGATGCCGTGGAGCTTTGCGGCGGCACGCATACCTCTGCCACAGGCAACATCGGATTTTTCAAGATTGTCTCCGAAGGTGCCATCGCCGCCGGCGTGCGACGCATCGAAGCCGTCACCGGCACAGCCGCCGAGGACATCCTCTACGACTGCCAGGAGCAATTACGGAAGGGCAAGGAGATGCTCAACACCTCCAACCTGCTGCAGGCCATCCAAAAGCTGAGCGACGACAACCTCCAGTATCGCCACAAGGTCGAGGAGTTCGAAAAGCAGCAGACCGTCGCGTTCTGCCAGGAATTAGCCAAGGAGGCCACGACCGTCAACGGAGTGCAGCTTTTGAGCAAGGTCACGACCTTGGCTCCCGACATCCTGCGGCAGGCCGCCTACAACCTGCGGGGCGAGGCCAACCGTGTGATCGTGCTGGGCAGTGTCTTCGAGGGCAAGCCCAACTTGGTAGTGGCGCTCAGTGACGATCTGGCGGGCAAGTACAATGCGGCACAGATGGTGCGTGCCGCGGGCAAGCACATCCAAGGCGGCGGCGGCGGACAACCCACGCTGTCCATGGCCGGAGGTAAAAACCCTGACGGTGTGCAAGATGCCGTGAATAAAGTTGTGAAAATGCTTTGATCATTATACCTGATGGCACAAATCAGGGCCATTTGCATTTTTCTTTTTATTTGGGCGTGCCGGCGCGGCGGCGAAAATATGGTTGCCGCCGCGCCGTCGGGCTTTACGCTCCAATGGCCGGCAAGCCAGCCATTTCCGCTTCAATCCCTCACGCATGCTCGTCGGACCCCACACCCGTTTCGCGGCGAACATCGTGCTTCCTCGTCTCCACATTCTCCCGCGCCGCGATTTTTTCCCGCGCACCATCCTTCCCAGGGGTTAAGGCGCGTGAAAAGAACGCCACAACTTCTGGGAGGAGACGGCGTGCGTTGGAAACCTGTATCAGTACCTTATCTCCACCCTGTCGCCGACACTCAAGGAGGCGAGGAGGGCCACGTCGCCCTGGTACATGGAGATTTGTAGATGCTGTAAGGCGTTGTTTGTCAAAAACATACCATCCGTCTTGGTGTATTCTGAAAAATATTTCTCGATTTTCCACTCCGTTTTGGAATGGACGGACATTTTGAAGGCACCGCCCTGCACCGCTTCGAGGAACATGTCGGTGGGGATGTTGGTTATGGCGTTGAAGGCAGCGTCGATATAGACAATCTCGCCTTCTATGGTACGTTGCGACGCACTATGGAAGAGTACCGCGCCCAAGGTTCGTTCGAATGTGGCGTATGTTTCCGTGACCTCCTCCACGTTGCCCGCATACACAGCTTGTGCAAGACGCACCATACCCTCTACGGTGGTGCTGAAATCACCCGTCAGCCGCCGCCCCTGCAGGGGTCCTGTCTTCCCGAACATCAAGAAGAACACGCCGTTATCCTGACCGATGAAATAGTGGCCGTCGTGTTCCAACAGCACGGGCGCGATGGTAGCGGTGTGGCTCGTGTTGGTGAGCAGAAGATGCACCGACCCGTCGGGAAAACTGAGATAGCTGTTTTTCATGATGAACGCGGACTGCGCCACGTTAAAGAAATCAATGTGGTGGGAAATGTCGATGACATTCGCACCGGGGAGATCTGTGAGGAGACGTCCCTTGAGCATGGCCACGTAAGGGTCGCGCAGGCGCCAGTCGCTGATAAGTGTAATTGTCATAAGAAGGTTTTGTTATGGTCAACGGGGGCGTCAACCACTTTTTACGGCCAACACATTGGCCGTTTACATATTTACTATTGTGTTGATGGTTTCGGGGTAATGCCGGTGTTCCAGTTGATGGATGTGGGTCTCGATCTCGTCGAGGGTTTCGGTGCCGTTGCTGTGGAATGCGAACTGATCGATGATTTTGCCGGTGTCAACGCCTTCGTCCACGAAATGGATGGTGATGCCGAACACACGGACGCCGTAGCGGTAGGCGTCGTCGATGCCATGGGCACCGGGGAAGGAGGGCAGCAAGGCGGGGTGGAGGTTGATGATGCGCATGGGATAATGGGTGAGGAGCACCTTGCCGATGTAGCGCATATAACCAGCCAAGATGATATAATCCACACCGCGGCTCTGCAACTCATGCAGGATGGCGGTCTCGTAGGCGCTCTTGTCGGCGTACTCCTTGGCGCAGAAAGTGAACGCGTCAATGCCGTTGGCATTGGCGCGTTCCACTGCTTTGCAATTCGGCTTGTCGGAGAC
This sequence comes from Bacteroidales bacterium, assembly GCA_017615795.1. GTDB lineage: Bacteria > Bacteroidota > Bacteroidia > Bacteroidales > WCHB1-69 > F23-D06. The sequence continues at coordinate 103,839 of JAFZZK010000036.1, forward strand.
CAACAGGGCGATTTCCGCCTGGAGCGTCCCCTCCTTTACGGCTTCGATGATGGCCTGGAAATTAGAGCCGAAGCCGGAAGCGAAAACTGCGATTTTTTTCATAGAAGACTACTTGCCTTTACATTCACCCTCTTTCGGGCATTTACCGTCCTTCTTGCACTCGCCTTTGCCTTCTTTGCAACATTTGCCCTCTTTTGGACCCTCTTTGCAACAAGGTTTCTTGCAGCAGGGGCAAAGGTCGAAAGCAGCCTTCTTCTCGTCGAGGGAGAGTTGGTCCCACTTGCTCATCTGCTCCTCGAATTTAGCCTTTTGGGCTTCCATCTCTTCAACAGCGGCTTTTTGCTTGTCGTAAGCGGCCTTGCGGTCATTGAGCAGTTCGGCTTTGCGCTCGTCGGTGAGGTTGTCCCAGTTTTTCCAATCCTCCATTGCTTTCTGGCACTTTTCGTCCATCTCGCAATGAGGGCCGTCTTTCATTTCCATGCAGGGGCCGTCTTTCGGGAACGGTGGTCTTTGTTCTTCTTTTGCCTTGTTGTTGCAAGAAGCAAACACTAAACAGCACGCAGCTGCCAAAATCATCAGTTTCTTCATTTTTCCAAAATTTAAGTTGATAAATTAAGAGCGGCAAAGATACAAAATTGCTATTTTTGCAGCCCTATAAAAATAATCTTTTATGAAAAAAATTTTGTTCGTAACCATTATCGCCACCATGTTGTTCAGCAGTTGTGCCAAAAAGTCCAAGGAAGACTCTAACACCGTCATTTCCAAAGAAAACCGAGAAGCTCCCGACTACAGCAAGGGAGTAATGGATGAAAAAATCCTATGGTATCTGGGCCGTCTTTCCGACGTGAAGGTTTCGCCCGACGGCAAGACACTTCTGTACAGCGTCAAATATTATGACTACAAAGCCAACACCGGCAACGCCGAATTATACACCATGCCCGTGGAGGGCGGCGAATCCGCGCGCGTGACCTCCACCCCCAACGACGAAATGCAGCCCGTCTGGCGTCCCGACGGCAAGAAAATCGCCTATCTCTACAGCGATGACAAGGGCACCCAGATTTGGGAGTGCGACCCCGACGGCTCCCACGCCAAACAAATCACCCATGTGGAGGGCGACATCAACAGCTTCAGCTACGCACCCGACATGAAGCACATCAGCTATGCCATGAACGTGCAGATCGACCCCACCATCGAGCAGCGCTATCCCGACCTGCCCAAGGCCAACGCGATGATTTACGACGACCTGATGTACCGCCACTGGAACTACTGGGCCGACGGCACCTACAGCCACCTCTTCATCGCCGACTATCCCTCTTGTGACAACGCCACCGACCTGTTAGAGGGGCAGAAATTCCATTGTCCCACGCCTCCGTTCGGCGGTGCCGAGGAGTTTGTCTGGAGCCCCGACGGCAAATCCATCGCCTACTGCTGCAAGAAACTCTCCGGCAAAGCCTTCGCCGAGAGCACCAACACGGACGTCTATCTCTACAATCTCGCCGACAAATCCACGCGCAACCTCTCCGAGGGCAACATGGGCTACGACATGGCTCCCGTCTTCTCCCCCGACGGCAAGAAACTGGTCTGGTGGAGCATGGAGACCGACGGCTTCGAGTCTGACAAGCACCGCATGGCCCTCTGCGACCTCAGCACGGGCAAGTGGGAGGACTGCACCGCCGACTTCGACCAGAACGCCACCAACTTCGCCTGGAGCGAAGACGGCAAGAAAATCTATTTCACCAGCGACAAGGAGGGCACCATCCAAGTTTACGGCTACGACATTGCCGCCCGCACCTTCGAGCAAATCACCGACGGCGACTACGACTACAACTCCATACAAGTGTGCGGCGACCAGATTATCGCCACGCGCACCACGCACGCCTATCCTGCCGAAATTTACGGCATAAACTTGAAGAATAAAGAGGTTAAACAACTGAGCTTCATCAACAAGGACGTGCTTGATAAGATCACGTTGGGCAAGACCATCAAGAAATGGGTGGAGACCACCGACGGCAAGCAGATGCTGGTGTGGGTGATCCTGCCCCCCAACTTCGACTCCACGAAGACCTACCCGACGTTGCTCTACTGCGAGGGCGGTCCGCAGTCACCGGTCAGCCAGTTCTACTCCTACCGCTGGAACTTCCAGATGATGGCGGCGCACGACTACATCATCGTGGCCCCCAACCGCCGCGGCCTGCCCGGCTTCGGCCAAAAGTGGAACGACGACATCAGCGGCGACTATGGCGGCCAGTGCATGAAGGACTACCTCTCCGCCATTGACGCGCTTGCCAAGGAGCCTTACGTGGACGAGAACAAACTCGGCTGCATCGGCGCCAGCTTCGGCGGCTTCAGCGTCTATTGGCTCGCCGGCCACCACGACAAGCGCTTCAAGTGCTTCATCGCCCACTGCGGCATGTTCAACTTCGAGAGCTGGTACGGCACCACCGAGGAGCTCTTCTTCGCCAACCACGACATCGAGGGCAACTACTGGCAGAATCCCATGCCCAAGAGCTATGACTTCTCACCGCACCGCTTTGTGGGCAACTGGGACACCCCGATACTGGTTATCCATGGCGGCAACGACTTCCGCATCCCCTACACCGAGGGCATGCAGGCCTACGACGTGGCCCAGATGAAGGGCATTCCCAGCCGCTTCCTCTTCTTCCCCGACGAGTGCCACTTTGTCACCAAACCGCAGAACGCCATGCTTTGGCAACGCGAGTTCTTCCGCTGGCTCGACCAGTGGCTGAAAGAATAGCCTTCGATACTAACATTTCGTCGTATGATATAAAGATGGAAGGGACGGGGCGCGCCGCGATTTCTTCCCGCACGCCGTCCATCCCAGGGGTTGCGGCGCTCGTTCCTCGCGCCTTAACCCCTGGCTACCGAGCTTTTGCCCCTACGGGGCTGCTCATGGATTACTAAAAATAATTATATACCCGATGTCTCAAATATATCAGGGCTTTTGCGTTTCCTTCATTCGGGTGTTGTAATGCCATATCTGCCAGCTGTTGAACATGTTCTGCCAGATGGAATAGAACGCCAAAAACACGGAGGCCAACGGATTGAGGTAGGTGGTTGCCATCCAGATGCCGAAGGCGGTGTTCTTCTGGCCCATCAATTGCCCGCCGGCGATGGTGTCGCCCTCACGGTGCCCCACCCATTTGCCCAAACCGAAGTTCAGCACACACACGAGGATGGAGGCCGCGCCCAGCCACAGAATATTCATCTCGTTACCCTTGCCGTGCAGAAAGACGTAGTCGATGGTGCGCCCCAGCGTGAGAAACAGCAGGAAAGCCCACACATAAAAGGTGATGTCTTTGTACCGGCTTAGGAAGTTGTTGGCCTTGGGCAAGAAAAGTTGCAGGAACAACGCTACAAAGAAGGGCAACGCGATGGTGGAGCTGACCTTCCTGAAAATCATCCAAAAGGAGGTGGCGAAGGCCATTTCCTGGTGCAAGCCGATGAAGGAGAAATAGAAGGGTGCTATAAGCACGATGAGCAGGTTGCCGAAGATGGTGTATTCCGTGATGGTCTCGCGATTGGCGCCCAACAGGCAGGAGACCACGACCACCGAGGCGGCCACGGGACAGAGGATGCCGATGAAGACCCCTTGCGCCAGCAAATCGTTGTGCGTAAGAGCCCGGATAAGGTAGTAACTGCCTACGCTTGCCACCGTCTGGAACAGCATGATCCAGACATTCAGCCTTGTGAGGCGCAACTTGCGGATGTCCACCGCCACGAAATTGAGCAACAGGATGGTGAAAATCAGATAAGGGGCGAGAAACGCGAAGCGACCGCACCACGTGTGCAGCAGCAGGCCCATTACCATGGCAAATGGAAGAACGTAACTGCGCAGCTTATCCATGGAGTGCTATTTTTGCGCGAAGCGCAACATCAAAATGGTAATAATCAAGAAGATGATATTGGGAATCCATGTGCCAAGCACAGGCGACAGTCCGCCTGAAACGGAAAAGACCGTGGAAACCTGCTGCAAGAAAATGAAAGTGAAGGCCAAGCCCATACCGATGAAGATGTGGACACCCACGCCACGGGCAGTTTTGCGCGAGGAGACACTCAATCCGAGAAAAGACAAAATAATGATACCCAACGGGTTTGCAAGACGCTTGTGTCTCTCTATTTGATACTGTGCCACCAGACTCGATCCTCGTATTTTCTCTTCTTTGATAAAGTTGCGCAAATCGTTGTACGACATCGTTTCGCTCACGTAGGCGTCTTGGTTGAGATTGATGGGTTTGATGTTGAAAACAGTGTCCAAGGTCTCGCCTGTTTCAATATGTTCCAAACCGTTCACGATGCGCCGGCGCATGTAGTCGTTGAGGGTCCAGTTCTGTTTTTCCTCATTGAAGATGATGCTTTTCGCGGAGATCTTCTCCACGATGTTCTTTTCGTCGAAGACCTCGTAAGTGAAAAAGTAGCCTGTGGCGGCATTGCGATCCCAGCGTTCCACGAAGATATAGCTGTTCGCGGAGTTTTTGATGTGCAGGTATGTGGTTTGTGCTGCCTGTCGCCCGAAATGGGTGTACTTAAACTCGTTGAGTCGCGCGTTTGTCGAGGGCACGATAAAGTTTGCCAAAAAGAGCGACACCAGCATGGTGATGATGGAACCGACGAGGTAGGGCACCAAAAAACGCTTGAAGCTGACGCCGTTGCCCAAGATGGAGATGATCTCGTTGTGGGACGACAACCGTGAGGTGAACCAGATCACACTGATGAAAGTGAACAACGGGATGAAGAGGTTGATGAAATAGGGGATGAAATTAAGATAGTAGCCCGTGATGATCTCCTTGGCGGGGATGTCCTTATCCATGAAACGCTGGATGTTCTCCGAAAGGTCAAACACCACAACGATGGTCATCAGCAAGGTGACTGCATACACCACCGATCCGAGGAATTTCCTCAGGATGTAGGAGTCGATGATTTTCCATCCTGTCAGGTCGCGAAACTTCTCTTTCCAGAGGGTCAGTCGTTTTTTCAAGCCGTTGATTTTTGGGTTGCAAAGATACAAAAATAGGGAATAGGGTCGAGCTTGCGGAAATGGGGAAAAAACAGCCGGCTGCTGTCCCGTTGCCAAAATTATAAACAATTTCACCCCCTGTTTCGACTACCCCGTTGATAATAGCAACAATAAGCTGTTTATAAGTTTTGGAAGCGAAATCAAAGTGCAAACCTGAATAATTTTTATCTTTGCCGGCGGTTTCAGGTTCCTTTGTGAACAATAGGGAATCCTGTGAAAATCAGGAGCTATTCCCGTAGCTGTGAAGTTCTTACGTAAACCTTCGGCACCATGTCACTGACAATTCTCCATTGTTGGGAAGACGCCGGAAGGCGGAACAAGCCAGAAGACCTGCCTGACACCAGAAACGTAGCTTTCGGGATAAAAGCATACCTGTCCTCACGGAAAAACCATGCCCCTGGAAGTTGCTTCTTTTGAAACAACTTGACAAACCAACAACGACCTATGATAGCTGACATCTACATCATCAAACGCAACGGCAAACGGGAACCCTTCTCGGTTGACAAAATCCGCAACGCCATCTCCAAGGCCTTCATCTCCGTAGGGGGCTTCGCCTCCCAAGAGGCCATGACCAACATCTTGAGCCGGCTCAACATCTACGACGGCATCGCCGTGGAGGAAATCCAGAACCAGGTGGAACGTTCCCTCATGGCCGAACGTTATTACGAGGTGGCCAAGGCCTATATCCTCTACCGCCAAAAGCACTATGAGGATCGTGAGGTCAAGGACAAGATGGAGTTCCTCATCAACTACTGCAACGCCCGCAACGCCGCCACCGGCAGCAAGTACGACGCCAACGCCAATGTGGAGCGCAAGAACATCGCCACCCTCATCGGCGAGCTGCCCAAGTCCAGCTTCATCCGTCTCAACCGCCGCATGCTCTGCGACCGCATCAAGGACATGTATGGCAAGGAGTTGGCAGACAAATATTTATACTATCTCAACCACCACTTTATCTATAAAAACGACGAGACCAGCATTGCCAACTACTGCGCCAGCGTGACCATGTACCCCTGGCTGCTCAACGGCACCCAGAGCATCGGTGGCAACGCCTCCCGCCCCACCAACCTCAAGTCGTTCTGCGGCGGCTTCGTCAACATGGTGTTCATGGTCTCCAGCATGCTTAGCGGCGCCTGCGCCACTCCCGAGTTCCTGATGTACATGAACTACTTCATCGAACTCGAATACGGCACCGACTACTATTTGCGCGCCGACGAGGTGGTGGACCTCTCCCTCAAGAAACGCACCATCGACAAGGTCATCACCGACTGTTTCGAGCAGGTGGTCTATACCATCAACCAGCCTTCCGGCGCCCGCAACTTCCAGTCTGTGTTCTGGAACATCGCCTATTACGACCAATACTACTTCAAGAGCCTCTTCGCCAACTTCCGCTTCCCTGACGGCAGCGAACCCCACTGGGATTCCCTCAACTGGTTGCAGAAGCGTTTCATGCGCTGGTTCAACAAGGAGCGCACCCGCGCCGTGCTCACCTTCCCCGTGGAAACCATGGCCCTGCTGTCCAAGGACGGCGACGTGCTCGACCAAGAGTACGGCGACTTCACCGCCGAGATGTATGCCGAAGGCCACTCCTTCTTCACCTATCTCAGCGACAACGCCGACTCATTGAGCAGCTGCTGTCGTCTGCGCAACGAGATCCAGGACAACGGCTTCAGCTACACCCTCGGTGCCGGCGGCGTCTCCACAGGCTCCAAGAGCGTGCTCACCATCAACCTCAACCGCTGCATCCAGTATGCCCACCGCAACAACATGCCCTACATGCAGTTCCTCGAAGAGATGGTGGACCTCACCCACAAGGTGCAGATTTGCTACAACGAGAACCTCAAATACCTGTTGGAAAAGGGCATGTTGCCGCTCTTCGATGCCGGCTACATCGCCATGTCGCGCCAATATCTCACCATCGGCATCAACGGACTTGTGGAGGCTGCCGAATACATGCATATCCCCATCAACGACAACCCGCGCTACCAGGAGTTCGTCGAGGAGATTCTCGGCCTGATCGAGACCTACAACAAGCGCTACCGCACCAAAGACCTTCTCTTCAACTGCGAGATGATTCCCGCTGAAAACGTGGGCGTGAAGCACGCCAAGTGGGACCGCGAGGATGGCTACGAGGTGCCCCGCGACTGTTACAACAGCTACTTTTACATCGTGGAAGATCAGAACACGAACCCGTTGGACAAGTTCCGCCTGCACGGACGCAAATACATCACCCACCTCACCGGTGGCTCGGCCCTGCACCTCAACTTGGAGGAGCATCTCTCCCAAAGCCAGTATCGCCAGCTGTTGCGCGTGGCCGCCGTGGAAGGCTGTAACTACTTCACCTTCAACATCCCCAACACGGTGTGCAACGATTGCGGTCACATCGACAAACGTTACCTCAAGGAGTGTCCCGTCTGCCACAGCAAGAACGTGGACTACCTCACGCGCGTGATTGGCTATATGAAACGGGTGAGCAGCTTCTCCGAAGCCCGTCAGGAGGAAGAGCGCCGTCGTTACTACGCCAACGCCACCCACGATGAAGTTCTATAATTACGATATTGTCTTCCAGGAAATTCCCGATGAGGTGACGTTGGCCATCAACATCACCCATTGTCCCAACCATTGTGTGGGTTGCCACAGCCCGCACTTATGGGATGATATTGGGCACGATCTGACCGAGGAGGTTATTGACACCCTGACGGCCAAATACAAGAACCTCATCACCTGTGTCTGCCTGATGGGGGGCGACCGCCAATGGCCAGAAGTGAAACGGCTGATGAAACACGTGCGTCGCCATACCAATCTGCACACCGCTTGGTACTCCGGACGCGAGCAGTTTCCCGATGCCGCCACAAATACGGCATCTTCCACCCTGTCGCTTTTCGATTATGTGAAATTAGGCCCCTACCGTCCTGATCTCGGCGGCCTCAAATCCAAGACCACCAACCAGCGGATGTACCGGGTGGACAAAGGCAAGATGGTGGACATCACCCAACGTTTCTGGCCCCGTTAGAACCCGGAACTGCGGTTGGCAGTTGGACTATGAACTACGGCGATGACGATGACTGTTAGCCATTAGTCATTGGCCATTGAACTATGGCTATGACGATGAACGAAAGGTCTCCGATTTATGGTCTCCGGCGGGCTTGCCCAAAACCTTACAATTTCACAAACTTCCTTACCACCACGCCCTTCTCGTTGCGGAAGCTGACCACATAGAGCCCGGGAGCGAGGTGCGACACGTCGAGTTTCGTCACCGGGTCGTGGCATTCCCGGGTGAGCATCACCACACCTGTGATGTTGGTGACGGTGAGTGTGCCTTGCGGGTCGTCCGCGCCCTCGAACTCCACGTGGAGGGTGTTGCGGACGGGGTTGGGATAGAGTTTCATTAACACATTGGGGTATTCGGGACACCGTTCCCCGTCCTTGGCGGTAGCCCTGCGGGTTTCCGCTGTTACCTCCTCGTCATCATAGCATATTCCGAAGAAGAAGCAGAGCACACCGCGTGCCATCACCGAGGAGCGTCCCGTGCCGGCGGCGGCGATGCGCTGCAGCTCCGTAATCTGTGTTTCTGTGGCCGCAGGCCAGTTTACGTGGCCGGGAATGGAACCCGATAAGGACTCCTTCAGGGCGTTAAAAGCCATGTAGTTGTCGTATTCGTCGCGTTCCTCCTGGGTCGTCAGCAACGCCGAGATGCCCTGCAGGGGCATGGTGTTGTCCTCGCCCGACAGGAATTCCGTCTCCGCCAAAGAGTACATGCTCGACAAGCTCGGCGTGGCCGCGAACCAGCTCTTCAAGGCTGGCAAATCCAGGACCGTGTCGCCCTGAATACGCCTGACAGCCGCGTATGACTGCGCATACAACTCTCGTCCCACCTCGGCAAGCTGGGCGAAACAGAGCCTGGCGGATTGGATGTCCGCTTGGGAATGGAGGTCCTCCGACGGGTCGGCCATGATGTCGGCATAGCCCCGGGACTCGTAGGCTGCCAGCAACGTGTCGTACTGATCCTTCAGTGCTAGATAGCCGGCATCCGGCGACTTGATGGGGCCGGGGGGAAGGGGCGAATTCGAACCTCCGTTGCACAGCGTGGACATGCAGGCGTTGGCGGCAAGGCTTTTCCTGGTGTTGACGTTGGTGGGGGTGTAGGGCAGGTGGTTGTTGCCCGGGATGAAGTAGTAATCTATCGTCTGGTTCCCGGCATTGTACAGGCTGCTGCCGGTCGTACCAGCAAAGCTGTTGTCGGCGCCCACGGACGCGCTGCCCTGTTGCCACGCCATGTTCGAGTTGACGGCAACGTATATGTCGCACATGTCGTTCTGGAATGTGTTGCAACTCAATTCGAGTCCCGTGGGGTCATGGTACCCGCCGTTGGTCCCGGACACCCGCACGGCCTCCTGGAGGTGCGTGAAGCTGTTGCGGTGGAGCGTGTTCGCCGCTGTGCCCGAGTTCGCGACATATATTCCCTCTGTGGGCAGCGGACTCGACACGGCGGTGCGGTGGAAGCTGTTCTCCTCCACCAGGTAGCCCGTACAGCCGCTCAGGTGCAGTCCCGTACACTTCGTGACATCTCCCGGGCAGTTGTCCAGGTCGAAGTTGCAGCGGGTCACCGTCGCGTGGTTGTTGCCCGCGACGGAAACCCCTATGCCGTTGTTGGTGAACCGCGCCTCATCGACCGTCAGGGGGTAGGCGTTGCCCGTCGTGCCGGCCTGTACGGCCGTCTGAAAGCCGCTGAACAGGTTGTATGTGGCCTTGTTCTCCGGACACTGGCAGGCCTCTTCCGGATCAGTGAACAGGGTGTCGCACTGTGTCGCCACGTGGAAGCCCGCATCCATGGCCCTGATGGCGTAGCCCCTGTCGGCGGTGGCGCCGGTGGTGGCGTTGGTGAACGTGCATCCCAAGAAGGAGACGCCGTACACGTCCCACAGGGTGGCGTGGGCGGTGAACGAGGTGTCGTTGGCGGCGAAGAGGTTGTCGTCATCGACGGTGAAGGTGCAGCGGGTGAAGCTGCCGAGGTTGCCGATGGTGGCGGAGTCTCCGATGGTGTCCGCGTAGGGGAGGAAATCCACGGACTTGCAGTTGTTGCGGAAGGTGGTGTTTGTCGCGAAGACAATGCCACCGGAGGATAGGCTGTCCCCGTCGGGTGCGCTCGTGCGGATGGCGCACAGGGCGTTCTCGATGACGGCGCCGTTGCGCAGCGTCACCTTGCCCTGTTTCTCAGGGGTCTGGTGCATCAAGCGGTGCCCTTCCACGAAGACGCCCTGCCACATTTCGCCTGTGCAGGCACTGGTGAGGGTGCCCCCATCCACAATGAGCTTGCCGCCGGGATGCACGATGATGCGAGCGGAGGGGGCGCAGTGGAGGGTATCGGTGACCACAAGGGTCCTTAACGAATCAATATAAAAATCTTTTACTATTACGGAAGGATGTGTGATGCTGTCGGACAAACCAGACAAGGTGTCAATCACGGGGTAGGTGGAACGTATTACTACCGGGCGTTGAATGGGCATGGTGTCCCCAGCGTGAATGATGTTGAAGGACACCCAACCTTCGCCCTCGCTGTTTCCCCTGACGGTTATCAACGAATCATTTTCTATAGTCCAGTCCAAATTGGGAGACAAAGACCAGCAAAAGGTTATCGAATCGGGAAAGGAGGGGAAGTTCTCGGCAAAAACCTCTTGATGCTGGCAAACAAAAACAGTGTCGGGACAGACTACCCGAAGATTCCTGTACAGGGTTTTCAGCAAGGCGTGATGCACGTTCAGCAGGCCGTATCCCAGCTCCTCATTCCAAGTTCCGTATGGGTAGCTGCCGTGATAAGCGAAAGGATAGTCCGCGTTGTGCGGTTTCGTGGTCGAGGAACAGATGATTTCAAAGACATCCCGGTATGTTAACGTGGAATCCAACGACAAAATCAAGGCGGCTGTCGCGGCCACCTGCGGTGCGGCAAAAGAGGTTCCTTCCACCATACTATATAGTGGCGAATTAGAAAATGTTGTCATAATGTTGACGCCAGGAGCCACCAAATTTAAACTATCCCCATATTTACTTTTCCATATTCTATTTACACGAAGGGCTTCCTCGTCGGAAGCACCAACAGAAATAACATTAGAGAGTATAGCAGGGAATTTTATTGAATTAACATTTTGAAGAGTATAAGCATTTCCAGATGATGCACATATTACAATACCTTTTCCTTTTCTTCCTTCAGCTGTAAGGTGGTCTATCACCGTTTTAACAGCAGGTATGGGATTTGAAAATCCCCAAGAACAATTAATGACATCTATTTTGACGGAATCACATGCATAAAGGAAAGCATCAACTAAATATTCATCGTTAGTAATACATTTATTTCCAAAATCTTCCTCGTCAGGAAGAGAACGCATCTTGGGTACATAAAAAGCTTTTAAAGGAACTAATTTTGAAGAGTGAGCAACACCAACGACACCAATATTGTTGTTTTCAGCAGCAATAACACCTGCACATTTTGTTCCATGATATTCATGCTCACTTGAGTCACATTGACCAAATGGCATATTTGAAGGAGTAAAATTTTCACCAGGTATGATATTGTTGTGCAAATCAGGATGAGAGAAAAGAAAACCATCATCTATTACGCCAATAATAATAGAGTCTTTTCCTGTAGTCAAATCCCAGGCTTTTAAAATGTTGATATTCTCCATTGTGCTGTCTCGAAGATACCATTGGTCAATAAAATTAGGATTACTATAGTAAGAATCCATGTTGATTATTCTGTAAAATATTGGATTTGAATACTTTACACCTTCGTGTTGGCTTAACATTATTGAAACATCCAAAATATTCGTTCCCTTGGGGAAAGACAACTTATACAGTGAGTCCCGTGGTGAAATGAGATTTGAAGATAGTGGTAATAGTGATAAATCTTCGAGAATACTAATGATATTGTCAGCCGTTTTGACTAAAACACTATTCTCGATCCATGATATTTCTTTGTTGTTTTCAAACAAGCAACTACTATATTTTACAAAAGGACATTCAATGATTTCCTTGATGAAAGAGGAATAATTTTCGCCAATTAGACTAATTGCATATATATTGTTGGTTACAGGAGTGCAATTGCCATAATTTTTAAGACTATCGAGTATATTATTTTTCTGATCCTCGAAAACATCTGATGTGAATTCAAAGAAATGAATAGAGGAATCTAATGAATAAAAAATCTTATTCCCTTGTTCGTCAAAAATATGCACTGTCTTCTGACCGTATATAGGTAAAATGGCCAGAAACACTATTGGCATTAATAAAGCATTTTTGATGTTTTTTTTCATTTTACTGTGTTATTTTGGCTGTTATATAAGCAAAGTCTGCCATATATAATGGGTGTCCTGGCGGATAAGCAGTATAGAATATTGTGAAGACATTTGGAAAATTGCTGTGTCGAGGTGACAATTCGCGAATCCCAATGTATTCGCCTTCCAATGTATATAGGAGAAGAAATCGTTGCGCGTCGGTAAGGAAAGAAACATCAGGATAAATTTCAGTAGCCGAGACTATTTCATATTTATACCAACCCATATACGGCCAAGATGTCTCGTTGTTTTCTTGGTAATAATACGGCGATCCATAGTTTGATAAAAGACCATTGCATGTTAGATTCCCCGAGGAAACAAATAAAGTGGAATCGTAAAAAAATATATGTTTATAGACAATAAGCGTGTCAGAATAATCGAGAGATAAAGCAAAGCAACGATTTGCTATCAAATCCACTCTTTTGTGGGCAAGACTATACCCATCCCATGTAAGGTCTTCGCCCAAATCGGGATGTTGTGATTCTGCGATTAACAGACCACTGCTGACAGAATCAATGATACAGGAGTAGGGATGATCATTTTCTTGATAATGAATTCGTATACTAATCTTGTCGCCTATAGAAACATCATGTTGGGATTTTTCTGGAGAATCCTTTTCTTCCAATAATGGTATAGACGATGTGATTCCAATAAGATTTCTGTCATCAGCATTTCCTGTGGAAATCATCTTTATTTGCCGACTTTGTCCTTCAAATGTGGCTCGTAACAAATATACCCCCTGTGCGTTTACATGCACGTTTAACAAATGTGTTCCTCCGTCTAATATGAAGTCGTGAGCGGCAAGCAAATTTCCTGTAAGATTATACAGCTCCACATGCATTTTTCCAGACATAAATGTCTTAATTTGCACTGACGTATTTCCTTTAAAAGGGTTTGGGAAACAATCTGAAATTGAGAATGTATTTTTCATACAATAACCCATAATCCCCACAGAACAATTAGATAGAAGAGTGTCTCCCATTGTAAAAGAGTTTCCTTTTGTGATATTTTCAATGTCAATACGATCAAATGCAATTGGTGTTCCAGCATAGGAGGGTCTAATATACAGCGTGAAGCAGCTGTCCGCCTGCGCAAACGCCGCCGCCTGCAGTGCCAGCAACACAAATGTAAATACTGTTATTTTTTTCATGATGGTGTTTTTTTAACGGGACAAAGATAGTGAATTCATTGAAAAAATTTGTTTTTTTATTTGACTACTGTCTTAACCGCATCACTGCCTGCCCGCACAACATAAGCACCTTGCTTTAATGGGACAAAGACTGCAGATTCCGGGGCTGTGGCACGATACACTACCTGTCCAAGCATATTCACCACTTCGACAGAACAGTCTTCTTCCATACCTTCAATACGAATCCCGCCTTCCACCCCCCAGGCCTTCAAACGGAATGCTTCATTCTCGGGAAGACCGACTGTGCCTTTGCGGATTTCCAGATAATTATGTATGGATCCTATTGATAAAAAAGTCCAGGTATCAAGTTGGTATTCAAAATCAGCAGGCTCGACCACATGGCATCCGCTTAACCACCAATTCCAGACAAACAAGCAACAGTTTGGTGCAGATATAATCAGGTCGCTGTTGTCAATGACAAGGTTAGGGTAATGGACTATCGAATCCCAAATATAGTCGTATAGGGTAAAAATACCTGTTTCCGAGGCAATAATGTCCAAAGTGGCTCCTTCTGTCAATATCAAGAAATCCGTTCTGGCACATTGAAGTGCTAACTCAACCGTTGAATTTCCAAGGGTCAGTGAGCCTGGTCCGAAGAAAATACAGGTGGCGTTGGAGGATATCATCTCATTAATGGAATTGTTGCCTGACAGTTTGACCTTGAAGGATGTATCAGCATTATAAACCCAAAGACTGGAAGATATAGTGGCATTGCTCAGAAACAGGGTGTTTGAGGAAGCGTCAAAGGAAACATGTCCTTGGATGCTCTCGCCAACAATGGAATCTGTAGACTCGAACACAGATATATCTCCTATTTTGATTTTAGGTGTTGGCTCTTGTGCGTATATAGATGTGC
>JAFZZK010000037.1 GCA_017615795.1 Bacteroidales bacterium
AACGACCACACCCTGCCGTATGCTTCCGTTTATATCTCAAAGCACGACAGCGTGATTGCCGGTACGTTAACGAACCAAAAGGGTCTTTTTGAGATGGAAATAGCCCAAACGAAGGACTCCTGTCTTCTGACGGTGGTCTTTATGGGCTATAAGACGAAACAACTGCCGTTTGTGGCGAACACATCTCAAGTTTCACTGGGCACCATTCTTATGGAAGCCACCTCGAAACAGTTGGACGAGGTGTATGTGACCTTTCAGCAGGGTGGTAACGGTAGTACTTATGTGGATGTCACGAGGACCACAATGCATCCGACTGACGCCACTGCATGGATGAGCGGTTCCGTCGGTGATGTGCTGCGAACCGAACCCTCTGTGACTATCGACCCCAGCGGAAACGTTTCTCTTCGAGGCAACGGCAATGTGCTGCTGCTCCTCGACGGTGTGCCCACCAATCTTGGCTCCATCGATGCCATCCCTTCGCCCAATGTGGCGAGCATCGAAATCATCAAGAACCCCAATGCCACTTACGATGCGGAGGGCACCGGCGGCATCATCAACATCGTCACCAAGAAGGGGCCGGCTCGCGGACTGAGCGGAATGGCAGCCGTCAACTACGGCTTCAACCACTTCACCAACGGCAGCCTCGCGCTCAACTACACCAAAAACAAGTTCGCCTTTCGCTTTAACTACCAGCTGAAATACGAGGACGACGTCAACAACGGTTACCTTTACCGCTATTATCGCACCACGGGCGACAGTCTCAGTCAGCAAATTCACGCCCTGCGGACTACTTTCAACAACAATGTGGCCTTAGGGTTCACCGTCAAACCCAACCTCAAAACCACAATGGATTTCGACCTCCGGTTGATCATCCCGCGACTGAACACCGTGCAGGATTTGTCGAACGATTGGTTTTATGGCGGCACCTTGGTACACGAGAACCGTCGCAGCGATGTGACCTGGAACCGCGAGAACATCGATGGCACATTTGCCTTCAAACGCATTATCACCCCGGGCAAGCTCTCTTTCAGTGTGAAGGCGAACGTTTCCAAAATTTGGGGACACCGCCCATCGTACTACTTCTTGGAGGGCGACTCGGTCAGCAAGTCGGTGTCGGGCGGCAGTCCGCTGCTTACCTCCGCGCAGACCGACTGGCGCATCATCCGGAAGTACGGTTTCTGGGATGCGGGCATAAAGTTCTCTTACCGTCAAAATAACATCTACCACGACTTCTATGTGAACGAACCGGCGGGATGGGAATATTCCCACCAATTCAGCAACGACCTGCTGCACAGAGAGTACGTACCTGCCGCTTACGTGCAGTTGACCTCCAAGTCGGGTAAACCCTTCACCTGGAGCGCGGGTTTGCGTGCCGAGTACAGCCACACGCACCTGCATAGCGAGAAAGAGGTGTTGGACAAATCCACACAGCATTTCTTCCTCGGACCGTCGCTCTCCCTCAAATATGCCTTTTCGGAGAAACATTCGCTCTCGTTCGCCTATTCGCGGCGCATCACCCGCCCCACCTATCCGCAGCTCAACCCCTACATGAGCATGATCGACCCGCACAACTTCGAGCAGGGCAACATGCACCTCAAGCCCGAAACCTCTGACAATGCCGATTTGCTCTATCAATACAAAGCGAAGAGATGGCGCATCTCCACCGGGCTGTATGCTAACTATATTCATAATTACATCACCCAAGTGGCTCGTTTCGATGGAGATGTGCTGCTGATGACCTATATCAACGCCACCTCGCAGACCAAGGCCGGTTTGGATGTGAGCCTCACCGTGGATCCGTGGAAGTGGATGTCGTTGGCAGCGGGCACGAACACCTACTACCTCCGTTCGGTCGGCAACATTGATTCGTGGGACATCTCGAACAGCGGCTGGGTCAACAACAGCAACGTTCAGCTCAGCTTCAAACCCATCAAGGGGATGAACATCTCGCTGCAGTATTTCCTGAACACGCCGCAGTATTACCCGCAGTTCACCACGCTCTTTTCGCACTACATGAACATCGGCATCAGCCAGAAGTTCCTGAAGGGTGCGCTCACGGTCTCCGCACAGCTCACCGACGTCTTCAACACCCGCAAATGGGAAGTCTTCTCCGACAACCAGTACTACCGTTTGGAGAACATGCTGAAGAACAAGAGCCGGATGTTCTGGTTAGGAATCAGTTACAACTTCAACGCTTATAAGAAGTCCAGCGCGCCCAAACCTTCAAACGACGACCGCAGTATCATCAGAACGGGGGTGTAGGTCTCCATTATGGCAACCTGACATTCACTCCCAAATACACACTTCTCGGCATCATAGGGCCGTAGATGTAGCCGCCGTCGCGGGTGGAACCGACATCCAGGTCACGCTGGTAGGCGTCCGTGATGTTGCGAATGCCGGCGGTGAGCTGCAAGACCATTTGGTCGGGCAGATTTTCCGACAGCTTTTTCTGGAATTTGATACGGAAATCGTAGCTCACCTGCGCGTTCATAACAAAAAAGGTGGGCGTTTTCACCAAAACAGGCTCGTCCATTTCGTGCGGGACAAGCATTGGACTGGTGAGGTTGCCCGTCACGTTGAGGGTCAGCTGCCGCCACGGATTGCTCTCTAAAATCAGGTATCCATAGACGTTCGGGGTGCGCAACATCCGGATTTCCGGTGCGGCCTCCTCGCTCCACTCCAGCGGTTGGTTGTAGCGGCTCACCTGCCACGTGGCACCGAGTTCTGCCGACAACCACCGTTTCCAAGCGACTCGCATCGAAAGGTCGGCGCCAGCTACAAAGCCCTTGTCAGCGTTGTAACGCTCCGATATTTCATTGCCGGCGGCATCTGTATAACGCCGTTCCGCGAAGATGTCCTTGAGGTAGGTGTAGAATCCTTCGCCAGTGAGATCCACATCCACACCGCCTTTGTAGAGGCAGTAGTCCGCGGAGAGGGAGACGCTGTGTGAGCGCTCTTCCTTGAGGTCGGGCGCGAGGGTGCTGACGATGCGCTCGCCGTCCGCAAGGGCGACGTGCAAGTCCTCGTCGTAGGTTTGCGGAGCGCGGAAGCCTGTAGCGTAACTTATTCGGAATGAGAGTCTCCGGAAGGGATTGTAACGGATGTTGACACGCGGAGAAAAGATGGGCTTGCGGATAAGCGAGTGCTTGTCCATGCGCACACCTGCCAATAATGACCAATGTTCGTTTTTCCACTCGTTTTGTGCGTACACACTGCCGATGTGTACGTCTTGGTGCAGATATTGTGCGTAACCCGGGATGGAGTCGGTCAGATGGTCAAAGTTGTATTCCGCCCCGACGGTCAGCGAGGCGGGCATGAACCACAGCTTTTCAAAGCGATAACGCCACAACGCACCCGTGGCGAGGGTCAGGTTGTGGGTGCAGCCGTAAGCCTTCAGGGCGTCCACCCGTTCCTCGGGCGTGCCCTCGCCGATGCCGCCGTAGTAGCTGTCGCGGTGGATGTGCTGCAATGCGGCGTAGGCCTCCACATGCTGATGCCCGAAGTCGATGTGGTAGTCAAGATGACCGCTGTGGATGAGGTGCGACGCGCCCTCCGAAATATTCGACTCGTGCGGCTGGAGGCTAAGGTTGTTGCCGCCGCGATGGTCGTCGCTGACGATGTTGTAGCGGAAGCTCAGCTTCGAGAGCCGGGTGGGACGCACGAAAGCGTTCAGCCCGACGGAGAGGTTGCGTAGCTTCGGGAGGTCGCTGTAGCCGTCACCGTTACGGTCGTAGGGGCCGCGGTGGCGGTCCTGCGCGAAGAGGTAGAGCCCTGCGTTGCGGTTCTTCGTCACGGCGGAGGCATACGCGTGCGTGGTGTTGTCGAAGGCGTGGGTAAATCCGAGGTTCGTGACACTGTGGCCGAAGCCGCCGCCGTTGCAAGTCGCCTCCTTCGTGATGATATTGATGACGCCGCCCACCGCCGATGCTCCAAACAGGGCACTGCCGCCGCCGCGCATCACCTCGATGCGGTCAATCATCTCTGCGGGAATCTGCTCAAGACCGTAAACGCCGTTCAATGAGGAAAATATCGGTTTTGAGTCGATGAGGATTTGGGAATAATGACCGTCTAGACCGTTGATGCGCACCTGCGTGAAGCCGCAGTTCTGGCAGTTGTCCTCCACGCGCAATCCGGGCACGAAGTCGAGGGTTTGCGCTAAGCAGACGGCGTTTATGGTTTGCATGGTCTTTGAGGTGGTGATGGTCACCAACGCCGGAGCTTCCCGCCGCAATGTTTGCTCGCGGTTTGCAGAGATCGTGATTTCATCCAAGTGCAATGTGTCATGATCGTGGTGCGGTATGTCTTGTGCCCCCGCACCAAAGGCTATCACCCCGAACAATAATGTCAGGGCGTTTCTTAAGTGTTTTTTCATTGTTTTGATTTGCTTGTTACTTGTTTAGACGTAGAGCATGCGACGTGTGACGTAGAACCTGAAACTTGAAACCTGAAACTTGAAACCTGAAACCTAAGCTAACCGTTCCTGTAACTTGGAATATCCCAAATCACACGTCTCAATCTTGCGTCATACGTCACAAATCCTAATTCTCAGTTGGCCGGTGGGGCTCGTAACAAGCTTACACCCTGAACACAGGAAGCAAGGCAGGGCGTTAAACCAAAGGGATGTATGAATAGTTTCGGGTTTTCGTTGAAAATGTGCAGGCAGGTTGGGATGACCACCTTGGTGACCGTGAAGTGGCAGATGGCGCAGTCGTTGTCGTCTTCGTCAAGCACCTCCAGGATGGTGTGGGCGAGGGTGTGGTGTGACATGGCAACGCCGTCCAGCGGACAGACAACGTCTTCAGCGGCCTTCCAGTGATGATGGTGGAGGGCTTTGGTGCCGGTCATGCCGCAGAAGGCCACGAGCAGCACCCACGCTATTGTCTGTCTCAAACGCGGTCTCATTTTCGGGCGGCAAAAGTATAAAAACTTCGGATAGTGTGATATGCCATTGATTAACAAAACTTCGTGATCTGACGATTTTTGTATTTTTGCGCCAAAATATTAAACCAATCTGATGAAATACTATATCGTTGACGCATTCACGGACAAACCCTTCGAGGGAAATCCCGCGGTGGTGGTGGCGGAAGGGGTGTTGATGATTGACTGACAGTCGTGGCCTTCGGGTCGAAACATTTTTTGTATTTTTGCCAAAAATAGATTATGAAACACGAAGAGTGCTTGATTTGCGGTGCGCCGCTGGAATATCATGAACAGGACACGCTGATGGAGTGTGTGATATGTCACAAAAAGGAGAACAGCAAGACCCATTGCGTCAATGGTCATTACGTCTGTTCCGAATGCCACACGGCGGGGATGGACACCATTGTCGGCCTCTGCTTGGCGGAGTCGTCGAAAAATCCCGTCGAGATCATCAACAAGATGATGGAGTTGCCGTTCTGCCACATGCACGGTCCGGAGCATCATGTGATGGTGGGAGCGGCTCTGCTGACGGCCTACAAGAATGCCGGCGGGGAGATTGATCTGCCCAAAGCACTTGCGGAGATGATGAACCGTGGCAAGCAGGTTCCCGGAGGCGCCTGCGGTTTCTGGGGCGCCTGTGGTGCGGGAATCAGTTCGGGTATGTTCGTTTCCATCATCGCCAAGTCCACCCCGTTGTCGCAAGAACTATTCTCTTTGCCGCACTGGATGACCGCCAAGTCGCTGAGTGCAATCGGCGACATCGGCGGGCCGCGCTGCTGCAAACGTGATTCCTACCTCTCCATCCTCTCCGCCATAGATTTCGTGAAGGAGCATTTTGGCTTAGAGATGGAAAAGCCACATGTTGTTTGCCGCTATTCTGCCCGAAACAATCAATGCATCGGCAAGAGGTGCCCGTTTTCGCATGCTGTGTGAGATTTTGTATTTTTGCAGTTTTTAAGGAGAATTTAGAATAAAATAGAAAAATGATAAAGAAAATAATAATTATCGACGGGGGCCCGCGAAAGAACTTCAACACGGCCTCTATGCTGCAGAAGTTTGCCGAAGGTGCTATGTCTGTCGGCAATGAAATTGAAGTCAAGACCATTCGTCTCTATGAATTGGACTATAAGGGCTGCATGTCGTGTATGGCATGCAAGATCAAGGGCAAAGCATCGAACATCTGCAGGTTCAAGGATGCATTGACTCCCATTCTGGAGGAAATATCCCAAGCTGACGGTTTGGTACTTGGCTCCCCGATTTACTTCGGTCAGATTACTGGTCTGATGCAGGCATTCATGGAGCGTTTGGCCTTCCCCTGGCTTTCGTACAACGACTACAGCATGACGGCTCCGAAGAAGATGCCCGTAGTACTGTTGGAGACCCTGAATGGAACGCCTGAGAGAAATAACAGTCAAGGCTATGGCTCGATGGAACATTGCATCACGGCCGCCCTTGGTCAGCCTGAGCGCATTATTGCCTACAACACCTATCAAGTGAAGAATTACAACAATTACGAACTTGCAGGATTCTCAGAAGAGGCCAAGAGAAAGTATCGTGAGGAGCATTGGCAACAGGATTTGCAGAATGCTTTTGTTGCTGGAAAAAGAATGGCTAGACTATAATCTCTGCTCCGACAAAGCCGGTTTCATCACCGGCGAGAACATCTGCATCGACGGCGGAAGTCCACAGGACTTCTGCTCAGTCTTTTTAAGAAACCGCAAAATGGGTAATTCTTTCCGTAATCCGTTTAAGTTGAGTATGAAATAATCGTTGTACTTTTGCAGCGTGATTCTAAGCAAAAGGTATTAGACAAATTATTATGGCAATGGCAGCAACTACAGCGAGACATTGTCAATAAACAATACTAATAGAATATGAAACGAGTAATTGTTATTTCGACGAGTCTTCGTCGTGGTTCGAACAGCGACATGATAGCGGACAAATTCGTGGAAGGTGCCAAGATTGCCGGAAACGAAGTGGAGAAGATTTCTCTCGTAGGCAAGGAAATCAAGTTCTGCATGGGATGCATGGGATGCCAGAAACTGGGTCGTTGTGTTATAAAGGACGACGTGAACGATATCATGGCAAAGGTGTTGGAGGCCGATGTCGTGGTGTGGGCGACACCTATTTACTATTATGAGATGAGCGGACAGATGAAGACACTCATCGACCGCATGAATGCCATGTATCCGCTGGAATATAAATTCCGCGATGTCTATCTGCTCACGACGGCTGCCGAGGATGAGGAAGGAACACCAAAGCGTGCCGAGGCGGGACTGATGGGATGGATTGACTGTTATCCCAAGAGCCGCCTGGCTGGTACACTCTTTTGCGGAGGAGTAAACGAAGCCCGCGAGATTGAAGGCAACAGCAAGTTACAAGAAGCATTTGAAATGGGCAAAAGAGTATAAGTTATGAAGAAAACGATTTTATTCGCAGTACTCGTTGGCAGTTTGCTGACGGCCTGCACAAATAAAGAAGTAAAACAAACTACAGACAAGAATATGGCGCAGACATTGAATTTGACGCAGGAGTGGGACAAGGTGTTCCCACTGAGCGAGAAGGTGAACCACAAGAAGGTGACATTTGAAACACAATATGGTATAACGCTGGCGGCAGACCTCTATGAGCCCAAAAATGCCGATGGCAAGCTGCCCGCCATTGCTGTTAGCGGCCCATTTGGAGCCACCAAGGAGCAGTCGAGCGGACTCTATGCGATGCGGATGGCAGAACGTGGCTTCGTGACGTTGGCCTTCGACCCGTCGTTCACTGGTGAGAGTGGGGGAGAGCCCCGTCGCACGGCTTCACCCGACGTCAATACCGAGGATTTCATGGCTGCCGTAGATTACCTCTCGCAGTTGGACAACGTCGATGCCGGGAAGATTGGCGTCATCGGCATTTGCGGATGGGGAGGCATTGCCCTAAATGCCGCCGCTGCAGACCCGCGTATCAAGGCTACGGTGGCCAGCACGATGTATGATATGACCCGTGTCGGTGGGAATGGCTACTACGACAGCGAAGATAAGGAGGAGTCGCGCCATGCTGCCCGTGAGGCTCTTGCCAAACAGCGATTAGCCAACCCCAAGGCAATGGCCGGCGGTGTCGTTGACCCGCTACCAGATGATGCGCCCCAGTTCGTGAAGGACTACTACGACTACTATAAAACTCCACGCGGCTATCATGCCCGCTCAGGCAACTCAAACGATGGCTGGCGCGTAGTCGGCACTATAGGCTACTCCAACGCCCGCTTCCTCTACTACATCAACGAGATTCGTTCTGCAGTCCTCGTGATGCATGGCGAAAAGGCACACTCACGCTATTTCGGTGAAGCAGCCTACAAATACATGGTGGAAGGCAAAGCCGATGGGTATAACTTTATTGGCAAGCCCAATCCCGTGCCTGAGAACAAGCAGTTGCTTATCATCCCGGGAGCCTCACATTGCGACCTCTATGATGGAGGCCTGGGTGACTTCATCCCTTGGGACAAATTGGAGGATTTCTTTAAGACAAACTTGCAATAAATGGCTGAGAAGAAGATTGTTCTAATCGATTCCGTTGATGCATACAACAGGCTGTACGGTTGGGAAACGTTACATCCGCTGGTGACAGTGGTGAATCACATGGAGGAACTGCCAGTAAGTATGAACCACACGCGGCTGAACTACGGCCTCTATGCCCTATTCCTGAAGCAGGGCGAGGGTTGCTCAATACGCTACGGGCGCGAGAAGTATGACTATCAGGAGGGAACTGTCGTTAGTTTTAAGCCAGGACAGGTGGTAGAGGTGGAATGGGATGAGTCGAAGCCTATGCCACCTTCGCGGGGGCTTCTGTTCCATCCTGACTTGATCTATGGTACGCCTTTAGCCAAGCGCATCCACGACTATACCTTTTTCGACTACGACCAGCGCGAGGCCCTGCATCTCTCGGAGCGAGAACAACGTATCGTCAGCGACTTGCTCAACAGCATCGAGGAGGAATTGCAGCACCCCGTCGATAAGCACTCGCAGACGCTCATCACCGATGCCATCGGCATGCTGCTCGACTACTGCATGCGCTACTACGACCGCCAGTTCATCACACGTCACAAGGTGAACAGCGACATCATGACCCGCTTCCAGCACGACTTAGAGGCATACTTCCGCAGTGGAGAGGCTGAGCTCAAGGGACTGCCCACTGTGGCCTACTTTGCAGACAAGGCCTGCCTCTCACCAGGCTATTTCGGCGATCTTATCAAAAAAGAAACGGGTCTCACGGCACAGCGCTACATCCAGAACAAAGTCATCGACCTCTCGAAACAGTATATCATGGACAAAGAACTGACACTCAATCAGGTGGCCTACAAGCTCGGTTTCCAGTACCCCCAGCACTTCACCCGCCTGTTCAAGAAAGAGGTCGGCATGACACCGAGTGAGTATAGAAACTAAAGTCTGGATGATCCGAGTATCGAGTGGTTGGATGTAGAGGGCTCGGCCAACGACCTCAAGAAGGCTTATCCACAGTACAAATGGGGCGAAAGTCGGTTGATGAACTAATACAAATAACTTTCATATAGTTTTGAGTCGCGGTCTTCGGGCCGCGATTTTTTTTTCACTTCCGATTTTACTTTTTCCATTTTTACGGGTATATAGAAATGATTGGAAAAGATTTCATATGTCAAAAGATACCCAGATAATAGCGGCTATGGCAAAGAATCCTGACAAGGGGCTTGGAATGCTCATGAAAGAGTATCGGGAACCTGTCTATTGGCATATCCGCAGGTTGGTGGTGTCGCACGATGATGCGCTGGATGTGACTCAAGAGACTTTTCTTAGGGTTTTCAGGGCATTCGACCAGTTCAACACCAAATATTCGTTGAAAACCTGGGTTTTCCACATTGCCACGAATGAGGCACTCCGACTG
>JAFZZK010000004.1 GCA_017615795.1 Bacteroidales bacterium
CATCCTGAGCCAGGATCAAACTCTCCATCCTAATTAATTTCTTTTCTTTTTCTTTTTGTCTGTCCCGACTTCATCGCTTTGCGAATCTCAAAAAAATCCTTGAGTATTTGCTACATCTTTCCATTCTTTCAATGAACATCCCCAATCAATCTCCCTTCCTTTCCGAACCCCCGGAAACGTCTCCCGTTTCCTTCCTGATTGGGAGCGCAAAAATACACTTTTTATAATACACCGCAATAGCACTAACGTACTTTTTTTTTATTTTTTTGCTAAACAACTGATACACAGTTAGAAAAAATTTCATTTTCTTGTTTTTTATCGTTTTTAGAGGCCTAAAATGACCATTTTTTACCCCTTTTTTGGCACTTTTTTGGGGGTGTCGAAAGGAGCATTTCGGAACTTTTCGGAAGATTTATGAAAAAAACACGCAAAATGATAGGGGTTAGGGAGGCAGGAATCAGGGGTTAGAAGGTGGGATTTACGTTCTCAGATTTTTCGGTCTTCGGTCTCCGGTCTAAAGACAAATTGTATTGTCTAAAGAAAAATTATACTATTGTATATATAAAATATAGATTGCTGTTGGTTTTTGGCTATTAGCCATTAGCTTTTATGTCTGCACTGAAGTACGGACTCCCCAAAATTCCCCTTCTATTGTAGAAGGGGAGTTGACGCCTCGCGGCACTGCCGTGCCACGGACATAAAAAACAATGGGAGAACCATCGTCTTTGCTTAAACCAGGTCAACTGCTATCATTATTAAGCTATTAAGTTGTTGTTTTTATAACTAACGACTAAAGACTAACTACTAACGACTACTAGCCAATAGCCAATGGCTAACGGCCAACAGCCAATATTTTTGTATCTTTGCCCTCCCATATATCTGAAAAATCGACTATGCGAAAACTCCTCCTATCCATCGGCCTGCTCTGCCTCGCCTGCACAGCCTTCGCACAATCCCTCCTGTGGCGCGTCAGCGGACGCGACCTGAAAGTCTCTTCCTACCTCTACGGCACCATCCACATCCAGGACAAACGTGTGTTTGCCTTCGACAGCACCGTGTGGCACTGCTTCAACAGCTGCGACGCCCTCGCTGTGGAGGTGCTGCTCGACCGCCTGGACTACTCGACCGTGCGCGAGAAGATGCTGCTGCCCGAAGGACAGTCGCTCGTCAAGATGCTCTCCAAGGAGGACCTCGCTGTTCTTGACAGCCTGTGCAAGGCCAAACTGGGGGTCGGGGTGATCTTCCTCGGCAACATGAAGCCCTTTTTCCTGTCAAGTGCCCTGCAGCAGGCCGACCTTCCCAAAGAGATGCCGCTCGCACTGGACCTCTTCTTCCTCCAACAGGCCCGCAACCGCGGGATGTACTGCTACGGACTGGAGGACTATATGGACCAGATCAAGGCCACCGACGCCATTACGCTCGACGACCAGCTGAAGATCCTGCGTCAGACACTGCACGAAACGGGCGATGTAGCCGCCAGCTTCGACAGTCTGACACTCGCCTACCTCGCATTCGACCTGGAAACCATCACCAAGATGCTCGATGACACCATGCTGCCCGACAACTTCAGACGCGTGCTGGTAGAAAAGCGCAACCAAACAATGTACAAGGGGTTCCGCAAGCTGGCTAAGAAACAGCGGGTGTTCTGCGCCGTAGGCGCGGCCCACCTGCCCGGTGACAAGGGCTTGATTGGACTGCTGCGCAAGAAGGGCTACACCGTGGAACCCGTGAATTTCGAATGGAATGTGGACCGTTAAAGCCTCACTATGACCCTTCAAGAAACCGCCATAAAAACAACAAGACTTTTGAACCTCATCCGAAGGGTTCTGGCGGGGCTGCTGCCCCTGACCGCACTGTATTTAGTTGTGGAAAAAGAAACTCTGGGGCTCCCCTTCTGGATAGTTTATCTGTTAGGTTGCTGCACCATCGTAGCGGGCGACATTCTGGCACGAAAATGGAATCTCCGGGATGAATCAACCATAAAGCGTAACAACATCTCCAACTGGATGTTTGCTGCAGGAGTTTTTATCTTTTTGATATTAGGATCAATATTTGAGAATAAATTTGTCCTACTGTTGTTCTGGGGATTATTTACGTTCATGGTGTGTTTCCTGTGCGTAATTTTTGTTCGCTTCATCACCCGCACCATTTGCGAAATACGTTGGGGAAAGTTCTCCGGCATCCACACCATCGCCAACAAGGTCGCCGGCTATGCCTTGATGTTGTTCCTTCCCGCCATCGCCATCATCGAACGGCTTCCGAATTCCATATTCTTCAATAAAGGACTCTCTCAGACCGACATTGAAATTTATGTGACTTGGACGCTCATTGCCATATATGCCGTCGCCACCATCGAAGAGCTGGTGATAGCGGCCAGCATGAAGCAATTCGACCCGTTCCGCAAGAGTCTCTTTTGCAAAGGCAATGATATAGCAGTTAACCAATAATCTTTGACTAACGGCCCATGGCTAATAGCTAATGGCAAACAGCCACTTTTTTCGTTGCCCAATTTTATGTACATTTGCCGCCTCAATTTTTGAAGTGTTGTGGCAGTATTAGACAGAACCAAAGAACTGGAAACCAAAGGTATAGGGCAGCTCCTATGGAAATATGCCCTACCCTCCGTCATCACCCAGGTGATTGCTTCCATATATAATATTGTAGACCGCATCTTCATCGGACACGGCGTCGGGGCATTGGCCATCGCAGGATTGGCCATCACCATGCCGATCATGAACATCATCCATGCTTTCGGTTCCCTTATCGGGGTGGGCTCCTCGGCGCGCATGTCCATCGTGTTGGGGCAGAAAGACGTAAACTGGGCGGAGAAGATCCTTGGCAACAGCATGGTCTTCACCATTGTGCTGGGCTGTCTATTCGTCACGGGCGGCTATCTGTTCATGGACAACATCCTGACCAGTTTCGGAGCAACCGCAGAGACCATCGCGTACGCGCGCGAGTACATGTACATAGTATTGCCGGGGATGTTTTTCACCACGATGACCTTCAACCTGACGGGCCTGATCCGCGCATCGGGTTATCCGTCCAAGTCCATGTTCATCATGGTGGGCGGTGCCATCCTCAACATGGTGCTGGACCCCATCTTCATCTTCGGCCTGCACTGGGGCATAGCGGGCGCGGCGTGGGCCACTTCCATCTCGATGTTCCTCACCGCCATGGTCGCCATCGCGCACTTTGCCAACCCCAAGTCCTTCATCCGTTTCCGTCGGCACAGCTGGAAACCCAAGGGCTATATTTTCCGCAACATCACGCTCATCGGCATGAGCCCGTTCCTGATGAACGTGGCGGCTGCGGGCGTCGTGGCCATCCTCAACAACCAACTTCTGCGCTACGGCGGCGATTTCGCCGTGGGCGCATACGGTGTGGTAAACACCTACGGCAATCTGCTGGTAATGCTCATCATCGGCATCTGTCAGGGCATGCAGCCCATCGCCGGCTACAACTACGGCGCCGGGCATCCCGACCGCCTGAAGCATGTCTACAAGCTAACCATGTGCGTCTGCGTGCTCGTCGGATTGGCGGGCAGTATCCTGTCGCTGCTCTTCCCCGCCATGTGGGTCAAAGTCTTCACCAAAGATGCCGAGCTCATCGCCATCGGGCAGGTGGCCATCAAGTACCTGATGGTGATGTTCCCGCTCATCGGGTTCACCATCGTCAACTCCAATTTCTTCCAATCCATCGACAAGCCCTGGATTGCGATTGTGACGAGCCTGTCGCGGCAAGTCATCTTCCTGGTGCCGTTAAGCTACTTGGTACCGCTTCTTTTCGTGCGCCTCGGGCACGCCGGCCTAACGGGTATCTGGGCCGCCTGCACCATCTCCGATGTCATCGGGGCGGTCTTGGCCGCCGTGTTGCTATACACACAACGTGCTGTATTTTCCAAACAGCAGGACAATTAGTCTACCCTGAACAACAGCCACGAAAACATGCAAAATCCCCGATAAACATCTACGGTGTTTTTGTTTTTTTTGTAAGTTTGCGCCCTCGAAAAAAAGAAAACAAAACGAAACAACAATGACAAAGACAGCACTTGTAACCGGCGCGGACGGCGGTATGGGAAGCATCCACACCCGCACCCTTGCGCAAGCCGGTTTTGAAGTAATCATGGCCTGCTACGACACTGATGTGGCCAAGCCCGTATATGAGAAAATCCAGGAGGAGACTAACGCCACCCTGCATCTGATGCGTCTCGACCTGGGCGACTTGGACGACATCATCCGCTTTGCCAACGAGGTAAAGTCGCAGTTCAGCCGCTTAGACGTGCTGCTCAACAACGCCGGCGTGCTATGCCACGGTCCCAAAAACAGTGTCAACGGTGTGGAATACACCGCTGCCGTGAACTATCTGGGGCATTACACACTCACCAACGCGCTGCTACCCATCATGGGCCAGGGCACTCGTGTGGTCAGCATGATCTCCATCGCCTACGTGGTGGGCAAGATCCGCGAGGATTTCCTGACGGAGACCAACGAGAAGAAATTCAACCGCTTCACGGCCTACGGCAACTCCAAGCGCGCCCTCTGCCATTTCACACTTGATGCGGCGGAGGCCTGGAAAGAGCGCGGTATCTGCATCAACGTCGCCGATCCGGACATTGTCAGCACAGGCATTATCCGTCAGGGCAACATTGTGGTCGACAAGCTGTGCGACTGGTTTTTCCGCCCGGTCATCAACACGCCGGAGCAAGGGGCCGCCACCATGCTGGCCGCTGCGCTCAATCCTGAATTCGAGGGCGTGACGGGCTGCTATTTCAAGAGAAAAAAAATACGGAACAGGAAAAGAAGTTTCCACGTCAACATGAAAGAGCGCGAGCTGCTGCGGCGCATCACCCGCGAAGCATTGCAGCGCAATCACATAGAACTATGATACAGCCTGCATTTCTCCGGCCTGGCGACACGGTGGCCATCGTGGCACCCGCGCGCAAAATCACCCCACAGGAGATTGCACCCGCCGTGCACCTGCTCGAAGGGGCTGGTTACCATGTTCACTACGACGACCGGCTTTTTGCAGAAGACCACCAATTTGCAGGCCCCGACGCCCTGCGCACCGCCTACATCCAAGAGCAACTCGACAACCCCGACATCAAAGCCGTTTGGTGCGCCCGCGGTGGATACGGATCCGTCCGCATCATCGACCGCCTCGATTTCCGCGGCCTCGCCGAACATCCCAAATGGATCTGCGGTTTCAGCGACGTCACCGTCTTCCACTCGCACCTGCACCGCCATCTCGACATGGCGACGCTCCATTCGGCCATGCCCCTGAACGTGCACGAAGGCGAGTTTGAAAGCCCCGCCAACCAATCCCTGCTGGCGGCCCTGAGCGGAGAACCCCTGCGTTATGAAATTCCCGCGCACCCTTTCAACAGACCCGCACCCGTGCACGCGCCCGTCGTTGGCGGCAACATCTCCATGCTCTACTCCCTGCTCGGCTCCCCCTCCGACCTCGATACCGAAGGCAAAATCCTCTTCCTTGAAGACCTGGACGAGTACCTGTATCACATAGACCGCATGATGGCAAACCTCGACCGCAATGGCAAACTGCGCCATATTGCAGCCCTGTTGGTGGGACATCTAAGCGAAATGCACGACAACACGATTCCCTTCGGCAAAAACGCAGAAGAAATCGTGGCCGATTACGCCTACAAGTACGATTTTCCCTGCTTCTTCAACTTCCCCGCCGGACACCTGCCCGACAACCGAGCCATCCGACTTGGAGTTGAAATGCATATATCACCATTTGACAAAAAAATAATCACCGAAAATTAACTTCAGCCATGCGTACATGTGACTTATTAATGAAGATTTGCCGCTTCAAGCCGATCGGAATCGACCCCTTTACCACCAAGAAATGTGTCGTCATCATGGCACCACACACCTCATACGTGGATTTCTTCTTAGGGCTGATGATGATCCGACATCTTAATCTCAAGATGGTGATGGTGATGAAAAAGGAATTCTTCTTTTTCCCATTAGGCTCAATTTTACGCCGAATCGGTGTGATACCCGTAGACCGGCAACATGCACGACATTTTGCGGAATTCGCCACCAACGTGGTCAAAAACCGCGACGAGGTGGCGCTCATCATCTGCCCGGAAGGCACTCGTGCGTACATGAACCGCTGGAAAAAAGGTTATTATCAAATCGCCGTGGATGCCGGGGTGCCCATCGGACTTAGCCACATAGACTTTCGCACCCGTACATTGGGCATAGGGCAACTGTTCTACCCTACCGGCAACTACGAGAAGGATCGTGTTGATATCGAGAAATACTACAACGGTATGCGAGGGTATCGGAAAGGGAAATTCAACTTGGAGAACGAACCCGTGACCATCCACGAGTGGGACCAGAACTAACAACGTCTGCCGTTCAGGAAATATTGGTCCACCTTGTTGCTGCCAAATGCATAACTCATATAGTAAATAGTATCCATCGGCTTGGTGATATAGAAGTTCGCTTTCTTCCCCTTGGTGATGGATCCCAACTGCTCGTGCTCGCCCAAGGCGTATGCCGTGTTAATGGTCGTGGCATTGATAGCCTCCTCTGTGAGCATCTTGTACATGACGGAACCCATGGCGACCACAAGTTGCATATTGCCGGAAGGACATGAGCCGGGGTTAAAGTCGGAAGCCAAGGCGATGGGCAGGCCTGCTTCCATCATGCGCCGCGCAGGAGCACATTGCATACCCAGGAAGAATGCCGCGCCCGGCAGGATGGTCGGCATGGTCTCGCTGCCCAACAAGGCGGCAATCTCCTCCTCCCCCGTGTATTCCAGATGATCGACAGAGAGGGCGTTGTACTTGACACCCACTTGGATGCCGCCTGAACAAGCCATCTCGTTGGCGTGAATTTTCGGACGCAGGCCGTACTTGATACCCTGCATCAGCAT
Source organism: Bacteroidales bacterium (assembly GCA_017615795.1). GTDB lineage: Bacteria > Bacteroidota > Bacteroidia > Bacteroidales > WCHB1-69 > F23-D06. The sequence continues at coordinate 6,907 of JAFZZK010000004.1, forward strand.
GCGCTCTGTCTGCTCGCACGTGAAGAAACCCTTGTCGCAGAATACATCAATGTAGTCAGCCAAATCTTCGGACGCAACCATCGGGATCATCTCGTTGATGATGAGATCCACATATTCATCGGGATTGTCCTTGTATATCAAGGGCACGGCGTGCGCCCCGAGGAAGTTGGCCTTGATGGTCATGGGCGATTTCTCCTTAAGGCGACGGATGACACGCAACATCTTCAACTCATCCTCCGTGGAGAGGCCGTAGCCGCTCTTGATTTCCACACCACCCGTGCCAAAGGAAGCCATCTCCTCCAAGCGCGCCCATGCGGCGTCAAACAACTCCTCCTCGGAAGCCTCGTGCAAGCGCTGCGCCGAATTGAGAATCCCGCCGCCGCGCTTCGCTATCTCCTCATAACTCAGCCCTTTGATCTTGTCTATATACTCAACCTCCCGACTCCCGGCATAGACAATATGCGTGTGCGAATCACAGAAAGAGGGAAACACCATGCGTCCCGTGGCGTCAATCTCCTCGATATTCTCCTTCACGCGCGACAACTTGGCCGCCGTCAATTCCTCCATCGGACCGAAATCCTTGATCTTATCGCCTTCGGTAAGCAAAAAAGCGTTCTCAATGATCGGCAACACCTGCATATCCTTGCCAGCGCGCCATTTCACGGACTTCGTCTCCGCCTGAACTAATTGCTTGATATTTTTTACGAGTAAAGCCATTTTTCTGTTTATTAAACTATGAAAATATTAAACTATTAAATTATGAACTATGACTATGAGCTATGACTGTGAGCTACCATTAGTCTCTTATGTCGTACCCGAATTTTCGCATAAGCAGTTCGCTGTTGCGCCAATCCTTGAGGACTTTGACCGAGAGGTCAAGATAGACATGTTTTTGGAGGAAGTCCTCAATGGAGGCGCGGGCATCAATGCCCAGTTTTTTGATGGCACTGCCCTTGCTGCCGATAATGATGGCTTTTTGGGTGGTGCGCTCCACGTAGAGCATTGCGCCAATACGCACAATGTCATCCTCCTCCTTGTAGCTTTCCACAACGACTTCCACACTATACGGAATCTCCTTCTTGTATTGCAGGAGGATTTGTTCGCGGATGAGCTCGGAAACGAAGAAACGCATGGGGCGGTCGGTAAGGGCGTCCTTGGGGAAATAGGGCGGATTAAGGGGCAGCAAGCTGACAATGCGTTCGCGCAACTCGTCAATGTGCAGCCCTTTCAACGCCGAGATTGTAAAAACATCGGCATCCGGGAAAATGGATTCCCAGTAGGCGCGAGCCTCTTTGACCTGTGCCTCGTCGTATTTGTCTATCTTATTGATAATTAATACAATGGGAATTCCAAGTTTGTTGATATTCTCCACCAATTCCTCGTTGTAACGGGTCTCGCCACATTCGATAAGGTACAGGATAATGTCGGCATCCTGGAGGGAGTCTGTCACAAAACGCATCATCATTTTCTGCATCATATAGGCGGGATCGAGCACGCCTGGCAGGTCGGAATAGACGATTTGGAAATCGTCGCCGTTGACGATACCCTTTATGCGATGGCGCGTGGTCTGCGCCTTGGAGGTCATGATGGAGATTTTCTCGCCGACTAATTGGTTCATCAAAGTGCTCTTGCCCACGTTAGGGTTGCCGATGATGTTAACGAAGCCGGCCCGATGCTGTTCGGTATTTTCTATTAATGGAGTATTATTCATGCAATCTGTCTTTTATAGCACTTGTTCATAATGCCAAGTCATTAGGTTATTGAGTTATTAAATCATAAAATTATTAAATTATTCATCGTCCATCGCTCATAGCTCGTCGTTCAAAATACTGCAAAAAAGGGTTGCCACCATCCGAAGGGAAGAGCAGGTAGCTGAAATGGTTCAGCCAGTCTCCAATATTAAAGAAGTGTGAGTTTTCTGAAAGGGCATACTCTGCGGGGGTGTGGCGATGTCCATAGATGAAATAATCGACAGGCTCTGTCTCAAGCAGCTTGCGCGCGTATTGCACCTGGAACTCCTGTTCCCCCTGAAAGGTGAACAATGATTCATCGTGGGAAGCACGGCTCTTGCGGGAAAAGAACTTGGCGATGGCAAAGGCGTGCCGAGGGTGCAACATGCTATACAAGACCCGGTTGGGCTTGAAGGCAAAAACGTGCTTGATGAACAGGTAACGACGTTGTTTCCCCCCAATACCGTCTCCGTGCCCAATCACGCAACGTTTGCCGTTGATGTCGAAAACCTGCTGCTGGTAAAAGACTTTGCAGCCAAAAGACCGGGTGAAATAGTCTTGCACCCACATGTCATGGTTCCCTGTGAAATAGTATATTTCCGTGCCGTTGTCGTGCATTTCCGACAGCGTGTTGAAGAGTTTGAAATAGCCTTTGGGCACCACGTCTTTATATTCGAACCAGAAGTCGAACATGTCACCAAGCAAAAAGAGATGCTGGATATTGTCTTTTTGTTGTTGTAGCAGATCCACGAGCATCTTTTCCCGCGTTAAGCTTTCCACGCCAGAGGATACGCCAAGATGGGCATCAGAGACGAAAAGGGCGGTACCCTTGATGACAATCGGGTGCTGGAAGTCGGGCTTTTCCATCGTTAAAATCTGTTAATCCACTCGGCCACTTCGACAGCGGGAATGTTGTTCATGCACTTGAAATGTTTGCGGGGACACTTCTTGTAGCCCAGCTTGGCGCAGGGGCGGCAGGAAAGTGGGCAGACCTCGAAATTGCGGAACAGGTGACGGTCGCCGGGCATATAGGGATACATGCCAAACTCCGGCACGGTGTTCCCCCAGAGCACGGCGGTAGGCTTACGGAATGCGGCGGCAATGTGCATCAGCCCCGTGTCGCCGGTGATAACCGCATCGGATTGCTTGAGGATGGAGCACGATTGATAGAGGGAGTATTTGCCGCAACCGTTGTAGGCGCGGTCACCAAGGGCGTCCACAATCTCCTCGCCGGTATCGATCACGTCCTTGCCGCCCAGCAGCATCACGGGTTTGTGCAGGATGCTGCCGATCTCAATGATCTTGCAGGCGGGAATGCGCTTGGTGGCATGCGCGCCCGCTAGCACGATGGCCACAAAACCATCCTCGAAGACCATAGGCAGGTCATCCTCGTCAAATTCACCATCTGTAGGGATGTGAAATTCAAGGCCTTTTTGGTCGTTATGAACATCCAATCCCACCACAGACTCAAAATAGCGATCAACGATGTGCTGATCGGGCAGGACGTTCAACTTGAACGCGACATTCAGGAACTTGCGGAAGTTGACTTTCGGGAAAGAAGAGGACGGGACATGCAATTTGCGCACCAACTGGCGAGAGCGGTGATTGCCCTGCAAATCGACGACAAAGTCAAAATTCTCCGCTTTCAATGCCTGGATGGACTCCTGCACGTTGTCGGCATCGTAAAGATGCAACTTGTCCAAATAGGGGTTGCATGCCATCACAGGTTCCATTTGTTTTTTGGTAAGGAAATGCAATTCGGTGCCGGGCACCTGTTCCTTCACGGCGCGCACCACGGGCGTGGTCAGCACGATGTCACCGATGGAACTAAGTCGGACAATCAGTATCTTGATTCTCGACGGGGGTTGTATATCATCCATAGTATTAATAATTTACAATATAGGGTTGATGTTTTTTCCAAAATGTGTGTTCACAGGGTTGGCATAGATGCGCAGCAGGTTGCGCATCATCCTGTCGGGAGCGACATCACGCACGACGGCCTTTTTTTGCAAATAGGCCTGGAACTTTTCGCGCTCCGCTTCTGTATATTGTCCCCGATACTCATCGTTGCCGGTCATGAGGTCATGGGCAATGTAATTATTGGGGTAAAGTTTGTAGTTTTGATAAATTTGCCTGTCAATAAGTTCACAGACGCTGTGAAGTTTGTCATTATTATTGAGGTTGGCGGGAATGTCGTCCAATTCCGTGTCCAAGGGTTTGCCGATGACAAGGCTGATGCGTCCTTTGTATCCGAAGATGCCCTGTTTGATGCTGTCGAAATCCTCACCGGGGCGTTTTTGATAATGCTGGCCGTTCTCGCTGAGGGCGAGTTCTCGGGCCTTGAGGGAATCGCAGGGCTCGTATTCGTAGGAGACAGTCAACGGAGTGATATGCAGCCGACGGATGGTCTCCATCACATCAGAGGCATCGCTCATCGTAATCATCTTGAGTAAACCCTGTTTTGTGTAGTCATAGCCGTCCTTGGTACGCCCGTCACGCTGGGCAATCCATACGGACTCGTTTTCATCGAGGATGCTGTGTTGGATGTAGGCGGAAAGGTGTCGCGAGTCTATGATTTTCTCGCGCAGCGAGCCAGAGCGCTTAACTAAAATCATCTTGTTGAGGCGCGCCACCTCGCCCAACACCGGCGTTTTAATGAGGTTGTCGCCGACGGCAATCTTAGAGCTATGCCTGTTCTCCTGAAAAAAATAGAGTTGCAGCAAAGCGGAGTCAAAGGTGATGTCGCGGTGATTGGCGATATAGAGATAAGCCTTGTCTGAATCAACGTGCTCCATACCCCGGAACTCGACTCCACTCGAAGATTGGTTGGTGAAAACCTCGATGAAGCGACGAATAAAGTCGGCCTGGACATCGTCAATGCCGTGGTACTTGTCAAAATCGCGACGGAAATCGTCGATGGAGTAATCTGGCAGACATTTGAGGATCGCGTCTTGGAAACGGGCGTCATCCATAAGTCGGAGGTAGGCCGCGTGCGCCTCCTCTTCGTTATAGGGTCTTATGTCGTCAAAATTTTCCATCACAGTTTTTCGAGGGTGCAAAGATACAAAAAAAGGGAATAGAAAATTGTTGATATTGCCACGCCGGCAGAGACAATGTGCACACCGTTTCCTTGCCGGTTGTTTCTTACACTGCCAACTCCAAGCGCATCTGAAATTATGTATTTTTGCGCCTGTTTTTAACAAGACAAAAAACGGGAAAAATGTCACGGGAAAAGGAAATCTACAAAGTCACGTTGGTGGGTTCGGCGGGCAATATCGCCCTGCTAACCTTCAAGTTCATCGCAGGCGTACTTGGCCACAGCGCCGCGATGCTGGCCGACGCCGTGCATTCGCTGTCCGACTTCCTCACCGACCTGCTGGTGCTGGTGTTCGTGAACATCAGCGCAAAGCCGCAGGACAAGTCGCACGACTACGGTCACGGCAAATTCGAGACGCTGGCCACCTTCTTTGTCGGGTTGGCGCTGGTGGCCGCAGCCACGGGCATCATTGTCTCCGGTGCGGTGAAGCTGGCCGACTGGCTCAAGGGGGCGCAATTGGAGGCCCCGGGCAAGCTGGCCTTGTGGGCGGCACTCATCTCCATCCTCGTGAAAGAGGCGCTGTACCAATACACGATGCGCAAGGGGAAGGCGCTGGATTCGCAGGCGGTGGTGGCCAATGCCTGGCATCATCGCAGCGACGCACTGTCGTCGATAGGGGCGGCCATCGGCATCGGCGGCGCCATCCTGCTTGGCGACAGATGGACGGTGCTGGATCCTTTGGCCTCCATTGCGGTAGGCGCTTTGTTGGTAAAGGTGGCCGTCGATCTGCTGAAAGGCAGCATAAACGAACTCACGGAGTGCTCATTGCCCGAAGAGACGGAGCGCGAAATCGAAGCCATCATCACCTCCTTCCCGGACGTGACGGACCCGCACAACCTGCGCACACGCCGCATCGGCAACCGCATTGCCATTGAGGCGCACATCCGCATGGACGGAAGCCAGTCGTTGCAAACGGTACACGCCCGCACCACCGACATCGAGCGGAAACTCAAGGAGCGTTTCGGCGCGGACACTCACGTGACGCTGCACACAGAACCCATTAAGGAGGGGAATCTGACGTAGAGACGTTTCATGAAACGTCTCTACACCTGTTATTTTGTTAAAAATTCCTTCATCTTCTCCTCCGTCAGCCGGTAAATCGTCCAATCCTCCATAGGAACGGCGCCGATGCTCTTGTAGAAGTCGATGGAGGGCTGGTTCCAATCGAGGCAGACCCACTCCATACGGCCGCAGTGACGCTCCAGAGCCAGCTTGGCCAGATGCTGCAGCAACGCCTTTCCGTAGCCGAGACCGCGCTTCTCCGGCAACACGAAGAGATCCTCCAAGTAGAGGCCTTTGCGCCCCACAAACGTGGAGAAGTTGTGGAAGAATAGGGCGAACCCGACGATCACGCCGTCCTCCTCGGCGAACACCACCTCCGCCTCGTGGCGCACGAAGAGTGCCTCATAGAGACCTTCTTCGGTGGCCTCCACCTCATGGGCAAGTTTTTCATATTCAGCCAGTTTCTTGATGAATTCTAAAACAGTGGCGGCCTCGTTCTCTCGCGCCGCGCGGATGGTGAATGTGGGCATAGGGGGTCTATTTTATTGTTGCAAACTACTTATTCAGGCGCAAAAATACAAGATTTTCAAACATGAAAACAGTTGTCGTTTTTCATTCTGACGGTATCTTGAAGCCTATCGGCCTGTGGGGTTTGGACTTCATTAAGATGCCAAAATGGCATTTTAAAGCGAATTACTCATCGGAAAAACATTGTATCTTTGCCGCCAAATTTAAAAATCCTTATGCTGACCCAAACGCCAATTCGAAAAGTCAACATTCTGATGTGCGACACGTATCCTGGACTGTTGCCGGAAAGCATCCCGAGTCACGAGTCGCTGTTCTTTAACTTGTTCCGTCCGGTCAACCCCGACCTTACTTTCGACATTTACCGTGTGATGGACGGCGAATTGCCCGAGCAGTTCGAGCCCGACACGCTTTACCTCATCCCGGGCTCCAACAACGCCGTTTACGACAACTTGCCGTGGATTCTCGACTTGCAGGAGTGGGTTCGGAAGGCTGCAGAGCAAAAAGTACCCCTTGTCGGCATCTGTTTCGGGCACCAGCTCATCGCGCAGGCGTTGGGCGGGCTTGTGGAACGCTTTGCCGGCGGCTGGGGCGCGGGCATCCGCGAGTCGCAAGTCCTGGACGAGCAGTTGCACACTTACTTCCCGGAAGGCCGTCTGCGCCTCATCGTCAACCACCACGATCAGGTGATGCAGCTTCCGGAAGGCGCGTCGCCCCTCGCCACCAGCTCTTTCTGCCGTTTCGAGGGCTTCCGCATCGGCCACCACATCCTCACCTTCCAGGGTCACCCCGAATTCCCCGTGGAATACGAACGCCACCTCATCCTCAACCATTCTGAGAATGAAGACGATACGATAAAACAGCGAGCGTTAATGACACTGGAGGAGATGCAGCCGCAAGGGGAGACGGTGGCGAGGTTTTTGATGGCTAATGGCTAATGGCCGTTGGCTGTTGGCACAACGTCTCACGTCACGGAATAATATGCGTATTGTCCTCCCTGCAATACACCAGCACTGCGATGGTTGCGAACGGCGGCAGGAGACACAGCGAGATGCCGAACCACGCCCAGAAGGAGTGCTTCCGCCGCTTGGCCAAAAACCCGTTGAGCAGCGCCCAACCCAAATAGGCCAAAATGACGGCCACCAATATCAATATTTCTGTTGTTGACATAACGAATCAATATAATGTTCCAATGGACTTCCCGTTTCTGCATTGAAGGCGGATTACCGCCGATTACCAGCCAAATGCCCCGTGAGCGTTTGCAGTCATAGTCGTCATTTTTCGTTATACATTTCCCAAAACTCCGCCCCCTCAATATCCAATTTTTTCGGATCGAAGCGCGGTTCTTCGCCTTTCTTCTTGGCTTGCTCATAGTCACGGAGGGCGCGTAACGCCTTGGGAGAGAGCAGCAGTATGGCGACAATATTAATCCAAGCCATTGCACCCACGCCAATGTCGCCTATAGTCCAGACAATGCCGCTGCCCGTCAGGGATCCGACAAAGACGGAACCGATGGTACCCACACGCAACATCCAAACAATGATCTTCTCGCCTCGGTCGTCGCCGAAGGTCATGTCGGCGCGTTCCAGTTCCTCAAGCCGCTCTGGGTGCTTCTTGTAGATGCGGCGGCGCCAGCGGTTGAAAATGTAAACGAGATTGGTCTCGGCATAGTAATAGTAAGCCATGATGGTGGTGAAGGCAAAGAAAAAGAGGGCGATAGAGATAACCATGTCGCCTGCACGCGGTCCTATCACGGTGCCGAGTGCACCCGTGGTGTAAAACACCCCCGGCTCGCCCACTGGGGCGTTGGGGTTCTGCTGCAGGTAGGTGACAACGACCTCGCCACCCGCCACGGGGGTGACGCTCTCAATGACATTATACGTGCGGCAGGCGAGTATCATCACGGCTGTTGCCGTGCAGACCAGCAGGGTGTCGATATAGACCGAGAAGGCCTGCACCAAGCCCTGCTTGACAGGGTGATTCACCTTGGCGGCGGCGGCCACGATGGCACCGGTGCCCTGTCCAGCCTCGTTGCTGTAGATGCCGCGCTTCACACCCCAGGCGATGGTGCTGCCCAGCAGGGCTCCACCCACCTCGTTGACCCCCACAGCACCACGCAGCATCTGCATGAAGACTTCGGGCACAATGCTGTAATTCACCGCCAGCACTACGAGGGAAAGGATGATATAGATGATTGCCATGAAGGGAGCCACAATCTGCGCCACATTTGCGATGCGCTTCACACCGCCGATGATGACTAACGCTATAAGGATTGCCACGACAATTCCCATGATCCATGCCTCCACACCGAAGGAGCGCGAGCATGAAAGGGCTATGCCGTTGCATTGTACCGGGGGCAGGAAGAGGCCGCAAGCCACTGCCGCCAGCACGGCGAAGACCATGCCAAAGAAAGGGCTGTGGAGACCGTTCTCGATATAATATGCCGGACCGCCACGGAACTGCCCGTTATGGTCCTCCTTGTAAATCTGCGCCAGTGTAGCCTCAACGAAGGCGCTTCCCGCACCGACGAAGGCAATGACCCACATCCAGACAATGGCACCCGGCCCACCGAAACCAATGGCAGTGGCCACCCCCACGATGTTGCCCGTGCCCACGCGGCCCGAGAGGGCCATGGCGAAAGCCTGGAACGAGGAGATGCCTGTTTTTTTCTTGTCCTTCCCCACGCTGCCGAAAAGCAAACGCACCATCTCACCAAAGCGGCGCACCTGCACAAAGCGCGTCCGCAGCGAGAAATAAAGCCCCGCCAGCAGGCACAGACCCACCAGCGCCGGGCTCCACACCCAGCTGTATATCGTGTTGATGACGGCTGTAATATGTAAAGTATCCAACAAGACCATCTTCTCTTACATTTGCAGCCGCAAAGATACATTTTTCGTAAGTTCACAAGATTTCAAGCCGCAAAAATGTGAATAAAAAAAAGGGCGCGCCCACATTTCCTGCGAGTGCGCCCTATATATTTATTGTACAGGCGGAGCGCGCCCCGCCCCTACTTTAACGCCAACCTCAACCCGCGATACGGTTTGAACTGCGTGAAAATGTGACAAAGTTGTTCCTTGTTTACAGCATCCGCCCAACCTGTCAGCTCGTTTTGGATACCAATTTGGTTTTGTTCAATGACGATGTTTGTCATCAGCTTCAATGTATCGTGGCTGTACACCCAAAGTTCGCTTTCCACAGTGGCCTTGTCCCCGCCGCTGATCTCAAACGAGAAATTGTCCTTCAGCTGTTGCAGCACCTCCGCATCCGTGCAAACCAACACACGCCGCGCGGGCATCCCTTCCGGAAGTTCGCTCCAATCATCGAGAGAGAGGATCAAAAACGCTTTGGCATCCGTTACATCAATGTCCTTTAACGGATTGATTACTGTTTCATCTTCTTGTACTACAGGGAAACTCATTCTGATCGTACGATGCACCAACTTCGGAAACCCGCCGATGCCCAGCCAAATGATTGTAATGGCAATAAAGAGGAGCAGCTGTATCAGTGGTTTCTTCATAGGGATTGATTTTGATGGGCAAAGGTACAAAATTTTCTGAAAAACAAACAAAGGGCGCACCGCGCAATTTCTGCGGGTGCGATCAGTCCTCGGGTACCGCTTGACCGTAAGGCCGCTGAAAAGTGCGAAACCGAACACTGTTCTTCAATCTGGCCTATAGGTCCTATAAGACTTATAAGTCCCATAAGAACTATAGGCCACCCTCCCCTGACCCTAATATTTCCGATAATTCCTCCTTGCTTGGCTCATCCTCTCGCGCAACCCGCCATCTTTGATGAAGTCCTGCTCCAACCGCTTAATTTGCCTATCCAAGAGGTAGTTGCACTGGTTCACCAGACAAACCATAATGTTGGCGCAGACGATGCCATTCCGCGTTTCCAAAAACTCGCGGTTGGTTTCAAACGACTCGTCTTTTCGGTAGGCCAACCGCCTGACAAACAGGGCCTCTTTGCTGTCTTTTTCCCAAATAACACCATGGTGGTTGCGGATGTAGTCCTTGTAATCTTCCAGCAGCTCCTCCTGACTGGCTCTTGCCACGTTAATCAGTTTGATTTCAGTTTCCTTGGATGTGGCCGAAGCCATCGTGCCTTCAATGATGTTCTGTTTGCCGGAACGCGCCGCCTGCACCATCTGGTCGACGGTGCGGTCGCGCTTGTTCAGGAAGCGATCGCAGAAAAGCACTGTGCCGGAATAGACGATGAGCGATTTCTTGTACCAATAATATTTTTCGTGTCCACTTTTTGGAGCTGGTACAGTCTGTGACACCTATAGTTTTTGGGGAATAAGTGCACTTCAGACTTGGAAATGGCTTCCTGAAGATCAGGGTGTAGATGTGATGTAAATTGAAAATATTGGGAATTTTTGATTGAAAATCTTGGGAGTTTAAA
>JAFZZK010000038.1 GCA_017615795.1 Bacteroidales bacterium
AAAAGGGAAACCGTATTGATGCCATACCAACGGATTGTTACGGGGAACAGTAAACACCTCGCTTCTGACAAGGATGGAACTGTCCTGAAGGTTTATCAGTTGCATCTCGAACATTGGATGGGCATAGTTGCGTTGAAGATCCGTAACCCAGAAACTAAAATTCAGTTTGGCATTGTCGCACAGATCACGGATGGGCATCTCGTACAGCACACTGTTCATCTGGTTCGGCCCCGGGTCCAGGTACATCATATACCCAATATCATAGTTTCCCACATACGTGTGGTCATAGTTCGGCTGCACCGCCCAGGTTTCCGGACATTTTTTAACTAAAGAATAATGCCCGGAATACGTGGAAGTCCCGCTGAATATCAGTTCCGAATAGCCGCCAATGAAATCAGTCGGGGAAATCCAGGGCAGTGATACATCATTTCCTCCGAAATCCTGATGGAAAAGTATGGTTCCTTCACAATCTCCGTCCGTGTCGTTGCCGCACAGCGTGGTCAGCAGCACGGGAATCCGCAACCGGTCCCCATAGGGCTCGCCCCCCACATACAGCTGGGCGTACACATACTGCACCGAATCGGCGTTCTTCGTCACCGTATAGGAATTGCCCGTGTGGATGATGTTGTTGCCCTGCTCCGTGGCAAACCAGTTAATGGTCTGGTCATTCCCAGTTGTAATGATGTTAATCGTGATGTCATCGCCTGCACAGGCTACATACATATCGGCATCCGTCTGGATATATCTCTGATAGTCGCTGAAAAAGGCGTAGCTGCAGCCGCCCTGGTAGCCGCCCTCGAAAACGCCCAGATGGAACAAACCCGGGTTCGACACCACCGCCGTCGTATTCACATTCACCACTGAGACGGGCAACTCAATAGAGGCATACACCCAACTCCCGTTTGTTCCGGCCACAGGTGCAAACAGGTTCGGGGTTATCACACTACTGCTGCCGTTGAGGGTGAAATTCCCCTGATTCCCATTCCGGGTGATGATGTTGAACTTTAAAGTATTGGAAGAGTTTCCACCCCGCTTGTAGCTCACGTTCTTTGACCCTGTGTGGCTCACCGACGGAAGCACCGCCCCGCCAAACTCGTGCCCCAAACCCGTCAACTGGAAGGTATAGACGGGATGGTTCGTCGTGAGGTATAATGTTTGAGCGTTCGTGGAAACAACCTGTGTCTCTCCCGCATTGATGGTCGCGACCGCGGTGGTCCCGCCATTCACAAAAATGTGGGTGCCGTTCTGGATGGCCGTGACGTAAATTTTGTCGGCATCCTGATACAGCGCCCCCTTGATGGCGATGAACTCCGTGCCGGCGTTCTCCACGGGGACGGTCTGGTCACCCACCAGGTCCTGGCCGCCGGAGGGATGGTGCAGCAGGTCGTCGGACACCGTCACCGCGATGGGATGGTTGGAGGTGACGGTCGTCCCCTGGAAATGGTTGGCCGGCTGGCGGCCCGTGGCCACACAAGAATAGGTCTGCCCCGCGTTCAGGCTCACGGTGAACGGGGTCCCGGCCGCGTGCCCCTGTATCGCGATGCGGGGCGTGATGGTGACAACGGTACCATCCCGCGTGGCCACTATGTCCAAACGTTCCAGTGGCGTGGGACTGTAGGTGTCACCGTTCATATATTCGTTCTGGCCGGGCATCACAAACACGGTACCCAGCGCGCTCCTCCCCTTCAGCGCGTATATCTCAGGGTTCACCCCCGTCAAGCCCACCTCGTAATAGACATTCACCGGGGCGCTGCTCACCAGATGCAGGCCTGTGTTCAACACCGTGTTGGCGGGAGAGGTCTCTATTGACGTGATGAAACTGGTGAGGTCCACCGACACGTTGCCCATCGCGGGTACGGTTTCCTGTATCGGGGCGAAACCGCTGTTCGCGGGCTGGGTGACTGTGACCGACACCGGGGTATTCTGGAAAGAGGAAATCACCAGTTTGATGGGGCGGTCGAAATTGTTGGGGTTGTTCCATTGGCACACCTCGGGCGCCACGAACCAGAAAGAGGTGTCCAACTGGGCAAAAGAATGACAAAAACAGAATAGAACCAATCCTATGGTCCACATACGCCGTAAGCATTTCTCTCTTAGAGTGTATGGTCTGTTCATTGTTTTGATTGTCAGATTTTTACAGCAAAAAACAAGTATAAAGCCTATAACTCTATATACTCTCTTTCAGCCCACTTGTAGAGCTGGTCGCCGATGCGCACCTGCGTCTTGACCGGTATGGAGCAGACCACGCCCTTGGCGGCGGTGGTTGCAGGCTCGTAGTCCACGCGGATTTCCTCCACGGTGTCTTCGTAAACGCCGGTGGTTTGGCCTATGATGAGGATCTGGTCTCCCACGTTCAGGTTCTCTTCCTCCACGGTGACCTCTGCCACGGACAGTTTCCGGAAGAAATTGGTGATTTTGCCAACCCGTTGGCGGTAGTGGGTGGCTTGTGAACCGTAGCGGTCGGCCCATTCGCCGGCAGTGTGCCCTAAGTAGTAGCCCCCCCAGAAGTCGCGGTTGTAGACGCTGCGCAGACGCTCGGTCCACGCTTCCGCTTTTTCCGGGCTGTAGGTGCCCTCCTCAATAGCCTGCACCGCCTCGTGGTAGCATTCTGTCACGACTTTCACGTACTCGGGTGCGCGCCCGCGACCCTCGATTTTGAGCACGGATACACCCGTCTTCACGATAAGGTCGAGATAACCGATGGTGCAGAGGTCCTTGGGCGATAAGATGTAGGGGTTTTCCACCTTGAGCTCGATTTCCTGGTCCACATCGCGCACCGTGTAGGCACGGCGGCAAGGCTGGTAACACGCTCCCCGATTGGCGGGCGAGTTGTAGTTGTCGAGACTGAGGTAGCATTGCCCGGAGACAGCCATGCAGAGTGCGCCGTGTACGAAAATCTCGACCTTGACGAGTTCGCCCTTGGGCCCGCGGATGTCTTGTTCGCGGATGGCATTGCAGATGTCCTTGATTTGCGGCAACGTACATTCGCGCCCCAGAACTACCACGTCGGCAAACCGGGCGTAATAGCGCAGGGCTTCGAGGTTGGTGACGTTGCACTGTGTGGAGATGTGGACCTCCAGTCCGATTTGGCGGGCATATTGGATGACGGCCATGTCGGAGGCGATGATGGCGGTGACGTCGCACGACTTGGCTGTGTCGAGCAGGGTCCGCATTTTCTCCAATTCATCGTTGTAGATGATGGTGTTGGCGGTGAGGTAGCTGTTGACGTGGTGCTCGCGGCAGATGGCGACCACCTTGGGCAGATCTTCGAGGGTGAAGTTCACTGCCGCACGGGAACGCATGTTGAGCACGCCCACACCAAAATAGACAGACCCGGCACCCGCCTGGATGGCGGCCACCAAGGACTCGTACGAGCCGGCCGGGGACATGATCTCAATGGAGGAGGACAAGGGGTATGATTTGGGAGTGGGGGCGGCGCGCGCACTGCCCCCACAATATGTTGTTATTCTTGTGATTGTGCGGGGTGCGGGTTCTTGGAGAGCATCTTCAAAAAGGCAACCTCTTTTTTGGTCAGGTAGCGCCAGTTGCCACGGGGCAGATCCTTTTTGGTGAGGCCGGCGAAGACAACGCGGTCGAGTTTGAGGACCTCATAGCCGAGAAATTCGAACATGCGGCGCACGATGCGGTTTTTGCCGGAGTGGATGGTGACGCCGATGTGCTGTCGAGAGTCATCCACATATTCCACTTGGTCGGGGATGATGACGCCGTCGTTAAGTTCAAGGCCGTTGCGGAGAGCAGCCATGTCGATATTGGCGAAGTTCTTGTCGAGTTCGACGTAGTAGGTCTTCTCGATTTGGGAGGAGGGGTGGGTGAGTTTCTTGGTGAGGTCGCCGTCGTTGGTGAAGAGCAGCAGGCCGGTGGTGTCGCGGTCGAGGCGTCCCACGGGATAGATGCGTTCCTCGCAGGCGTCGCGCACGAGCTGCATGACATCGTCGCGTCCGCGCTCGTCGTCGGTGGTGGTGATGTAGTCCTTGGGCTTGTTGAGCAGCACATAGACGGGCTTCTCGCGTTGGAGAACCTTGTCGCCGTAGCGCACCTCGTCGGTGGGCATGACCTTGTGGCCCATCTCGGTCACCACTTCGCCGTTGACGGTGATGGCGCCGGAGGCGATGAGCACGTCGGCATCGCGGCGTGAGCAGATGCCGGCGTTGGCGATGTACTTGTTGAGGCGGATGGGACCATGTTGCTCCTCGAACTCAAGCGAGAGGATCTTCTGCTTTTTCGGCGACTGGCGGCCCTCTAATTTACGGCGGTTGACGATTTCGGTGAGGATTTCCGAATCGGCGGTCACATCGCGGCGGCGGCGTTTGTTGTCAGGTTTTCCGTGTTTGCCAGGCTTGTCGAAACGGCGTTCTGAACGTCCGTTGCGGTCGTTGTCGCGCCTTTTGCCAAATGGCTTCTCATGGTCGCCCTTGAAAGAGCGCTTGGGGCGGAACTCGTCTTGCTCGTCGTCAAAGCGGCGTTTGGGACGGAAAGGCTTGCCCTCGCCGGAGCGAGGACCATTGAAACGTTTCTTTTTGTCGTCATCACGACGGAAAGGACGACTGCCACGAGGGATATCGTCATCGAAACTATCTTTATTGAATTTTCTTTCCATGAAAGAGTTATGCTATGTTTTGAAAAGGGCGGCAAAAATACAAAAATTATTCCTTATTCCTTGATACCGTAGGCCAGGTCGCCGGCATCGCCGAGGCCGGGCACGATGTAGGAATGGGCGGTCAGCTCCTCGTCCACGGCACCGATCCAAATGGTGCAGTTGGTGGGGGAAACATGTGACTGCAGGTAATCCAGACCCTGGCGGGAGGCGATGATGCTGACAAGATGGGTGTGTGCTGGGTCGCCCTTGGTGAGCATCTCCTCGTAGGCAAGCACCATCGACTGGCCGGTGGCCAGCATCGGGTCGGCCAAAACCAGCGTCTTGTCGTCAATGGTGGGGGAGGAGAGGTAGTCGACCTCGATTTCGAAGGTGCCATCCTTCTCATACTTGCGAAACGCCGTGATGAAGGCATTCTCGCTGCGGTCGAAGTAGTTGAGCATGCCCTGGTGCATGGGAAGGCCCGCGCGCAGGATGGTGGCCAGCACGGGATATTCGACCATCGTGGGAATGGTGGCGATGCCCAGCGGGGTGACGACTTCGCGCTCCTCGTAGGGCAGCGTCTTGCTGATTTCGTAGGCGAAAATCTCGCCAATACGTTCCAGATTGCGGCGGAAGCGCAGGCTGTCGACCTGCACGTCGCTGCTGCGGATTTCAGAGATAAACTGGTTGAACAACGAATTCTGGTTGCCAAGGATATTCAAACTACTATTCATACTCTTAGTTTTTTAATTTCTTAGTTTCTTAATTTCCCGCCCCACACTCCTATAATCTCTTAATAGTTTAATAATTTAATAGTTTAATAACTCAACCCGCATTTCACTCTCCAAACACCCTTTCAAAGATGGTGGGCACTTCCTTCATGTAATATTCAAGTGTGAAGCATTGTGCAAGTTCTTCCGGCGTGAAGTTGGCTCGTATGGTTTCGTCTTGCAGCAGGAGGTCCTGATAGTCTTCGCCGTCAAACCAGGCCTTCATGGCGATGGGTTGGACAAGGTCGTAGGCGGCCTCGCGTGCGAAGCCCTTGTTGATGAGGGCGGTCATGACACGTTGCGCAAAGATGACCTTGTGGGTTATGTAGATGTGTTTGAGCATGTTGTCAGGGAAGACGACGAGGTTTTCGAGGATGCGTCCGAAGCGGTTGAGCATGTAGTCGAGGAGGATGGTGGCGTCGGGGAGCATGATGCGTTCGGCGGAGGAGTGGGAGATGTCGCGTTCGTGCCAGAGGGGGATGTCCTCGTAGGCGGAGAGCATGTAGCCGCGGAGTATGCGTGCGCAGCCGCAGATGTTCTCGCTGCCGATGGGGTTGCGCTTGTGGGGCATGGCGGAGGAGCCCTTCTGCCCTTTGCCGAAGGCCTCTTCGGCCTCGCGGAGTTCGGTGCGTTGCCAATGGCGCACTTCCATGGCCATCTGCTCCATGGTGGAGCCGATGAGGGCGAGGGTGCCCATGTAGTGGGCGTGGCGGTCGCGTTGCAGCACCTGAGTGGAGATGTTGGCGGAATGGATGCCCAGTTTCTCGCAGACGTAGTCCTGCACAAAAGGCGGGGTGTTGGCGAAGTTGCCGACGGCGCCGCTGATTTTGCCGCACTCCACATCGGCGGCGGCCATGTCAAAGCGGCTGAGGTTGCGCTTCATCTCTTCGTACCACAAGGCCCACTTGAGGCCGAGGGCGGTGATGTCGGCATGGACACCGTGCGTGCGCCCGATGCAGGGCGTGTTTTGGAACTCGTATGCACGTTTTTTCAATATCTCCATGAAATGCACGAGATCCTGTCGGAGGATGGCGTTGGCCTGCTTGAGGAGGTAACCGTTGGCCGTGTCCACTACATCGGTGGAGGTTAAGCCGTAGTGGACCCACTTGCGCTCGTCGCCCAACGATTCGCTGACGGCGCGGGTGAAGGCCACGATGTCGTGGCGGGTTTGTTGCTCAATCTCATAGATGCGCTCCACTTTGAAGGTGGCCTTTTCACGCAGCTTGCGTACATCGTCGGCGGGTATCACCCCCAACTCGCTCCAGGCTGCGGCAGCTTCAATTTCGACTTTTAAGTAGGCCCCGAACTTGTTTTCTTCAGTCCAGACGGCGCTCATTTCAGGACGGGAATAACGTGGTATCATAACATATTACATTGAAGGTGCAAACATACACAAATTATTTGAATATTTTTTTGTATTTTTGCCGAAATTTTTTGCACTATGGCACAAGAAAAATTTGCGGTCATCGGGGCCGGTCACTTTGGCCAGGCCATCAGTCGCGCCCTCTCCGAAAAGGGCTTCGAAGTCCTCGTGGTGGACTCCAACATCAGTGTCGTGCAGGACATGTCGGAGGAGGTGGCGTATGCCGTCTGCGCCGATGCGACCAGCAAGCGCGCACTTCAGAACGAAAACATCCAGGATTTCGACGCGGTCATCGTCTCCATCGGCAATGATTTTGTGGGGCGTCTGCTCTGCACCGCCAATCTGCTCGACCTCGGGGTCAAGCGTATCATCTGCCGCGTCATGGGCAAGAGCCAGCGCACCATCCTCGAGAAAATGGGCATCACGGAGTTCCTCTCCCCGGAGGACGAGGTCGGCGCCATCCTCGCCGAACGTCTCTCCAACCCCAATATGATTTCCTATCTCCAACTCGCCGATGACTATAAGATTGCGGAGGTCATCGCCCCCAACAGCCTTATCGGGCTCACCCTTGGCGATATCAACTTCCGCGATAACCACAAGTTGAGCCTCATCACCATCCGCCGCAACTTCGAGGAGGTCGTCAATGACAAACTTGACACGAAACAGCACATCCTCGGTGTGCCCGACAACAAGACCGAAGTCGAAAACGGCGATGTGTTTGTCCTCTTCGGCAAGGAACGCGATATTGACAACTTTATCAAGATCAACCTCTGATGTCTTGGCTCCGCCATTCCCACAAGGTCTATGAAAGCAAGCGACGCCTGCACATCGCCCAATACAAGGGACGTGTGCGGCGTATTCTTCAGGTGTGCAGTGTGATAGTGTCTTTGGTCACGATCGCTTGCATCATCTTTTACCACGGTTTTTACATCTCCGTGTCCGCCAAAAACCTCATCCGATGGGTTACCTACGGCAGCCTGTTGTTTTATATTTGCAAGTATTTCACATTGGTGTTCTACTCGCTTCACCGAAAGGAATTTATCAAGCGATCGTGGTTTGAGTTTATTGTTATATGCTTGTTGATCATACAGTTCCTGTCTGTCGTCATTTTCCATTTCCGCTTTTTCTCCACCGAGAATTTCGAAAACTATTATATCCTCTTTGTCCAGGTCTATTTCTTGGTAATGGTGCTCATCGAGATGGCCAAGATGAGCAGCACGATAGGCAAATACAACCTCAGCCCGCCGATTTTGATGGTGCTGTCCTTCCTGATCCTGATCAGTCTTGGCACGGTTCTGTTGTTGATGCCGCGGATGACCTACGACGGCATCTCCTTCATTGACGCCCTGTTCACGGCCACGAGCGCCAGCTGCATCACGGGCCTCTCCGTGGTGAGCACCTCGGGTTGCTTCACCGTCAAGGGGCAAATTGTCATCATGCTCCTCATCCAGCTGGGTGGTATGAGCATCTTGTCATTCGCAACATTCTTCACGACTTTCCTCGCACGCTCCTCTGTGGGCTTACGCTATCAATACATGGTGCGCGACATGATGGCCACCAAGCTCTCCGACTCCTTCTCCCTGTTGCGCAACATTGTGCTCACCACCTTCATCATCGAGGCTGTGGGCGTCATTCTGCTCTATACGTATTGGAAAAACACGGGGTTCTTCACCTCCAACAGCGAAAATCTATTCTTTTCGCTGTTCTATACTGTCTCCGCCTTTAACAATGGAGGTTTTGTGTTGATAGACAAGAGTTTGTTGGAACTTGGCAGTGCCCACAGTTATTTCCCGCAGGTCATCATTATGGTGCTGGTGTTTTTGGGCGGCATAGGGTTCCTCACCATCCGCGATTTCTTCAGCCCGCGCTATATCCGCGACCGCAAGAAATACCCGTGGAAAAGCCTGATGCCCCAGACCAAAATCATCCTCATCACCACACTGGGGTTGATCTTTGTTTGCACAGTACTCTTTTTCCTGATTGAGCGCAACAATGCCCTTGCCAGCCAAGGGAGCCTGTTTGACAAGATATTCACGGCATTCTTTGAAATCGCCACATGCCGCACCTCAGGCTTTATGATTTTGGATATCAACTCGATGGCATTGCCTTCCGTTATCATGATCATCGTCCTGATGTTCATCGGCGGTTCGCCGAGCTCCACGGGCGGCGGCATCAAGACCACCACTTTCTTCGTGCTCATCAAGTCGGTGTGGGCTACCATTCAAGGCAAGAAACATATTGAATTCCAGCACAAGACCATCTCTTACGATTTGGTGGATCGCGCCAGCTCCATCGTTACGATGACCTTCTCGTTCATCCTGTTGTCGGTTTTCATGTTGACATTGGTGGAACCTACGGCCAATCTCAAAGACGCCATCTTCGAGACCACGTCGGCATTTGCCACCTGCGGTCTTTCCACGGGTATCTGTGCCGAGTGGAATACCTTGGCCAAGACCGTCCTCATCTTCGACATGTACATCGGACGTATCGGCACTCTGACACTGGCCTTCGCCCTCACCCGCCACAAAAAAGAATCGCAGCACCAATATCCCGATTTGTATTTGATGGTCGGATAGGCTCGAATTGGCCAAGAGAGAGTTAAGAGTTAAAAGATATATCATTCCCTTTATTTTCCCCATCGTTTTCAAATCGAGAAATATAATGTTGAAGATGAAAAATTTTTGTGTATTTTTGTGCGTTTTTTCTAAGGAAAATAATTTCATATATATCAACAAAATAAACCACTAACGATGAAAAGAATTTGTGTAATTGGACTAACAATCCTCACCAGCATGCTAATGGTCAGCTGCGGATTGGGCAAAATGGTATCTAAATATCCCCAGGTCAGCATCACGCTCGACAACCCCGACATGGAAAACAAGGGCGGCGAGGTGTCCTATACCATCAAGGGTACTGTCCCTCCGAAATACATGAAGAAGAAAGCCACGGTGGTGCTTTCCCCATCCCTTAAGGTGGATGGCGTCAACCAACAGCCTTTCACGACCATAACCCTCAAGGGCGAGAAGGCCACGGGCGAAGGCACTCCCATCAAATACAAGACAGGCGGCACCTTCACCAAAACCGGCACCTTCAAGTTCGACGAATCCTACGAGAACGCTGAGGTTGTGGTCAACGGCGTGGCAAAGCAAAAGAAGAAATCCGCTGAGTTGAAGCCCGAGAAGAACCTTGGCGAGGGCATTTCCAACACCTCCTCGCGCATCGGACTGCAACCCATCATCTCCTCCGAAACCAACGGCGGCAACTTCATCCAGTCGCCCCACCGCTTCACCCCGGAGTTCAGCGGCAAAACAGCCATCATCTATTTCGACCTCAACAGCTCCAACATGAATTGGAACAATCCGAACAACAAATCCAAAGCCGCCAAGGACTCCATCCGGAATTTCATTGATTTCCTTAACCAAGGCAATCTTATCGACCGCGTGGTCATTTCCGGCTGGGCTTCTCCCGAAGGTGAGGAGAGCAACAACCAGGGCCTTTCCGAACGTCGTTTCGAGCAGGGCAAGAAATGGTTCCAAGACCAGTATAACGCCTATCTGAAGGATTACGCCAAGAAGAATAAAATCAAACTGAAAGACCTCAAGATGCCCTCCTTCGACTACATCAACAACGCCAAGGGCGAGGACTGGGACGGCTTTGAACTGGCCATCGAAAAGTCCAACATGGCGCAGAAGAACCAAATCCTCAATGTGGTGAAGTCGCAGCCCAATAATGATATGCGCGAGCAGAAGATCCGCGAGATGACGGACATCTATCCGGAAATCGCGGATGCCATCCTGCCGCCGTTGCGCCGTGCCGAGATGCAGCTGGTCTGCAAGAAGCACGAAAGTTACACTGACGCCGAGCTAATCCAGAAAGTGCTCGCTACCCCCAAGCAGTTCTCCGTCAATGAACGTCTCTATGCCGCCTCCGTCTGCACCAACCTCGCCGACCGCAAGGCTATCTATACGGCTCTTGTCAATGACCGCGCCACCGAAGGCGACTGGAGAGCCTACAACGACCTCGGCGTGCTGGCTCTGAACGACTACTATGAGAACGGCAACCCCGATGCCATCGATGAGGCTATCAGCAACCTCAACAAGGCTGCCGCTATCAGCCCCAACAACGGTATTGTGCTCAACAACTTGGCTCTGGCCCAGTTCCTGCAAGGCAACTACGCCGAAGCCCGCACCCAGTTCGAGAACTCCAAGAATGCCTCTGTGGATCCTGTCAACCAGGACTACGTGCTGGGCATGTACAGCATTCTCGACGGTGACTACAACAAGGCCGTGCAGCTGATGGGCAACCGCACCTGCGACTATAACACCGCTTTGGTGCAAATCCTCAACAAGGACTATAATTCCGCGCAAACCACGCTGAACTGCATCACCAACGAGGATGCCAAGACCGCCTACCTGAAGGCTGTGCTCGCCGCCCGCCTCAAGAACGAGAACGATGTCTACACCCATCTCGCCGTCGCCATCCAAAAGGATTCTTCCCTCAAGAAGAAAGCCAAACGCGATGCCGAGTTCAAGAGATATCGCCACTCTGCCACCTTCAAGGAACTGGTGAAATAGGTCTGCACCGGCGATCCAAACACACGGGGCGGGCTTCCAACCCGCCCCGCTTTATGACAATATTATGACAGAAAACAGAAACATGGCCATCGCATACGACTTCGATGGCACCCTTGCGCCCGGCAACATGCAGGAGCACAACTTCATCCCCGACCTCCACATGGACAAGGGAGAGTTTTGGTCGGAGGCTAACGCCCTTGCCAAAAAACACGACATGGATGAGGTGCTCGCTTACATGCACCTCATGCTTATCAAGGCCAAGGAGAAGAACATCTCCTTGCGCGAGGAGACCTTCATGCAGTACGGCGCTCGCATCACCTTCTTCGAGGGCGTGGAAAGCTATTTCGAGCGCATCAACCAATATGCCGCCCGGCAAGGCATGCATCTTGAACACTTCATCATCTCCTCCGGCTTGCGGGAATTTGTGAAAGGCTCCGCCATTGCCAAGCATTTCCGCACCATCTTCGCGTCTGGTTTCCAATACGACGACAACGGCAATGCTTGCTGGCCCGCTCTCGCCGTCAACTATACCAACAAAACCCAGTTCCTTTTCCGTATCAACAAGGGCATCTACAACTCCTACGACAACTCGAAAATCAACAAGTCGATGGCCGAAGACGACCGCGCCGTGCCCTTCTCCAACCTTATCTACATCGGCGACGGGGAAACGGACGTGCCTGCCATGAAGATGGTCAACCTCTACGGCGGCACCACCATCGCGGTGTACAATCCCGACTCTGTGGCCACTCCGCACCGTCCCAAATCCTCCAAGGAGATATGCCTTGACCTCATCCGCCAAAACCGCGCCGACTATATCGCGCCCACCAACTACAAAGAGGGCGGCGAACTTGATATCATGCTGAAGAAGATTATTGACAAGACCGCGTTGGAACAGGATATACTCGGGATAAAATACAAAGAGGTGAACAGGGAATAAAGATGCCTTTTTGGAATAAAGATAGATAATAGGTTATGAAAAGAAACATTCTCATAATATCAGTTCTGATTCTTTGGATGCTTCCGGCTGTCGGGCAGTTCACCCGGCCTGATTACAAGGCCATTCGGAAAGCTGTTTCCAATCCGAAGTCGGAATACTATTACCCCAAGCTTCTGGAACGGTACAAGAACGGCGACTCCACGTTCACCAAGCTGGAACAGCATTATCTCTATTATGGATACACATGCCAGCAAGAGTACAATCCTTACGACATGTCGGATGTGGACATGAAGAAGTACTTGCACTCTGTGCCGTCCTTGGGCGACGACGACTGTCGCAAGCTCATCGGGATGGCTCAAGAGGTGTTGGAAAAGAACCCTTTCAAAGTCAGTGCGTTCCGGGTTATTTTTTACTGTTGCGATCAACTTGACAGCACAGAACTGGCTGCCAAGTATGCCCGTATGCAGCGCAACTTCGCCCTCGCCATCATTGAGTCCGGCAATGGCAAAACACCCGCCACCGCTTTTTATGTGAACGAAGTGGAACACGAGTATTTCCTGCTTTCGCTCTTCGACCTGTCACCGGGAAACCAAAGTCTCGAATCTATAAAAGGGGAACCATACGACGTGTTGGAGGTGGACGAGAACGATTATGGAATCAAAAAGCTCTATTTTAACATTAGTTCTTTCAATCTCAAATTGTAGCTGAAAACATGCGTTATTTCCTGCATTTGGCATATAACGGGGCCTCTTTTTTTGGCTGGCAGGTCCAGCCTGACCACCCCACTGTGCAGGAAACGATGGAGCGGTGTCTGTCGATGTTGCTGCACAAAGAGCATGTTGATGTCACGGGTTGCGGCCGTACCGACACGGGCGTGCATGCGTCCGACTATTACGCACACATCGACCTTGAAGAGACGCTGACAAGCGATGCATGTTCCCAGTTGCGCGACCAACTCAACAGTTTCTTGCCCAAAGAGATAGCCATATATGATATCTTTCCTGTGCAACCGCATGCGCACGCCCGCTTCGACGCGGTGGAACGTACCTACCAATACTTCGTGTCGGTACGCAAAAATCCGTTCACTTTCCATCAGCGTTACTACAGCTTCCGTGCGCCCGACATGGATCGGATGAACGAGGCCGCGAAGCTGCTCCTTGCCACGGAAGATTTTACCAGCTTCTCCAAGGTTCACACCCAAGTCAACAATTTCCTGTGCGACGTGACGCATGCCGAGTGGACGCGCGCGGGCGACGACCTCGTGTTTACCATTTCAGCCAACCGCTTTTTACGCAACATGGTGCGTGCCATCGTGGGCACCCTTCTCGAAGTTGGCTTTGGAAAAATCAGTATAGAAGACTTTCAAAATATTATCAATCAAAAAGATAGATGCAAGGCTGGCACGTCAGTCCCCGCCTGCGCACTTTTTTTGACAAATGTTCGTTATAATTGGCCTGATATTAAGACAGATGAGTAAAAATATTGTAAGAAATCTCTCTTTTTTCAGCGTGGCAGTCATGCTGATGCTTGCCGCCACGCTGCTGTTGCCGAGCTGCAACCGCCACGGCTACGACGACTCCATCAAGCTGGAGTTCTCCACTGACACACTGATGTTTGACACCGTCTTCACCACGGTCACCTCTATCACGCGCCATTTCACTGTGAAAAATCCTGGAAAGGATCCCGTCAAGTTGGACATATTCCTGGCGGGTGCCTCGGGCGCGGGGAACTCTTATTACAGCATCAACGTCAACGGACGGGCGGGTACGGAGTTTCACGACGTGGAGATTCCCGGTCGTGACAGCATCTTTGTGTTTGTCAAGGTCAACATCAACCCGACGAACCAGAACACCCCGTACTTGATTACCGACTCGGTGGTTTTCTACAACACCAACCGCAAGCAATCGGTGCAGTTGGTGGCTTTCGGGCAGGACGCCCATTTCATCGTGGCCGACCATGGGGGCTCGATGCCTTACAAAATCGTGGCGCACGAGCATGAGGTGGTGCATTGGACCAATGACAAGCCGTGGGTTATCTATGGTTGGGCGGCGGTTGACTCCTTAGGCAAGCTCATCATTGACCCGGGCACGCGTGTCTATGTGCATGGCGGCGGCATCTGGGTCTACCGCTATGGTTCCATCCATGTCAACGGCACTGTTGACCAGCCTGTCACCATCCGCGGTGACCACTTGGAGCCGTTTTTCGATGCCGATTATGCCCAGTGGGACCGTATCCTCATCAACGAGGGCACAGAGGACAACCTCATTGAGAACGCTGTCATCTCGCACGCTGCCATTGGCTTGGAAATTGACATCCTGGAGGAGTTCCTCGGCAACAAGACGGTGGTGAACAATACGATTATCCAGAACAACAAAATGTACGGCGTGCTGGGTCATGCGGCAAACTTGGAGATGAACAACTGCCAGGTGAGCAACAATGGGCAATACAGCATAGCGATGCATGTGGGCAACTACAAATTGAACCATGTCACAGTGTCGAATTTCTTCTCCATGCCGGCGCGCAAAACCCCTGCCGTGTTGCTCTCCAACTATTACGACGTGCCCACTGTCACTGCCGCTGGTGAGTATGAAACGGTCTATATGATTGGCGATGTCAACTTGGAGTGCAACAACTCCATCATTTACGGCAACCGCGACGGGAACGAGTTTGCATATTCCAAGTCCAACGACGCCGCTTTGAGCTATGTGTTCCGCAACTCCATCGTACGGCGCGAGGGAATGGGTACCTCCTTTGTCAACTGCTGGGACCGTGACCCCAAGTTTGTCAGCAAATACGGGCAGGACTGCAACTTGCAGGCGAACTCACCTGCCATTGACGCCGGCCTCACCAATTTGGGTATCCTCACGGACCTGAAGGGACGCGCGCGCGACGGAGCTCCTGATCTCGGGGCATACGAGTACTACCCCACGAGGTGACGGGTTGGTTATACTAACGGCTTTTTTTCGTATTTTTGCCACCTTGTATTTTGAAATTACTATAATGAAAAAAATAATTGCAATTTTGCTGGTATGTTGTCTGTGCGCTCCTTCTCTTATGGGACAGTCGTATCGCACCGACTTCTCCAACAAGGACTATGTGGATACCGCCGCCACGATGATTTGGCTCGGCCCCAGTATGTCGGGACAACTTCCCATGGGAGACCTGCAGAAGACCTTCAAGGCCAACCTCGCCCTCGGTGCCAATTTTACCGTCAAAACCCAGAAAAACTGGACTTTCGACCTGAGTTTCAGCTACATGTTTGGCGCCAACCTGCGTGATGCCACGGCCTCTTTTTTGGGCGACATGGTGCGCGAGGTGGGTGGAGAATACATCATCATCGATGGCAACGGCCTTGAGTCGCAGCTCTATTTCGAGGGACGCTATTGGTTTGTGGGCCCGAGTTTCGGCAAGGTCATCCCCGTGAGCCGCTGGAAGAACTCCGGCATCTGGCTCCGCTTCGGGGCTGGCTATTTTGGCCATAAAATCCGTATCAACGACTACGACAACCAAGTGCCGCAACTCCTTGACGACTACAAGAAACTCTACGACCATCGCTCTGCCGGGTTTGCCATGAATCAGTTTGTCGGCTATCTCTTCATCCAGAAAAACCGGCTTCTCAGTTTCTTCGGTGGCGTCGAGTTCTATGAAATCTGGACCAAGCCCAACCGCAACTATGTCTTTCCCGAAGGGCCGACTGCCAACATGAAATACAAGTTCAGCGGGCTCGCCGGCATCAAGATTGGCTGGAACATCCCGCTTTATGAGAAAAAGTCTGTGACTACCTTCTACTATCGTTAATTTATGCGTCTGTTCTACACCATCGGCATCTTCTTTCTCCGTCTCGGCATCGCCATTGCTGCACCTTTCAATGCAAAGGCCGCGCTGTGGCAAAGAGGGCGTCGTGGTGAATTCGACAGATTGTCCCGCGCTCTTGCAGGGCAGCCGCGCCCTGTCTGGATACACAGCGCCTCCCTGGGCGAATACGAACAAGCCCGCCCCATCATCGAGCGTATCAAGAAACAAAACCCGGAGACCAGGGTGCTCGCCACTTTTTTCTCCCCGTCGGGCTACGAGATTCGCAAAAACGACACCCTGCCCGACTATGTCTTTTACTTGCCGCTGGACTTTCCTCGCAATGTGCGAAGATTCCTCGGCATCGTCAATCCCCAGATGGCTGTGTTTGTGAAATATGAGTATTGGTACAACTATTTGCACGAGCTGAGCCTCCGCAACATTCCCTTTTACCATATTTGTGCCATCTTTCGCCCTTCGCAATACCTGTTTCGTCCCATCGGGCGGTGGTTTGCGGCTCATCTTCGCCGATCTTCTGGCTTCTTTGTGCAAAACGAGGAATCCGCGCAGCTCCTCAAAAGCATTGGCATCCAGCAATGCACGGTCTGCGGAGACACCCGCTTCGACCGTGTGCATGCCATCGCTTCCCAGGTCTACACGCTCGACTTTGTGGAGCAGTTCCGGCAGGGCGGCAAGTTGATGGTGGCAGGCAGCACTTGGGAACCCGACGAGCAGCTTTTGGCTGTGGTGATGTCGCATCTGCAGGGCTATGAATTAATCGTGGCACCTCATGAAATTTCGCGCAGCGAAAGTGTGGTGAAAATGTTTCGGGATTTCAGGGTGGTGAGATACAGTGAGATGAAGGGGGAAGACCTGTCGCAGTACGATGTATTGGTGCTCGACACCATCGGCATGCTCAGCAAAGTGTACAAATACAGCACGCTTTCCTACGTGGGTGGTGCGTTCAAAACAGGGCTGCACAACATTCTGGAGGCGGCCGTGTTCGGCGTACCCCTTTTCTTCGGCCCCAAGTACCAAAAATTCAACGAGGCTGTTGAATTGGTGCAGCGAAAAGGCGCTTTTTCCATCACCTCCGCAGGGGAGATGGAACGCATTGTGCGGCGATTTGACGACAGTGCTGACGAATATGACAAAACCTGCGCTATCTGCCGCCAATATGTGGAGGCCAATATCGGCGCTGGCGATAAGATTTATAACATCATTAAAAATTCAATACAATGAAAGGATTATCAAAAACACTCGTCTTGGTGGTCGTTATCGTGATCGCCTTGATTGCCTTATTCATCGGCCCTTACAACAAGATGGTCAGCAAAGAGGAGACCTGCTCCCAGGCCTGGGCCAATGTCGAAAATGCCTATCAGCGTCGTATGGACCTTATCCCCAACCTGGTGAAGGCTGTGCAGGGTGCCGCTGATTTTGAGAAGAAGACGCTGGAAGCCGTAATCAACGCGCGTGCCAAGGCCACGTCCGTGCAGGTGGATCCCTCTAACCTTACTGAAGAGTCCATCGCGAAGTTCCAGGCTGCCCAGGACGAACTCAGCTCTGCTTTGAGTCGTCTTCTGGTCACCATCGAGCGCTACCCCGAACTGAAGGCCAACCAGAACTTCCTTGAACTGCAGGCCCAGTTGGAAGGCACCGAAAATCGTATCTCCACGGAACGCAACAAGTACAACGAAACCGTGCAGGACTACAACTCCTACATCCGCAAGTTCCCGAACAATATTGTTGCCGGTGTTTGCAACTTCGAAAAGAAGGGTTACTTCAAGGCCGCCGAGGGTGCCGACAAGGCTCCTGAAGTGGAGTTCAATTTCGACTAATAGGGATAGATGAAAAGACTGTCGCTCTGCATCCTGTTTGCCGCACTCTGTCTGGTGGGCTTTGCCCGCAACAAGACGGACGTGATTCCTGCCGTGCCCAACCCGCCCCGCTTGGTCAATGACTTTGCCGGGGTGCTTACGCAGGCGGATGTGACGGAGCTGGAGCGTAAACTTGTTGATTTCAACGACTCCACCACCAATGTCATCTGTGTGGTCACTGTCAACGACCTTGGAAACTACACGGCTGCGCAGTTCGCCTACGAAATCGGCGAACGATGGGGGGTGCGTTCCCAAAACAAGCGCAACGGTGTGGTACTCCTCATCAAGCCCTCCACGGGCAAGGGTGATGGCGACGTCTATATCTCTGTGGGCTACGATTTGGAGCCTGTCATTACCGACGGGGCCACCAAGCTCATCATTGAGAACAAGATGATTCCCGAGTTGAGCCAGGGCCGTTACAAGGCGGCCATTGATTCGGCATTGGCCTATATTCTGCCGCTTGCGGCAGGTGAGATTTCCGAAGAACGCCTTTATGACGATAATGGCGAAGAAGCCCTTTTCGGGCTGATTTTTGCCATCATCATCATTGTTGCCGTGTTGTATGTGGTGGGAAAGAAGACCCACAGCAACGGTGACAGTGGAGGCCATTACACCGGTGGTTCCGGTAGTACCATCTTTATTGACCCCTTCCCGTATGGCAACTATGGAAGGTCGGGTGGCAGTTTTGGTGGCGGAACCTTTGGTGGCGGAGGCTTTGGCGGCTTTGGAGGTGGCGGCGGCTTCGGCGGCGGTGGTGCCGGTGGCAGGTTCTGATAAAAGAAAAAACAGAGCACATTAATACTGGTTTAAAAAATGGAAGTAAACAACAACAGAGGTTTCACCTCTAATATCGGTGCCATTTTGGCAGCGGCTGGCGGCGCAGTGGGTCTCGGCAACATCTGGCGGTTTCCCTATATGCTGGGCAGCAACGGCGGCGGCGCCTTCCTCCTGGTGTATGTCTTTTTTGTCCTGTTGATAGGCATTCCCTTGATGATGAGTGAGTTCATCATCGGC
>JAFZZK010000039.1 GCA_017615795.1 Bacteroidales bacterium
GGGCTCGCCGCTCAGAAGTCCAATATCGACCATAAAGACGCCGTTGTCGTATTCCAACCAAGCTTCATCCCTTTGCTGGGCGTTTACGTTGAATGATGCCATGACTAGCATTAACGTTAGGATTGTAAATAACTTTTTCATGTGATTTAGGTTTTAATTTGTTAATAATGAATTATTTATATTGTTACTATTTCGCGTGGATGAGGATAGAATACACAGAATAATTTTATTGCAAAGATAGTTTTTTTTCTTTCCAATTCAACAAAAAACCGTATTTTCGCCCATTCAATAAACTCTACGATTATGAACACTTATTCCATAGGAATCGACATTGGCGGCACCAACACTGACATTGGACTGGTGCGCGACGACGGCCGCTGTGTGGCCAAAAAGAACCTCCCGACCAACAAATATTTTGATGCAGACCTTTATGTGTCGGATATTTATGACCAAATCAAGTTGTTGATGCAGGAAAACAACGTGGACAAGATTGAAGGCATCGGCATCGCGGCACCCGTGGGCAATTACTACACGGGCTGCATCGAAAATGCCTCCAACCTCAACTTCAAAGGCATAGTTGACCTCAAAGCGCTTTTCCGGTCGTATATCGACGTGCCGGTGGTGGTCTCCAATGATGCCAACGCGGCAGCTTACGGCGAGCTCGTTTATGGCGGCGCCAAAGGTATGAAACACTTCATTATGTTCACCCTTGGCACGGGTGTGGGCAGCGGTGTGGTGGTCGACGGCAAGCTGGTTCTCGGCAAGACAGGCGGTGCCGGCGAGTTGGGTCACGCCATCCTGATCCCCGAAGGGCGTCAATGCGGCTGTGGCAACAAGGGCTGCCTTGAGACCTATTGCTCGGCCACGGGTATCCGCCGCACGGCTTTGGAGATGATAGAGAACACACCTGACTATGACGGAGCGCTTCGCAAAGTCAATCCCGAGGAACTTACCAGCAAGATGGTCGGCGATGCAGCCAAATACGGCGACCCATTGGCTATCAAGGTGTTTGAAAAGACGGGCTATCTGTTGGGCATCGCTATGGCCAACGCTGTGACCTTCAGCGGTCCTGAGGCTGTCTTTTTGTTTGGTGGCCCCGTAAAGGCTGGCGACGTGTTGCTCAATCCCGTGCGCAAGTCGTTCGAGGAGCACCTCTGCTTCATCTTCAAGGGAAGCGTAGAGATTCGTGTCTCCGAATTGCCCGACAATGACGCGGCCATCCTTGGTGCTGCGGCTTTGGTGAAGGCTTAGTCGGAAGCAAATCTTACGGAAATCTATCGTAAATATGATGAATGTCGCCAATACTGACGGCATTCATTGTTTTTGGTGGGGTTGTGTTATCTGTTCTCTGTTCCGGCGGATTTGCAATCCGCCGGTGCTGAACCTGGGGATTTGCAATCCCCCTCATCACTCCTTCACCACCTTGTCTGAATAACTCTTTCCATCCTCCATAGTGACACGCATCGTGTAAGTGCCAGTGGGCAGTTGACTCATATCGATGTGCTCGAAGTTGCTGCGCTGTGTGCGCACCAGCCTGCCTTGCAAGTCGTAGAGCTCTACTTGGGCGGGCTGTACGTCGGGGGAGAACTGCATTTGTAGTTGCTCTTTCACGGGGTTGGGGTAGTAGGTGTAGGGGCGCACCTCTATGCCAATCTCGTTCGTGCCCACCGTGCCGTCGTGGTTGAGGTAGAAATAGATTAGATACGAGATGTCATTGGTATCTATACCGCATCCTGCCCACGAAACGCCTTGCTCATTTCCTTGTTCGTCGACATACAAGATGGGGAATTGTAAAGGAATACCCCAAAGAAATCTGATGTTGTCGGTTTTGAGGAAACGTTTCCATTCCACATTCAAGTCGGTATCCATCTTCACGGCGACAAAGCTTTCTTCAGGGTATCCATTTTCCTTATAAAGGAAGTAGACCGTACCGTCCGACATTTGCTTCAGTCCTTTACAGCGCGCTCCGTTATCCCAACCCATATAATCGTTGAACGCGATATAGTCTTTCAATCGCATGGTGCGAATGTCGTATTTTGCTACAGCCACGCCGTTTTCTGCCGCGATAGGGTCGAAATTCGTGTCGCACGTGTATCGGGCAGCCACCAGCACGTCATCTCCGCCAATAGGAATCACTTCGGTATCGATGTTGAAACCCAAGTATTCGTACTCTTTGTTATTGTTCGAGTCGATGACAGTTTCTCTCAACATCTTACTTAAGACTATGGTGTTTTTATGGAAGAGGGAATCCATCACTATGAGGGAAAGGTTTTGTGCGGAATTGCTTTTCCATTGGTAGTATTGCAGCGGTGATTCCTTGAAGACCCGTAGCTTGGGGATGACGATGTTCTGGTTCTCAAACAGTAGTGCTTGGTGTTTCAGCGTGCCGTTGGGGCCGAAGCGGGCGATATGTTCCTCATAACCACCGTCAGGCCGCGGTTTGCTATATTTCATGATCAGGTCGCCCCTGCTATCCATCATGTGACTGTCGTAGTTGCCACCAGCAAAGCCTGCACACACAGGCACTACAATATCCTCTTCGTGGTTGATAGTCAGATTATTGTCAGGAAAATGGCAGATGCGCAAAAAGGTGCTGTCGCATTCCTCGACATACTCGAAGTTGGCCCTGATGTTGCCCTCGCCAATCGGGTTGGGGGCGAAGAGGTAGAAAGGGGCATTGGGATCTTCCACAAACAATGAGTCGGTGACAGTGAGCGTTGTGGGCGACACCTTATAGAAGATGTTTCCAATGTCGATATACGAAAATTGTGTAGGCCCTTCAATAGTCACAAAAGTACAAAAGAGAAAGTCGCCGTCATGTTGCCGCATAAAGTTCTCTGTTTGGAATTGGAACTCGCCCATGCTGTGCGACACGATTTCATACAAGTCGCTTTTTTGAGCGTTGTCTTGGGCATGGAGGGTTGTCGCAGCGAGGGCAAAAAGGAATAATAGAAAACGCTTTTTCATA
>JAFZZK010000040.1 GCA_017615795.1 Bacteroidales bacterium
CAGCCCGACAAACTCGGCAAATACGCCAACCTGTTCGCGAACGGCAAGGTGCCGACCCGTTCGCCGCATTTCTTCTTCCTGACCTCCACGCGCTTCGATCCGGAGCATGAATTCGAGGCTGTCAACGCCGAACTTCCCGCCGATGCGCAGGTCAAGATCATCATGGAGAACGACGCCCGCATCTGGGCCAATGTCCTGGAGTGGGTCGTGCCGCTCGTGCTGCTTTTCGTGCTGTGGGGCTGGATGTTCCGCGGTATGGGCCGCCAGATGGGCGGTGGCGCAGGCGGAGCCGGCGGAGGAATGAATCCCTTCAACGTGGGCAAGTCCACCGGCAAACTCGCCGATAAGAACAAGGTCAACGTCACGTTCAAGGACGTGGCCGGCCTGTACGGCGCGAAGGAAGAAGTTATGGAAATCGTCGATTTCCTGAAGAATCCCAAGAAATACACCGCCTTGGGCGGCAAGATCCCCAAGGGCGCGCTGCTCGTCGGCCCTCCGGGCACCGGCAAGACCTTGCTGGCCAAGGCCGTGGCCGGCGAGGCCAAAGTCCCCTTCTTCTCCCTTTCCGGCTCCGACTTCGTGGAGATGTTTGTCGGCGTGGGCGCTTCCCGAGTGCGCGACCTCTTCAAGACCGCCAAGGAGAAGGCTCCCTGCATCATCTTCATCGACGAGATCGACGCCATCGGCCGTGCCCGCGGCAAGAGTGCCATCTCCAATGCCAACGACGAGCGCGAAAGCACCCTCAACCAACTGCTCACCGAGATGGACGGCTTCTCAACCAACGCCGGCGTCATCATCATGGCCGCCACCAACCGCGCCGACATTCTCGATCGCGCCCTGCTGCGTGCCGGACGCTTCGACCGTCAAATCGCCGTCGAGCTCCCCAACCTCAACGAGCGCCGCGGCATTTTCGGCGTCCACGTGCGCAAACTCAAGCTCGGCCCCGACGTGGACCTCGACTTCTTCGCCAAGCAGACCCCGGGGTTCTCGGGAGCCGACATCGCCAACGTCTGCAACGAAGCCGCCCTCATCGCCGCCCGCAACAACAAGAAACAGATCGAGAAAGAGGACTTCCTCGCCGCCGTCGACCGCATCATTGGCGGCCTTGAACGCCGGGGCAGCGTCTTCACCCCTCAAGAGAAAAAGACCATTGCCTACCATGAGTCCGGACACGCCACCGTGAGTTGGCTGCTCCAACACGCATCCCCGTTAGTCAAGGTCACCATCGTGCCGCGCGGCAAAGCCCTCGGCGCCGCCTGGTACCTCCCCGAAGAACGCCAACTCACCAATTACGACCAACTTGTCGATGAAATGACCGCCCTGCTCGGCGGACGCGCTGCCGAAGACGTCGTTTTCGGCACAGTCTCCACAGGTGCACTCAACGACCTCGAACGCGTCTCCAAACAGGCTTACGCCATGGTCGTATATTACGGCCTCGACAAGAAAATCGGCAACATCTCCTACTACGACTCCACCGGACAACAAGAATACAGTTTCCAAAAACCCTATAGCGAAAAAACCGCCGAGACCATAGACGAGCAAGTCCACCAACTCATCGAGTCCTGCTACGCCAAAGCCAAACAGATCCTGTCGGAGCACAAGGAGCAACTCGACCAGCTGGCCGGGCTCCTGCTCGAACGAGAGGTCATCTTCACCGAAGATGTGGAACGCATCCTCGGCAAACGTCCCTTCGCAGATGAACAACCCACCGTCCAACCTGACACACCGACCTTGGAGCCGGCAATCGACCCTGCCCCCGAGGCCACACCATCCGAAGGCGACGACAACATTCCCCAATCCTAAACACTCCAGCCATGGCAGAAACAAACTCTTTAGATCCGCAATTATACGTGGGAAAGGAAAGAATCCGGAAAGACATCCGGAACGCTCTCACCTACAAAAATCAGACACCTCCCATGATGCCTGACATGACCTGTCCCCTGTTCGAGCCTATTCAAGACACCTTCAGAACCTTCATAGAGAATTTCCGTGCCGCCGGCGGGAAATACATCCCCTGCAACAACCAGAACTTTGTACAATATCTCATCAAGATCGCACAGGGGCAGCAATACAACATGCTGCTCAACACCAGTCCCAACTTGGGCGCGTACCTTGACAAGCACAAAGTGCACCACGTCAACGCCATCAACCTCAACGAGCCTGTCGACGCCGCACTCTTCTTTTCAAATGTGCTGGTGGCACGCTCCGGCGCCATCGGCTTCACCCAGGCGGTAGACTTATATGCTTCCGTGAAGAACTTAGCCAAGGACATCATCGTGGTCTCTCGCGAGCGGTGCATCTTCCCCGACTACGAGGATGCATTGGCCTATCTGCGGGAACACAACGGGAACACCACCTGCCCCATAACCGAGTTTGTGGTGCCCACGCGTCCCGAAGAGATTAACGGGAAGCCACAATACACGCCCCGCGAACCCCGCATCATCCTGATGCTTGTCGAAGAACCGCGTCCCGAGAGCCACCCCGCCCCTGAACCACAACCCGAAAACGCGCCATCATATGAACCCCAAGACTAAGAACTTGCTGGTCCGCACCGCTGCAGGAGCCGTCTATGTGGCCCTCATGGTGGCCGGCACCTTCTGTCCGCCACTCATGTGCGGGCTCATGACGGCCGTCTCCTGTCTGGCCATCTGCGAGTTCGGGAAACTCACCTCCGAACCTGTGGACAAGCTCGCTCAACTCTTCCTGATACTGGTGGCTGTGGTAATGCAATTCTGCCTTCTTGTATCGTACTACCAGCATCGTGGCGGATGGTGGCTGGACGACAAGGGAGGCATCTTTTTCATATTCCTGGGCCTTGTCCTGGCCTCTCTTTTTGCGGTTGCGGTGTTTTTGACCATACGCGAGCTGTTTTCGGCTAACCCGTGCCCTATCGAACATATATCCAAAAACGTGTGGGGAATCCTGTGGATTGTCATTCCCTTGGCTGCCATTTCGACGCTCTCTTATGTCAGGCCCTCCGATGCACTCGCCTTTTTTGTTTTGGTTTGGGCCAACGACACATTCGCTTATCTGGGCGGAACACTGCTCGGCAAGCACAAAATGTGCCCCCGTATCTCTCCGGGAAAGACATGGGAGGGTACTGTCATCGGGTGTTTGATGACTATGCTTTTGGCATGGTTCTTGCCTCTCATCCCATACTTCGGGTCCGCACGGCCTGGCCATTGGGATTGGATTTTGTTCGCGTTGATGACAGTGGTGTTCGGAACATTCGGAGATTTGTTGGAATCCCTGTTCAAACGCAACGCAGGAGTGAAAGATAGCGGGAATGTCATGCCGGGTCATGGTGGAATGCTTGACCGTTTCGACTCGATGCTGTTTGCAGCCTCACCTGCTTTGATCTATGTGGTGGCATACTTCATCTCCGGCGCATATTGACATGTTACTTGATATTTGAGAAATTCATGCAAAACGATATCATATCCATAAGAGGCGCGAAAGTCAACAATCTGAAGAACATCGATGTTGACATCCCCCGCAACAAGCTGGTAGTCATTACCGGCCTGTCCGGTTCGGGCAAATCGTCGTTGGCCTTCGACACACTCTATGCGGAGGGGCAGCGTCGTTATGTGGAAAGCCTCAGCTCGTACGCACGTCAGTTCATGGGAAGGATGCACAAGCCTGAAGTCAAGTCGGTGACCGGCATCCCGCCCGCCATCGCCATCGAGCAGCACGTGATGTCCAACAACCCGCGCTCCACCGTGGGCACGGTGACGGAGATCTACGAATATCTGAAATTGTTGTTCGCGCGCGTGGGGCACACCTTCTCACCCGTAAGCGGCAAGGAGGTGCGTCGCGACGACCCGGGCGACGTGGTGGAGTTTGCCCGCAAGATCGCCCCGGACAAGCGCGTCTATGTGCTCGCCCCCGTGGTGCTCCCCGAAGGACGAACCCTCCTCGAACAGCTCTCCATCCTCCGCCAGCAGGGCTTCAGCCGCGTGGTCTATGACCGCAAACTTTTCGAAATCGACGAGTTTCTCAACGGGAAAAAATGTACCCGGGCATCCGAGATGTACGTGCTCATCGACCGTTTCAAGTCCAACAATATCGAAGACAACATCGCGCGACTGCGCGATTCCGTGAACACCGCCTTCGCCGAGGGCAAGGGCGCCTGCATGATTCAAAGCGAAGACGACATTCCTCCCCAGCCTTCACAGGTTAACACTGCCAATAAAAAAAACAGCGTTTCCCAAAAATCCTTCAGCAACCGCTTCGAGGCCGACGGCATCGCCTTTGAGGAACCCTCCGTCAACCTCTTCAGCTTCAACAACCCCTACGGGGCGTGCAAGACCTGTTTGGGCACCGGCATGATTGAAGGTGTGGACCAGGATTTGGTGATTCCCAACCGCCAACTATCCGTGGCCGAGGATGCCGTGGTCTGCTGGCACGGCGAGGTGCTCAGCGAGTGGAAACGCTATTTCATCAAACAGGCCCTCAAACTCGATTTCCCCGTACATCGTGCCATTGAAGACCTGACCCAAAAGGAGTTCGACCTGCTCTGGTTCGGCGACCCCAAGCACCACGTGGAAGGCATCACCCAATTCTTCCAGTTCGTGGCCGCCAACACTTACAAAATCCAATACCGCGTGTTGCAAGCGCGCTACCGCGGGCGCGAGCTATGCCACGACTGCCTGGGCACCCGTCTGCGCAAAGACGCCCAATACGTCAAGGTGGGCGGCAAGTCTATTACAGAGTTGTTAGCCATGCCGGTTTGTGACCTCAAGCCCTTCTTTGACCAACTCAAGTTTACCAACCCCAATGAGGAGGAAATTGCGCGAAACGTGCTCAAGGAGCTGCGCACACGCATCGGTTTGCTCGACGAAGTGGGATTAGGCTATCTGACCCTCGACCGCACCGCCGGTTCCCTGTCGGGCGGCGAATCGCAGCGCATCAACTTGGCCACCTCTCTGGGCAGCAGTCTTGTGGGCTCACTCTACATCCTTGACGAACCCAGCATCGGCCTGCACCCGCGCGACACCGAGAACCTCATCCGCGTGCTGAAGCGCCTTCGCGACATCGGCAACACCGTGGTTGTCGTCGAGCACGACGAATCCATCATCCGTGCCGCCGACTACATCGTCGATATCGGGCCCCGCGCCGGCCAATTTGGCGGCGAGGTCGTCTATACTGGTGACTTTGAGCACCTGCTGCAAGAAAAAGAGAATCTCACCGCCTCCTACCTGCGCGGCATGACAGGCGGTTTCCCCGCGGAAGAATGCAG
Source organism: Bacteroidales bacterium (assembly GCA_017615795.1). Lineage (GTDB taxonomy): Bacteria > Bacteroidota > Bacteroidia > Bacteroidales > WCHB1-69 > F23-D06. The sequence continues at coordinate 5,240 of JAFZZK010000040.1, forward strand.
ACACATCCCGGCACCTAAACGTCGCCGCAAATGGCGCAACTACGTAGAAATCAAAGGTGCCAAGGAACACAATCTCAAGAATATCAATGTCAAGATCCCCTTGGAATGCCTGACGGTTGTAACAGGCGTGAGCGGCTCGGGCAAAAGCAGCCTGATCGCTAACATACTATACCCTTGCCTATTGCGGCTTCTTGACAAAAACGGGCCAAAGCCGGGCAGATGTTCCGGCATCAATGCCGACATGTCCAAAATCACCGACGTGGTGATGGTCGACCAAGACCCCATCGGGCGCTCCACGCGATCCAACCCCATAACATACGTGAAGGCATACGACTACATCCGCGAGTTGTACGCTTCACAACCGTTGGCCAAGCAGCGCAACTACCGCCCGGGCTTCTTCTCCTTCAACGTGGCCGGTGGCCGCTGCGAAGAATGTGAAGGCGAGGGCAAGATCCACATCAACATGCAGTTCATGGCCGACGTGGAGATGATCTGCCCATCCTGCAACGGCGGCCGCTTTCGCGACGAGGCCCTCGACGTCAAGGTCAAGGACAAAACCATCACCGACATCCTCAACATGACAGTGTCAGAAGCCGTGGAATTCTTCCAGCAGTTGCCTGTCACCGACCTCACCAAGAACATCATCCGCCGGCTGATGCCGCTACAAGACGTGGGGCTCGGCTACCTGGTGCTCGGACAGGCCTCCTCGACGCTTTCAGGAGGCGAGGCGCAGCGCGTGAAACTGGCCTACTACCTCTCCCTCGACGACGAGCAGCAGAACAAGCTCTTCATTTTCGACGAGCCGACCACCGGCCTGCATTTTCACGACATCAACAAATTATACGGTGCCTTCAACCGTCTCATCGAACGAGGCAACACGATTGTGGTCATCGAACACAACACCGAAATCATCAAATGCGCCGACTGGATCATCGACATGGGGCCTGAAGGCGGCGACGGAGGCGGGAAGATCGTCTTCGAAGGCACACCAGAGAAGCTCATGGAGAAAAAACGCTCCTACACGGCGCAAGCCCTGCAAGGGAAACTGAGTCCCATAAGCATCTGAAAAAACACCATACCTTATATATTTATAACCTTCTAAAACTAAATGATATGAAAGCATCTGAAATTTTATCGTTCTTGGCCGGAGCCGCAGCAGCTACTGGCATTTCCCTCCTCTTCACGACCGAAAAGGGCAAGGAAATCCGCGAAAAAGTCTCTTCCAAATTGACCAAGGAGGAAATTGACAAGCTTATCGAAAAACTCAAAGAAAAACGCGCTTCCGCTCCTTCGGAGGAAGAAGCCATGATGGACGACCTCATCGACGAAGCAGAAGCCGAAGAAGTATTATAATCGGAATGTCACTATGAATCTTTTCGAGAAACTGACGAGCAACTCGCCACGCAACGAGAAGACTGCCAAGGATCTCAAGACTTACCTCTCACAGCGCTACGATCTTCTCAAGCTGGAATTGCTGGAAAAATCCTCGCAGATCCTTTCGGTGATACTCTCCATGCTCATCGTGGTAGTTTGCGCGGTGGCGGTGCTCATATACCTTTCCAGCGCCTTGATCAGCTGGCTCACCCTCGCCCTTAATGCAGGCTGGGCCTATACCATTGTCTGCGTCATCCTCATAGGGATCATCCTTGTGGTGCTGCATTACAAGGACACGTTATTCATCAATCCCCTCATCCGCAAGTTCAGCCGCATCCTGTATGCCGAAAAAGACGAGTCCGAGAAGGTGATTGAGCCTGAAATCGAAATGCCCAAGGAAGGAGGTGACAATGAGCAATAAAGAGAAAGCCCCTTTCAACAATCTCAACGAGATTGCAGCCCGCAAGATGCAACTACAGCGCAAAATCGCCGCGCAGGAACGCCGGATCAGCAAGGATCTCGACGCCTACCAAGAAGACGTGGACACCGCCAAGCGACTGTGGCACGGATTGGTCAACCTTCGAAAGGTGCGTCCCCGGAAAATGCTGGAAGGATTCTCCTCTGCGACCAACAAATCCACCCGCATAACCACAGCCATCACCATTGGCACCAAGGTTGTGAAATGGCTTTGGAACCGGAGGAAGAGTAAATAGTTTCAAGATTCAAGTTTCAAGTTCCACACCTGAAACCTGAAACCTGAAACCCAGACAAATAGTCCTTTGAACAACAATTGATCTTAATATTAACCCTTAAATTTTCAAAAAAGAGATGTCAGAAAAAATCTTGTCAAAAGTTAAACCTGGAGTAGTCTATGGCAAAGACCTCCAAGAGATTTTCAGAATCGCCAAAGCAGAGAAGTTCGCCCTTCCCGCTGTCAACGTGGTGGGCACGGACTCCATCAACGCCGTGTTGGAAGCCGCAAAGACGGTCAACTCGCCGGTCATGATCCAATTCTCCAACGGTGGCGGCGTCTTCTACGCCGGCAAGTCGCTGAGCAATGACAACCAGGCCGCAGCCATCAAGGGTGCCATTTCCGGTGCCATGCACATCCATGAGATGGCCGAGATGTACGGCGTGCCCGTGGTCGTCCACACCGACCATGCCGCCAAGAAGCTCCTGCCCTGGATCGACGGCCTGCTCGACTACGGTGAGCAATACTACGCCAAATACGGCAAACCCCTCTTCAGCTCCCACATGCTCGACCTTTCCGAAGAGCCTCTGAAAGAGAACATTGAGATCTGCAAGAAATACCTCACCCGCATGGCCAAGATCGAGATGACGCTCGAAATCGAACTCGGCATCACGGGCGGTGAGGAAGACGGCGTGGACAACACCGGCATCGACAGCGCCCGCCTCTACACCCAGCCCGAAGACGTGTGCTACGCCTACGAGGAACTCAGCAAGATCAGCCCCAACTTCACCATCGCCGCTTCCTTCGGCAACGTGCACGGTGTCTATAAACCCGGCAATGTCAAACTGGAGCCCATCATCCTGCACAACTCCCAGGAGTACATCCGCAAGAAACACAACACTACGGAGAACCCCGTCAACTTCGTCTTCCACGGCGGCTCCGGCTCCGAACCCGCCAAGATCAAGGAAGCCATCTCCTACGGCGTGGTCAAGATGAACATCGACACCGACACCCAATGGGCATTCTGGGACGGCATCCGCAAGTACTACATGAAAAACGAAGCCTACCTGCAAGGCCAGATCGGCAACCCCGAAGGCGAGGACAAGCCCAACAAGAAGTACTACGACCCGCGTGCCTTCCTGCGCGAGGGCGAGAAATCCGTGGTTGAGCGCCTCAAGATCGCCTTCAGCGACCTTAACTGCATCGACAGACTGTAGTTTTTTCGCGCCATCACCGCATTATCAAAGTCCCGTGTTCACAACTTGATGAGCACGGGACTTTTTTGCAACTGAAAGTGCGTATATTTTTTGTATTTTCGCGCTTTAAACGTATAGTGTGGATTTTAACATTCAAATAAATACAAACAACTAAACACCAATATCTTATGACAATGCAAGATAAAATCAACGAGCTATTGTCCCTGCGGGAAAAGGCTCGTTTGGGCGGAGGTCAGGACCAAATCGAAAAACAGCACGCCAAGGGCAAATACACGGCGCGCGAGCGCATCCTGATGTTCCTTGACGAAGGCAGCTTCGAGGAATTCGACATGTTCGTACAACACAGATGCACCAACTTCGGCCAGGAAAAGAAAAAATTCCTTTCTGACGGCGTGGTCACCGGCTATGGTACGGTGAATGGCCGTCTGGTCTACGTTTTCTCCCAAGACTTCACAGTCTTCGGCGGCTCCCTTTCCGAGACGTTCGCCCTGAAGATCTGCAAAGTCATGGACCAAGCCATGAAGGTGGGTGCGCCCGTCATCGGTTTCAACGATTCCGGCGGCGCCCGCATCCAGGAAGGCGTGAACAGCCTTGCCGGTTACGCTGAAATCTTCCAGCGCAACATCCTCGCCTCCGGTGTGATCCCCCAAATCTCAGCCATCTTCGGCCCCTGCGCCGGCGGCGCCGTCTACTCACCCGCATTGACGGACTTCATCATGATGACCAAGAACACCAGCTACATGTTCGTCACTGGCCCAAAGGTGGTCAAGACGGTCACCAATGAGGATGTCACCACCGAGGACCTTGGCGGTGCCAGCGTCCACTCCAAGAAGTCCGGCGTGGCCCACTTCGCCGTTGAGAACGAGGAAGAGGGCATCGCTATGCTGCGCGAGCTGATCAGCTACCTGCCTTCCAACAACATGGAAGAACCGCCTTTCGAGGCCACGGAAGACCCCATCAACCGTCTGGAAGACAGCCTCAACTCCATCATCCCCGACAATCCCAACATGCCCTACGACGTGAAGGACGTCATCAACGGCATTGTGGATGATGGCAAGTTCTTGGAAATCCAACCCTTGTATGCGCCGAACTTAGTGATTGGCTTTGCCCGCTTCAACGGCATGGCTGTCGGTATCGTGGCCAACCAGCCCAAATATCTGGCTGGCGTGCTCGACATCAACGCCTCCCGCAAGGGCGCCCGCTTCGTCCGTTTCTGCGACGCCTTCAACATTCCGATCGTAACGTTGGTGGATGTGCCCGGCTTCCTGCCCGGCACCGGCCAAGAGTACGGCGGCATCATCCTGCACGGCGCCAAGCTGCTCTATGCCTACGGCGAATGCACCGTCCCGAAAGTCACGGTCATCCTCCGCAAGAACTACGGCGGCGCTTACTGCGTGATGAGCTCCAAGCACCTCCGCGGCGACATCAACTACGCTTGGCCCACCGCCGAGATCGCCGTGATGGGCGGCAGCGGTGCAGCCGAGATCATCTACGGTTCCCAGATGAAGAAAATCGAGAACCCCGAAGAGAAGGCCCAGTTCCTCAACGAACGCGTCGAGGAATACCGCCAGATGTTCTCCAACCCGTACGTGGCTGCCCAGTATGGCTACATCGACGACGTCATCGAGCCACGCAACACCCGTTTCAGAGTCATCCGCGCCCTTGAGTCCCTCAAGAACAAGCGTCTGGAGAACCCTGCCAAGAAACACGACAATCTCCCATTATAACCCATTATCGTTAAAACAGAACACAATATGAGATATTTCAACAAAATCTTGTTCTTGTTGATGGCGGTGGTCGTAATGGGCAACGTGTCCGCACAGTCCACCCACGACCTGCGCTTCAACGAGATGATGATCAAAAACGTGGACAACTACCAGGATGAGTATGGTCGTTGCGTGCCCTGGGTGGAGGTGTTCAACCCCGCCTACAACACGGTCAACCTCGCCGGCTGCTACATCACCGACGACACCACTGGCCTCTCCTGTATGGGCAAAAAAGGCGCCCAGATCCCGGCCCACTGGTACCGCATCTCCAAAACCGACGTCCACACTGCCATGCCGCAACGCTCCTTCGTTGTCTTTTTCTTGGACGGCGAACCTCTGTACGGCACCTTCCACGTCAACTTCGACGTCCGCACTTCCAAGACGAATTACTTGGCACTCATCACCTCCGACGGCAAGGAGCTGATTGACATCCTGCACTACCCCGCCTCCCTGCGTGACACTGCCGCCGTTTTCGGCTACGAAAAGGACGGCATTACCGAGAACGCCCATATACTTGACCACTTCACCCCAGGTTCCTCCAATGAGGTTGCCGTCAAGGCCTCCAAAGAGGAGAAGCTGAAGAGAGAAGACCCATACGGTATCGGTCTGGCCATCATCGCCATGTCAGTGGTGTTCTCCTGCCTCATCCTCATCTACCTGATGTTAAAGGTCTTCGGAGCGATGTCGCGCCGTGCCGCCAAGAAAGAGGCCGCCAAAAACGCTCCCGCCGCTGCAACCCTCTCCAATGCTGAAGGCAAGGAGGACGACGTGCTGCAGACGGGTGAGGAAATCGCCGCCATCACGGCAGCCCTGCATCTGCACTTCAACAGCATGCACGACGAGGAGAGTGAAGTCATCACCATCCACATGCCTTCCGCCCACTATTCTCCTTGGGCCCAGAAGGAGTTGGTCATGAAAAAAGCCCCGCGTATCAACAAGTAATTCATTTTTAAAGACATCATCAATATGAAAAACTATAAATTTACAATCAACGGTAACAAATATTCCGTAGAAGTGGGAGACATTGAAGACAACACCGTGAACGTGGAAGTGAACGGCACTCCCTACAAAGTAGAATTAGACACTGAGATTTCGACCCGCGTCAAGCCCGTGGTGAAAGTGGCCGCACCTGCCGCCAAGAGCGCACCTGCCACAGCACCCGCCAACGTGAAGAGCGCACCCGCCGCGGCCACCGCCGCCGGCGCCACCCTCAAGTCGCCCCTGCCCGGCACCATCCTCGACGTCTTCTGCAAACCCGGTGACGTAGTGAAGGCCGGACAACGCCTCTTCCTCCTCGAAGCCATGAAGATGGAGAACAACATCGATGCGGAGAAGGACGGCGTCATCAAGGAGGTGCGCGTCCACCGCAGCGACTCCGTGATGGAAGGCGACATCCTCGTGGTGTTTGAATAATCCGATAATCATCTATTACCAACAAAATAAAAAAACAACTATGTTTGAATTTTTCAAAGAGGGCCTTCTACAGTTTTTCAGTTACTCCGGTTTCGGAAACTGCACGTGGGGCCACATCATAATGATTCTCATCGGCTTGTTCTTCATCACCCTCGGCATCGTGAAAGAATTTGAGCCGATGTTGCTCGTGCCCATCGGATTCGGCATCATCCTCGGCAACATACCCTTCACCGACGGACTGCAAATCGGTGTTTACGAGAACGGTTCCGTGCTGAACTACCTCTATTTCGGCGTGGTCAAGGGTTTCTACCCGCCATTGATATTCCTGGGCATCGGGGCAATGACCGACTTTTCGGCGTTGATATCGAACCCGAAGCTAATCCTCATCGGTGCTGCCGCCCAGTTCGGCATCTTCGCCGCCTACGCCATCTCCCTGCTGCTGGGTTTCACGCCCATGGAAGCCGGTGCCATCGGCATCATCGGTGGCGCTGACGGCCCCACCGCCATCTTCATCTCCTCCAAGCTGGCTCCCAGCCTGATGGGTGCCATCGCCGTGTCGGCCTACTCCTATATGGCTCTCGTGCCGGTGATCCAACCCCCCATCATGCGCCTGCTCACCACTCCCAAGGAGCGTCTCATCCGTATGCGCCCGCCTCGCGCCGTCAGCCACCGCGAGAAAGTGCTCTTCCCGCTGTTGTGCATCCTGCTGACCGCATTCCTCGTGCCCTCCGGCCTGCCCTTGCTCGGCATGCTCTTCTTCGGCAACCTGCTGAAAGAGTGCGGCGTCACCAAACGTCTCGCCAACACCGCCTCCGGTCCGCTCATCGACATCGTGACCATCCTTATCGGTCTCACCGTCGGCGCCTCCACCCAGGCCACCAACTTCCTCAGACCCTCCTCCATCCTCATCTTCTGCTTGGGCGCCTTCTCCTTCGTGATCGCCACCGCCACGGGCGTGCTCTTCGTGAAGTTCTTCAACCTCTTCCTCAAGGAGGGCAACAAGATCAACCCGCTCATCGGCAACGCCGGTGTCTCCGCCGTGCCCGACAGCGCCCGTGTCTCCTACGTGGAAGGTATGAAGTACGACAAGACCAACTTCCTGTTGATGCACGCTATGGGTCCCAACGTGGCCGGCGTCATCGGCAGTGCAGTGGCCGCAGGTATCCTGTTGAGCTTCTTGTACTAAGCGATATCCCTGGCGGGGCATCCCGCTTCGCCACAACTACTATACACATAACGGCACTCGCCAAATGAAACAGAAACGCAGTCGGAAACGGCTGCGTTTTTTTATGTTGTTTTTTGTATCTTTGCCGCATAAAAAAATGCGGATTGCTTTTATCTCAAACATAAAATATTTGAAAAATGGAAGAAAACAACAGTAATCCTACCCAAAGCAAAGCCAAAAAGGTATTCGGATTCATTGGGTTATTTGTAGTAGAGTTGATATTTTTAGTACTGACGTGCTATTTAGCCGACTTATTTACAAATACGGAGAAACCAACCTTGTCCGACACGCTTGATTATTGGTGGCTATTTATCTCCGGTGCGTTGATTACAACCGTTATCGTTTATTTCTTAAGCATTAGGAAAAAGAACTGAGACCGGAGACCTACCTGCTCCACGCCGAAAAATCGGTCTTTGCCTCGATGGCGTTTTCAATCTCATCATCCAGGGCGGGGAAGAAATCAATGCCCGTGAGTTCTTCAATCTCATCTATGGTACGGCTATAGGTGACGAGTTTCTTGTGGCCGGGCTTGTTGTCGAACACAAAGCCGAGAGCCTGCCACTGCCCGTTAATCTTGCACAACAGCACCTTGTAGAAAGCATCTGGCACCGCCACGTTGTTGTACCCGATGACCTCTGGGTTATTCGACATAATGGGGCCGCAGGCAATATAGACGCTCCCGTAGCGATAGGCCCACGAGCGCGCCTGCTCCTCCAATTCCTTCCAGTCACCATCGTTAAGATTGTGGTCCTGCGGGCAGACATTCGAGAGGTAGAACGATTCGCGCATCGCGGTGGTGTCCCATTTCATATCGCCCGCCGGCGCCATATGGCCACGGGTGTAAGAGGAGCGGGAGTAGTCGCGGTAGGTGGGACACACGCCCTTCACGTCAGGGTCGGGCTCAAAGTGGACAGCGCGGGGCACCGTGCCGCGCACCTCCTCGCGGGTGAGCTCGTAGGCCACCCAGTTGGGAACGCACCAGTCGGAGTTGTAGCTGACCGTATAGCCCTTGTGCGCGATAATCTGCTCGGGACGGTTCGCCTTCAGCACGGGGATCTCCAGCAGGTCGGGATCCGGGTCGGATGTGGAGCGGGTGCTGGCCGTGGACTGCGCGCCGGCCGAATCACCCTTCTGGGAGAACAAATAGGTCAAGAGGCCGCATCCCACGAGGATGGCCAAGAACACAATTGCCACTACGGTCTTGTTATGCTGCGTCATAGTCGATAATGGTTTACAAATAATTTCGGCAAAAATACGAAAACTATCAGAAAGAGGCGAATGCCCCGACGTCAAAGCTCTCCTTTAAACACATTGTCCATAAACAGCCCCACCCTGTTCAGCACGATGCAGGCGCGGCTTTGGTCGATGACAATGCGCACTTTCTTGGTGGTGACGGTCTCCGTGAGCACAATGCGCTTGTAGCCGATGGTGGTCTCCTCGGCGATGGTGCGCCAGTTGCCGTTCTCATCCTCGATTTCAATGTGAAATTTCTCCACACGTTGCCCGAGTGGGATGTACTCCTGCAGCATCACGCGGTTGAAGGTCTGGGGTTCGTTGAACTTAAATTCCACCCACGCGGTGGTCACGGAATCGTTGGTGGCCCAATAGGTGTCGTAACAATCGTTTGATATATTATGATAGCTCGGAACCTCATTTTGACATTCAAAAACAAAAGGATTAGTTTTTTTATGTTTTTGTCGATAATTAGACGCATTTATATGCGCCTTTTTCA